>NZ_JAKJSX010000016.1:0-129618 GCF_050337435.1 Vibrio satsumensis | reverse complement strand
CGTTAACGCATCTAAGAGCCGTATTAAAGATACCGATTTCGCGAAAGAAACGACTCAGATGACTAAGTCTCAGATCCTTTCTCAAGCTTCAAGCTCGATTCTTGCTCAAGCGAAGCAAGCTCCGAACTCGGCACTTAGCCTACTAGGTTAATCGATTGAAAGGCCACGTTGACTATAAGCATGGTTGATCATAAGCGTTAACGTTAGGCTTCCACAAATTAGCTCGTGGTGAGAGATGAGCGCTAAACAGACCCAGCTTCGGCTGGGTTTTTTATTGCCTGCGATTTGGCGAAGGTGTATTTGGAAAAGTGCAATGTTGGAAAACAGAAGCAAAAACTAGATATTAGGGATCTGCTTTGGTTTTTATGTGCAAGGCGACACTTATAAATGAGCGAGGATACGAAACTTTAGCGAATGCTGACCTATTAATTGAAGGCCGATCACATTTTTCCTTGTTGTTGAAAAGAATACGAAAAAAATCGCATTTTTTATTAAAGCTTCTAATTAAGGGGCCGTTAAAGGGATTGAGAGAAATGATATGTACCAATGTAAGGTGAGAGAGACACTGGTACATAAACAAATTGACATGTATTTGTGTGAGGTGAGAGTCACATAAGTGCATTAAAAAATGCCTAAAGGAGATCAACTATGGCGATTAATGTAAGCACTAATGTGTCTGCAATGACGGCTCAGCGCTACCTGAATAGCGCGGCTGAAGGTACTCAAAAATCAATGGAGCGTTTGTCTTCTGGCTATAAAATTAATAGCGCAAAAGATGATGCTGCAGGCCTACAAATCTCTAACCGCTTAACGTCGCAAAGCCGTGGCCTAGATATGGCTGTGAAAAACGCGAATGACGGTATCTCTATTGCACAGACTGCTGAAGGTGCGATGAATGAGTCAACCAACATTCTGCAACGTATGCGTGACCTTTCTCTTCAATCTTCAAATGGTTCAAACAGCAAATCTGAACGTGTTGCGATCCAAGAAGAAGTCTCTGCTCTAAACACAGAACTTAACCGTATTGCTGAAACGACCTCTTTTGGTGGTAACAAGCTTCTTAACGGTACTTACGGTAGCCAATCTTTCCAAATCGGTGCAGATTCTGGTGAAGCAGTAATGCTGACTATGAATAACATGCGTACCGACACTCAAGACATGGGTGGTAAGAGCTACGGCGTAGAAGAAGGCAAAGATGCTTCTTGGCGCGTAGGTGCTGGCGCTGACTTAACGATCAAATACAACGATAAGTTTGGCGAAGCACAAGAGTTGTCTATTTCTGCGAAAGAAGGCAACGATATGGAAGAGCTAGCAACTTACATCAACGGTCAAAGCCAAGACGTTAAAGCGTCTGTTGGTGAAGGCGGCAAACTGCAACTTTTCGCTTCTAGCCAAAAAGTTGATGGTGATGTTGAGTTCGGCGGCAGCCTTGCGGGTGAACTTGGTATCGGTGCAGGCAAAGATGTTACTGTTAACGACATCGACGTGACCTCGGTTGCTGGTGCAAACGAAGCGGTATCTATCATTGATGGCGCACTAAAATCTGTTGATAGTAACCGTGCATCTCTTGGTGCTTTCCAAAACCGTTTTGACCATGCAATCAGCAACTTAGATAACATCAACGAAAACGTTAATGCGTCTAAGAGCCGTATCAAAGATACCGATTACGCGAAAGAAACAACGGCTATGACTAAGTCTCAAATCCTACAACAGGCGAGTACTTCTATCCTAGCTCAAGCAAAACAGTCACCATCAGCAGCTCTAAGCTTATTGGGCTAAACTTACCTCGGTAAGTAGCGGTAAACTCTACTTTGGGTAGAGTTTTACTGTTTGGCTCATAAAGGAGGGAGGGAGAGTGTTATGGAAATATCATCCAACGCATCGAACATCCAGCCTTATGGCTCACCTAATGGCATTAAAATTGCAAGCGATGAAGGTAGTAGTGCGTCGAGTATTTCGCGACTAAAAGAAGCAACATCTTATGGCAAGGTAGAGAAATCGAAAGAGGAAGCTACCGAAGCAGCGATTCAATTAGCTCAACATAGACAAGAGTTAAATGATGAAGAGCGAGTCAAAATGGTGGAGAAGGTAAATGAGTTTATCTCTTCTCTCAATAAAGGTGTGGCTTTTAAGGTCGATGAAGAATCGGGGAGGGATGTAGTGACCATCTATGAGACCACAACCGGTGATATTATTCGCCAGATCCCTGACGAAGAAATGCTTGAAATTCTAAGACGCCTAGCAGCCCAAAACTCGAATAGTCGAATATTTGAGGTGAAGGTTTAAGTCGTATTATTGAGGTGATTTAATGAGTTTTGGCCCAATGGGGATTTCGTCTGGCATGGATATTAATTCCATGGTCAGCAAAATTGTTGATTCGGAGCGTGTACCCAAACAGCAACGAATTGACAATGAACGAACGCGAATCGATACCAGCATTAGTGCCTATGGAAGACTCAGAGAATCCCTTGATTCGATGAAAAACCTGATGACAAACTTTCGTCAGGAAAAAGCTTTTGCTGTGCGAACAGTCGAAAGTACCGATGAAGGTCTTGTGTCTGCAACCGCGACTACCGAAGCGATCGCTGGCAAATATGCCATCGATGTGTTGCAGCTTGCCCAAAGTCATAAAGTGGCTTCTGATGTATTGTCAGAGGACATGAAATTTGGCCCAGGTAAGCTGCAGGTTTCGCTTGGTGATAACAGCTTTGATGTACAAGTTGGCGACAGATCGAAACTTATCGATGTTGTTCGCAGTATAAACGGTGCTGATAGCAACCCAGGCGTTCGTGCATCTATTATCAACGATGTCGAAGGTCCAAGACTTATTGTTGCTTCGAACCAGTCTGGTTCCGATCAGCAGATCAGCATCAACGTTGAGTCAGATGCTGCTAATCCCCTAAAAAAACTCGAATACAAAACTCTTGAAGAGCGTGTTAAAGCGTTAGAGAAAGCACGCGTTGCTGCTCAAGATATTTTAGCTCTAACCCCTGCTGGAAAAGCCGTCGAACTCATCGATGAAGCGATCGCTAACGATGACCCAAATGTGAGTGGAACACTCGACGAAGATGGCAATATCATTCCAGAAGCCCAAACCAATTCTATTTCAGATGTTGACGAAGACTCTCAAAGTCTTAGCTATGGTGAGCAAGCCGCAGCCGACGGCCAAGCTGCCCTAGACGCAGCTCAGGCGGCAAAGTCGGTGATGCCTGAAGACAATATCCCTGGTTGGACAGAAACAGCCTCAGGTACTCTTTTAGACTCTTACTACACACCCGAGCTTGAGCTTGATGAAAAAGCGATAGAGAAGGCACCCGATGTGCCAGGGTGGTCAAATTCTGCCTCAGGTACTCTGACTGATTCATACGTGACACCTAAAGAAGCCCAACAGAAGCTTGAGGCTGAGCAAGCGCGTATCGAAGAGAAAATCTCACAAGAAAAAGCCGATCTGGCTGAGAAAGTTCAAAAAGGCGAATTGACCGCTGAACAAGCCAAAAAGATTGAGCGTGCGAAATTAGAACCTGAAGAGCGAGAGCTTTTAGAAAAGGTCGATAAAGCGCAAGCTGACCTCGCGCAGGCACAACAATCTTTTGATACCTATAGCGGTATGACTGAAGTTCAGGCTGGCCAAGATTCTATGGTCGTCCTAGATGGTGTTGCTCAACTCTCTAGTAATAACAATGTGATTGAAGATGCCGTTGAAGGTATTGATATTACGGTGAAGGGAAAAACGCCAAAAGATAAGCCACCGGCAGAAATTGGTGTGGAGTACGACCGCAATAGTGTGCGTCAAGACATTGAAGCCTTCGTTAACTCTTACAATCAGTTTTACCAGGTGTCTAAGAGCTTGGCCGGTGTTGATCCAACGACCGGTCAAAAAGGGCCGCTTTCTGGAGACAGTACGGTTCGTAACGCCGATTCTCGATTGAAAGGGGTATTTTCATCAAGTATCGAAGGTGCGCCAGACAACCTCAAGTCCTTGACTGAATTTGGTATCACGACCACAAGGCAAGGCTCGCTAGAAATCAACTACGACATGCTTGACCGTCAACTCAACAATAACTTTGATAAGTTAGGTGAGTTCTTTGGCGGTAACAACGGCTTCGCCAAAAAAGTGGAAGATGCGATTCAAGGTATCACAGGTATCACGGGCTCAATTCGTACTCGAGAAAAGAGCTTAGTCGAGCAAAACTACCGTTTGGTTGATGACCAGAGCGCCCTTGATCGCCGTATGGATAGCCTTGAGAACCGTACACACTCTAAGTTCACGGCCATGCAAGATGCAACCAGTAAGATGCAATCTCAACTGGGCAGTATGATGAATGCGTTGGGCTAATAGATGAATAGTCAGCTACAAGAGCTTTGTGAACTCGATCAATTAATTATCTCTAAACTTGAATTTAGTGAAATTAATGCTGAAGAAATAACGCAGCTTGTCGATAACAGAGAACAGTTATTGCAAAACGTGCTTCAAATAATCGACTCACATCCCGACGTTAAGCAAAGTTCTGAATGGTTAGAAGCCATTACCAGAACCAGAAAATTAGTCGAATTGATGCAGTCTGAGACGAGTCGAGTAGGTAAGACCTTACACAAATACCGTCACGGCGCTAAATCAGTTCAACAATACAAAAAGTTTTTATAGAAGAGGTTTACTATGCGCGGTTCTTTACAGGCATATAAAAAGGTATCAGTGGATAGTCAGCTAACGGCTGCCTCACCGCATAAGATTGTACAAATGCTAATGGCTGGAGCTATCGAGCGTTTGATTCAAGGCAAAGCGGCAATGCAAGCAGGCAACATCCCAGTGAAAGGTGAGCGACTTGGTAAGGCTCTAGATATCATTATTAGCCTACGTAGTTGCCTATCTATGGACGATGGTGGCGATATTGCGAAAAACCTAGATCAACTTTATGAGTTCATGATCACGCAAATTTCTGCGGCAAATCACAAAAATGACCCACAGCCTATTGATGATGTTATCGATATTATCCGTGAAATTAAGAGCGCTTGGGACCAAATTCCGAACGAATATCACAACTTGACGTCCGCTGACGTAGGTATTTAAAGAAAAATTGCAGTTTTAACCAATCTCATATCCCTTAATTGGTTGGTTGCCTTATTTTTTTAATCAAATAAAATAGAAGCCATTAGATAGCCTAATGGCTTTTTTCGTTGCTGATTTCCTAAATTTGTCCACGTAGACCATAATCATTGATACTTTTCACTGTTTTATAGACTACGTCGCTCACTGTTTTTCCGCATCGCACCAAAATAAAGGCAATAATTCCTACTTATGCAAGGTTTGGCAAAACTGCTTGTCGTCGACGATAACGCTCAAGATCGTCACAATTTAAGCACAATATTAGAGTTTGTAGGAGAGAGCTGCGAAGTAATCAGCTCTGAACAAGCACGTAAAGTTGACTGGTCACTACAGTGGGCCGGCTGCATTATTGGTACCATTAAAGGTAAAGGCTTCAACGCATTACTGAATGAGAAGCTTGTTCACGCCAATCACATCCCTTTACTGGTGATTGGCAAAAACAATCACCCGGTTGACGAGTTGACTAACTATGTTGGTGAGCTTGAACTTCCTCTTAACTACCCGCAATTAAGTGATGCATTAAGACACTGTAAAGACTTCTTAGGCCGTAAAGGTGTTCAAGTTGTGTCTTCTGCACGTAAGAACACACTGTTTCGCAGCCTAGTAGGCCAAAGTGCTGGCATTCAAGAAGTACGTCATTTAATTGAACAAGTCTCTTCTACGGAAGCAAACGTGCTGATTCTTGGTGAGTCAGGCACAGGCAAAGAAGTCGTCGCGCGTAACATTCATTACCACTCTAAACGTCGTTCAGGGCCTTTCGTACCAGTGAACTGTGGCGCGATTCCACCTGATTTGCTCGAAAGTGAATTATTTGGTCATGAGAAGGGCGCGTTTACTGGTGCAATTACCGCTCGTAAAGGCCGTTTTGAATTGGCTGAAGGTGGCACACTGTTTCTCGATGAAATTGGCGATATGCCAATGGCGATGCAAGTTAAGCTGCTACGAGTGCTTCAAGAGCGATGTTTTGAGCGCGTAGGTGGTAACAGCACCATACAAGCTGATGTTCGTGTGATTGCAGCAACCCACCGTAACCTTGAAGATATGATCGATGATGATTCGTTCCGTGAAGACCTTTATTATCGCTTGAATGTATTCCCGATTGAAATGCCGGCGCTTCAAGATCGTAAAGAAGATATTCCACTGTTGCTTCAAGAACTAATGACTCGAATGGAAGCGGAAGGCAGTATGCCTATCTGCTTCACGGCTCGTGCTATCAATTCTTTGATGGAGCACTACTGGCCAGGTAACGTTCGTGAGCTAGCGAACCTCGTTGAGCGAATGGTTATCCTGTATCCGAATAGCTTGGTTGATGTGAATCATCTACCCACTAAATATCGATACAGTGATATTCCTGAATTCCAGCCTGAGTTTAATAGCTTTGTCTCTGAAGAAGAGCAAGAGCGTGACGCACTTTCCGACTTGTTCGCAGAAGATTTTAGCTTTGATCAGCAAGATGAACTTGCCGACAACGCTAATGCGCCTCAAGAGTTACCGCCAGAAGGGGTTAACCTGAAAGAGCTACTCGCAGATATGGAAGTGAATATGATCAATCAAGCCTTGGAAGCACAGGGCGGTATTGTTGCTCGTGCTGCTGATATGCTTGGAATGCGCAGGACCACTCTGGTTGAAAAAATGCGTAAATATAACTTGCAGCGATAGTGTCCAGTTTTCGATGAAAACGAAAAACTAACACACACTTCTTAGCTATTTGGTAACTCTAGCTGACTGAATAGATAGACCATAGTCGAGTTGTTGCTTGCTTAACTATGTGATAAATATAGCAAATGGCCTGACTCGTGTTGTACGTCTCAGGCTGTTTTAGTATCTGAGGCAAATTTTTGACATGCATGTAGCTAACGAACCAGAAAATCAATCACACCTAGATTCTGTTGAGCAGCAGGTTGAACGCTATAAGCAAGTACTCGACGTAATGCCTGCAGGGGTTATCTTGTTAGATACTCATGGCGAAGTGAGAGAAGCGAACCCTGAAGCGCATCGTATCCTTGGGGTTGAGTTGGTTGGTGAGAAGTGGTTTTCAGTAATTCAAAGTGCCTTTGACCCAAAAGATGACGATGGCCATGAGATTTCATTGAAGAACGGGCGAAAAGTGCGTTTGGCGATTTCAGCGTCAACCACAGGTCAACTTATTTTGATCACCGACCTGACTGAAACTCGTCTATTGCAGTCTCGCGTGAGTGACCTTCAGCGTTTGTCTTCATTAGGCAGAATGGTGGCCTCGCTTGCCCATCAAGTTCGTACGCCGCTTTCAAGTGCGATGCTATATGCATCAAATCTTGCCGCGCCAAACCTGCCGCCGGCAACAAAAACGCGTTTTCAATCTAAGCTTATGGATAGATTGCATGACTTAGAGAAACAAGTGAACGACATGCTGTTGTTTGCCAAAGGTGGTGATAACAAAGTGGTTAAGCCATTTACTGTGGCTGAATTGATCACGGAATTTCACCCTATGGTAGAAGCGGCATTGAAAACCAACCAGATTGATTATTGCCAGGAAGTTGAGGGCGAACAGACTCAAATGTTTGGCAACGCCAACGCTATCGCCTCAGCGTTAAGCAACCTGGTGTTGAACGCGGTGCAAATTGCGGGCAAGGAATCGCAGATTGATGTGTTTTTTAGGCCCGTAAACGGCGAGCTTAAGATATCAGTGCAAGACAGTGGTCCCGGCGTACCGAAAGAGCTTCAAGGTAAAATTATGGAACCCTTCTTTACTACTCGTTCGCAAGGTACAGGTCTAGGTTTAGCCGTTGTACAAATGGTCTGTCGAGCACATGAAGGCCGACTGGAATTGATATCAGAAGAAGGGGACGGCGCATGCTTTACTATGTGTCTACCGCTGGAAAGAAGCGCTTCTTCTGAAGACTAATAAGTTTTAACTGAATTTACACTGGAGAATCCTATGGCTCAAAGCAAAGTGTTAATCGTCGAAGATGATGAAGGTCTTCGCGAAGCCCTTGTCGACACTCTCGCGCTTGCTGGCTATGAATGGCTGGAAGCGGATTGTGCGGAAGATGCTCTGGTAAAATTGAAATCTAACTCCGTTGATATTGTTGTCTCTGATGTGCAGATGGCAGGTATGGGCGGCTTAGCACTGCTAAGAAATATCAAGCAGCATTGGCCAAATCTACCTGTATTGTTGATGACAGCGTATGCCAACATTGAAGACGCTGTTGCCGCAATGAAAGAGGGCGCTATAGACTATATGGCAAAGCCATTTGCGCCTGAAGTACTGCTCAATATGGTGAGCCGTTATGCTCCGGTAAAATCGGAAGATAATGGCGATGCCATCGTTGCCGATGAGAAAAGCATCAAGCTAATGATGTTGGCTGATAAGGTGGCTAAAACCGATGCCAACGTCATAGTGTTGGGACCAAGTGGTTCTGGTAAAGAGGTCATGTCTCGCTATATTCACAATGCTTCGAGCCGTAAAGACGGTCCATTTGTTGCGATTAACTGTGCCGCGATTCCAGATAACATGTTGGAAGCAACCCTGTTTGGCTACGATAAAGGCGCATTTACTGGTGCTATTCAAGCTTGTCCAGGTAAATTTGAGCAAGCTCAAGGCGGTACCATTTTGTTGGATGAGATCAGTGAAATGGATCTTAGCCTACAAGCGAAACTACTGCGCGTCTTGCAAGAGCGTGAAGTTGAACGCTTGGGTAGTCGCAAGAGCATCAAATTAGACGTCCGTGTATTAGCGACCAGTAACCGAGATCTAAAACAGTATGTGTCTGAAGGTAATTTCCGTGAAGATTTGTACTATCGCCTGAATGTATTCCCAATTTCTTGGCCTCCGCTTTGCGAGCGTAAAGGTGATATTGAGCCTTTAGCTAAGCACTTAGTTGAGCGCCATTGCACCAAACTTGGTATGCCAGTGCCAGTGATGTCAGCACAAGCAATCAGCAAACTCGTCAACTATCCGTGGCCGGGCAATGTTCGCGAATTAGATAATGTGGTACAGCGTGCGTTAATATTGAGCGAGCAAGAGAACATCTCTGGTGAGCACATTCTTCTTGAAGGTGTTGACTGGCAAGACGCAAGCAGCCTACAACAAATCGTTGAAGGCAGTGATGTTGCGGCACCAGAAATTAAGCCAGTTGCAGAAGCAAACCCAATTAATAAAATAGTTGCTAGCAGCGAAGGGCTTGGTAATGAGCTTAGAGATCAAGAGTATGCGATCATTCTTGAAACCCTGATCGCATGTAATGGCCGACGTAAAGATATGGCGGAAAAACTGGGTATTAGCCCACGCACATTACGTTACAAGTTGGCGAAAATGCGTGATGCTGGAATAGATATCCCAAACTAAGGATAGATTAGTAGTGTCAGCTTTCTGACTAGTGTATTACGATATCTAGTCAATTTAATGTGTGGCACGCTAATTGCTCTGTCAATAATATAGCTAAATAGATGGTCATAATTTTGACTCCTGAGGTAGTAGATGAGAATAGATGGTTTACAAGGCGAAATGCAGGCAATGATGGTTGAAGCTGCCAGCGCGCGTCCCGCAGCAACGGGGCAAGCGGTCGGTGCAGATTTTGGCAACATGCTGACTAATGCCATCAATAATGTGAACTCATTACAAAAGACCTCAGGTGATCTTCAAGCTCGTTTTGATAGCGGCGACCAAAGCGTATCCCTTTCGGACGTGATGATTGCTCGTAATAAATCTAGTGTGGCTTTTGAGGCGACGATCCAAATTAGAAATAAATTGGTCGAATCGTACAAAGAGCTGATGAATATGCCGGTATAAGTTGGGTAGTTAAATAGTGGCAGATAATAGTCAAACAACAGATTTAACCGTAAGCGATAGCAATGACCGCGCACTTATTGCAGGCTCTGAGCTAGACGGAGAAGGGCAAAATCCCGATCTAGGTGAACGCAGTTCATCGAAGTTCGATATGGCTGTCGGTGATCTCGATTTACTTCGTCAGGTCGTCTTAGTTCTTTCTATCTCTATCTGTGTAGCGCTGATCGTGATGCTGTTTTTCTGGGTGAAAGAGCCAGAAATGCGTCCACTAGGAGCTTACGAAACAGAAGAGTTGATTCCCGTTCTTGACTACTTGGATCTGCAAAAGATCGAGTACACGCTTGAAGGCAACACCATCTCAGTACCGGCTAGTGAGTACAATTCTCTGAAGCTCAATATGGTTCGAGCTGGTTTGAACCAAGAGCGAAACGCGGGTGATGACATCCTCATGCAAGACATGGGCTTTGGTGTATCACAACGTTTAGAACAAGAACGCCTTAAATTAAGCCGCGAAAGACAACTTGCCAAAGCCATTGAACAGATGAAACAGGTGCGTAAAGCTCAGGTTTTACTGGCGTTGCCAAAGCAGAGCGTGTTTGTGCGTCACAATCAAGAAGCTTCAGCTTCCGTATTCCTAACCCTTAAAACGGGTAACAATCTTAAGCAACAAGAAGTCGATTCTGTTGTGGATATGGTCGCTAGTGCCGTTCCGGGAATGAAAACCTCACGTATTACGGTGACTGATCAGCATGGTCGACTGTTGAGCTCAGGCTCTCAAGACCCTATGTCTGCAGCGCGTCGTAAAGAACACGAGTTAGAGCGCAACCAAGAACAAGCGTTGCGTGAAAAAATTGACTCTATTCTGATTCCTATTCTTGGGTTTGGTAACTATACCGCTCAGGTTGATATTCAGCTCGACTTTAGTGCAGTGGAACAAACCAGAAAACGTTTTGATCCGAATACACCTGCGACTCGAAGTGAATACACCTTAGAAGATTACAACAGCGGAAATACTGTTGCGGGTATTCCAGGTGCTTTGAGTAATCAGCCACCTGCTGATGCGTCAATCCCACAAGATGTTGCTCAGATGAAAGACGGCTCGATGACGGGGCAAGGCTCGGTTCATAAAGAAGCAACTCGAAACTTTGAGTTAGATACAACCATCAGCCATGAACGTAAACAGAGTGGCACGGTTAACCGCCAGACGGTATCGGTAGCGATCAAAGACCGTCAATCATTGAACCCAGATACGGGCGAAGTGGTTCATACTCCAATCCCTGCGAGCGAAATCAATGCGATTCGTCAGGTATTGATTGGTACTGTCGGTTTTGATGAAAGCCGTGGTGATTTACTCAACGTGTTAAGTATGCAGTTCGCCCCACAAGTGACAGATGTTGTGGCAGATGTGCCTATCTGGGAGCATCCAAACTTTAATGATTGGGTACGTTGGTTTGCGAGTGCCTTAGTTATTATTGTGGTGGTATTGGTACTTGTTCGCCCTGCAATGAAGAAACTGCTTAACCCAGCAGCTGACAATGATGAACAGATGTACGGCCCTGATGGCATGCCAATTGGTATCGACGGCGAAACCAGTTTAATTGGTGGTGATATTGAAGGTGGTGAGCTGTTTGAATTTGGTTCAAGCATTGACTTGCCAAACCTTCATAAAGACGAGGATGTGCTGAAAGCAGTACGTGCACTTGTAGCGAATGAACCGGAGCTAGCAGCTCAAGTAGTTAAGAATTGGATGGTAGATGGCTAACGAAATAGTTCCACAACAAACTGAAGGCGGTGAAGTGCTTGATGTCTCTAGCGTGGATATCGACTCTATCTCAGGCGATGAGCGCGCTGCGATCTTGTTACTCAGTTTAAATGAAGAAGACGCTGCTGGTATTATTCGTCACCTAGAACCAAAGCAGGTTCAGCGTGTGGGTAGTGCGATGGCACGAGCTACGGATCTATCTCAAGAGAAAGTAGGCGCAGTGCACCGTGCTTTTTTAGATGATATTCAGAAGTACACCAACATTGGTATGGGTAGCGAAGACTTCATGCGCAACGCGTTGGTGGCTGCTCTGGGTGAAGACAAGGCGAATAACCTTGTTGACCAAATCCTTCTCGGTACAGGCTCGAAAGGTTTAGATTCGCTTAAGTGGATGGACCCTCGTCAAGTGGCGAGCATCATCATCAATGAGCACCCTCAAATTCAAACTATTGTTTTGTCGTACCTCGATGCTGATCAATCGGCTGAGATTCTGTCTCAATTCCCAGAGCGTGTTCGTCTGGATCTGATGATGCGTATTGCCAACCTTGAAGAAGTTCAACCTTCGGCGCTTGCTGAGTTGAACGAGATCATGGAGAAACAGTTTGCGGGTCAAGCTGGTGCTCAAGCTGCCAAAATTGGTGGCCTGAAAGCCGCGGCCGAGATCATGAACTACATGGACAACAACGTAGAAGGTGTCTTGATGGATCAAATTCGAGATCAAGACGAAGACATGGCAACTCAGATTCAAGATCTTATGTTTGTCTTTGAAAACCTTATTGAAGTGGATGACCAAGGTGTTCAGCGACTGCTACGTGATGTTCCACAAGACATTCTACAGAAAGCACTTAAAGGTGCTGATGATGGTCTACGTGAGAAGATCTTCAAGAACATGTCTAAACGTGCTTCCGATATGATGAGAGACGATATTGAGGCGATGCCGCCAGTGAAAGTCTCTGACGTGGAAGCGGCTCAGAAAGAGATATTGGGTATTGCGAGGAAGATGGCAGACAGTGGTGAGATTATGCTGTCTGGTGGCGCCGACGAGTTCCTTTAATACAGAAACCTCAAAAGCCCCACACTGTTGGGGCTTTTCTTTATCCAATTTCGAACCACAGATTAACTCTGTTTAACTGCTTGAATTGACAATGCAGTTGGACGTACTCATAGATAGGTACTGATATGTCAGGTGATAGAAAACGCGGCTTCCTTCGCCCTGAAGAAGATAATACGGTTGCCCAACCTCAGAAATGGGGGCTACCTGACTATACCTCTGATGTGAATAAACAAGCCAAAGAAACGGCGTTTAACTACGACCCTGGTTGGATGCCGACAGTTGAAGAGGCCATTGAAGATGAAGAGTTGGTTCTAACTGAAGAGCAGATCGAACTGATCAAACAAGGTGCTTATCAAGAAGGCCTTCATCAAGGGCAAGAGGCTGGTTTTAAACAAGGTTACGAAAAAGGCAAAGAAGAAGGGTTTGCCGCTGGCCACGAAGAAGGCAATCAAGCCGGTAAGCTTGAAGGCGTGACTGCTGGCCAAGAGTACATTCAGCAACAAGTTGCCATCTTTATGGGGCTTGCCAACCAGTTTGCTCAGCCATTAGAGCTGATGAATGCTCAGGTTGAGAAGCAGCTGGTAGACATGGTACTGACCATGGTCAAAGAAGTGGTTCATGTTGAAGTACAAACCAATCCACAAATCATATTAGATACCGTGAAAGAGTCGGTAGAGTCCCTGCCAATTTCTGGTCATGCGATTACCTTGAAGCTTAACCCGGAAGATGTGGCGATTATTCGCTCTGCGTATGGCGAAACAGAATTGGATTGCCGTAATTGGACGCTAGTTGCGGAGCCTGCACTTAATCGTGGTGATGTACAAATCGAAGCGGGTGAATCAAGCGTTAACTACCGCATGGAAGATCGCGTGAAAAACGTCATTCAGAACTTCTGTGGTACAAACCGTCACCAGGGTCATGAGTAATGCTTGAGTTAGCGAATCGTCTCAGCCAATACAAAGTCGAAGGGCTAAAATCGCGACCAATTGCATCAGGTAAGTTAGTCCGCGTTGTTGGCTTAACGCTTGAAGCTACTGGCTGTAAAGCTCCGATCGGCAGCCTGTGTCTAGTTGAAACTATGTCTGGTCAGATGGAAGCCGAAGTCGTCGGATTTTCAGGCGATAACCTATTTTTGATGCCGAGTGAGCAAATCACTGGGATCTTACCTGGCGCTCGTGTGACACCGATGACCACTGAAAGTGGCATCCCTGTAGGTATGGAGCTGCTTGGTCGAGTGATCGACGGCGTAGGCAATCCACTCGACGGGCTAGGTCCAATCTATACCGAGCAGCGCGCTTCATTTAATGCTGATCCAATCAACCCTTTAGCTCGTAAACCGATTTCTGAACCACTCGATGTGGGTTTAAAGGCGATTAATGGCCTACTTACCGTAGGTAAAGGACAGCGTATCGGTCTGTTCGCTGGTTCTGGTGTCGGTAAGTCGGTTACGCTTGGTATGATGACTCGAGGCACAACCGCGCAGGTAGTGGTTGTAGGTCTAATTGGTGAGCGTGGACGAGAAGTTAAAGAATTTATTGAAGAGATTCTTGGTGAAGATGGTCGTAAGCGGTCGGTGGTGGTCGCAGCTCCTGCTGACTCATCGCCACTGATGCGATTAAAAGGTTGTCAAACTGCGTTGGCTGTAGCCGAGTATTTCCGCGACCAAGGTTTAGATGTTTTGTTGTTGATGGACTCATTGACCCGTTTTGCTCAGGCTCAGCGTGAGATTGCTCTGTCTGTTGGTGAGCCGCCAGCAACTAAAGGTTATCCGCCATCAGTATTCGCCAAGCTTCCAGCGCTGGTGGAACGTGCGGGTAACGGCAATGATGAACAAGGTTCGATTACGGCTTTCTTTACCGTGTTAACCGAAGGCGATGACTTACAAGACCCCATTGCTGATGCGTCGCGAGCGATCCTTGATGGACACGTTGTGTTGTCGCGTGAGATGGCGGATGCGGGTCATTACCCTGCGATCGATGTCGAGAAATCTGTCAGTCGTGTTATGCCGCAAATTACCACTGAAGAACATGTTTTGATGTCGAAAGCGGTAAGGCAAGTGCTGTCTATTTGTCGCAAAAACCAAGATTTGGTTTCGATTGGTGCTTACAAGCCAGGAACTGATCCTGCAATTGATAGTGCCTTCACTTTGAAGCCAAAACTGGATGAATACTTGCAGCAGAAGATGAAAGAAACTGTCCCATACGACATGTGTGTCAACATGTTAAAGCATGTATTGGGTGGCTAACGAGTGAATAAGGTTAGTCATGGATAACGCATTAGAATTTTTGCTCGATCAAGCCAAAGATCAAGAGAACCAAGCTGTACTCGCGCTCAACAAAGCGAACTCGGAGCTGCAAGGTTACTATGAGCAGGTTGCGCAGATTGAAAAGTACCGACTTGATTACTGCCAGCAGCTTGTAGACCGTGGCAAGGCCGGGTTAACGGCGAGTCAATATGGTCACTTAAACCGCTTCTTAACTCAATTAGATGAAACACTTTCTAAACAGAGAGAAGCGGAGCACCACTTTAAAAATCAAGTCGACAACTGTCAAAACTACTGGATGGAGTTACGCAAAAAACGTAAATCCTATGAGTGGTTGATGGAAAAAAAGCAGAAAGAGAAAGCAAAACTGCAAGATCAAAGAGAACAAAAGCAAATGGATGAGTTCTCGACTTTGTTATACAGCCGAAAGAAGATGTGATCCTAAGCCATGAATAAGGTAGCCACTGCTCTTTAGGTTGAGAGAACAGAACTTATAGGCATGTTTCTTGCTCCGTTTTATATAAAATTGCGCGTCGTGTCCACCAAAGGCATGAAAAGCACCCGACTTTCTTTTTGTTGCATGATTCATCGCAGCAAAGCTAGTAGATAGAGCTTGTATATATGAATGTTAGTCTTTCCTCAAATTCAGCGACCAACAAAACGTCATCGTTGTTGGACACCGGTTCTACCTCTTCAAAGGTAGAAGAGACCGACGACGCTAAAGGTTTCTTTGAGTCTTTTAAAGAAGCGCTCGGCTTTGAAGAAAGTGCCAGTAAAGCCGCAGTAAAAGACACTGAAAACGCGTTGAAATCTGACGAAAAGCACGCCGCTACTGAAGGTGAAGCGTCAGCTGAAGCGAAGAAAAGTGATTCAGCGAAATCAAAGGCGACTGACGAAGTGAGCGAAGCACAAAGTAAACAAGTGGCTTCAGAAGTAGAGGGCGACAAAGCCACAGATATAACCTCTGCAGAGGCTGTGTCTGGAACGGAGGCTCAGCTCAAAGCTAATACAAGCACTGCTAGCACCATCGCTGATAACACTGTCTCTGATAACAATGTCGCAGATAAGGCGGCTGGTAAAGATGCGCAGGCTACGACTAACGATTCTAAAGAACAGGCTTCTCAAGCTCAGGATTTATCAGCTGTAGATGGTTCTACGCAGGCGTCGCAAGCCAGCGTAGCGATGAGTGAAGGCAATAAATTGCTTGGTCAGTTGGATGAGGCAAACAAAGCTCTAAATCAAGCGCCAAACGGCAAAGGCTTGCCTCAGCAAGGTCAGATAGATCAAGTCCAAGGTAATGTCGCGGGTGCTTCTGTTGCAGGAATTTCAATTGCGGGTAATGCGACACAACAAGCTAGTGCAGCAAATCAAGAGAAGAGCCTTGAGGTCGATTCTGAAATCGCTGTGCTTACCGGAGGTAAGGGAGTGTCTCAGTTATCAGATGATGAAATTCGACAGCTGATGGATAAAGGCGTTACCCCAGAACAAATTGAAGCAAGTATGAGTCGAGAGCTGAACCAAAAAAATGAGGCTAGCGCGGTTACTACCGATCAAAGCCAAGCACTCTCACCAGCTGAACTTGAGCTAGCGAAACAGGTTGATGCTCATACCAAAGCGTTGAACCAATTGAACGCTCAGATTGAATCAGAGCAGTCTGTTGTGGACGGTTTGCTACAAAAGCAACAAAGCGGCGCTAAGTTAACGGTCGACGAGCAAGCTGCCTTAGCTAAAGCAACCTCTAATATAGAAGTGTTGAATCAACAGCTCGCCAACGTTCAACAACAAGCTAGTGCTTTACTAAGCCAAGCCCCGAACGCAACTGGCACCTCAGATAACCCAACCGCGATTGATTGGGATAATGCAAATTCGAATGAAGCTAAAGCCTTAGCGGCAGTAGCATCAACAGCGGCGGTTACGACCGCTGCTCAGCAAGCGACATCACAGGCCTCGTCTCAAGCTGCAGCCAATGCTGTCTCAGGCAAGGCAGCAATGTTGCATGCCAATAATGCGCATGCGGCCCAACAGGCAGCGGCTCAACAAGCTAACCTTGCTTCACCTCAACAACAAGCTGCGTTAGACCCTGCTTTAACTGCGCAAGGGGTGGCGATGAATGCAGCACCTGCAGCGACCAAAGCCGGCTCAACGGACATGTTACTTAAAACTGGAGCCGGTGCAGCTGCACTGTCTGGTCTTGGAAAAGCGGGTGCTAAAGAAGATTCTAAAGATTCGGCCTTTGCTCAGCAGATCGCTGCTGCGGCCGGCGCACAAGGTACAGCAACGGTTGGTTCGGCACCTACGCGAGCTGAAATTCAAGCTGCTCAACAGGCTCCTTTACAGCTCACCAAAGAACTAGCCAATGAGCAGGTAGCTGAAAAAGTCCAAATGATGATGTCTAAAAACCTTAAGAACTTGGACATCCGACTCGACCCACCTGAATTGGGGCAGATGAAAATTCGAATGACCATGAATAATGACGTCGCGAATGTGCACTTTACCGTGAGCAATCAGCTGGCGAGAGATGTGATTGAGCAAACCTTACCTCGTCTGAGAGAGATGCTCGCTCAACAAGGGATGCAGCTTGCCGATTCGTCAGTTCAACAACAGAACTCTGGCCAGGGGCGAGATAGATACAACAATGGTGAACAACAATCCGGCGCTAACCGCACAAATGATGGTCAAGGTGATGAAAACCTTGATAGTGGCAGCAATCTTGAATTGAATGTCGCATCAAAGCGTGATGGAATTAGTTATTATGCCTAATATCAGGCTAAGTACACTTAGTTAATAGACAGAACCAGTTAATAGAAAGTACCGTCAGTTAATCGAAAGAACAGGAAGTTAGAGCAAAATATGGCAGAAGAACAAGATGCACTTAAAGGGAAGAGTAAGCTTCTCATCATCATTATAGCGGTAGTCGTTTTACTACTTGGCGTAGGTGGCGCACTGTTCTTTTTTTTAGGCTCTGATGATAGTGCCTCAGAATCTCAGTCTCAGCCTACTACTGCTGTGGTCGCAGCCGAGCCTGTTATGTATGTTAATATCCCTCAGCCCTTCTTGTTCAATGTGACAGGTGATAAAAAAGACCGCCTAGTTCAGATAAAAGCACAGTTGATGGTGCGTGGCAGCAAGAATGAAGACTTGGCTCGTTACCACTCTCCTCTTGTAGAGAGTACTTTATTAGCAACGTTCGCTTCAGCAACGGTTGATCAATTGCGCTCTCCAACTGGGCGAGTTGAACTGCGAAATAAGGCGACTGAAGATATTAAAGCAAGCCTGGCTCAAGCTGTTGGCCAGCCTGTGATTGAAAAAGTGTTATTCACTGACTTCGTAATTCAATAGGTAATTTGTGACCGATTTATTAAGCCAAGACGAAATTGATGCGCTATTACATGGCGTTGATGATGTTGAAGACGTAGAAGATGTCTTAGAAACCGACAATGATAGTGCGGTCAATTTCGACTTCTCATCTCAAGATCGAATCGTCCGTGGTCGAATGCCGACCCTTGAACTTATTAACGAGCGTTTCGCACGTCATATGCGGATTAGCTTGTTTAATATGTTACGTAAAACAGCTGAAGTGTCGATCAACGGCGTGCAGATGATGAAGTTTGGTGAGTACCAAAACACATTGTATGTACCCACTAGTTTAAACATGGTTCGTTTCCGCCCGCTGAAAGGCACGGCGCTTATCACCATGGAAGCTCGTCTTGTTTTTATTCTCGTAGAGAACTTTTTTGGTGGTGATGGACGTTTCCACGCCAAGATTGAAGGCCGTGAATTCACGCCAACCGAAAGACGAATTATTCAGTTACTGTTGAAAATTGTTTTTGAAGATTACAAAGAAGCTTGGTCTCCAGTGATGGGGGTTGAGTTTGAATACTTGGATTCTGAAGTGAACCCAAGTATGGCGAACATTGTGAGCCCAACAGAAGTGATTGTTGTAAGCTCATTCCACATTGAAGTGGATGGCGGTGGTGGTGACTTCCACGTCGTGATGCCTTACTCCATGGTAGAGCCGATTCGTGAACTGCTGGATGCCGGTGTTCAATCAGATAAAATGGAAACCGATGTTCGTTGGAGTACCGCGCTGCGTGATGAAATTATGGATGTGCCGGTTAACTTCCGTGTGAACTTGCTAGAGCAAGATATTTCTCTGCGTGACTTGATGGAGCTGCGACCCGGTGACGTCATTCCAATGAACATGCCTGAGCATGCGACTATGTTCGTTGAAGAGCTGCCAACGTATCGTGTGAAAATGGGCCGTTCCGGTGAGAAGCTCGCAGTACAGATTTCTGAAAAAATTCAAAGACCACATGTGGTTAAAACTGATCTCGCTTTTCTAGGCAAGGACTTAATGTCTGAGCTGGAAAATAGCGACGATGACGAATAGCAAAATAGATAAAAGTATAGGAATTGGTAATGGAACCTAGTGAAGATCAAAAGCTAGCAGACGAGTGGGCTGCGGCACTTGGTGAAGATCCTTCAGCACCGTCAATTGATGTTGATGACGTGCTTGCGGCACCACTTGATGAGCTAACCGATTCATCGTCTCCGATTTCTGAAGATGAGCGTCGTAAACTGGATACCATCATGGATATCCCCGTGACTATCTCAATGGAAGTTGGCCGCTCTCAGATCAGTATCCGTAATTTACTTCAGTTGAACCAAGGTTCGGTTGTTGAGCTAGATAGAATTGCTGGTGAGTCACTGGATGTGATGGTAAACGGTACCTTGATTGCTCATGGTGAAGTGGTTGTGGTGAACGACAAGTTTGGTATTCGTTTGACTGACGTTATTAGTCAGACAGAACGAATTAAGAAGCTGCGTTAATGAGCTTTCTGTCTCCAAGATTGGCTAGGCTAATTATGGGGGGAGCTTTGTTATCTTCTCCTTCTGTTGCCTTTGCTGCAACGCCGCCATCTCTCGATTTAGCGACCACTTTTGGGTCGCTAATTTTCGTTATAGCCTTCATCTTATTTATTGCTTGGCTACTCAAGCGAATGCAAGTGCCTGCAATGTCGAATCAGCAAGGCTTGGCGATTGTTAGGCAAATTCCTGTAGGTACTAAAGAACGCATCGCTATTGTTCAAGCTGGTGATGATCAGTTCTTAGTCGGGATTACCACGCAATCTATCCAGCTAATTTCTAAGCTCGATAAACCTCTTACTCAGGAGATGCTGGAAAAAAGTACATTTTCAAGTCAGCTTTCCCAGCTAATAAAAAAAGATGCAAACAAGTAACGGACTTTTGAACTCATCTTACGTTTGCCAAAACGGAGCTTTCCGAATGGTTAAAATGTTGTTGGTTCAGCTCACTCTCCTCTGCTCACTCGTATTCAGTATGTCGGTATTTGCACAGGCTGAAGATGGCACCGTCATTCCTGCGAATACCGCTGGCTCAGAGTCGGTAACCATCAGCACGATGGAACAAGACCAAGCCAAATCGCAAACCATGACAACGGGTAGCTTAACCGGCAATGGTGGTGGCATACCTGCCTTTACCATGACAACCAATGCTAATGGTGGTGAAGACTACTCGATAAACCTACAGATCTTGGCTCTAATGACCATGCTTGGCTTCTTGCCGGCGATGGTGATTTTGATGACCTCGTTCACCCGTATTGTGGTGGTGATGTCTATCTTGCGTCAGGCAATGGGTCTACAACAAACACCGTCTAACCAAGTGATTATTGGTATCGCGATATTCTTGACCTTCTTCATCATGTCGCCAGTGATTAACCAAGTTAACGAACAAGCAGTTCAGCCTTATCTCAATGAACAGATATCGGCACGACAGGCATTCGATGTTGCCCAAGAACCGATTAAGTCCTTTATGCTTAAACAGACTCGAATCAAAGATCTAGAAACCTTTGTTGAGATCTCTGGTGCGGAAGTGACCAACCCTGAAGATGTTTCAATGGCGGTTCTGATTCCTGCATTTATCACGTCAGAATTGAAAACGGCTTTCCAGATAGGCTTTATGTTGTTCTTGCCTTTCCTAATCATCGACTTGGTAGTGGCATCGGTATTAATGGCTATGGGTATGATGATGTTGTCACCAATGATTGTATCGCTGCCGTTTAAGTTGATGCTGTTTGTTCTTGTTGATGGTTGGAACTTGATACTCTCCACTCTCGCTGGCAGTTTTGCCTTGTAGCTGGGGGAATAATGAATCCTGAAATATTCGTAGAGTTGTTCCGAGATGCCCTTTGGATGGTACTCATTATGGTTTGCGCCATTATCATCCCGAGCCTGCTGATCGGTTTAGTCGTCGCTGTTTTCCAAGCTGCGACCTCTATCAACGAACAAACACTGAGTTTCTTGCCGCGTTTGATTGTGACTTTGTTGGCGTTGATGCTATTTGCACACTGGATGACTCAGATGATGATGGAGTTCTTTTTTGAACTCATCGAACGCTTGCCGCAAGTTCTGTATTAAATCGATATGGAATACCCGACGAGCCTTGTACTAGAGTGGTTAGCCAATTATTTTTGGCCATACACACGCATCTCCGCCATGCTGATGGTGATGACGGTAACAGGGGCGCGCTTTGTGTCGCCGCGTATTCGTCTGTATTTAGGCTTGGCGATCACCTTTGCCGTAATGCCCGCCATTCCTGCTGTTCCTAAAGATATTGAATTGCTGTCTTTTCAGGGGTTCTTGACAGTATTTGAACAGATCGTTATTGGTGTTGCTATGGGCTTCGTCACCCAGTTCATGATTCAAACCTTTGTCATGCTCGGCCAGATCTTAGGTATGCAATCGAGCCTGGGCTTCGCCTCAATGGTCGACCCAGCAAATGGACAGAACACGCCAGTATTGGGTCAGCTCTTCATGCTACTTGCCACTATGTTCTTCTTGGCAACCGACGGTCACTTGAAAATGCTGCAGTTGGTGGTGTTCAGCTTTAAGACTTTGCCGATTGGCAGTGGCTCTTTGACTTCGGTTGATTTTCGAGAGCTCGCGTTGTGGCTTGGTATCATGTTCAAAACGGCATTGGCGATGTCCTTGTCGGGCATTATCGCACTGTTAACGATTAACCTTTCTTTTGGTGTAATGACGCGTGCTGCACCTCAGTTAAATATCTTTTCTTTGGGTTTTGCATTTGCGCTACTCGTGGGTCTGTTACTTTGTTGGTACATCCTTGGCGGCTTGTATAGTCACTATGAGCTATTCTGGATGCAAGGCGAACAACAGATATGTCGTCTAATCCGGTTAGATTGCTAGGAGACTGAAATGGCAGAGTCAGACGGTCAAGAACGCACAGAAGACGCCACGCCCAAACGCTTGCAACAGGCCAAAGAGAAAGGGCAGGTTGCAAGGTCAAAAGAGCTAGCTTCAGCGTCGGTACTGATAGTCGGTGCGATTGCATTAATGTGGTTTGGCGAATCGATGGCGAAGGCTTTGTTCGAGGCCATGCAACGTCTGTTTTCTCTGAGCCGCGACGAGATCTTTGACACCAACAAGCTCCTTGAAATCGCTGGTGGCGCACTGGTGAACTTACTGTTTCCACTGTTCTTAATCTTGATAACTTTGTTTGTTGCGGCTGTTATTGGTGCGGCAGGTGTTGGCGGGATTAACTTTTCGATGCAAGCTGCAATGCCAAAGGCGTCTAAGCTCAATCCACTCAGTGGTATCAAGCGTATGTTTGGCCTACAAAGCTGGGTTGAACTGCTGAAATCTATTTTGAAAGTGGCACTTGTATCAGGCATGGCTATTTACCTTATTCAGGCCTCTCAGCATGATTTAATGCAGCTGAGTATGGATGTGTATCCGCAGAATATCTTTCATGCTTTGGATATCTTGCTCAACTTCATTCTTTTAATCAGTTGCTCTTTGCTGATCGTGGTTGCCATTGATATCCCATTTCAGATCTGGCAACACGCTGATCAGCTGAAAATGACTAAACAAGAAGTTAAAGACGAATTCAAAGATACCGAAGGTAAGCCGGAAGTAAAAGGCCGAATTCGTATGCTACAAAGGGAAGCGGCTCAGCGTCGTATGATGGCAGACGTCCCTCAAGCGGATGTGATTGTGACCAACCCAGAGCACTTTTCCGTGGCACTGCGTTATAAGCAGAATCAAGATAAAGCGCCGATTGTGGTTGCCAAAGGTGTCGACCACATGGCGATGAAAATCCGAGAAATTGCACGCGAAAACGATATCTATATTGTTCCGGCACCGCCATTGGCGAGGGCGCTTTATCACACCACTGAACTAGAACAACAAATTCCTGACGGTCTATTTACGGCTGTCGCGCAGGTGCTTGCATATGTTTTCCAGCTTAAGCAGTACCGAAAACGAGGTGGTGAGAGACCAAAACTGCAAGATTCTAATATGCCGATCCCACCTGATTTACGTCATTAGATCAATTGCTTGAGCTCTGCGTGATGAACCCTGATAATAGTGAGCTAGCCAATCTTCCTTTTATTGAGGTGATGGCGATAATTTGACGTGAGATGTTGGTACAGTGTTTGCTGTAGTAAGCCTGAACATTATAAGCCCATAGCAAAACAGCCCTGACTAAGATCTAATCCACTTGTTCAGAGAGCTACAACATAGCGAAACTGTCTAGATTTATGAAATTCTCCCTGCCTTTTGCGGACAAGCTACCTAAAATCCCGAACCGTGCCATGCCTGCGGTTGGTGCACCTGTTATGGTACTTGCAACGCTTGCTATGGTGGTGTTGCCAATTCCAGCTTTCTTGTTGGATATGTTCTTCACCTTTAACATTGCACTGTCTATGGTTGTGCTATTGGTTTCGGTTTATACCCGCAGACCTTTAGACTTTGCTGCATTCCCGACCGTACTTCTGATTGCGACTCTGCTTCGATTAGCCTTGAACGTTGCTTCAACACGTGTGGTCTTGCTTCATGGTCATGAAGGTGGCGACGCGGCTGGTAACGTGATTGAAGCCTTTGGTAACGTGGTTATCGGTGGTAACTATGCCGTAGGTCTAGTGGTGTTCTTGATTCTGATGATCATTAACTTCATGGTTGTAACCAAAGGTGCAGGCCGTATCTCGGAAGTAAGCGCGCGTTTCACTTTGGACGCCTTACCGGGTAAACAGATGGCAATCGATGCCGACTTGAACGCTGGTTTGATCGACCAAGATCAGGCTCGTCTGAGACGTTTTGAAGTAACCAAAGAAGCCGACTTCTACGGTTCGATGGACGGTGCGTCTAAGTTTGTTAAAGGCGATGCGATCGCTGGTATCTTAATCTTATTCATCAATATCATTGGTGGCTTGAGCATTGGTATGGCTCAGTTTGACCTTGGTTTTGGTGAAGCAATTGAAATCTACACACTACTGACTATCGGTGATGGTCTGGTTGCACAAATTCCATCTCTATTACTGTCTATTGCAGCCGCGATGATGGTAACGCGCCAAAACACTGATGAAGACATGGGGCAGCAGCTCGTCTTCCAGATGTTCGACAATCCAAAAGCCTTGATGATCACCGCTGCAATCCTTGGCATCATGGGTATTGTTCCAGGTATGCCACATTTCTCGTTCTTGAGCCTTGCAGTTGTTGCGGGTGCAGGGGCGTATTACATCGATAAAAAGAACAAGAAGAAGGCGGAAGAACCTAACCTTCCGGCGACCGTTGAAGCGAATGGAGAAGTAGGCTCTCAGAAAGAGCTTTCTTGGGATGATGTTCAACCTGTTGATATTATTGGCTTAGAAGTAGGTTACCGTTTGATTCCTTTGGTGGATAGAGACCAAGGAGGCGAACTGCTTGAACGCGTTAAAGGTGTGCGTAAGAAGCTGTCTCAAGATTTTGGTTTCTTGATCCCAGCGGTGCACATTCGCGATAATCTAGAACTGACCCCAAACAGCTACCGAATCACCTTGATGGGTGTCGCGGTAGGTGAGGCTGAGATAAAACCAGACATGGAACTCGCGATTAACCCAGGTCAAGTTTACGGTATGATCGATGGTGAGCCGACGATTGACCCTGCCTTTGGCCTTGAAGCTGTATGGATACGTGAAGAGCAGCGTGAACATGCACAAGCTCTAGGTTATACCGTTGTCGATTCTTCTACTGTACTGGCGACACACCTTAGCCAACTGCTAACCAATAACGCATCGCAGCTTATTGGTCACGAAGAAGTTCAGAACTTGCTTGAGATGCTCAGCCGCTCAACACCTAAGCTGGTGGAAGGTTTTGTACCGGATCAATTGCAGTTGGGTGTCGTCGTAAAAGTGCTACAGAACCTATTGAATGAAGCCATTCCAATTCGTGATATTCGAACCATAGTCCAAACTTTGTCGGAGTATTCTGGTAAAAGTCAAGAACCTGACATACTTACGGCGGCGGTTCGTATCTCATTGAAACGGCTAATTGTTCAGGAAATCAATGGTATAGAGCCGGAATTGCCAGTGATAACCTTGATTCCTGAGCTGGAACAAATCTTGCATCAAACCATGCAGGCATCCGGCGGAGAATCTGCTGGTATTGAACCTGGTTTAGCCGAACGTTTACAGACATCCCTCAGTCACGCGACACAAGAGCAAGAGCTGAAAGGTGAGCCCGCGGTGCTACTGACCTCTGGTGTGTTACGTTCGACTCTGGCTAAGTTCGTGAAAAACACGATTCCAAGCTTGAGAGTCTTGTCTTACCAAGAAATACCGGACGAAAAGCAGATACGTATAGTACAAGCTGTTGGTAATTAAGCCGCCTAATTAGAACGGACGATCGAATTGAAAATTAAACGATTTTTTGCAAAAGATATGCGAACGGCCTTGCTCCAAGTTAAAGAAGAACTTGGTTCGGAAGCGGTGATCATGTCTAATAAAAAGGTCGCAGGTGGCGTGGAAATTGTTGCCGCTATTGATGGTGAATCCAGCCCGTCGACAGCGAGCCAGAGACCAAATAAACCTCAGCAGCCTGCACAAAGCCAATATACGCAAATGGCCGCGCCCGCAGCTCCTGCAGGGCGACGTCAATTAGACGATGATAAGGTTAGCCTACAGTCGAATGCTGAAGGTGGACGCTCAATGACCAAGCGCTTTGCGAATATGCTAAAGCAATACAGTCATGGCGCCGATGATGAGCCACAACATCGTGCTGAAAATGAAGATTCATTGTCTGCATTGCTCAATCGCCAATCAAGCACGGGTCATAAGCCTCATAGTCATCAGACTCAAAGTAATTTGCAGTCTCGCGTCCATCAGCAATCACATGGTAAGCAACAGTCTCACGGGAACCTAGATTCTGCATTTGCTCGTGAAACAGGTTTATCTCAATTGATTGCCGAAGACCGCAGAGTAGAGCGTCCAGCACCTCGTTTGGATCCTACCCGTTATGATCGTGGTCGTGAGAATACGCATTCCAAAGGTTCAGATACTGAAATGGAAACGATGCGCGAGGAGATGACCTCAATTCGTCGTCTGTTAGAGCATCAAGTATCTGGATTAATGTGGCAAGAAGTTGAGCGTCGTGAACCGCTTAGAGCCATGCTTATCAAACGCCTTGAACGTATGGGTGTATCTGCAGAGCTTGCCGATCAAATGGCGTGTTACATTCCTGAAGATACCAAACCTGCACGTGCGTGGAAGGCGTTGTTAGCCTTGGTTGCTGACCAAATCTCCGTTACACAAAAAGATATTTTAAAACGCGGCGGTATTGTGGCTCTACTTGGCCCAACTGGCGTGGGTAAAACAACGACTGTTGCAAAGCTAGCTGCACGTGCTGCCATGGAATATGGCGCAGATAACGTAGCACTAGTGACAACTGACACATATCGTATAGGTGCACATGAGCAGTTATCGATCTATGGTCGAATTATGGGTTGTCCTGTAAGAGTTGCTAAAGATTCTAGTGAATTGGCCGATGTAATATATCAGTTACGTAATCGTCGCCTAATTCTGGTCGATACTGCAGGCATGGGACAACGAGATGTTCGCCTATCTGAGCAGTTAGACACATTGATGCAAGAGAGTGGTTCCGTTATCAATAGCTACCTTGTGTTGCCTGCAACCGCGCAACGCAAAGTGCTGCAAGAAACAATTGAACACTTTAGAAGAATCCCGTTGTCGGGATGCATCATGACTAAGCTGGATGAATCCCTAAGTCTAGGTGAATTCATCAGTGTCGTAATACAAAATGCATTACCAGTTGCTTACATTGCAAATGGTCAACGAGTTCCTGAAGATATCGTTATAGCTCAGCCAAAGTACATGATTGCTAAGGCCAATGAGTTATTAGAAAAATCTACAGAGAATGAACCTCATTACTGGAATAGCGATTCTGAAGGGCTCTAGGCGGCGGATAAATATGAATGAAAATATGATACATGATCAAGCTAGCGGCCTCCGTCGCTTAACCAAGCCTTCACTCACAAAAGTTATCGCTGTAACCGGTGGTAAGGGAGGGGTTGGTAAATCTAATGTGACGTTAGGTATGGCTATTTGCATGGCGCGCCAAGGCAAAAAAGTTATGGTGCTAGATGCCGACTTAGGCCTCGCTAACGTCGATATCATGCTGGGTATTCGTTCTAAACGAAACCTTGGGCATGTGTTGGCAGGCGAATGTGAACTTAAGGATGCGATTGTCGAAGGGCCGCACGGAATTAAAATTATTCCTGCGACATCGGGCACACAAAGCATGACTGAACTTTCACACGCACAGCATGCAGGTTTGATTCGCGCATTCGGTTCGCTTGAAGACGAGATGGACATCTTGTTAGTTGATACCGCAGCCGGTATTTCGGACATGGTAATCAGCTTCTCAAGAGCGGCGCAAGACGTGGTTGTCGTGGTATGTGATGAACCTACCTCGATCACGGATGCATATGCTTTGATTAAGCTCTTGAGCAGAGAACACCAAGTTCAGCGGTTCAAAGTTGTTGCAAATATGGTCAGAAGCTACCGTGAAGGCCGAGAATTATTTGCAAAGTTGACTTTGGTCACAGAGCGCTTCTTGAATGTGAGCCTCGAACTCGTAGCATGTATTCCTTTAGATGATAAAGTACGTCAATCAGTCAAGAGACAGAAAATCGTAGTCGATGCGTATCCTCGCTCTCCAGCGGCATTGGCAATCAGCTCTTTGGCTAATAAAGCATTGACCTGGCCAATACCAAAAACACCAAGTGGGCACTTGGAGTTCTTTGTGGAAAGGCTGCTGAATCGTACTGAATTTATAGAGGAACCATTTGGTGAATAAAGCGCTTACTTACGACCAACATGCTAATCACAATAGCCAACAGGCTTTTTTTGAGAAGTATTCTGTGTTGGTTAAACGTATCGCTCATCACTTGTTGGGGCGATTACCGCCTAATGTATTAGTTGATGACTTAATTCAAGCTGGCATGATCGGCTTGATTGAAGCGCAACAAAACTATGATGGTACCAAAGGCGCAAGCTTTGAGACGTATGCCGGTATTCGAATTCGCGGGGCAATGTTAGATGACATTCGCCGTGGGGACTGGGTACCGAGATCGGTTCATAAAAACAATCGAGAAATCAGCAGTGCAATCGCGGAGTTAGAGGGTATCCTCAACCGTGACCCGAGTGATGCCGAAGTGGCAAAACACATGGGACTCAGTTTAGAGCAGTATCACAGTGCTTTAACTGACATTAATTGTTCAAGACTGGTTGGAATCGAAGATTTAGGCGTCTCAGATGATGTAATATCTCCGAATGAAGACTCTCAAGATAATACGCCTTTTCAAGGGGTTGCTGATGAGTCATTCCGCCAAGCTTTGATCGATTCGATAAAACAACTTCCGGAAAGGGAAGGCCTTGTGCTTTCGCTTTATTACGACGAAGAACTCAATTTAAAAGAGATTGGGGAAGTGTTAGGTGTCAGCGAATCTCGTGTCAGCCAAATACTGAGCCAATCTATGCAGCGTTTACGCACTAAGTTAAGTGCTTGGACACAGAACGACTAACAACACTGATCCTATTCAGTGGAGGCTAATTTGAACAAAAACATGAAAATTCTCATTGTTGATGACTTTTCAACGATGCGCCGAATTGTTAAAAACCTACTTCGCGACTTAGGTTTCAACAACACTCAAGAAGCAGACGATGGCTTGACCGCGTTACCTATGCTGAAAAAAGGCGAATTTGATTTCGTGGTAACTGACTGGAACATGCCGGGCATGCAAGGGATTGACCTGCTTAAACACATTCGCGCAGACGCAGAACTTAAGCACCTTCCCGTGCTTATGATCACGGCAGAAGCGAAGCGTGAGCAGATCATCGAAGCAGCGCAAGCGGGTGTTAATGGTTACATTGTGAAGCCTTTCACTGCTGCAACGCTGAAAGAGAAACTTGATAAGATTTTTGATCGCTTATAAGCATCAATAAATTTAGGCATTTCTAGGTAAACATTAGCTGATAAGTTCTCTGTTTATCTCGATAGCCTAAGCGCACAAAGTATGCGGAGTAAGGCCGAATTCAGGATGATTTCATTAGAACAAGCAAAAAAATTAGTAGAGCTGCTTGAGAACGATGAGCAGCAGAATGCTGATTCTCTTGTTAGAAGCATTTATGAAGATAATTTTAGTCTTCAAGACAATCCAATGCTTCAAGAAATAGGAAGTCTGACTCGCGACCTCCATGATTCTTTGACTCAATTTAATTTCGATGAGCGCATCAGCGTTATCGCAAATGACGAAATCCCTGACGCAAGGGATCGCCTTCAGTATGTCATTGATAAAACGGAAGTGGCGGCAAATAAGACGATGGACGCTGTCGATCGCTGTATGCCAATTGCAGACAACCTACACGAGTGTTTACTTCAAGTAAGGCCTCAATGGAATGAACTGATGCATGGCCGCATTGAGCTGGCACAATTTAAAGCTTTATGTCACCGCATTGATGGATTGCTTGTCCAAGTAGAAGGCGACAGCACTGAACTACGCGGACAATTGACTGAAATCTTGATGGCTCAGGATTTCCAAGATTTAACTGGGCAGATAATTAGCAAAGTTATTACCTTGGTGAATGAGGTAGAAGGACGTTTGGTCGAGATTCTCACGGTATTCGGTGCGAATCAAATAGAGCCAACTCCAGAGTCAGAGAGGAAAGCATCGATTGCGCCTGAGGGTCCAATTATGAACCCAGAAGAGCGCGAAGACGCTGTTGCATCTCAGGATGAAGTCGACGATTTGTTATCCAGTCTTGGATTTTAAAGGTAACGTATGAGCTACGATTTAGACGAAGATATTCTTCAGGACTTTTTAGTTGAAGCAGGAGAGATCCTTGAACTTCTATCAGAGCAACTGGTAGAGCTTGAGAATAATCCTGACGACAAAGACCTATTAAATGCTATTTTCCGTGGTTTCCATACAGTAAAAGGTGGTGCTGGTTTCCTAGCATTAACTGAGCTGGTGGATACTTGTCATGGTGCCGAGAATGTGTTCGACATTCTACGAAACGGCCAACGCAGCGTAACATCAGGTTTGATGGATACTATGCTGCAGGCGTTAGATACTGTTAATACACAGTTTCAAGCCGTGCAAGATCAGGAACCTTTAGTGCCAGCAGACCAAGCTTTATTGGATGAACTTCACCGCCTCTGTAAGCCAGAATCAGTTGATGAAGTTACACCAGAAGAAGCGTCAACACCTGTTATCCCTGAGCCGATCGTTGCAGCCCCTGAACCGGTTGTCGAAAGTTCAAGCATCAGTGCCTCTTCAGTGGATGATATCTCTGAAGATGAGTTTGAGCGCCTGCTTGATGAACTTCACGGTAAAGGTGGTTCGCCAACAGCATCTTCTGTACCAACACCGCCGCCAGCACCTGTTACACCTCAGCCAGTTGCTGACAGCGGTGATATTACTGACGATGAATTTGAAAAGTTACTAGATGAACTGCATGGTGCGGGTAACAGCCCGACGGCTGCGAGTTCAACGCCTCCTCCACCGCCAGCACCTTCTGCAGCACCTGTTTCGGCGATGTCTGAAGGCGATGATCTGATGACTGACGAAGAGTTCGAGAAGTTACTGGACCAGTTACACGGATCAGGCAATGGACCTTCGATTGAAGAACTGGATGCAGCGACTAAGCCTGCAGAAGTTAAGGCAGTTGCACCGCAAGCAACGCCTAAACCGCAACCAGCAGCACCAGTTGCCGTTAAAGCCGAGCCGAAACCGAGCGCTCCAGCAAAAGCTGAAGTTAAAGCGCCGGCTAAGAAGCAGCAAGCTGAAGCGACAGTTCGCGTTGATACATCAACACTGGATACCATCATGAATATGGTGGGTGAACTGGTATTGGTGCGTAACCGACTTGTCAGCCTAGGCCTCAACAGCAACGACGAAGAAATGTCGAAAGCTGTCTCTAACTTAGATGTTGTTACTGCAGACCTACAAGGTGCGGTAATGAAGACTCGTATGCAGCCGATCAAGAAAGTATTTGGTCGCTTCCCACGAGTTGTCCGCGATCTTGCTCGTAGCTTGAAGAAAGACATCGTTCTTGAAATGCGTGGCGAAGAAACGGACCTTGATAAAAATTTAGTAGAAGCGCTTGCAGATCCCCTGATTCACTTGGTGAGAAACTCTGTCGACCATGGTATCGAAATGCCGAACGACCGTGTTGCTGCGGGTAAATCACAAACGGGTAAAGTGATTTTGTCTGCCTCTCAAGAAGGTGATCATATTGAGCTGGCTATCGTTGATGACGGTGGCGGTATGGACCCTGATAAGCTTCGTGCTATTGCGGTCAAACGTGGCCTGATGGATGAAGATGCAGCATCTCGCTTATCAAATAAAGAGTGTTTCAACCTGATTTTTGCTCCTGGCTTCTCAAGCAAAGAGCAGATCTCGGATATCTCTGGTCGTGGTGTAGGCATGGACGTTGTGAAAACGGCGATCAACACACTGAACGGCTCTATTGATATTGATTCAGAAATGGGACAAGGCACCAAGATCACCATCAAGGTTCCACTAACCCTAGCGATTCTACCAACCTTGATGGTCGGTGTTGCGGGTCACCCATTTGCATTGCCATTGGCATCGGTTAACGAGATCTTCCACCTAGACTTAAGCCGCACAAACGTGGTTGATGGTCAGCTAACGATCATCGTTCGCGATAAGTCTATTCCGTTGTTCTACTTGCAAAACTGGCTTGCTCCTAAAGCGGGTATTGTTGAACTGCGTAAAGGGCACGGCCATGTTGTTATCGTACAGCTGGGTAGCCAACGAGTTGGTTTTGTTGTCGATACGCTTATCGGTCAAGAAGAAGTCGTGATCAAGCCACTTGATAAGCTTCTGCAAGGCACGCCAGGAATGGCAGGCGCGACAATTACAAGTGACGGACACATTGCATTGATTCTAGATGTGCCGGACTTGTTGAAGCAGTACGCAGCTGCGTCAAGAATTTAATTTAAGGATAAATATGGCGATTAAAGTATTAGTCGTTGATGATTCGAGTTTTTTTCGTCGTCGCGTTAGCGAGATCATCAACTCAGAGGCTCGCCTAGAAGTCATTGATGTAGCAGTAAACGGTAAAGAAGCCGTTGAGAAAGCGAAACAGCTAAGACCTGACGTAATCACGATGGACATTGAAATGCCTGTCATGGACGGCATCACAGCTGTTCGTGAAATCATGGCCGCGTCTCCAACGCCTATTTTGATGTTTTCATCGTTAACGCATGATGGAGCGAGAGCAACGTTAGATGCGCTAGATGCAGGTGCTCTAGATTTCTTACCTAAGAAGTTTGAAGACATCGCACGTAACCGCGACGATGCGGTTGCATTGCTTCAACAGCGTGTGATTCAGATTGCTGCAAAGCGTGCGTTTATGCGTCGTGCTCCTATTGCACCGAGAGCGACAGCAACGACTTCAACATCTACGCCATTACGCCAACCGATTTCAACAGCAGCTGCGACTTCGACAGCGAAGCCAGCGGTTGCATCAACGGCAAAATTCAGAGCGTCAGGTAAGAAGTACCAATTAACAGCAATTGGTACTTCGACTGGCGGCCCTGTTGCGCTACAGAAGATTTTGACGCGCATCCCTGCTAACTACCCACATCCCATTGTGTTAGTTCAGCATATGCCAGCCACATTCACCGCTGCTTTTGCTAGTCGATTGAACACCTTGTGTAAGATTGAAGTTCGTGAAGCGCAAGACGGTGATGTGTTGAAACCCGGAGTGGCGTATCTTGCTCCGGGTGGTAAACAGATGATGGTAGATGGCCGTGCAGGGTCTGCACGTCTAAGAATTATCGATGGCGGAGACCGAATGAACTACAAGCCTTGTGTGGATGTCACATTTGGCTCTGCAGCGAAGATCTACGGCGACAAAGTGTTGTCTATGATACTGACCGGTATGGGCGCAGATGGTCGAGAAGGTTCGCGTATGTTGAAAACTGCGGGCTCGACGATTTGGGCACAAGACGAAGATAGTTGTGTTGTATATGGTATGCCTCAAGCTGTAGCAAAAGCTGGCATTTCTACTGAAGACCTACCTCTAGACCGCATCGCGGAAAGGATCTTGGTTGAAGTTGGGTTAGCTTAGGTAAATCGAAATGATTGTTTGGAGTGTTGCAAACCAAAAAGGTGGTGTTGGTAAAACGACCACGACCGTGACTCTAGCAGGTTTACTTGCTTTGAAGGGGCACCGTGTTCTGTTGGTTGATACTGACCCACATGCATCACTGACCACCTATCTGGGTTACGACTCAGATACGGTGGAATCGAGCCTGTTTGATCTGTTTCAGTTGCGTGAGTTTAATGCGCAGACAGTAAGACCTTTGCTTTTACAAACAGAAGTTGAAGGTATCGATATTATTCCTGCCCATATGTCTTTGGCTACATTAGACCGCGTAATGGGAAATCGAAGCGGCATGGGGTTGATCTTGAAGCGCGCTTTGGCCGCTTTGAAAGATGACTACGACTATGTGTTAATCGATTGTCCGCCAATTCTGGGTGTGATGATGGTGAATGCATTGGCTGCCAGTGATCGTATTTTGATTCCGGTACAGACGGAATTTTTGGCGATGAAGGGCTTAGAGCGCATGATTCGCACTTTGACCATCATGCAGAAGTCTCGCAAAACACCGTTTAAGGTGACGATTGTCCCGACCATGTACGACAAGCGAACCAAAGCCTCACTGCAAACATTAACGCAGCTCAAAGATGATTATCCTAACCAAGTTTGGACATCTGCTGTGCCGATAGATACTAAGTTTCGAGATGCAAGTCTAAAACGCTTGCCAGCATCTCATTTTGCATCAGGTAGCCGTGGTGTCTTTGCTTATAAACAGTTGCTTATTTATCTCGAAAGGTTGGCGATAAATGAGCGCGAATAAAGAATCAACATTGGCACAGCCAAGTCTCTCGAGTGAACAAGCACTGGATGATTACTTTACTGCGCTGTTAGGCGATGAAAGCTTTGAATCTGACGATTTTTTTGTTGACGAGTCTAGCGACGAATCACAACCTGAAGAGCCAGAGCCAGAGCCAGAGCCAGAGCCAGAGCCAGAGCCAGAGCCAGAGCCAGAGCCAGAGCGCCAATTTTCGAGCCACCACTCAAGCTACGCGGAAATACGCGCGGCTGAGTTTGAGGTTCCTAACCTTGAGGATGTTCAGAAGCTACTAAGTCGTTTAGAGGCGACCAATGTTGTTGATGAGCTGAATCTTGATGAATTGATGGATCTGAACACCCAGAAAATCGCCCAGCAAGCAGACATGCAAATGTTTGAGGCCGCGGTTGAGTCTGTTCAAGTGTTTGAAGAGCCAGAGATTCAAGATTGGAATCTTCCAGAACCCGATTTATCAATTGCTGCAGAGCCACCTGTTGAAACGCAGCAAATTGAAGAGTTACAAGCTGAACCGCAGGAGACGGAACAAGTAGAAGTTAAGGCTGTTGAGTCTGAACTTGATGCTCCTGAGGTCGAGACAGTTATTGGACTTGAAACTCAAGCCGGAGGTGCTAACCAGTTTACCTCTTGGGAAAATACGGTTCGCACAGAAGACTTTCAAGTTTTGTATTTTGATGTAAACGGCGTGACCTTTGCGGTACCACTTGATGAACTGGGCGGTATCCATCGCCTTGAAGAGTTAAGTCATATCATTGGTAAGCCAGCTTGGTATTTGGGTTTACAAACCAACCGTGATAGTCAGCTAGATGTGGTCGACACCGCAAAATGGGTGATGTCTGAGAAACTATCAGGTGACGAGTACAAAGAAAACTATCAATATATAGTCATGCTTGGAGAGAGCTTGTGGGGCCTTGCGGGCACAGAGCTAAAAGGCACCGAGCTACTTAATACAGATAAAGTACGTTGGCGAGAAATGGCAGGGAAACGCCCATGGCTCGCTGGTATGGTAAAAGAAAAAATGTGTGCTTTGATCCATGTTGAAGCATTAATCGCCATGCTAAACGCAGGGCTAGATGTAAAAGCATTAAGCTAGTAAACGCATCAAGTTAATAATAGTGGTCGGTAACGACGGCAAGAGGATTATCTATGTCTCATATGAGTGAAGTTGAAGTAAGAAAAGAGCAAACCAATGATGAAGTACTTCAATGGGTGACTTTCCAGCTAGAAGAAGAAACTTACGGCATCAACGTAATGCAAGTGCGTGAAGTACTGCGTTACAGCGAAATTGCTCCAGTACCGGGTGCTCCAGATTACGTTCTAGGTATTATCAACCTGCGTGGTAACGTTGTTACTGTTATCGACACTCGTTCTCGCTTTGGCTTGATGCAAGGTGAAATCACAGATAACACTCGTATTATCGTTATTGAATCTGAGCGTCAAGTAATTGGCATTCTAGTCGATAGCGTTGCTGAAGTGGTTTACCTGCGTTCTTCTGAAATCGACACAACGCCAAGTGTTGGTACTGATGAAAGTGCTAAGTTTATTCAAGGTGTAAGTAACCGTGATGGCAAGCTGCTTATTCTAGTAGATTTAAACAAACTACTAAGCGAAGACGAATGGGATGAGATGGCTCACCTGTAATGTTTGAAGCGCTTCCTTTAAGCCCTGTCGTTCTGATATCAGGTGTTGGGGTTTTTACGTTATTCATCGTGATTTTGATTAGCAAAGTAAAACGTGCAATTCAAAAGCAGCTCGATCAATCACGTCTGCAAGTTCGTAACTTGGACAAAGAGCTTCAAAAATCGAGTAAGCAATTACTCGAAGTTCGCTCTGTTGTGGTTGGCCTTGGCCAGAAAGTGACGGAACAGCAAGATCTGATAAAGCACTTGAATGAACGTATTGTTGAGTTGGAACATGCTGACACCGATGGACGCTTATATACGCGTGCAACAAAAATGGTTCAGCTTGGTGCCGGGATAAACGAACTGATCGAAGAGTGTGAATTACCTAAAGCGGAAGCTGAGCTAATGATGTCTCTACAGAATAAGCTCGCGGGTAAGGAAAAAATCCCTTCGTTGAGAAGTAACCCTTCATCGTACGATGATCAACCCGATGCCTCTTGCGATCGCAGAGACCCGCCTCGACGTCGTTAAATTGAGCGCTTACTGCGTATTGAGCAATTGATGTTTATCGCGTACACCTCTTAAAAGAAGCTTCGGCTTCTTTTTTTATGCTTGCTATATCTATATAGAACGATGTTTATAAGTACTTGTATCTACGGCAATATCTAGTTTGTTGATGAAAATGTGTAAATTGTGATGCGGTGGTAACAGTTTCTTACGGACTTTGTCTTATCGAAAACGCCTAGTCCTGTTTTGTCACCATGTTGGTGTGCTACTATAGCCCTCTCATTACTCGACTAAATTTACCTATGCTAGAAGTCTCAAATTTAACTGCTATTCGTGACGACAGGGTTCTGTTTGAATCGTTGTCTTTTCAATTGAAACCTGGCGAGCTGGTTCAAGTTGAAGGTCGTAACGGTACTGGGAAAACGACACTCCTTAGGATTATCACCGGGCTAGGCGATCGTGATGAAGGTACTATTTGTTGGGATGGTGAGTCCATTGAAACGAGTCGAGATGTGTACCATCAAAATTTACTTTTTCTTGGTCATCAAACTGGTGTGAAGCGCGAGCTCAGTGCTTATGAGAACTTGAGTTTCTATCAATCGATTCACAGTGGTGGAACGAGCAAGGAAGAGCTTTACCATGCGTTGGCCCAGGTTGGCCTTGCTGGTAGGGAAGACGTGCCCGCGGGGCAACTTTCAGCTGGTCAACAGCGCCGTGTGGCGTTGGCTCGTCTTTGGTTGAGTAAACAAATGTTGTGGATTCTAGATGAACCGTTGACTGCAATCGATAAGCAGGGCGTTAAAGTTTTAGAGTCTCTTTTTTCTGAGCATGCAGATAACGGTGGCATTGTGTTACTAACCACACACCAAGATATGTTTGCTGATAGCCCGAAACTAAGAAAAATAAAGTTGGGTGAGTAATATGATCTCTTCAATGACAACGATCATTCGACGTGAGCTGCTGATCGCATTTCGTCGCCAAGCCGATATCTTTAACCCTCTGTGGTTTTTTATTATTGTCATCACCCTTTTTCCACTGAGTATTGGGCCTGAGCCGAACCTGCTTGCGCGCATCGCTGCGGGTATTGTTTGGGTTGCTGCTTTACTTTCTGCATTGCTCTCTTTGGAACGACTATTCCGAGATGATTTTCAAGACGGTGCCCTTGAGCAGATGATGCTGATGCCCATCCCGTTGCAGTTGGTAGTATTGTCCAAGGTCATAGCGCACTGGTTATTGACAGGGTTACCATTAATATTGATCAGTCCGTTGTTAGCGGTGCTGCTGTCCTTGAATTTCGATACTTGGTTATCGGTGGTCTTAACCTTGTTGGTTGGTACGCCTGCATTAAGTTTTATTGGTGCTATTGGTGTGGCTTTGACGGTTGGATTACAAAAAGGCGGTGTGCTGTTGAGTCTGCTTATTTTGCCGCTGTATATCCCAATTCTTATATTTGCTACATCAGCGATTGATGCGGCAGCACTAGGTGTTGCGTATAACGGACAACTAGCCGTGTTAGGGGCAATGCTAATGGGCGCAATGACGCTCACCCCATTTGCTATCAGTGCAGCACTAAGAGTGAGTGTTAACTAGCTATTAGAGTATTAACCAAGCACTCACCATCACTTTGATTGTTCAGAGTGAACTAATTGGAACTTTCAAACTCATAGAGTCACTGGAAGAGGCTGTAAGCCAAATAAATTATAATAATTATAGCTGTGATAGCTGTAAGCAATATGAAGTAAGAGTGAGATTACAACATGTGGAAATGGCTCCATCCCTATGCCAAAGCAGAAACTTCCTATCAGCTTGCTGGTAAACTTCTGCCATGGTTCTCTATCCTAGCGCTATTGTGTCTATCTGCCGGTACTGTGTGGGGACTAGCATTTGCACCTTCTGATTACCAACAAGGTGATAGCTTCCGAATCATTTACATCCACGTACCTTCTGCGATTTGGTCCATGGGCGTGTACATGTCGATGGCGATTGCAGCGTTTATCGGCTTGGTATGGCAGGTAAGACTATCAGACATGGCCGCGTTGGCTATGGCTCCTATCGGTGCGGTATTTACCTTCATCGCGCTGCTAACTGGTGCTGTTTGGGGTAAACCAATGTGGGGCGCTTGGTGGGTTTGGGATGCGCGTTTGACCTCAGAGCTGATTCTTCTATTCCTATATTTAGGTGTGATTGCACTACACCACGCGTTTGACGACCAAAAAACTGCAGCCAAAGCGGCAGGCATTTTGGCTATTGTTGGTGTCATCAACCTACCTATCATTCACTTTTCAGTAGAGTGGTGGAACACACTTCACCAGGGCGCGACGATCACTAAGTTCGATAAGCCTTCTATTTCAAGTGACATGTTATGGCCGCTTCTTCTTAATATTTTCGGCTTCGCCTTTTTCTTTGGTGCTGTGACTATGGTTCGTTTTAGAAACGAAATCATCAGTAAAGAGAGTCACCGTCCATGGGTTCGCAAGCTTGCGGCTGAAAAAGCGTAGTAGGGTAGGTAATTATGTATTTTGAATCTTTGAGTGATTTCTTTGCCATGGGAGGCTACGCCTCTTATGTATGGAGTGCATTTGGAATCACATTCCTCGCGATGATCATTTTACTGGTGGTAAGTGTTCGTCGTGGTAAGCAATTACTAAATGAAGTACAAGCTAAGGTTGATCGTCAAGCTCGTATCGATGCAGCAAAAAATATGGAGAACACTCTATGAACCCAAGACGTAAAAAGAGGCTGGGCATTGTCTTAGCAATCTTTTTTGGTATCAGTGCGACTATTGGATTGATGGTTTATGCACTTAACCAGAACATGGATCTGTTCTACACACCAACTGAACTGGTCAACGGCAAAGATGGTAAAAAACCTGAAGTTGGTCAACGCCTGCGCATTGGTGGCATGGTTGTAGTCGGCTCTGTAAGCCGTGACAGCGAATCACTACGTGTAAGCTTCGATTTGGCGGATGTAGGCCCTAAAGTAACGATTTTATATGATGGCATCCTTCCTGATCTTTTCCGTGAAGGCCAAGGTATTGTTGCTCAGGGTGTCCTTAAAGATGCGACGACAATTGAAGCGTTCGAGGTGTTGGCAAAGCACGATGAAGAGTACATGCCTTCTGAAGTTGCAGAAGCAATGAAGAAGACTCATGAGCCTTTGCAATACACAACTGAACAAAAAGAAGGAAATGCTCAATGATAGCCGAGATCGGCCATTTTGCGATGATCCTGTCTTTGGGACTTGCATTGCTGCTAAGCGTGCTCCCATTGTATGGAGCCGCTCGAAATAACACATTATTGATGAACAGTGCACGACCGTTGTCGTGGGGAATGTTCGGATTCCTAGCGATTTCGTTTTTTATCCTGTGTTACGCGTTCTACACCAATGATTTTACGATTCAATACGTAGCAAGCAATTCGAATAGCCAACTGCCTTGGTACTACCGAATCACGGCGGTTTGGGGCGCTCACGAAGGTTCATTACTGCTTTGGGTTCTTATCCAAGCAGGTTGGACGGTTGCAGTAGCGACGTTCAGCCGTGGTATGCCTCAAGAGTCTGTGGCTCGCGTACTGGCTATCATGGGTTTGATTACTGTCGGCTTCTTGCTGTTCATTATCGTAACCTCTAACCCGTTCCTACGTACATTGCCTTTCTTCCCTGTAGATGGCCGTGACTTGAACCCACTACTGCAAGACCCGGGTTTGATTATTCACCCGCCAATGCTTTACATGGGCTATGTAGGTTTCTCTGTTGCGTTCTCTTTCGCAATCGCTTCTCTAATGAGTGGTCGTCTTGATACGGCATGGGCTCGTTGGTCGCGTCCTTGGACAATCGCAGCTTGGTTATTCCTAACAGTAGGTATCGCATTAGGTTCATGGTGGGCTTACTACGAACTTGGCTGGGGTGGCTGGTGGTTCTGGGATCCAGTAGAAAACGCTTCATTCATGCCTTGGTTGGCTGGTACTGCACTGATGCACTCACTAGCGGTAACCGAAAAGCGTGGCACATTTAAAGCTTGGACAGTATTACTGGCTATCTCTGCATTCTCGCTAAGCTTACTAGGTACATTCTTAGTTCGTTCGGGCATCTTGGTATCGGTTCACGCATTTGCGTCGGATCCTGCTCGCGGTATGTTTATTCTAGGTTTCCTAGTCTTTGTTATTGGTGGTTCACTACTGTTGTTTGCGGTTAAAGGCGCATCAGTTCGTGTTCGCGGTAATTTTGATTTGGTTTCTCGTGAAAACGCACTGCTTGGTAACAACATATTATTGATTGCAGCGCTTGTCGTTGTGTTAGTAGGTACGCTACTACCATTAGTTCACAAACAGTTAGGCTTGGGCTCAGTATCAATCGGTGCTCCATTCTTTGATATGTTGTTCTTCTGGTTAATGATTCCGTTCTCGTTCCTACTTGGTATCGGTCCACTGATCCGTTGGAAACGTGACAACCTGTCTAAGCTCGTTAAACCAATGCTGATTTCAGGTGCATTCTCACTTGGCTTGAGTGCGCTAATGGTTGCTCTACTGGCTGACCGCTTCAGCGGTACTGCTTTTGCTGGTTGGGTAATGGCGTTTTGGATCATCTTCATGCATGGCTTTGAGCTGCATGAGCGTGCGACTCACCGTCATACATTCCTGAAAGGTCTAACTAAGCTGCCTCGTAGCCACTGGGCAATGATGTGTGGTCACATTGGTTTAGCCGTGACAGTGATTGGTATTGCAATGGTGCAAAACTACAGCATCGAACGCGATGTACGTTTGGCGCCAGGTGAAAGCTACCAGCTTGAAGAATACAGCTTCCTGTTTACAGGAGTTCGTGACAAAGATGGCCCTAACTATGATGGTTATATTGCTGACTTTGAAATTACCAAAGAAGGTAAATACATCAACACGCTTCACGCTGAAAAACGTTTCTACACCACAGCTAAGTCTATGATGACAGAAGCAGCGATTGACCGTGGCGTAACGCGCGACCTTTATATCGCAATGGGTGAACGTTTAGACGACAACAAATCTTGGGCTGTACGTATCTACTACAAACCATTTGTACGTTGGATCTGGGCTGGTTCTTTGATCATGTCGATTGGTGGTGCTATTGCTATTAGTGACCGTCGTTACCGTTTCCGTAAGCCAACAAAAAAGTCGGCTGAAGAGCAGGGGGCTTAATTCGAATGAACAAGAAGATTTTATTCATTCCATTGATTGCTTTTATGATTCTAGCTGGAGTCTTTGCAACTCAATTAGTTCGTAATCAGTCGGGTGATGACCCGACTAAACTTGAGTCAGTATTGATTGGTAAGCCTGTGCCTGAGTTCGGTCTAGAAGACTTAGAACAAGCAGGTAAGTTTCATGATCAAGCGATCTTCAAAGGCGAACCTCTGCTGCTTAATGTGTGGGCTACTTGGTGTCCTACCTGTTATGCAGAGCACTCTTATCTGAATAAATTGGCCGCTCAAGGCGTTAAGATCATTGGTATGAACTACAAAGATGATCGCAACAAAGCTGTTGGTTGGCTAAAAGAACTAGGTAACCCGTACTTAATCAGCTTATTTGATGGCGATGGTATGCTAGGTCTAGATCTTGGCGTGTATGGTGCTCCTGAGACGTTCTTAATTGATGCTAACGGTGTGGTTCGTTACCGCCATGTTGGTGACGTGAATCCAACCAACTGGGCATCGACGCTTGAGCCGATGTATCAAGAGTTGCTGGAGGAAGCGAAATGATTAAAAAGGTCCTGATCACTCTGTTCGCTACGTTTGCTATTTCAGCGACTGTTTCTGCCGCGCCTATCGAGTTTCATGAATTTGATACCGTTGATCAAGAACAGCAGTTCAAAGAGCTGAGTAACACGTTGCGTTGCCCTAAATGTCAGAACAACACGATTGGCGATTCGAACGCTGAGCTAGCAGTCGACTTGCGCCAGAAAGTGTACGAGATGACAAAAGACGGTAAGTCGAAGCAAGATATCATTGATTACATGATCGCTCGCTACGGTAACTTTGTTACTTACAACCCTCCACTGACACTAGCAACGTCAATCCTTTGGGTTGGTCCTTTTGCAGTAGTTGTGTTTGGTTTCGGTTTGATCATTTTACGAAGCAGAAAATCAAAGTCGAAAGCAGTTGAGTCAGATAAAGGCTGGGATGCAGACAAAGAAGCTCGCTTAAAAGCGTTACTCGATGAAGAGAACGACGGAGATAAGAAGTAATGACTCTATTTTGGATTTCTACCATTATCCTTTCGCTAGCGGCAATTTTCTTAATTGTTCTGCCCTTCATTAATAAAAAGGCAAACAACGATGATGTGCTGCGCGATGAGTTGAACAAAGCATTCTACAAAGATCGTCTAGATGAGCTAGAAGTAGAAGCAGAAGAAGGTCTTGTTGATAACCAGCAGGAGCTGATCGCTGATTTGAAACAATCCCTGCTTGATGATGTTCCAGCTAAGCAAGAGATGAAGAAGACTAAAATCTCAACGCTTGGTGTGGTTGTACCGTCGATTATCCTTGTTGTGGCTGTGACGTACGGTATGTACTTCAAGTTCGGTGCGTTGGATAAAGTTCAACACTGGCAAGAAGTGAGTTCGAACCTTCCTGAGTTATCTAAAAAGCTAATGTCTTCGGAAGGTGGCGCGCTAACAGACGATGAACTAGAAGATCTGACTCTGGCACTTCGTACTCGTCTGCACTACCAGCCAAAAGATTCTACAGGTTGGTTGCTGCTTGGTCGTATTGCTTTGGCTAACCGCGACGCTGAAACAGCAAAAGATTCTATGGAACGAGCGTACAAGCTTGAGCCTAAGAACGAAGATGTTCAGTTAGGCTTCGCACAAGCATTGATGCTTTCACCTGATGAAGCTGATCAGAACCAAGCACGTTTGATTTTGAGCCGTTTGATTCAAAACGATTACGTCGACCTTCGTGTGTTCTCACTGCTAGCATTTGATGCATTTGAACGTCAAGACTACCCAGGTGCGGTGAAGTACTGGAGCATCATGCAGCAGATGATTGGCCCACAAGACAGCCGTTACGAAATGTTGTCGCGCAGTATTGAAAGTGCTCAGAAGAAAATGGGTGACGCTATGGGTGTCGACCAAGGTAAGAGCGTTGCTGTAACACTTGATCTGTCTGGTGATGTTAATGCTGATCCTAACTCAGTGTTGATCGTGTCAGTACACAGAGCTGATGGTTCGCCAATGCCTATCGCAGCAGCTCGTTACCCACTAGGGACTTTTCCTCGTACAGTTGTGCTTGATGATGGCAACAGCATGATGGAAGGACAGAAGTTGTCTAGTCTTGAAACTCTGATGGTTAGAGCTAGGCTTGATACAGATGGTAACGTTTCAACTCGCGATGGTGATTGGTACGGTGAGAGCGAAGTGGTTGAACTGGGTGCTCCAGTAACTGTCGATATCAATAAGCAATATTAATCATCATTTTGCATAGGCGTTAGCTATTCCGATTTTGCGATAAACGGTATAGACTTACGCAACCAATTGAGGCCAGCGATTGCTGGCCTTTTTTATTATTTGAATTCCTTATGGAAAAGGTGATATGTCTGCCAGTATTTTAAGACTCTCGAGTTTACTTTTTATCGCAAGTTTAACGGTGGGCTGTTCTAGTGCTCCGGAAGAGAGTCGTGTCGATGATAATTTCGAAACCTCAGAATACGTAGAAGAATCCCACCCCAATGATCCTTTTGAAGGCTTCAACCGAGCGATGTGGGATATCAACTACGAATATCTAGATCCTTATTTGGTTCGCCCTGTTTCCCTCGCTTATGTTGACTACACTCCTGTACCAGTGCGATCTGGTATTTCCAATTTTCTAGCCAACTTAGACGAACCATCAAGCATGGTGAACAACCTCCTTATGGGAAATGGTGAAAAAGCACTCGACCATTTCAATCGTTTTTGGATTAACTCAACTTTTGGTCTGTTAGGCTTAATCGATATTGCCAGCGAAGCAGGGATCACCAAGTACGACGACAAGTCGTTCTCTGATGCGATTGGTCATTACGGAGTAGGGAATGGACCGTACTTTATGGTGCCAGGTTACGGCCCGGTAACGACGCGTGAAGTGACTGAAACCGTCGATGGTTTGTATGTGCCTCTATCGTTCTTAAACTTTTGGGCAAGCTTAGGCAAGTGGGCTTTCGAAGGTATGGAAACACGTGCTCAGTTGGTGTCACAAGAAGCGCTGTTGGATAATTCTCCTGATCCATATGCATTGACGCGTGATGTTTACATTCAACGTCGTGATTTCAAAGCCGAGATTGAACCTGAAGAGGTCGACCTTGAAGAAGAAGACTTCATCGATGGTTATCTAGAAGATTACTAGAAATAAGATTTAGACTATCGATAAAAGAAAGGCTCGATGTTGATAACAACATCGAGCCTTTTTAATGCTTATGACTTTAGGTTAAGTCAAATAGATTAGAAGCGGTAGTTAGCTTGGATACCCACTAACCAAATGCTACCAGTTACTTCACCTTCGAAGTCACCACCAAATGGAGCAGAACTTGCGTCATCTTCAACCATTTTTGCGTCTTTCGCTAGGATGTAAGTGAAACCGGCGTCTAGTGTTAGTTGCTCAGACCATTGGTAGCCAGCACCAATACTTAACCAAGTGCGGTCTGTTTCTGGAATAGTCGCAGTACGGTGTTCTTCGCTTACCGCTGAAGTGTCGTAGGCGATACCAGAACGCAGAGCCAGTTTAGGTGTCATTTGGTAAGTTGTACCGATAGCAAAGCGGTAGTTATCTTCCCAGTTCTCTTGCTTGATATCTTGAGTTCGAGCAGGACCGAATTCAGGGATGTCAGCTACTAGTTCTTTAAAGCTGCTCCAGTTAGTCCAGTTAACGCTCGCATGTACAGCGACCTTATCTGATAGTTGATGGAAGCTTGCAAGCTCGGCGGTAGCTGGCAATGCAAGTTGCATTGAACCGTTGTATTTTGACTTGACTGGAGTACCCAAAGCGCCAGCAACAGCATCAAAAGCGACACCATTTGCGTGACCTTCAAGCGTTAGATCTACTTCTGACTTGTAGGTAAAACCAAGGCGGTTGTTTTCATTAATCTGCCAAGCGGTGCCAACTTGCCAGCCCCACGCTGTGTCATCACCTTCCATGTATTTTAAAGCTGTACCTTGAGGAATAGGAACTAGAGAGTTAGCTGTAGATACCGCACCAAAGCTGCCTTCAGCCATGATGTAACGAATACCACCACCAATAGATACGCTTTCAAGTACTTGGTATGCCGCGTTTAGGTTTAGCTCCATTGTCGTAACACTTGCTTCGTTACCATGGTTAGCGCCACCAAAGTCTTTACCTAGGTCTGTTTCCATACCGTAGTTAGTACCCGCAGCAAAGCCTAATGCGAACTTGTCGTTGTACTTATGAGAAACGTAAAAGTTAGGGATGACTGCACTGTGGGCAAAATCGCTAGAATTTGACGCAGTAGGTTGTCCCATCATAGACGTAGAAGTACCGTTGATATCGATGTTTGGATCAACATAAATAGCGCCAACAGAAACTTGAGTACCTTCTAGGTAAGTCAGCATTGCTGGGTTGCGCCACTGTGCATCCGCACCGTCAGCCATTGCTGCTTCACCAGCGTATGCGCGGCCTAGGCCTGTTGCTGAGTATTCTGCTAGTTGAAAACCTGCCGCTTGAGTCACGGTAGAAGTCGAAAGTAGTCCAACTGCCACTGCAGCAGATAGAAGAGTCTTATTCATTTTCATTATTATGTTCGCTGAATCATAAGTATTTAGTGGCGTGATTCTACTTTTAGAGTCATTACTTTAAAAATGAAATTCGAATAAAACAGTGTTTTAGGGATTTAATGAGTAAATGTGTTTAATTATTAGAGAAATAATCTAAATGTTTCGGCTGTGTTGCGAAGTTTGAGCGTACACTTGTAGTCATATATTGACCTTGCAGGCTACAGTTGTAAGCTTAAATTGAAGTAGGTCAGTGGTTTAGGCAATAAAAAAGGGTCGCGTAATGCGACCCTTTGGGATTAATAACTTAGCTTATATTAGAAGCTGTAGCTGTATTGAACACCAGCTAGGATAGCATCTGCATGAGTAGTTGCTGTTAGCGTACCATTACCCTCGTTTACATCTACATCTTCACCTAGCAGGTAAGTAAAGCCGAAGTCAACAGTATGCTGCTGTTTGAATGCGTATGTGAAACCTGCAGAGAACCATTGACGGTCAGAATCAGGAACAGAAATCGAAGTTACTTTATCTTGAGCAGCTGTGTCATACATGTAACCAGCGCGCAGAGTCCAAGCATCGTTTAGGAAGTAAGTACCACCGATTGCGTAGTGCCAACCATCTTGCCATTGGTAGTTACCAATTTCTTGCTTACCAGCAACAGAATCCGCTTCTAAAGTGTCAAATGTGTTCCAACCAATCCATTGAACAGAGTAGTGAACCGCAAACTTAGTATCTTTAATCTCATGGTAACCAGAGAACTCAGCCATGCTTGGTAACGATAGGTATAACGTATCTAATGGAAGCGCCCCACCTAAAGTCATGTCGCCATCTGCTTCAATTTCGGGACTGTAGTGGTAAGAAAGGCCAAAGCGGTTTGCTGAATCAAGTTCATATACCGCACCAATGTTCCAACCTACACCAACACCATCCGCGTCAATTGATGCTAGGTTAGATGTACTAGTTTCGCCTGTTAAAGGGTTCGTCGTTGTTAAATTACGTTCAAGCTTACCACTACCTTGAACAATATCTAAACCAGCGCCAACAGAGAACTGCTCGTTAACACGGTATGAAGCTGATAGCGCATAGTTTATGCTCTTAATTTCAGTTGTTCCGCCAAATGCAGACACACCAGTGTGTGCACCGCCTAAAGCGCTGCTTGAACCAAAGCTGCTATCAAAATTATTAGTTGTACCAAAGTTTGAGTAGATACCAGCACCAAATGCCCATTGGTCATTTAGTCGGTGGATATAGTAGATATTAGGAACCGGAGTACCACTGCTATTGTTTGCGCTATCGACAGGCACTGTGCCGCCTGCTTTCACGTTTGTAACATCGATGTCAGTCTCGATGTAGTTGATACCAGCAGAAAACTGAGATGAATCAAACAAAGCCATTGCTGCTGAGTTACGAGCCATAACAGAAGCGTTATCTGCGATTACTGCATCACCAGCGAAAGCACGGCCAAGGCCGGTTGCTGATTGTGAGTTCAGTTGGAAACCTGCTGCCATCGCTTGCGAAGACGCCAGTGTGATTGTTACTGCTAAAAGAGACTTTTTAAACAGACGCGTGTTGTTGGTAGTCATTCATTTATTCCTTTATATATCCGCCTCTACAGGGCGATTAATTTGAGCAATTGCTCAATGGTGGCTGATCCTATTCGCAAGTATACGATATACAAATCCGACCATTGGGAATTTTGAGTGGAAAATTATGGAAATGACGCCTATCTGGCACGAAAATGGTGCTAAATGCTGTTTTTTAGAGTTTTAACTCTAGAGTTATTTGTTTTGTGAATGGTTTGGTGGGTTATTTATAAACAAAGCCCAGCAATATCAGTGATATACTTGCTGGGCCTTTTATGACGGGGCTTTAAGAGCGCACTAGCTCATCGGTTTAATCATTTTTGTTAGTTTTTCGGCGATTTTAGAAACATCCTCACCATTTTCACCAACAAGGATTAAGCTGCTGCCATCTACGGGTGTTACCGAACCGGACATGCCTTTTTCATCAAAGTCGATAGGTTTGTCTGTTGGAATACCGGTTAAAAACAGTGTTACTTTGCCTTTTGCGCCTTGGAAGACCATATGTACCGCGTTGGATTTACCAAAGCCACAGTGGTTTAGGTAATAGACGTGATAAGGGAAAGTATCATCAAACTGAAAAGCAAATGGATTCATTTTTGCGTTGATTTGCTGCGATGTGACCTGTTCATCGATGTTACTAACAAAACTCTTTTCATCAACAACATGCTTCATCGCTGTATCAACCAAGCTTGCTTGCGCGGGTGAAACAAATGCATTGCCCCAATTCACTTGGCCGACTAATAAACCAGCAACAAACGCCACCGAGGCGGCCATTGCCATTGCTCGTCTCGCAAACGTAGGCCTGACTACTTTGCTTTCTTCGCTTGAGGTCTGATTGAACAGAATACGATCAGCAAGATCGTCTGGCACATCCACATTCATTGCAGAGTGGATCTGTTTATCAAGCGCTAGTACATCGTCTAAGAAGTTACTATTGGCTTCACTATTCGCGGCCGCATCAACAATATCTTGTGTACGTTGTTTAGGTTCCGACAATACACGACGACGAAATTCCAAATCATCCATTATGTTGCCCCCTCTCTGCCTCTTCTGTATCCAATAGCTCTTTCAACTGATTTCGAGCTCTGAATAAACGTGTCATCACCGTGTTTTTGTTGAGATCGAGAATATCGGCAATCTCATCACCACTAAAACCACCAATCACTTGCAAGAAGAGGGGCTCACGGTAATCGATTTCAAGTTTCATGATCTGCGCTTGCAACCACTGGTGTTGATGGTGTGGGTCATCACTGACACTAGCATCATTACCATGGTCGTCGATATCAACCAGATCAAACTGTTTGCGTTCAAAACGTCGAGCATTCTCGCGGCGCAAGATGGTAATCAGCCAAGACTTCGCGGCTTTTTCATCTTGTAGACTATCGAGTGACTTCCATGCGCGAAGGCAAGTTTCTTGAACTAAGTCTTCGGCAATGCTTTTGTCTTTGCATAACCAATAGGCGTAGCGAAAGAGGTCACGATGATAGGCACGTACGAGTGCTTCGTATTTTCTTTGTTTGTCCATATCAGAGTTGACCGGACGCTTGGCTGTTTTCTTTCCAAACATTTTTATTATTGACACACGAGCCTCCATAATTGCTCTGCGTATAGCTGTCCTCTATACGTTGTGCTTTGTTTTTATATTCTGTTTCGCTTTTAGAGCTAACGATCGGCTGGAAATCGTAAAATCACATTAAAATTGATCTACTTCAAAATCTAAGACTTCGAACAAGTTATAGTACACCTTGTCGTCTAGTTAGTCATTCGTGGCTAGCATGTTGAGCAAGGCGACACTTCCTTTTGAAGGCTGACTTTACTTTCTCCTAATCAGGAAACTGATTATTTCAATTGGCGTTAAGTTAATTGCTTTATATACATTCCGACCACACAGTCTTGTGTGGTTTTTTTTTACCTAAAGAAAACCATTCCCTACAAAGCGATAACAGTCTTTGCTTACAATAGTTTAGTCTCTTAGGACAACCTTTCACCCTAAAAGGTTCGCCTGAATTTGCAGTTATATTTTCAAACAGTGAGATACTCGTATCACGTTTATTTAAACGCTCGTTTGATTTAATTAACAACTTCTTTACAATGCTTCAGGTCAGACCTCTTAACTTTAAGGAGAAACCATGGGCAAACAGGAAGTCAAAACGCGTTCCGGAGAACGTGTTGCCGTTGTCGCTGGATTACGAACCCCATTCGCTCGTCAGAGCACAGAATTTAGCCAAGTGCCTGCGGTTGACCTAGGCAAAATGGTTGTGAGCGAAATGCTTGCAAGAACTGATGTTGATCCTGCGCTTATCGAACAAGTCGTGTTCGGCCAAGTAGTGCAAATGCCAGAAGCGCCGAACATCGCGCGTGAAATCGTGTTAGGCACAGGCATGGACATCAATACCGATGCCTACAGTGTCACCCGAGCATGTGCGACCAGCTTTCAAGCCGCAGTCAACGTGACCGAAAGCATTATGGCTGGCACGATTGATGTCGGTATTGCGGGCGGTGCGGACTCTTCTTCTGTATTGCCGATTGGAGTTTCCAAAAAACTTGCTGCTAATTTGTTAGCGTTGAGCAAAACCAAAACCATGGGTCAAAAACTGAAAATTCTCAAAGCACTTTCAGTAAAAGACTTGATGCCAGTACCGCCTGCCGTTGCCGAATATTCGACCGGCTTATCTATGGGACAAACTGCCGAGCAGATGGCTAAGACACATGGTATTACTCGCGAAGCTCAAGATGCACTTGCCCACCGTTCTCACTCTTTGGCTTCTCAAGCATGGAAAGAAGGCAAGATTAAAGATGAAGTCATGACGGCATTTCCGGCACCGTACAAAAAGTACCTAGCGGAAGATAACAACATTCGTCATGACTCTACAGTTGAAGGTTACGCCAAACTTCGTCCTGCGTTCGATAGAAAATACGGCAGTGTGACTGCTGCGAATGCAACGCCGCTGACTGATGGTGGTGCAGCTGTGATGTTGATGCGCGAAGGCAAAGCGAAAGAGCTAGGCTTAGAAGTGCTGGGTTATATTCGTGGTTATGCGTTCTCAGCGATTGGTGTTGAAACGGATATGCTGATGGGTCCAACGTACGCGACCTCGCAAGTCTTGAAAAACACAGGTCTAGAGTTATCAGATCTAACACTGATTGAGATGCACGAAGCATTTGCAGCCCAAGTGTTGGCTAACGTTAAAATGTTTGCAAGTGATGAATTTGCTCAGAAAAATCTTGGCCGTGATAAAGCGATTGGTGAGATTGATATGGAGAAGTTCAACGTGCTGGGTAGCTCAATTGCTTACGGACACCCGTTTGCAGCGACTGGCGCGCGCATGATGACTCAAACATTACGTGAACTGAAACGTCGCGGTGGCGGCTTGGCACTGAACACAGCTTGTGCGGCTGGCGGTTTAGGTGCAGCAATGATCTTGGAGGTAGAATAATGTCTACGACTCTTGATGCAACAACAGAAAAAGAAACAGTCGCTCAACCAGATGCAACGTCTGCGACTGAATCAACCAAAAAGAAAGCGACAGCATTTACTCTTAATATCGACGAGCAAGATATAGCTTGGTTAGCGATCGATGTGCCAAACGAGAAAATGAACACACTGCAAGCGGCTTTTGCGGAAGAAATGAAAGCCATCTTCGAGCAACTCAAAGAAAAACAGAGTCGAGTTAAGGGTTTAATCGTTCATTCATTGAAGCCAGATAACTTTATTGCTGGCGCTGATGTAAGAATGCTTGATGCGTGTAAAACGGCTGATGAAGCGCAATCTCTGGCTCGCCAAGGGCAGGAGATGTTCCAAACTTTGTCTGAACTACCGTACCCAGTGGTCGCAGCGATTCACGGCCCATGTTTAGGTGGTGGATTAGAGCTCGCACTGGCATGTGATTACCGCGTATGTACCGATTCAGATAAGACTCGTCTTGGTCTGCCAGAAGTACAGTTAGGCTTATTGCCGGGCTCTGGTGGTACACAGCGTCTGCCTCGCCTTATCGGTTTGTTGTCATCTCTCGACCTTATTCTTACGGGGAAACAACTGCGCGCTAAGAAAGCAAAATCGCTCGGTGTCGTGGATGCTTGTGTGCCTGAAACTATCTTGCTTAAAGTAGCGAAAAGTTTTGTTGAAAAGAATACGGGTAGCAAAAAAGGTAAGCGTCTGGCGTCTAAAAGCCAAGCTTCTACCAAAGAAAAACTTATTTCACGCACGGGTCTTGGTCGCAAGGTGATTTTTGAGCAAGCTTCCAAGAAGACGAATCAGAAAACGCGTGGTAATTACCCTGCAGCTGATGCGATTCTTGATGTGATTCGGTACGGCCTTGAGAACGGCTTTGATAAAGGTCTTCAGTACGAAGCGAAGCGTTTCTCTGAGTTAGTAATGACTTCTGAGTCAAAAGCACTTCGTTCTATCTTCTTTGCTACTACTGAAATGAAGAAAGAACACGGTGCAGATGCAGAACCAAAAGCGGTTAAGCGTGTTGGTGTGTTAGGCGGCGGACTTATGGGCGCAGGTATTAGCCATGTGAGTGTAGCTAAAGCAAAAGTACCGGTTCGCATCAAAGACGTATCAAATGAAGGTGTGCTGAACGCGCTTAACTACAACTTCAAGTTGTTCGATAAGCAGCGTAAGCGTCGTATTCTGAGCCGAGCGGGCCTTGAAAGTAAGATGCTTCAACTGTCTGGTGGCATCGACTTTACCAGTTTTAACCATACTGATGTGGTGATTGAAGCGGTATTTGAAGACCTCGACCTTAAGCAATCAATGGTTGCGGACATCGAAGCCAATGCCAAGCCAGAGACTATCTTCGCGACCAATACGTCTTCATTACCAATTCATAAGATTGCGGAGAAGGCGCAGCGACCAGAAAATGTAGTCGGCCTTCACTACTTTAGCCCTGCAGAGAAAATGCCGCTAGTTGAGGTTATCCCTCATGAAACAACTTCAGAAGAGACTATCTCGACGGTAGTAGCATTGGCGAAAAAGCAAGGAAAAACGCCGATTGTTGTCAAAGACACGGCAGGTTTTTATGTTAACCGCATTCTTGCCCCATACATGAATGAAGCAGCACATCTGCTATTGGCAAATGAGCCGATTGAAAAGCTCGACAGCACGTTATTGGACTTCGGTTTCCCGGTTGGCCCAATTACCTTGTTAGATGAGGTTGGCGTGGATATCGGCGCGAAGATTATTCCGATTCTGGTTAATGAGCTAGGTGACCGCTTCCAAGGCCCTGATGTGTTCGATATTCTGTTGAATGACAACCGTAAAGGCCGTAAGAGCGGTAAAGGTTTCTACACTTACAAAGGTAAGAAGAAAGAAGTCGATAAGTCAGTTTATAAGCTGCTTAAGCTACAACCTGAGCCTAAGCTAAGTGATAATGACATTGCGATGCGTTGTGTATTGCCTATGTTGAACGAAGCGGTTCGTTGTCTAGATGACGGCATTATCCGCAGCCCTCGTGATGGTGACATTGGTGCGATTTTCGGTATCGGTTTCCCTCCATTCCTAGGAGGTCCGTTCCGTTATATGGATCAAATCGGTATTAAGTCACTGGTAGAGATGATGAACGACTTCGCTAAGAAGTACGGTGATCGTTTTGCACCATGTGATGGCCTACTGACACGCGCTGGTTTGGATGAGTCTTTTTACAAGTAACTCTCTAGTACGTTGACTATAAAGCCCGCTTCAAGCAATTGATGCGGGCTTTATGTTTTATGGGAACATGCGAAAGGAAGGAGATTCCCGATTCAGTCGTCCCTCATTCTCGGGAATGATGGGAGAGAGTAGCGTGCTCACCTAATAAAAAAGGTTGATGCTTTTACATCAACCTTATGATTTCTATAATACTCTGGCTAGCCTAGTTCACAGTCTTTCGGGCGCAACTGAAACTCATCAATAGAGCCAATTTCCACACCTGCCGACAACTTTTCTTCCTCATCATGGGCATTACCGTGCGCATGCATAATCAGACGATTTGCGGTGCGTGGTTTTAATTGACTCACCACAAAGCGCATCATGTCAGAGCGGGTTAGACCTTTAAGATCTTCCAACACACGCTCTCTCTGATTGAATTCCAGGTCCTTATTGCCTATCGCAACCCATAAGCGTTGAGCACGTCCTCGCAAAGTCGTATCTGGTGTCGAAATCTGATTCCAGAGGCCGCGTTTACTGCTGTGCCATTGGTAGTCGTTAAGCTCTAACAACACCATATAAAAGGCGTTTAGAAACTCGTCTATCGAGGTTAATAAGTCTGCTGGAGCAGCATTAGGTGATTGTACATACAACACAATACCTGGGTGTCGGTTGAGCGGCATGTTGCCTGTGCCGACCATGTAACCTAGCTGCTGCTTGGTTCGTATCTCATGGAAGAAAGTGGCTGACATTAAGTGGTTTGCCAGTGAATACAGCGCAATGTTTTTAGGCGAGATATCCGGGCACTGGTAATAAACAACGATTGCCGAATCATCTTGGTTGCACACCACCTCACGTTGGAAGCTGCCGTTTTCACCCAGCATGATTAGCGGACGCAGCGACTCTTCGTAAGCCTGATCTTGAACGCGCAGTGCATCTTTTAGCGTTTCTGCCATTTTGTGTGCATCGGCTTTCTTCCAGTCGCCATACACAAACATCTCAACATGCAGTTCCGCTAAGATTGCTTGAACGAAAGAAGAGAGCTCATCGACTTCTATCGTTTCCAGAGCTTCAATTAACACCGAATAGGGCGGATTATTTGGCTGAAGTATCCCAGTCATCGCATTAAACAGCTGTGAAATAGGGCGATCTTGCGACGCGTTATTCCAGTTTCTGAGTAATTGATGCTTAATCGTTTCGAAGCGTGCTGGACTAAAGTCGCGTGCTTGGAAGCGTTCAAGAATCATATTGAGTAGTTGTGGCTGTTTCTCGCTAAATCCAGACAGAGTGAGAGTTACCCCGCCTTGATGGGTATACATGTTGTAACCCATACCGGCGATTTCAGCCTGATAGGTATCTTTTTCCAGAGAGTCTAGGAACATCTCTACACACAAGCGTGTTTTTACGATATTTCTCGGGCTGGCGACTGAGTGCGGGCTGTCGATAGCGACATATACCACACCTTTAGGTACTCGAAATTGATGGTCTTGCAAGTGCCATAGCTTAAAGCCGTCGAGCTCTTCTAAAAGTTGTGGGTATTTAGCATCACCTTCGAGCTCAGTTGGGTCTAGATCGTAGCAAATAAATGGGTTCTTACTTGGGAGCTCAAACTGCCAACCGGGGTTAATGCACGTAAAGCATTGAACTTGTTCTGCGCTAAAAGGCGTGACTGAGTAGGGCGTAAAATACCATTTTGCTTCTCTGTCATACTCGAAACCTTGAGCAACAATGGTTGCACGCATATTGTCGACGTTTAAATAAGGAAGCAAAGAACGTTGTAATTCGTCATCGAAATGCGACATTTTGTAATCGCCATACACTACATCTTGTTCTTGGTAGTGTTGCATGTTGATAACAAGGTGGCTGACGACATCAAGCGGCTTTGCTGGCTCTTGAAAGCGGAAAGCTGACTCTAAAACGGCACGTTTTTCTAGGTAACGCCACTCTTCTATGCCTTGTTGTTCTACTAATTTGATGTACTGAAATATCGCTTGGATGATGTTATCGGTTTTGGTTAAACCTTCGATGGTCAATGAGCAGCTGACCGTGAAATCACGGTAGTTACTGCCGCTCGCCCCACCACCCGCAGAGAGGGATGTTATCCAACCTTTCTCTTTGAGTTGCATCATCAAGCTACCTTCTCCTTCGTAACCCAATAGGTGTGCGAAGAATGACAGTGGTTTAACACCGTAGTGTTCGTCCATGCTTGGCATCGGGAAGGTTAAGATAAGTTTTCGCACTTCTTTAATCGGCTCAACACGGACTTGAACGCCCGTGCTTAACTCGCCGATAATCGGTACTTCAACCTTCTTGCCTTGCAGGTTGTGATTGGTAATCGAGCTAAAGCGATCCTCAACCCAGCCTTGCATCTCATCTAAGGATTGATTGCCAGACAGAGTCAGCGTCATCAGGTCTGCAGAATATTGTTGCTGGTGGAACGATAAGATCTCTTGTCGAATCGTCTCGCCGTTTCTGTCGCCCAACGTATCGATATTACCGACAGAAAACTTCGAGAATGGGTGATTGTGGTTCACCAGTTCTTTGGTAACTTGGTACAAGCGTCGCGAATCGTCGTTGAGTTTCATCTTATATTCGGAATCAACGGCTTGGCGTTCTTTATCTAATGCTTCTTCGTTGAACAGGGGAGCCGTGAAAAATTGGCTGAAGCGATCGAGTGCGGTTTCAAACGCATTCAATTCAACATCAAAAAAGAAGCAGGTGTGCTCTGTTCCCGTCCAAGCATTGTTACTACCACCATGTTGGCTGATAAAACTTTGGAACTCTCCGACCTTTGGATACTTTTCAGTTCCCAAAAATAGCATATGCTCTAAGTAATGGGCTAAACCCTCTCGGTCTGTAGGGTCATCAAAGTGCCCCACATTAACGGCTAATGCGGCTGCTGCTTTTTGAGCATTTTGGTCCTGAACTAACAGTACGCGTAACCCGTTATTTAAGGTTATGTAACGGTATTGATGTTCATCATTTGGGCTTAAGTGCACAGGAGCATCTCCAGAGAAGGTGGTTTTTAAATTATGTACCCGATGATTCGGCGTGCAAACCTTGTAATCATATTTTGGGATATGAAGTGCTTTTTGGCGATTTCTAAATCACTTTTATCGATTTTTATCAGTAATTTATTTTCTTTTAACAAGATTGTTAAGAAAGTCGAACTCTTTGGCAAGTGACTTGATATAATTATTTATATTGACTGCGGTTTCTCTGGATTGAGAGCCAAACCTAAGTAGCGTTTCGCTGATATATGGGATATATCGACTTTCGACATGTTACGAAGACAGGATTGAACATGAAAATATTCATTATGCGCCACGGTGAAGCAGAACATTTTGCGGATTCGGATGCAGAACGAGCGTTGACCAAGCGCGGGAAAATGGCTTCTCTTGCAGTGGCACAAGCTGCAAATGAGCAGGGGATTAGTCAATTCGATAAAGTGCTGGTGAGTCCATATTTAAGGGCACAAGAAACGTGGTTAGAGATATCTCAGGCGTTTTCTGGTATGAAAGTAGAAACCTGTGATGATATTACGCCTTATGGAATGTCCGACGATGTGTTTGATTTGACCTTGGCAATGGCTGAAGTAGAAAAACTAGAGACCATTTTATTTGTTTCTCATTTACCTCTAGTGGGCTACCTAACAGCAGAGTTTGCAACGGGCATGGCTCCGCCGATGTTCCCAACGTCAGGCCTAGCCTGCATCGACTTTAACCTTGAAACACAGAAAGGTGAGTTACTTTGGAACATCAATCCATAGTGAAGGTGAAGACAACCTTTTAATTGGAAGACTAAAGTGAAAAGGGCACCTCAATGATTTGAGGTGCCCTTTTTGTTTTTGGTGATGGAGCGATTCGCAAACCAGCATTACTTCTCAGGAATCGAAAGCAGTACCAACAACGCACCGTTACCGCCAAATTCTAATGGCGCTTGGTGAAAAGCCATCACGTCTGGGTGTTGTGCTAACCACAACGGCACTTTCTGTTTAAGGATGTGTTTACCGATACCGTGTTGAACGCAGGCACACGCCACGCTCTCTTTTACGCAGTGCGCAATCATAGCGCCAAGTTCACGTTTGGCTTCTTGTTGAGTCATACCATGCATATCGAGATACACGTCTGGTACGTAGACACCACGACGCAGGCGCTTTACCTCATATTTAGATACATCATCACGCGCATAACGTGTTGGGCCGTCTTCGCTAAGGTGCGGAATGAACTCATCCGAGAAATAAAACTCGCTATCACTGGCTTGTCTTGCCGTTCGAGTAATTTCTTTTTGCTTGGCATTTCTTTTTGGCTGCTGGACTATGGTATCCTGTTGCAACTTTTTAACGCCCTTTACTGCATCGTTGAACAGGGCGAAATCGTCATCGAAGTCGGTGTCTTTTTTGCTCATCAGGTTATGAATTCTAATTAGAAACGTAATTAGCAGTATTGTAGCGCTTTTCGGAGACAATTTTGGATAAGATTTTTGTAGAAGAAGCGGTATCAGAACTACACACGCTTCAAGATGTGATTCGTTGGACTGTTAGCCGCTTTAACGCAGCTGGCCTATTTTATGGTCACGGCACTGATAACGCGTGGGATGAGGCAGTACAACTTATCTTACCTACTCTTTATCTGCCGATTGATGTTCCTTCGCATGTAATGAACTCTCGTCTAACGAGCAGCGAACGTCTGCGTATTGTTGAGCGCGTAATCAAGCGTATTAATGATCGTACACCAACGGCTTACCTGACGAACAAAGCTTGGTTCTGTGGTCTTGAGTTCTTCGTTGATGAGCGTGTTCTTGTGCCTCGTTCTCCAATTGGTGAGCTGATCGAAGCTCAATTCCAACCTTGGTTAACTGAAGAGCCAACTCGCATCATGGATATGTGTACGGGTAGTGGTTGTATTGCTATTGCTTGCGCTCACGCATTCCCAGACGCTGAAGTAGACGCAATTGATATCTCTACTGATGCGCTGCAAGTTGCTGAGCAGAACGTTCAAGATCACGGCATGGAGCAGCAAGTGTTCCCAATCCGTTCAGATCTTTTCCGTGATCTGCCGAAAGAGAAATACAACCTGATCGTATCGAACCCACCTTACGTGGACGAAGAAGATATGAACAGCCTGCCAGATGAGTTTACTCATGAGCCAGAACTTGGCCTAGCAGCAGGTACTGACGGCCTGAAATTGGTTCGCCGTATCCTAGCTAACGCACCAGACTATCTAACTGATGACGGTATTCTTATCTGTGAAGTAGGTAACTCAATGGTTCATATGATGGATCAGTACCCAGAGATTCCATTCACTTGGATTGAATTCTCTAACGGTGGCCATGGTGTATTCATGATCACTCGCGAGCAGCTCGTAGCTTGCGCTGATGAGTTCTCTATCTACAAAGACTAAGTAATGATGGCTAGTTTTTAGCTTAGTACTTGGTAAGACGTTCTATTTGAAACGTTTTAATTTAAACGCCATGCAGCAATGCATGGCGTTTTTTATTGCCGTCATTTTGGGATTAAGTAATCAACGAAGAATAAATAATGTCCAATATTTAGTTGCCTAATATGCATAGCTATTACATATTGGTGACTAATGTTTAGCCGATTTAGTGAGTTAAGGAGAATTCGCGATGAGCTTTGATACATGGATTTATTATTTGTTGGCAGTACTGATTTTAACGGCATCGCCAGGCCCAAGTTCTTTATTGTGCATGACCAAAGGTGTGCAATCGGGTTTTAAATTATCAATATTTACCGCGTTGGGTAGCTTAACGGCAATCACCGGAATTTTAACGTTATCGTTCACCGGCTTAGGGGTGATCATAGCTTCATCGGAAGTGGTGTTTAATGTCATTAAATGGACAGGCGCTGCGTATCTTATCTACCTTGGTTGGAAGTCTTTACGTTCTAACCAGCAAGATTACGACAAGCTATCCAGTCAACAAACCGATTCTCAGCTTGTTAAAGAAAGCGCGGTGCAACACTACTTAAGTGGTTTTATTGTTGGCGCGAGTAACCCGAAAGCGATTCTATTTTTTACCGCACTTTTCCCTCAATTTATTGATCCATCGATTGCTCTGCTTCCCCAGTTTGCTGCGTTTGCTTTAACCTTTGCTGTGATGGAGTTGTCTTGGCTATTGGTGTACGCGTATTTAGGTGCGAAGTCGTCAAACTGGCTGTTTGCGAAAGGCAGAGCCAAGATTTTTAATCGTGTCACTGGCGGTGTCTTTATCGGTGCAGGCGCGCTGCTTTCGACGACCAGTCGAGCATAATTTTCTGTTTTATCAGAGGGGTGAATGATTACAGAATATTCTTGATGCTGTCATAAAAGGTTAATATTAATGTGCTTGCTGGTTTTGGCGAAAAGCCGATATATTGTAGTTACACCATCACGTTCTCAAGGAGAGACATATGCAGCATCAAGAAATGATTCAACACAGTAATTTTGGCGTAATCAGTCGTACTTGGATTTTCTCTACCCTTTCTCTAGTGGGTATTCTTGCTCTAATGTAGTCAGCTTAATGGCTCTATATTTTCAGTTTTTATTATGAAATCACTTGTTAAAAAGTCTTCAAAGTCAGAACTCTTTATCTTATAAATGTGGCTTTTCTCATCAGGCTAGCCACTTAGCTTTTTCTCTTCGTAAACAGCTAAGCAATTTTCTCTCATAAGTTCATCACGTAACCTCATCTGAAGTTGTTATCAAACTGTGATAATCTTTAATCATCTTTTATCTACAGTGTGCCTCTCATGTCTGTCTGGGATTCTATTTCATTTAACAATCGATTTACTGCATTACCTCGGCTGTTCTATACCCCAATTCAACCTACACCGCTAAACAATGTTCAATGGCTCGCATGGAACCATAACCTTGCGGATGAACTCGGCTTTCCGTCATTTGATGATGCCTCCGAAGAGCTGCTTGAGACGTTATCGGGCAATGTTGAACCTGAGCAGTTTTCGCCTGTAGCAATGAAATACGCAGGCCATCAGTTTGGCTCTTATAATCCCGATTTAGGAGATGGAAGAGGGTTGCTTTTGGCGCAAGTTGTCGCTAAAAGCGGTGAAACGTTCGACTTACACCTTAAAGGTGCGGGCAAAACACCCTATTCGCGTATGGGCGATGGCCGTGCGGTTATTCGTTCAACTGTGCGTGAGTATCTGTGTAGCGAAGCAATGGCAGGGCTTAATATCCCAACCACACGTGCATTAGCCATGATGACAAGTGACACGCCTGTTTACCGAGAGAAACAAGAGTGGGGCGCATTACTGGTGCGTGCTGCTGAGTCACATATTCGTTTCGGTCACTTTGAACATCTGTTTTATACCAATCAATTGGCTGAGCATAAGTTACTGGCTGATAAAGTTATTGAGTGGCATTTCCCTGAATGTCTCGATGAAGAAAAACCCTACGCTTCAATGTTTAATGAGATTGTTGATCGCACTGCAGAGATGGTCGCATTGTGGCAAGCGAATGGCTTTGCTCACGGAGTAATGAACACCGATAACATGTCGATCATCGGCCAAACCTTCGATTATGGCCCGTTCGCCTTCTTAGATGAATATGATCCAAGATTGATCTGTAATCACTCCGACTACCAAGGTCGTTATGCCTTTAATCAACAGCCTAGAATTGGATTATGGAATTTATCGGCACTGGCTCATTCTCTTTCGCCGCTGGTGGATAAAGCCGATTTAGAGGCTGCGTTAGAACAGTACGAGCCGCAAATGAATGGTTACTTCAGCCAGTTGATGCGTCGTAAGTTAGGATTGCTTTCGAAACACGAAGGTGACAGTCGCTTGTTTGAATCGTTGTTCGAGCTGATGTCGCAAAACAAAGTCGACTACCCAAGGTTCTTTAGAACGCTGTCGAACCTAGATACATTGCCGCCGCAAGATGTGATTGATTTGGTTATCGACCGTGAGGCCGCAAAGCTATGGCTGGATAACTACTTGCAACGCTGCGAATTGGAAGAGAGTTCAGTGGCCGAGCGTTGTGAAAAGATGAGACAAGTAAACCCGAAATACATCCTCAGAAACTACCTAGCCCAGCTTGCGATAGATAAAGCTGAGCGCGGTGATAGCAGCGATATTGACGCTTTGATGGTGGTACTGGCTGACCCATACGCAGAACACCCTGACTACGAACACCTTGCTGCGTTGCCTCCTGAGTGGGGTAAAGCGATGGAAATCAGCTGCTCGTCGTAAATCGATTCGCCCAATCAAACGAGTGGATGGAGGTCACTTAGTTGTGATCTCTGTCTGTTTGTTCTTCTAATTTTACAAACATATCAATAATCAAATGCTCAACCAGTCTATACACTATGTGAATAAGTTGTAAATTTAATAGGTTTGGGCGATGCCAACAAATACTCGAATTCTCGTGGTGGATGATGATCAAGAAATCCGCGAGCTGCTGGAAGAGTACCTCACTAAATCGGGTTTCGATGTCTCCTCCGTTGGAGACGGTATCGAACTCGATACCCACCTGCAAAATCAAGGTTATCCTGATCTAATTCTTCTTGATGTGATGCTGCCCGGTGACGACGGTTTTACCTTGTGTCAGCGAGTACGCAAGCAATCCAATGTGCCTATCATTATGCTGACTGCGGTATCGGATGAAACAGACCAGATTATTGGCTTAGAAATTGGTGCTGATGATTACATTGCGAAGCCGTTTAGCCCTCGTCAGTTAATGGCGCGTATCAAAGCTCTGCTACGCCGTGTTCAAGTCGTTGATGACAAACCCAATGATGCACTGCCAAAGCAGATTATTTTTGGTGATTGGACGCTTGATACGCTAGCGCATCGAATTTCCCACAATGAACACTCTGAAGAGATGGACCTTTCGGGCAGTGACTTTTCTCTGTTGATGTTGTTCTTAACTCGCCCTAACGAAGTTCTCGACCGTGACACCATCTCTTTCGCTACCAGAGGCCGAGAAGCGCTGCCTTTTGAACGTGGCATTGATGTGCAGCTTAGTCGTCTGAGAAGCCGATTAGGCGACAGTGGTAAATATCCTCACTATATCAAAACCATGCGTGGCAACGGCTACATTCTTGCTGTGCCTGTTCAGTATGAACACTAAGCATGACCTATTGTTAATGAAGCAATGCCAATTGAGTATTTCCAATGAAACATTCTGTATGAAGTATCTCGTATGAACTGGTTGAGTCGGTTAAAGCCAAATTCCTTGGTTGCTCGAACCTTGTTATTAACCTTGTTGGCGGTGGTCATTGCTCAAGGTATCGCAACCTCTATTTGGTACAGCGAATCTAAACATAAAGAACTGGAAGGGATTCGTTCTGCTTCATCGAGTATGGCGAACATGTTTGCTTCAACGGTGACTTTCTTCCAGTCTCTGCCCGTTAAATATCGTCATATCGTATTAGACCAAATTCGAAATATGGGCGGGACGCGTTTCTTCGTCTCTTTTAATAAAGAGGCTTTGATTGTTGAACCGATCCCCGATACCCGCTTGAAAACGGCCTCGATAGAAGCCATAGAAAGTGTGTTGAGTAGCAAGCTCAATAAAGTGGAATCGGTACGCGTCGATTTTTCTCGTCCAGAGCACCTTCGATTACTTAAAAACGACATCTACTTAAGTGATCTCCCTCGATCGTGGGCCCATCACACATTAACCTTAGAACCTCTTAATCCGCCTATTCTGGTTGTGCAGATTGAATTAGCCAGTCATGAATGGGTGTACATTGCCGCACTGTTGCCTGCACCTTACGTAAAACTGGATGACACTATTCTTGGCCGTGAACAGGTGATCTTCTTGCTCTCTTCAACACTCATTCTATTGGTGTTGACCTACTTAATGATTCGCCGCCAAGTACGCCCACTTAAAAAGTTAGCAAGAGCTGCTAATGAGATGAGCATGGATATTCAGCAGCCTCCGCTTAACGAAGAAGGGGCAACTGAACTGGTCACAGCGACTCGGGCTTTTAATCGGATGCAGCAGCGCATCCGTCGCTATGTGGCCGATAGAGAACACCTCTTCTCAGCTATTTCTCATGACTTAAAGACACCAATAACACGTCTTAGATTGCGGGCTGAATTGTTGGAGAGTGAAGTAAAGAAAGATAAGTTCAATAAAGACTTGGACGAGCTAGAAATGATGGTCAAAGGTGCGTTACAAGCCGTAAGAGACACCGACCTACACGAGAATAATGCCATTATTGACCTCAATGAAATGGTGCTCTCTGTGATTGAATCTCATAATCAATATCAGACAAAGGTAGAGTTCGAGCCGGTCGTCATTGAGCCATTGGTTGCGAAACCACTGGCGATTAAGCGTGTACTGACCAACTTAATGGACAACGCAGTGAAATATGGTTCATCTGCCGTAGTGGAAGTTAGTGGTGATGAACTTTGGGTGGTCGTGACTATTCAAGACCGTGGTAATGGCATTCCAGAAGACAAACTAGAGATGGTCTTTGAACCTTACTTTAGGCTTGCAACCGATGACCAAGGACACGGACTTGGCCTCGGGATCTGCCGAAATATCCTGCACGGACACGGCGGAGATCTCATTATTCGCAACTCCTCTCAAGGCGGCTTAGAAGCCAAAGTCTATATCCCCACAGGCCTAGAAGTGTAATGTAACAATTGTGTTACATGGGGCTTACCTTTTGTTTCAATCTTATCAATCAGAATAAGTAGACTCTTTATTGAACCGGACGTCGAGTCCGCTAAAACATGGAAGATAATAATGAAAATCAATAAAACCCTACTTACTCTATCTCTTCTTGCTGCCTCAACATTTTCTCAAGCTGGTGAAGTGGAAGTGCTTCACTGGTGGACTGCCGGTGGCGAAGCGAAATCCGCAGCGGTACTGAAAGAGATGATTGAAGAGCAAGGCCATACTTGGAAAGATTTTGCTGTTGCTGGTGGCGGCGGTGAAAGTGCGATGACTGTTTTGAAAACGCGAGCAGTATCGGGCAATCCTCCATCTGCGGCACAGATTAAAGGTCATGATATTCAAGAGTGGGGTGGTTTAGGTTTTCTAACGTCTCTCGATGCGACTGCTAAACAAGAACAATGGGATGAGTTACTGCCAGAGGTGGTGACCAAAGTCATGAAGTGGGACGGCGAATATGTGGCGGTTCCTGTCAACGTTCACCGTGTTAACTGGCTATGGGCGAACCCTGTTGTTTTAGAAAAATCAGGCGTGACGGTTCCAACTACGTTAGATGAGTTCTTCGTTGCTGCAGACAAGATTAAAGCGGCTGGCTTCATTCCACTGGCTCACGGTGGTCAACCTTGGCAAGACGCAACCGTATTCGAAGCGGTGGCTCTCGATGTACTAGGCAGTGAAGATTACAACAAAGCGTTCGTTGATCTTGATATGGACGTATTATCGGGCGACAAGATGGTGGAAGTGTTCACCAAGTTCAAAAAGATGCGTGACTACATCGACAGCAACTCGCCAGGTCGTGATTGGAACGTCGCAACTTCAATGGTTATCAATGGCGAAGCCGCGATGCAAATCATGGGTGACTGGGCGAAAGGTGAATTTACTGCGGCAGGTAAAGTGCCGGGTAAAGATTACATCTGTGCCCCAGCTCCGGGTACTGACGGCCAATTTACCTTCAACATCGATAGCTTTGCGTTCTTTGAGTTAAGCGATAAAGAGAACCAAAAAGCGCAGCAAGATCTAGCGAAAACCATTCTTACTAAAGATTTCCAAGAAGTCTTCAACCTTAACAAAGGTTCTATCCCTGTACGTCTAGATATGGACATGTCTAAGTTTGACCAATGTGCGTTGGACTCAATGTCAACCTTCAAAGCGAGTGCTGAATCTGGCGATCTTGTTCCGAGTATGGCTCACGGCCTAGCGACAACAAGCTACGCTCAAGGCGCGATCTATGACGTAGTGACCAACTTCTTCAACGAGAAAGATGCCGATCCGAAACAAGCGGCAGCTAAGTTAGCAAAAGCAGTGAAAGCGGCTATCTAATCTCAATTGGTTTAACACCAAACCCCCAGGGTGGGTAGGCTCGTAGGGAGCCTATCTGCTCTTCACTCCCAATTCTGATATGCGTGATGCTGATGTGGTGCCGAGAGGTAAGCCATTGGCTCGATTGTGCAACAAGGATAAGTTATGGAGCATGTTTTGACTGAGTCGACTCCAAAACCGACAAGGAGCCAGCCTGCACCGAAACCGAGTTTTGCTGACAGGTTGCAACATTGGTTACCTAAAATTGTACTGGCGCCGACCGCGTTAGTGACCGTGGTGTGTATCTACGGCTACATTTTTTGGACGGCAGCGTTGTCGTTCACTAACTCTCGATTTCTGCCGAGCTTTAACTTCGTTGGGTTAACCCAATATGAAAAGCTGATGGATAACGATCGCTGGATCACCTCAATCACCAACCTCGGTGTGTTTGGCTTTCTATTCATGGCTATTGCCATCTTGCTTGGTGTTGGTTTAGCGATATTGCTTGACCAGAATATCCGCCAAGAAGGGGCAATTCGTACTATCTACCTGTACCCAATGGCGTTGTCATTCATCGTGACAGGTACGGCGTGGAAATGGATTCTTAATCCGGGTCTTGGCATTGAAAAGTTGATGCAAGATTGGGGATTTACTGACTTCAAATTTGATTGGTTAGTCGACTCGGAAATGTCGGTGTATACCTTAGTTATCGCGGCACTGTGGCAGTCTTCAGGCTTCGTGATGGCGATGTTCTTAGCGGGTCTGCGTGGTATCGATTCATCAATCATCAAAGCAGCTCAAATTGACGGTGCAAGCTTACCTACCATCTATCTCAAAATCATTCTACCTTGCTTGCGCCCTGTGGTTTTCAGCGCGGTGATCATCACGTCACACATTGCGATTAAGAGCTTTGACCTTGTGACCGCAATGACAGCGGGTGGCCCGGGTTATTCATCGGATCTTCCTGCGCTATTCATGTACGCACACTCATTTACACGTGGGCAAATTGGTCTTGGTGCTGCCAGTGCCATGATGATGCTTGCCGGTATTTTAGCGATTCTAGTGCCTTACCTTTACTCTGAACTTAGGGAGAAAAAGTCATGATGAATAACATCAATTTTGCTCGAATGTTTATCTATTCAGCACTGCTTTTCTTCTGTTTAGTGTATCTAATGCCATTGTTCGTAATGGCGCTCACTTCATTCAAAACTCTGCCTGATATCAAGGCGGGTAACTTGATGAGCTTGCCAAAAGAGTGGGTGTTTGATGCTTGGTATAAAGCGTGGGACACCGCTTGTACTGGTGTGAAGTGCGAAGGCATTAAAGGCTACTTCTGGAACTCGTTCCAAATGGTGATTCCTGCGGTAGCGATTTCAACATTGTTGGGTGCATTCAATGGCTATGTGGTAACGAAATGGCAATTTAGAGGCTCAAACCTGTTCTTTAGCTTGTTGCTCTTTGGCTGCTTCATTCCATTCCAAGTAGTGCTGCTGCCAATGGCAACCATGCTTGGCAAGATGGGGTTAGCGAACACCACGATTGGCTTGGTGATTGTGCACGTTATCTATGGCATGGCGTTTACCACTCTGTTTTTCCGTAACTTCTATATCTCGATTCCTGATGAATTGATCAAAGCGGCAAAACTTGATGGTGCAGGTTTCTTTACCATCTTCTTCAAGATCTTATTACCGATCTCAACGCCAATCATCATGGTGACGGTGATCTGGCAGTTCACCGCAATCTGGAATGATTTCTTGTTCGGGGTGGTTTACTCAGGTTCAGAAACTCAGCCGATCACCGTGGCATTAAACAACCTAGTCAACACCAGCACTGGCGTTAAAGAATATAACGTCGACATGGCTGCCGCGATTATCGCCGCACTACCAACACTGTTGGTGTACGTCTTCGCAGGAAAATATTTTGTTCGTGGCCTAACGGCAGGATCAGTAAAAGGATAATTACCCATGGCAACATTAGATTTAAAACAGATCCGTAAAACCTATCGCAACGCGGACAACGAAACGTTAAAGGGCATCGACATCAGTATCGATTCGGGGGAATTTTTGATACTTGTCGGCCCTTCGGGGTGTGGAAAATCCACCCTAATGAACACCATCGCTGGGCTAGAGAATATTAGCTCAGGTGAGATTGTGATTGATGGTGTTGACGTGGCGCAGGTTGAACCTAAAGACCGCGACATCGCGATGGTATTCCAATCATACGCACTTTATCCAAACATGACGGTACGCGGCAATATCGCTTTCGGTTTGAAGATTCGTAAGATGCCTCAGGAAGAGATCGATGCTGAAGTCAATCGAGTTGCTGAAATGCTGCAAATCGAACAGTTACTTGATCGTAAACCATCGCAGCTTTCTGGTGGCCAGCGTCAACGTGTCGCGATGGGCCGCGCTCTGGCTCGTCGTCCGAAGCTGTATCTGTTTGATGAGCCGCTTTCTAACTTGGATGCCAAGCTGCGTGTTGAGATGCGTCACCAGATTAAACGTCTGCACCAAAAGCTGAACACCACCATTGTTTACGTGACCCATGACCAAATCGAGGCGATGACCTTGGCGGACCGTATTGCGGTAATGAAAGATGGTGAACTGCAGCAACTCGGTACGCCGCAAGAGATCTACACCAAGCCAAATAACATGTTTGTGGCTGGCTTTATGGGGTCACCGTCAATGAACTTCATTAAAACCATGGTGGATTTGGATGAGGAACAGAATCCGATTATCAAGGTGGTTGGCACGGCAGATCAAGAACACCACATTCGTTTGCCACAGAGTATGCGCGACCAAGATGGCAAAGAGTTGGTGATTGGGTTGCGTCCAGAACACATTACTGAGCAAGAAGGTGATGATGTGTCGGCAACCACGAAGCTAGACTTACAACTGGAGGTATTGGAACCGACAGGGCCAGATACTATTGCAATGGTCAAAGTGAATGACCAAGAAGTCGCGTGTCGTTTGTCACCGGAATTTGAGGTATCGGTTGGTCAAATGGCACCACTGCATTTTGACTTATCAAAGGCGGTATTCTTTGATGCACAGACCGAAGCGAGAATTGATTTCTAGTTTTTGAGACAGTAGCCCAATGAGAGGCTAAGCTTAAACAAAGGCAGTATCACTAACTTATAATAAGTAACGTGATGCTGTCTTTTTTGTTGTTTTAGCCTGTTTTATTTCCTCACGAAAACAGAGGGATAAACGAGATAAATGGATTAACTGCAATAATATCGCTAATTAGCCTCCGTTAGCTCTATAAAGCTGACCGAGAACAGCGTAGGATCGCGCTACTTTAGACCAAACACTAGGTTGCACATTAGTGCATAAACAGAAGAATACATGAAACTAACAGCAAAACCCTCAGCTAGTAACGCTTTACTTATTTCTATTACGACACCGGACTTCAAAGGTGACGAAGCAAAAGAGTCTCTTGCCGAACTTGCTCGCTTAGTAACAACCCTAGGGTTTAAAGTGGTTGGTACTCAATCGCAGCACCACAGTTCAGCTCAACGACAAAACGTGTTGGGTGCTGGTAAGCTTGCGGAAATTGCTCATCTAACCGGTTACCAAGGTTCGATTGAAGAAGCAGAAGATGAAGACTTCCTTGATGAATCAGGTCTATTTGATTCAGAAATCGACGAGCTAGATTTTGATGATCTTCCAACGGGCAATTTCCAATACGGTGCCGCTGATGTTGTGGTCTTTGACTGTGATTTAAGCCCATCTCAACTGCGCACTGTCGAGGCGAGTTTGGGGGTGGAAGTATTTGACCGTACTGGCATCATCATCGAAATCTTCAGCCGCCACGCTCGTACTCGTACTGCTCGTCTGCAAGTTGATATCGCTCGTCTAAACTACTTAGTGCCGCGACTTCGTGAAACGGCTGAGGGTGATAAAGAGCGTCAAATGGGTCAGGGCGCCGGTGAAACTTCACTAGAGCTAGACCGTCGTAACGTACGTGACCAAATTGCTGCGCTTAAGCGTGAGCTAGTAAGCGTACAAGATGAAATGAAGACCCGACGCACAAGGCGCGCGGAGCTTTTCACTGTTGCTTTAGTTGGCTACACCAATGCCGGTAAATCTTCGATGATGCGTGCAATGACCGCAACCGAAGTGGTGGGTGAAGATAAACTGTTCGCAACGCTAGACACCACGGTGCGTGCGCTTCAACCAATTACTCAGCCGCGTATTCTGGTTTCGGATACAGTGGGTTTCATCAAGAAATTGCCACACGATCTGGTTGCTTCGTTCCACTCTACGCTAGCAGAAGCGCATGATGCTTCATTGCTGCTATATGTCGTTGATGCTTCTGATGTTTCATTCCGCGCACAACTTGATGTGGTACACGACGTATTAGCTCAAGTGGGTGTAGAAGGTAGCGAAAAACTATTAGTGCTGAATAAGTGCGATAGATTGACTGAAGAGCAGCAATTAGAGCTTATCGAAGAATTCCCAGATGCGATGCTAACGTCAACTCGTGATCCTCTGGATATCACGAAACTGCACAAGTACATCGTTGGTGTTGCTGAAGAAGGCATGATCGAAGAAGAGATCACGATTCCTTATTCTGGCCAAGGCATAATTGGTGAGATTCGCTCAAACATGAGTGTGGTAAAAGAAGAGTACGACTACGAGTGTATTAAATTGACCGTTCGCTCAAGCGCGATTGATTTGGCACGCTTGAAAAAGCGTATGCAGAAATCTTAATCTTTTAGCTAGCTTAAGAAGAATGACCAAAAGAAAAGCGACCCGATAAGGTCGCTTTTTTTATTCGTTGAGTTTAATTAACTCTGTATTGAAATGCCTATGCCATTCTTTGCGTCGGCTTCCAACGTGCTAGCTCTGGATCAAGCTTGATACCTTGTGAGGTAAGAAGATTAACACGAGCCAAGTACGCAGCACCGTGCATCAAATGCTTAGCAAGATCGACGGCATTACGCTGTTGGTAATCGTCTAGGTAGCTGTCTTTCGCCCACGCGTTGAATGCGCCAAGTGCCGGGCCTGCCCATACTTGGTAATCCATCTCACGACCTTGTTCGCCCGTGTTTGACCAACGGCTAGAAAGACCCAAGTACCAACGGAAGATCAACGCCATTTTGCGTTTTGGATTGCCTTCAGCGCGTTCGATCTGTTTAGGGTCGCGCTCGTTAAAGTGCGCCACAGTACCAGCCCAAATATCATCCAGTGTTGAACGGAATACTTGCTTCTCTAGCTTTTGACGCTCTTCAACTGGAATCGCTTCAATCGAGTCGTAACGTGTGTAGATCTCGTACAGCTTGTTCGCACGCATTGGGAATAAGGTACCGCGCTTAACCACTTGCAGCTTCACGCCCATTTCGAACATGTCTGCCGCCGGAGCCATAGTCACGTCAGCCATTTCGGTTGTCGAAAGCAGCTTACGTGTGTGTTCGCTCGCGCCGGCCTCAACACACGCTTGGTTGATTGAACCAGTAACAATGTATGCCGCACCCATGTTAAACGTTGCTAGAGCAGCGTCAGGCGTACCTACGCCACCACCACAACCGACACGTAGCGGTGTTTTGAATTGGTACTGAGCTTGGATTTGCTCTTTCAGTGCCAGAATCGTTGGTAACAGGGTTACTAGCGGACGATTATCGGTGTGACCACCAGAATCGGCCTCTGCAGTAATGTCATCAGCCATAGGAACCAGTTGTGCCAGTTCCATCTGTTCTGCTGTGATTCGGCCTTCATCAACCAGAGCTTGCAGCATTTTTACAGGAGCAGGCTGCATGAATTTACTTGCGACTTCAGTACGGCTCACCTTAGCAATAACCTTGTTGCCAATCTGTATCTCGCCTTGTGCATCGCGGCTAAGACCTGCAGCACGGTAATGAACGATTTGCGGTGTTAAACCTAAGAAGGCAGAAGCCTCAACGGTTTTTACCTTGTGCTTCAAAAACAGCTCAACACTGCCGCGTTCTAGCGCAGGTTCGCTTGGGCTGTGAATCAGGTTAAACGCGTAAGGGCCGTTTGGCAGTGCTGCTTGGATACGGTTGATCGCTTGCTCAACACGAGACGGGATTAAGCCCGCCGCGCCAAATGAACAAAGAATGCCAGCTTGACCAAGCGCAATCACCAACTCTTCAGATGAAATGCCGTTTGCCATTGCGCCTGCATAGTAAGCGTATTTAACGCCATGACAGCGACGAAAATCTTCGTCGCCTAGGCTTTGCGTACCAAGAGCTGGAGCAAAGGCGCTAACAGTTTGGCTGTTTGCTGAGCTTGCTGAATCACCCGATGCAATCTCTGCTTGTTGGCTAACGCCTAAACCTTTTTCTGGGTGGTTCACTACGTAACAAGCAAGGCTTAGATCTTTCAAGATTGTCGACATTGCCGCGCTATCGAAACGCGTTGTGTTCTCTTCGATCTGCCAAGGCCACGGAGATAGCTTTTCGTTATTGATTGTAGTTTGAGTTGTCATACTAAATTCTTTCCTAATTCTCTGTCTCTAATGGCGGCTTATGCTTTCTTGATACCAGGAGCTTTATCGGTAGCAGGGGCTTCTTCGATACAAATCGCGATGTCTTTCACTTCGTAAATACGCAGACCATCTTTGCTCAGGTTTGCGTCGCCAACGATGATACGTTTGCCGTCTTCGTCTTTAATCGCAGTGATGTGTACATCCAGAGACATTTGCTTGTTCAGAGGGTTAATCTGACCACGGTATTTCCATTTCACTTCAGATTGGATTTGACCAAATTTCGGATTGCGGAAGCCTGCGCCAAGATCTTTGTTTAGCGCGTAGGTTTGCATCAGTTCGATGATCGCTTCGACACCTAGAGAACCAGGCATTACCGGATCTTGATGGAAGTGGAACTGGAAGAACCAATCACTAGGGTCGATCGTACGCTCAGCGTATAGGTAACCAAGACCATCTTTACCACCATCACTGGTGATCTGCACGGTATCGATGAAGTTCAAACGACCGCCAGCCAATTGGTAATGCTCTTGCACTTCACCAGTAGCAGAAACAGGTGCATTGAAGTAACGCGTCGTTTTATCTAGTAGGTTGATGTTTACATCCGGAGTGCGGTTGTTATCAACGTGCCAAGGGTGAGTCACTTTACCGTTGTCCAAACCAAGTTGATCTTTCAGTGCTGCGCCCTTGAAGTAACCAAATACCGCCGTACCTTGGTAGAAAGGCACGCCGTCAGTACTCAGTTCGAAGCTGAAGCTCTGTACGATGTTAGTACCCATCATTACCGTTGAAAGCAGACGAGAATCGTTGGTAATCGTTTTGCCACGCAAGTCGACGTTACGCAGCATTTTGCCGCTGCCATCTAGGTTACGGAAAAACAGTTCTTCACCTGGGAAGCCAAGCGTGGTGCCCATGTAGCCAGAGATAAAGCCGTTTGGCTGCAGTGAAATCTCCATCAATACCGAATAAGGCATCAAGGTGTGGTGGCTGTTTTCATCAAAGTACCATGCATTTTCTGGCACTTCGTATTCTGCGATACACGATGAAGGCTTCTTGAAGTCGCCACGCTTGCCATCAATCTCTACGACACGAGTGGTTAGCTGCAGATCGCCACACGGAGTACGTGGTGGAATCATGCCTCGGTAGATAGAGAAGTCAGGGCCGAAACATTTCTCGATATCGCCTGTTGCGAATTCGAACATGTGGTAAGGCGTGAACGGAACCGTATCTGGAGTGCGATTTGGGTAGTCTGGAGTCACCGGCGCTTCAACGTGTTGAAGAGTAATCACGCCTTTATTTGGCGCTGTTTCTAGGTCTTCAATTTGAGCCATAAGTGGCGCATTTGCTGAAGCTTGTTGATTCACTGCTGGTGTATGGCCCAAGTTTTCGATAACAGGGGTTGCGACAGCTGTTTCTAAAGAAGGCAGGTAACGAGTACATTCGTCGTCTTCTTTGATCATTACACCTAAGTTTTGGAAATCAACAATCACTTTGCCGTTCAGCAAAATATCGATGTTAGCTTTCGCGTATGGGCGAGGGCTTAGACCAATCTCGGTCACTTCCATGCGGTAAGTCAGTTCTGCCGATTGTGGTAGAACTTGACCACGACAGCGTACTTGTTGAGGCGCATTTTCAAGCGGCTGGAAACGACCATTTTGAACAAGCGTGTGCATGCCAAGGTGCATCATGAAGAATTGCAGCAGTTGACCACAACCTTCTGCCATCAAAGAGCCGGCCATTACTGAGTCATCTTTGAAATGACAAGGGAAGTACCAATGCTCAGGCTCTAGCTGTTTGTGACCTTCAATCAGACCAAGCCCCCATGTGCCGCCTTGCGGTTCAACACGGCTGACCTTTTCGATCATCATGAATTTCTCTGAGCTGAAACATAAAGAAGGTTGGTGGCGATCAGATTGGTGAGTTGGGCCAAAACACTCTGCGATGTTGGCAGTCAGTAGGTGACGCAGTTCTTGGTGGTTAAACTGGGTTTTAGGGCAGTGCAACATTGGGTCGAAGCGTTGCTTAGTTGCAAGCTTACGAGCTTTGATTTCGTCTTCAGTGTGAATCACACCTTTGCCGTCTGCTAGCTCTTCATCAGTGAAGAAGCCTGCACAACCGTTGTCCATTTTCAGGATCATCTTGTCGCCAACGAAACATTCGTACGAGAAGAAGAACAGCAGCGTGTCGCCATTGCGAGCGAAGCTGTTGATGGAGATATCGTAACGCAGCGTATCGCCACCACGAGGCAAGTCGCCAAGGAAAGTTAATGTGCAATCAAGCAGACGATAAACACGTTCGCCCTTGTTTTCGAAATCAATACCTAAGTAACTGATAAGCATTAGGTCGCACTGACCTGATTCAACTGCAACAGCCCAAGGGATCTGACCATCAACAAGGTACGGCGCATCAACAGGGATGTCGTACTCTGTGGTCATGGTGCTTGGCTTGTACTCGTTCACTGTCGCGTTGAGCTTAGTGACACGAGATACCAATAGGTAGTCAGTGGTTGGTAAGCGAACGCGGCGCGAGTAGCTATCGATGATCGCGTAGTCAGGGCCAAATACGTTGGCAATATCACCTTCCGCGTATTCAACCAGATCATCGTAATCCCAGATACATGGTTTACGGATAGGTTTTACTGGTGTTGGTGTCGCAAGTGCGTTTACTGGCACTGACTGAACCTGAGTCGATTGAGCTTGTACAGGCTGAGTTGACGTTTGTTGACCAGTTATTTGTTGACCACTCGTTTGTTGAATCAGGGTATTGCTATCTAAACCAGACGTAATTGCGTTTAACTGTGCCTTTAATAGCGCATCAGCCATCTGCATGCCTTGGGCACGAGTGTGCAGGAATGCTTTGTGTACTTGCTGCGCCGCTTGCTGATTTTGAGCAAATGCGTGGTTGTATGGTGTTACAGACGGCTGTGATGCTGCATCCGTATCAGCGTCGATGTTCGATGCGCCATTTTTAGCGGATAGGACATGAGTCATATTGCTGTGGTTACCTGTTAGCTGACTGTGGCGAGTTTGCGCCAGAGTAGGGGATACTGATGGTGACAATGTTTCTGTAGCGTGTGCTGCTTTCTCTGCAATCTCGGCTTTGTCTTTTAGTGTTGCCTGAATGTGTGCAGTCGTTGGGACAGAAACGATTCGCGCCGCTTGCTTACCAGAAGCTTTCTGTTGAATGTGCGCTAGGTTAGCGATTGGTGTCTCTGCAATGTGTTGATAAATATCGCGACCACCAAGAGTCACTTGCTTAACCAACTGACGCTTAGCATCACTTGCCAGTTCACTACTTAAACGAACAGAAAGTGACTGAGATTCAACATTCGATTGGCTTAGTAGCAGCTGTGAACATTGTCCTTCGCTGATGTTGGCAACAATCGCATTTTTAGAGCTGACATTTGGATTCAGAGGAGCAAAGTTCAGGTTGAGCAGACCGTGTAGCAAACTCGCCATGCCAGAAGCTGCCGAACAGTGGCCAACACGTTGACTCGCTTGAGTCGTCCTTACGTTCCCTAAACTTAGAGACGAAGACTGATGAGATGAAGACTCAGGTGCCTGGTTAAGCTCAAGCAGAGAAACATCGCTCGAGCTCATACCGACTTGAGTCAATAACTCATCAGAAACGGCGTTATTACGCTCACTTGAACCAAAGGCCAGCGCGTTGATGCTGCCATAAGCTGTATCTTGGTTGCTTGTTACTTGACTCTCTTCAACAAGAACGATTGCACCAGCGCCTTCGCCCACATTCCAACTGCCGTCTTGCGGCTGTCCGAATTTAGGAGAAAGTGACACTGGGCTCACGCTGTTCTTCAGAATCACATGTTCTGCGCTGCCGCTAAGGTCAACGGCTGCAATCACGACTGCATCCATGGATTCTTGCGACATTAGGTTTTGTGCGACATCGATACAACGAGCAACCGACTGTTCAGCGGCTGAAATCGTAAAGGCAGGGCCGTTAAAGTCCCACAATGAAGAGATGCGCGAAGCCATGATATTACCGATGAAACTGGTGTACTGGTTCAGCTTGGCTGCGTCCATCACACTGTCCATCGCAATGGTTTCTAGCGCTTGGTATTCGTCTTGTGTCAGCTCAATCCCCATGTTGGTAAAGCTGTCAGCCAATTGGCTATGTAGGTTTACGCGTCCACGGAATTGGTGCATCTCAAGCTCTGTTTCCATTGCGACGAGTACTGCAACTTTTTGACCTGCCAAGAGCTTGGCATCTTTGATGGCTTCGTCTGCAACTTTCATCAGTAGCAACTGCTGAGAGATCAAACGGTCATCTTCATTAGGCGGTACTTTGAAGCGTAGGAAATCGAGGTCGAATTGATCGATGTACGCGCCATTTGGAATGCCGTGTAAACCAAACTGATTCAGCAGTTCTGGATGTTGGTCTAAGCCTTTCCAGCGTTTCTTCGGCAAGGCAATGAAAGCATCGCTGTTAGTCTCAATCGCAGTGCTTAGTGCATTGATGCTTTGCAGAGAACCGAAGTGAGACGCGAGACCAGTAATGCTTAAATTAGGCGATTGTAGGCTTGGAGATGCTGACTCTAGGGTCTGGTTTGCATGACCCGTACCTGAATACGCTTCAAGCAGTAAGTGAGCATTACAACCACCGAAACCAAATACAGAAACACCCGCACAGCGCTCTTGGTTGCCCGCTTTACTTGGCCAAGGTTGCACTTGTGTTGGTAGCGTCTGTGAACCAAATAAACCTTCTGGCGACGATAGTGGCTTGTCCAAATTAATACTTGGAGGAAGCACACCTTCTTTCATCGCGAAGATCATCTTCATGATCCCAGGCATACCTGCTGCCGTCAGTAAGTGACCGAGATTTGACTTGGCAGAGCCAATCAATGGCGGGTTAGAACCATTCAACTTGTCAGCAAAGAAACGTTCCATTGAGGTTAACTCAACCTTGTCACCTAACGGTGTGCCGGTTGCGTGGCACTCAATCACTTCAATGCTGTCTGGTGATAGGTTTGAAGCCTCGTAAGCGCGTTCAAAGGCTTGGACTTGTCCCTTGCTATTTGGACTTAATACGAACTGGCCACGGCCATCGTTCGACAAGCCAATACCGCTGACGACTGCGTAGATGTTGTCGCCATCACGCTCTGCATCAGCTAAGCGTTTTAGCACTAAAACACCGGCACCTTCGCCAGCAAACAGGCCTTTACTGTTGCTATCAAACGGAACCGACACACCGTGGTCAGGGTAAGCGTGGAAAATGGAAAAACCCATGTTGATAAAGAATGGGTCAGCACCGGATACCGCGCCTGCCAACATCATGTCGGCTTTGCCCGTGTTCAAGTAATCACACGCTAACTTCAATGAATACACTGAGCTTGCACATGCCGCATCTAGGCTAAGTTGTACGTTGCCTAAACCTAGCGCATCAGCTACTAACTTAGAGGCGTTGTGTGCTGCAGCACCGTTGATCGGGTTGAGGTCTTGAACAGTTTCATTGGTTGGTAGCAGTGAAAACTGGTCATTATTCAATTTATCTTTAAGTGCTTTCTCGACCACTGAGTGATACATCGGCAGAAACAGGTCGTTTGAGCGTGTGGTTGGGAACGAAAGGGCACCCATGATCACGCCTGTGCGCTCTAAAACATCGGTATTCAAATCAATGCCAGCGTCGACTAAAGCCTTACGACTGGTATCCAAAGCCCATAGGAAACTCTGGTCAACACCTTTGAATGATTCGGCTGTTAAGCGGTAGCCATTGCCATCGAAATTGAAGTTTTCGATGTAGCCACCTTTATCACAGTAAAAGCGGTCTGACTCACCTTGCACACCCTGATAGCTTTCAGGCTTAGCACCTAACTTTTCAGCGCTTAATGTGGTTCGAGAATCTTTTTTGTTCAGCAAGTTTTGCCAAAAATCTTTTGGCGTATCAGCTTCCGGGTATTGGTTGGCAATACCGACAATCGCGATCTTATTGCACTTCACTTGCTGCTTATTCTGAGCCTGATATTGAGAACTCATACTAGCTCTCCTTGATGATTCACTGCGCTGCCATGAGACACACCACTTAATTGCTTAGCGGTGGTGATATGTTGTTCTAGCCCTTGAAGAAGTGGCTCGACAGACAGTGGGATTTGATGAGTAATGAGCTGACCAATGCACTTGATGAGCGTGACAACATCGTCACCGCCTTTGGCATTGGAAGCGATTGTGCAGTACTGGTCTGCTACGTTGTCGCTGCGGTTGATCTTGTCGATCAATGTGCTGGTTTGACGATCGGCACCCACTTCAATAAACAGGCGAGCACCTTGCTGACGCGCACTTTGGATCAACGCGGTGAAATCTAACGTTGAACAGAAGGTGTCGGCAATCGAAAGGGCGATGCTGTCGCTGTCGATATTGATTGGTGCACCAGTCGGTAGACCTGCTGCGCTGATAAAGCGGATATGCTTTGGCAACTCGTCGAACAGTGGTTGCGTGTAAAACTCTCGCACTTGGTTATGCTGGCTTAACGCTGGTGTGGTGTGCATTGCAGTAACACGGTTCGCGGCAATGCCACGTTTACCCAGTTTCTTGAGCAGAGCACGACAAGTGTTTTCACAACCGGCCAGTACGCAGGTGTCACCTTGGATAATGGCAAGATAGGCTCGTGGAAACTCAGGTAATAGAGCCTCAATCGCTTGTGCATCACTGCGAACCACAAAGCTATTCCATTGGATGCTTTCGTCGCTGCTCAGCTGCCAATCTTGACGCACTGCGGTGAGCTCGCCCGAAATAGCAGTGGTGAAGATCGGACTGGTTTGAGTCATCTCAATCAGCGCGTGTGGGTTTTTCCAAACATTTAAGCTGGCCCACATCGAAGCTTCACCCTTGGAGTATCCCAAGGCGAAATCTGGCTGCACTTTGAATTCATCACATAGCAGTTGTGTTAACAGATAACTACTGCCCACACCGGCAATTGCCAATTCACTGAGTGACATTTCTTGCGAGTCTTCAGCGTAGGTTTTTTCTGCCTGCAGCATCTCTTTCAAGTTACCTTCTCGCTCTAAGCGGGAAAATAACTGTGGGAAATGGTGGTGAAACTCGCGCAACATGCCGGGATAAACCGTGCCAACACCAGGGTAAACAAATGCAACGCCACCTTTGCTTGGAGGCATCGGTGAGAAACAACTTCCCGCTGGGGTTTTGTATTGGCTACTGTCAGCCATTACTTTTGGCAACGCATTTTCTATCGCTGTGATCTCTTGTAGTGCTGCCTCAATTGAAGCGGCCTGAATCACGATATTCGCGCCAAGGTCAATATTGTGTTGAACGCTTTGGAAGTGGCTTAGGTTTGAATGCATCAAGGTGGCGATAGCAAGTTCACGGTCTGCCGATTCGTTAATGCATTTAAGCTCTTCTCTTAATGAGGTTAGCTGAGAAACCAATTCAGCTTGGTCATTGCCAGAAAGCACAAACATCAAACGCTCGCTGGATAGCAAGGGCTTTGGTTCTTGCAAACCGGTCGCTTGAGTCAATATCAGGCTGGTGGATTGTTGGCTATCGTCATTGAAGGTCAATGACGCAACACGAGCTTTGTTTGGCTCAGTGAACCAGTAATAGTTAGGTAATGAATGGCTCGGCAATGAGCGGCTCGATATTGCATTAACCATATTCAACAATTGACCAAACTGCTGCGAAACAGATAGTGAAGAGTATTGCTGTTGATGGCTTAGATCTGTAGCGGGGCGGCGAGCAATATCCAGAGCAAGCTGAATGCTATCTCCGGTAGCTGTATCTACAAAACCCGCTAGATAAGCGTGTGGATGAATCTTGTTTTGAGCAGCCGTCAACGCACTCAACATCAACAATGATGGTGAGTGAGAATCCAAACAAAGCTTAACAACATTACCTTGATTGACTGTCTCGATGGCGTGAGCAAGTGCTTGATTAAAATTGCCATCAACCAAAACAGTAACAATCTCTGGAAGCGAAGGTGATAAGTCGACAGAAAGCGCAGCCGCGTTTGCTGGCTGAGCTAAAAGAGCGATGCGCAATGGCATCGCTTTATTAGTAGGAACAGTCACTATGACAATTGCTCCTTTTCTGGGTTCTTAGTCGCCTCTTTCTTTGATACTGCTGAGCTAGACTTCGGCAAAAATGCGTCGTTTAAGCTCTTGCTGATGGTGACTTTGGCACCTTTCATTACTGCGCTTAAACGACCATCTTGGTGGTAAAGCGAGATATCAGCTTGCAGCGAACGAGCCGTGCTTTTTATCACGTTCAGCTCTAGCCAACCTTGGTCACCATTGTGCATCGGTGCGTAACAAACAAACTCACCAATTGCAGACGGTAGGCTTGCCGCGCCGTATTTCAATCGAGCCCATACCAACATGGCTTGCAACAGATAATCTTCTGCAAATGGCTGGCTATCACCAAAACTTTGCTTCGGAATAAATGATCCGCAGTCGCTGTTTTCAATCTGAGGCAACTGGCATTGAGCCAATAAGCCTAAGTCGTCAAAGCGTTCGACTGAAGTAATACCTTGCAGTCTTGGTCCGTGAAACAGAGTGCCGTCACTGTATAGAGCTTGTGCCGTTGTTACAGGTGTTGAAGTGCTAGCTTCAAAACGTTTTTCTGACGCTTGTTGAGCATCTTCAGACACTTGCACAGAGGCAACTTGCAACTGAGCTTGATACTGTGGTCGCCCTTGGCAACTGATCACCGCTTTTAGCTGATCTTTTGATTTAGCGTCTGAAGACAAGACAAGCGTTAGCTCTTGCACTTCATCGGTATCAAAAATCACACCCTTAAGCAGTTTGTAGTTGTGAACGCTAACGTTCACCCCTAACAGTTGCTCAGCCACTTCACGCATCCATTGGATGGCACACACTGTCGGTAACACTGGGTTACCGGCAATGCAGTGATCTTGAATGAAAGGCAATGCCTTAGGATCAAGATGACGTGTCACAGTGATGCTTGTATTCAGCGGACTCTCTGCAAGATGCACAGACTCCGCATTAAGCTTTTTTACAGCAGCTTCCTTGTTGTCAGAACCTTGCATGCTCGTACCAACCAGCAGTTGAATGCCAGTTTCGTTCAGTAGTTGAGAGCTAAACAGTTCTGCACCTGCCTGAAGAGGAATTACGTACACACCACGCTCTGTAAACATACGTTTCAGTGCTGCGTTGACCATGCCGCCGTCCCACGGTCCCCAGTTGAAGCTCATTACTTTCGCTTGAGGGTTACGCGCAGACAGTTGTAGAGCCGCTTTGTTTAGGATCTCGTTAGACATCGAGTAGTCACTTTGGCCTGTGTTTCCATAGAAACCCGCCGCCGAAGAGAACATCGCAATCAGTTTTAACTTGCCGCTATCAAGACCACCAAGAACCGCTTCTAGTCCACCCACTTTGGTGCCGTAAACCATGTTCAGTTCATCAAGCGTTTTGTCTTGAATGTGTTTGTCAGCCAGTACACCTGCGCCGTGGATTAGCCCCGTGATGCCGTCGAAATTCGCCAGTGTTTTCGCTACAGACTCATGGTTCGACACATCTAGACTTAGGTATTCAGCGCTCGCGCCAATCTCGTTGAAAGCGGCAAGTGCTGCGTTGATTTCAAGGCTGCTCAATACAGGTTTTAGCAAGGTATCTACTTTCTTCGGCGTTGGTTTGTCACCTGTTGCTTGTAGGTGCGCGATAGCCGCTGGTTTTAGCTCTTTTTCTTGTTTGCCTTGAGCCCATTGAGGCAGCTCTTGTGACGTAATGTGTTTACTACGACCCGCAAGAATGAAATGAGACTTACATTGCTTAGCAAGCGTCAGTGCACATTCAAACGTCACGCCTTTAGCACCACCTGTTACGAGAACTTTGTCGCTCTTGGTGAGTTGAGCGCCTGCGTTTTTGGTTTGTGCAGCACCTGGTGTTGCCGCAATTAATGTTGCACGACCAGATTCACCGTTTTCCGCATGGCTAAGGCCGATTTCCACCGTGTTGGTGTCGATATCGAACAGTTCGCCTGTGATTGCTTCAGCAAGGTGACGAGCATCAATAGAAGCGTCAGCATCCAATGCGCGGCAGAACACGTTTGACCATTCATGGCTTAGTGTTTTAGTGAGACCAGACAACGCCGCTTGGTTAAGTTCTGCATTCATCAATTGCTTAGTATCTAGGTAACCAAAGCCACCATCGATACGGCTTAGTGTAAAGAACACACTGCGACCAGAAACTGCATTCAATTGGCCATTTAGGTGCTTGGCGAATAAGAACGCTGTCGTCAATGAAGCTCTTGAGTCTGCATTCAAGTTAACCGCTTGCTCGCTGCTTTGTTTTGCATCAACGATAGCTTGTAGGTGAATGAAGCCAGCAATCTTTTTGTTCGACGTTTTAAGGTCTGCTTCGATGTCGTTAATAACCGCAGTCACACCAGCATCATCGACGCTGTTGAGTGTGTAGCTTGCGATTTCACTGTTTAAAGGTGACGCGGCAGAAAGAGCACTGCGCACTACAGCAACTTGAATGCCGTTAGCGGTCAACTTTTCTGCTAGAACACCGGCGTTGTGACCATCATCTGTGATCACGACACAAGCGTCTTTTGAGAAACAATCGACGAGTTTATCTGCCGCTGGTAGCTTTTTTAGCGCTACCTCATTGTGTGGAGGAAGTTCCGCTGTCGCTGTTTCTGCGATAGGCGTTACTGATTCAGATTTTGGAGTCGCCACAGGCGCTGCTGCTGATAGCTTACTTTGCATGTAAGTAACGATTTCACCAAGCGTACGACACTCAGCCAAGTCTTCAGGGTTTAGCTCTGGCAGCGTTGGTAGCTGGTCTTGAACCGTACCTAGGATCTCAACGCGTTTGATTGAGTCGATACCAAGGTCTGCTTCCATGTCCATCGCTAGGTCTAGTATTTCTGCTGGGTAGCCTGTTTTATCGGCAACCACTTCCATCATGGTGGATTGAACATGAGCAGGGTTTAGGTCGTTGCTCGCGCTTTCTACAGCGGCTGTAGCTGCTACTGTCGCCGTTGCTGCGTTAGGAGCTAACTTGCTGTTCATGTAGTCAACGATTTCGCCCAGAGTACGACACTCAGCTAGGTCTTCAGGATTCAGCTCTGGCAATGTTGGTAGCTGGTCTTGAACCGTACCAAGGATCTCAACACGTTTGATTGAGTCGATGCCAAGGTCTGCTTCCATGTCCATTGCTAGGTCTAGCATTTCTGTTGGGTAGCCCGTTTTATCCGCTACTACGCTCAACATTGTGCTTTGAACTTGTTCTGCGTTTAAACCGTTTGATACTGCTGGCGCAGATGCTTGAGCTGCTACTGGAGCAAAAGCTGGAAGCTTGCTGTTCATGTAGGCTACGATTTCGCCTAGAGTGCGACATTCAGCTAAGTCTTCAGGGTTTAGTTCTGGAAGAGTCGGTAGTTCATCTTGAACCGTACCAAGAATCTCAACACGCTTGATTGAATCGATACCAAGGTCAGCTTCCATATCCATTGCTAGGTCTAGCATTTCAGTCGGATAGCCCGTCTTCTCTGCTACCACTTCTAACATGGTTTTTTGAACGACAGCGGCATCTAGTCCATTGTTAGATGTTACCGGAGCAACTGCTGTTGCTTGTGAAGACACTGGAGCAGAAGCTGGAAGCTTGCTGTTCATATAGTCAACGATTTCGCCAAGAGTACGACACTCAGCTAAGTCTTCAGGATTTAGCTCTGGAAGAGTAGGCAGTTCATCTTGAACCGTACCAAGGATCTCAACACGTTTGATTGAATCGATACCAAGGTCTGCTTCCATATCCATTTCTAGATCAAGCATTTCCGTTGGGTAACCTGTCTTCTCAGCCACCACTTCTAGCATGGTTTGTTGAACGACTTTCGCATCAAGACCGTTAGCGGCTTGAACAGGAGCAGCTGCACTTGGCTTTGCTGCCACAGGCGCTGATGCTGGCATCTTGCTGTTCATGTAGGTAACGATTTCACCAAGAGTACGACACTCAGCTAAATCTTCAGGGTTCAGCTCAGGTAGGTTCGGCATTTCGTCTTGAACGGTACCAAGGATCTCTACACGCTTGATTGAGTCGATACCAAGGTCTGCTTCCATGTCCATTTCTAGATCAAGCATTTCCGTTGGGTAACCCGTTTTCTCGGCGACCACTTCTAGCATTACTTTTTCAGCATCTGCTGATTGTACTGCTACTGGTGCAGCCACAGGAGCTGGTTGTGCTTTAACTGGCACAGGTTGAGCTGCAACAGGCGCTGCCGCTTGAGCCGCGACTTTCGGTGCAGGCACGGCTTTCTGTACTGGCGTAACTTGAACAGACTGAGCTTGAACTGGCGCGGTTTGTACAGGAGCCGTTTGCACTTGAGCTACAGGCTGTTCAACGATAGCTGTTGGAGTAGTTTGAATCGCTGGCTGAGCATTTACTGATGCAACGAAGGTTGGTTGTGCGGTTTGCACTGAACCTTGCGTCAGCATATTAAGTGCAGAGCTGTTGCTGTGCGCTTGCATTTCTAGGTAATGAGCGTGAGCTTTTAGCGTTTCAGCTTGGTGCTGGTGGAACATCTCCATAGAACGCTGTAGGTTTTCAGGAATTGCTACGCCTGCTGTTGCCATTTTCGCTTGCTCAGACATTAGGGTGTTGAACGTGTCACCGTATTGCTGAGGAATCGCAAGGAACTGCTGATGTACTTCTGCTGCTTGTTGTTGAGCATTGAAGAACGACTGCAATGAAGACTCATCTACCGTTACTTGAGCTGTTGGCTGACTAGTCGCTGGGGCAGTTTGAACCACTTGTGATTGCGGAGCTGCTGTTGCTACTTGTGCACTTGGTGCTGGGGCAGCTGACTGTTGTACATTTGAAGCTTGAGGAGTAGCCACAGGTACTTCAACGATTTCTGTTTTAATCACTTCTTTTTCCACGATTTTCTCGACTTCAACTTTCACTTCAACAATCTCAGTCTTTTCGGTGACGTTGCCCGAAGCCAATGATTGATCCATTTTCTTACGAGTAGCAGGGCTGATGTAGTTGGTTGCATTCAGCTTGATGTTCATTGGTGATGCCTTTGCAGGTTCAGCAATGTCAGCTTGGTAAGGGTCAATGTTGTCTAGTGAAACACCTGCCACACACAGTTGAACCGCAGCTAGGCGAAGCTGCTGGTCACTGTCGCCTTTAGGGTTTGGGTTAATGCTGATTGCGTAAAGCTCTTCGTTCTTATCAGCCAATGTTTTCTCAACCAGCTTTTGAAGAATGTTTTTCGGACCGAACTCAACGAATACACGCGCGCCTGCTTCATACATAGCTTCAATTTGCTCGCTGAAACGAACCGATTGCAGCATGTGCTGCTTGAACGCTTTTTTGATCGCTTTAGCGTCTTTGCTGTGCAGTTTGCCCGTTGCGTTTGAGTAAAGCGGCAGCGTTGGAGCGCTGAATGAAGCTTTATCAATTGCAGCAGCAAATGGTTTCTGAGCGTGAGCAACAAGCGGTGTGTGGAAAGCGCCAGATACTGGCAGAGCAATCGCTTTGAAGCCTTGTTCAGTTAGCGCTTGTGCTGCTTGTTGAACCGTCGCAGTTGGACCTGCAATAACCAGTTGAGTTGGAGCGTTGTAGTTAGCAATACTCACGCCTTCAAATTGGCTGATGCAGCTTTCAACGGCTGGAAGTTTGTCTGCATCTAGGATGACCGCAAACATAGTACCGCTGTCACCTTGTTCAGGTGTCGCTGCCATCGCATCGCCACGAGCGAAAGCTAGCTGGTAGTAATCGTCTTGCGAGATAACACCCGATGCACATAGTGCACTTAGCTCACCAAAGCTGTGGCCTGCGACCATGTCTGCTTTGAAGCCAGCTTGAGTCATGATGTCGAACTGACCCATAGACACAGTACCAATCGCACTTTGCGCATTGGCCGTGTTGGTTAGTACAGCTTCTTGAGCTTTGGTTGCTTCTGGTGTGAAAGTTGGAATTGGGAACAGAATTTGCGACAGAGCCGTTTTCTTGTGCTGACCAAATACTTGATCCGCTTGAGAAAGCTGTTGGCGCATCTCAGGGTAATGACAAGCAAGCTCGCGACCCATGTTTAGGTATTGCGACCCTTGACCTGCAAATAGCGCTGCCACTTTACCTGCGCCGTTTTCTGCAATCAGTGCCGACTCACGGTAGCTAGTACCGTTTGGCATCTGCCAATGTGCTTTGGTTTGGCTCTCAAGCATAGAAACCGCTTGAGTCAGTTGCGCTTGAAGGTCTGCTTGGTCAGTAACGACTAAACCAAGACGCGCATGCTTAGCGTCAACTTCGCGTAGAGCGTGTTGCTCAGCAAGCGTTTCCAGTTTGAACGCCGCATCTGCAGCTTGAGTTGAAATCTGCTTCAATTCATTGATCAGTGCTTGGCGAGACTCTGCGCTGAACAATAGAGTTTGAGGTACTTGGCGCTGACGGTATTTGTCACCGCGAGCGTGTTCTGGTGTGTACTCTTCCAATACAACGTGGAAGTTAGTGCCACCAAAACCAAATGAGCTGATACCTGCACGGCGTGGTGTACCGTCGACACGTTTCATCCAAGGACGCGTTTGCGTGTTTAGGTAGAACGGTGAGTTCTCGATATCCAACTTAGGATTCGGAGCCGATACGTTAATCGTTGGCGGCAGTACTTTGTGGTGCAGTGCCAGTGCAGCTTTGATTAAACCTGCAGTACCCGCGGTTGATTTGGTGTGACCAATTTGAGATTTCACAGAGCCTAACGCAATGTGTTGCTTCTCTTCGTTGTTCTCACTGAATACCGAGTTTAAGCCGCCAAATTCAGCAACGTCACCCGCTGCTGTACCTGTGCCGTGCGCTTCTAAAAGGCCAAGCGTGTGCGGTGCGAAACCAGCATCATCGTAAGCACGTTTCAGTGCTTTTGCTTGTCCTTCAGGGCGAGGCGCGTAAATGCTTTTGAACTTACCATCCGAAGAAGAACCGACACCTTTAATCACTGAGTAGATTCTGTCGCCGTCGCGCTCTGCATCTTCAAGACGCTTAAGAGCAACCATGCCGATACCTTCACCAATCATCATGCCTTTTGAGTCGATGTCGAAAGGTTGAATGGTTTCATTGGTGGTAAATGCTGGCGTTTTAGAGAAGCTCATGTACATGGTTGGTGAGTTATCAGTACACACACCACCTGTGATCATCATTTCACTGCGGCCTTCAACTAGCTCACTAAGAGCCATGCGCATTGCGGCTAGAGAACCTGCACAAGCAGCGTCTACTACACAGTTAATGCCACCAAGGTCAAAGCGGTTAGCAATACGACCTGAAATCACGTTACCCAATGAGCCAGGGAATGAGTTCTCTTCCCAGTGGATGTATTGGTCTTGGAATTTTTTGATCAGCATTTCGCTGTCGTCGTCGCTGATACCACTGCTCTTGAAGACTTTTTTCAAAACCGGGTATTGAAGACGAGCGTTTAGGCTTTGAGCGATCTTCTGACCGCCACCAACACCGAGCGTAATACCGATCTTATCGCGGTCGTATCCTTCAGGCAGCTTGGCATCTTCAAGTACTTCTTTTGCCACGATCAGAGAAAGCAGCTGTGACGTATCCGTCAGTTCGAGGATATTTGGCGGAAGGCCGAATTCCATAGGGTTGAAGTCTACTTCAGGGATGAAACCACCACGCTTACAGTAAGACTTGTCTGGCGTAGTACGATCTGAATCGTAGTAATCTTCTGGACGCCAGTGCGTATCTGGCACTTCAGTAATGGCATCGATCTTTTCGCTGATCAAATCCCAGAATTTGTTTAGGTAACGAGAGTTCGCAAACATGCTTGCCATACCAACGATAGCAATTGGCATGTCTTTAAGGCGTTTATTAAGTCGAGTGTCGTCGACTGATTCCGGTGTATTTTTTTCGGGTTGGCTCATTATGAGTCTCCACTTGAAATCACTGAGGGCGATGTCGTTTTTTGAGGCTGCGCTTTTAAATAAATCGAAAATAAACCTGAGACAGATTTGGGCAAACGCAGCTGAAGAGTAAGGCTACCGAAATTCGGCGGCCAGACTGAAATAAGGGGTGCGAAGCACGTAGACTTGCAGGGGGTGGTTACGTGTTTCATGCGAGAAGAGGGCATTCGAATGTAAGGGTGATGTCCATTTAAATCCTGTCCAAAGTACTGCCTTATGCAAAGCAGGTATCCGCAAAGAAAACGTGTGAATTTGTTTAATGGTTGAGCAGGCTACCCGAGGTGAGTTACCGATACAATGCTCCCAGAGGCCACTATGATCTGTTCAGACCAGATGATTTTTCTGAACTTTTGTTTTTTGTATTTTTGATGAAATTAACTTATTGATAATTAATGGGTATGTGTGGTTTTTTAGTGTTTATACTCTATATTTTAACTTTGTGAGATCTATGTCAGATTTTTGTAAGTAACATTTAATAGGTACCTATTCCATAAGGTGGAATGTGATCCGTGTTTTAATTTGTTATTATTTGAAAAGTTATTTTTAAGCCCGTATATGAAGGGTGTTTCCTGTACGAATTCTCTATGTTTATCTCAAATCATAGGTGAGTTAAATTTGTCCGTTTTGATGGTTTTTTGATGAGTGGTTTGAAGAAGTGAACGTGAGTAAAATGGAAAACCCAATCGTCGATTTATGGTTATGTTCTTTGAGTGATTTGTGTGACGATATCGATATCAAATCACACCTCAAAGAGACACTCACGGCCGATGAAGTTGAGAAAGTTGAACGCTATAGAGTGCCCTCGTCTCAAGTTCAAGCCATGTATGTTCGCAATTACTTGAGAGGAGTACTGTCTTGTTATTCGGATTTAACGCCTAAAGCATGGCGGTTTGAATATGGTGAGAAAGGAAAGCCAAGTCTGATTGCGGATCAACAGATTCAAACCGGACTGAATTTCAATATCAGTCATAGCAAAGAACATTTGTTGATTGCAGTTTGCCAGCGAGAAGGGAAGCCAGTTCAATTAGGTGTCGACATCGAACATGCAAGAAGCTCGACCAATATCGATTCGATCATGAAGCACTATTTTTCAGATAAAGAATTGGCGGATTTACTTGAACTCAACAAAGAAAATAAGAGAGAACGGTTTTTTGATTTATGGGCGCTGAAGGAGTCGTATATCAAAGCGACGGGCAGGGGGCTAGCCACATCGTTGCGAAGCTTTTCGTTTGATTTCTCCAATCTGACGAAGCAAACACTGCCAATTCATTCTTCGGATTTTAAGCCAAACTTGCAGGATGAAATTAGATTGCATGGTGAAATCAGTATATACAGTGGAGTTGGGTTGGATGTTACCGAGCAAAGGGGCATTTCTACAGGCTGGCAATGTTGCTTAGGGCGACTGGATGAGCAGTATCGCTTTGCGGTTACGCTCGGCGGAAATTTGCTACCGATGCAGGTAGAGATGAGAACCTTTTCGTTGCCTCATCTCTTTTAAACTAGTTTGGTGAGACGGAGTTAGCTCGTTTCTCCAAGCATCGCTTTTAATACTTCAGCGGGTACTGGCTGCAGTTGCTTGTCTTTATCTAAGCAGACCATTTCAATATCACCAATCACCGCAGGTTTAGTGGCATCTTTACGCCACACTTCTTGTCGCCATAGCGTCTTGTATTTGCCATCGAGTTCAAAAGAGGTTCGGATGTCGCAGATCTCAGCAAACTCAACCCCATCTTGGAAAGTCATATTGGCTTTATACACCGCAAAACCTAGTCCATGCTCGTTCCACAATTCTGCCAGCTTATCGCTACCCAAGACATGCTCGCGCGCACGCTCGAAGTATTTAAGAAAGTTAGGGTGATAAACCACACCTGAGTGATCGGTATCTTCATAGTAAATTTGTACTGGGTGATGGTAGATCTGACTCATGGGTAGCAACTCTTGGTTTATAGTGGATCAGTAAATCTGACTAAGTTGTGCAGCACTCTACAGGATAGGTCGAAATTACTTCAAGGCATCTTCGTGAAAGGGGCTTTTGGTCAGACCTCATTTATCATTGATGCTTTGGTCAACTCCCACCCATTTATAAATATTCTATGTGTCATTTCCCACCCATTAGTTTTTACCGTGAGTTGGTGAATACTGCAAGCAGGTATCATGAAGCCTTATAGTTAAAGGGTTGTTAATGATTTGTATTGATGTGGCGCGCTAATTGCCTTAGTAAAAGCACGCAGTTCCCATTGAAGGGCTGCTTTGTTTACTAAGGAGAATAATAATGTTTAAGCCTCTTACCCTGCTGTCTGTATCTGCTCTGGCGCTCACAAGTTTTAATGCTGCTGCAAACTGTGATCCAGGTGAAATCGTGATTAAATTCAGTCATGTAACCAACACGGATAAGCACCCGAAAGGCATCGCTGCTTCTCTACTTGAAGAGCGAGTAAACACGGAAATGAATGGTAAAGCTTGTATGCAAGTTTTCCCAAACTCGACGCTTTATGATGATAACAAGGTACTGGAAGCCCTGTTAAATGGTGATGTTCAAATGGCGGCTCCATCGCTGTCTAAATTTGAAAAGTTCACTAAGAAATACCGCATTTTTGACCTTCCGTTCCTATTTGAAGACGTAGAAGCCGTTGATCGTTTCCAAAACTCAGAATCTGGTGAAAAACTGAAGAATGCGATGAAGCGCCGTGGTCTGCAAGGTTTAGCGTTTTGGCACAACGGCATGAAGCAGATGTCGGCGAACAAGCCACTACTAAGCCCTGAAGATGCAGAAGGTTTGAAGTTCCGTGTTCAAGCATCAGACGTATTGGTGGCTCAGTTTGAGCAGCTAGGCGCTAACCCTCAGAAGATGTCTTTCAAAGAGGTATACGGTGGCCTACAAACTAAGGTTATCGATGGTCAAGAGAACACATGGTCAAACATCTACGGCAAGAAATTCTTTGAAGTACAAGACGGCGTGACAGAAACCAATCACGGTATCTTGGATTATCTAGTTGTAACGTCAAACGACTTTTGGAAAGACCTTCCTGAAGATGTACGCGCGCAGCTTGGCACTATCGTTCAAGAAGTCTCGGAAACGCGTAATGCGGAATCTTCAAAAGTTAACCTAGCGAACAAAAACAACATCATCGAAGCCGGTGGTGAGGTTCGCACGCTTACACCGGAACAACGTGAAGCATGGGTAATTGCGCTTCAACCTGTATGGAAGAAGTTTGAAAAAGACATCGGTTCAGATCTTATCGATGCAGCGTTAGCTTCAAACCAATAACACCGCTAAGGGAGTGGCGAGTATTCGTCACTCCTTATTAAAACAATTATAAGCGGAGTCAATTATGGAAAAGCCTCAAATGGAACAACCAAATTCTAGCGAATCAGCATTGGAAACCTCTCTTTTTTCCAAAGTCGGAAGAGTTACGGATGTGATTGAAGAGTCATTAATCGCATTTTTTCTTGGCGCAATGACGCTACTTACTTTTGCCAATGTGGTATTTCGATACGCATTCAATGACAACATCTTATGGGCACTGGAGCTGACGGTGTTCATGTTTGCTTGGATGGTGTTAGTGGGCGCATCTTATGGCGTTAAAAAACACTTCCACATTGGTGTTGATGTCATCATCAACCTTGCCCCAGAAAAGCTACGCAAAGTGTATGCGCTAATCGCCGTGACCAGTTGCCTAGCATTTTCAATCTTACTTCTTATCGGCTCTTGGAATTATTGGTACCCATTCGCGACCGATCGCGCATGGTATGAGACCGATGATATCCCAATGCCAGAGATGCTTCAGTTTCTTGCTGACTGGCTAAATGAAGGCGAGCGATACGAGAAACTGCCACGTTTTATTCCTTATATGGCGCTGCCGATTGGCATGGCAATGCTGACGTTCCGTTTTGCTCAAGTTGCTTACCAAGTAGTAACAGGCAAGCTTGACCGCATGATTGCAGGGCACGAAGCGGAAGAAGAGTTGGATGCGTTGAAAGCGGACGTGCTAGCGGGCTCTGACGAAGATGCGACAGCGGTATTGAATTCGACTCCGCAGAACAAAGCGAATGAGTCGAGTACCAAATCTAACGGTAAGGAAGACTAATCATGGCAATGTTATTTCTATTTTTAATGGTAATTGCTTTCATGTTGGTCGGTGTACCAATTGCAATTTCACTAGGTTTATCGAGCGTAATATTCTTGTTGATGCATTCAGATGCGTCATTAGCTTCAGTCGCACAAACGCTGTTTAATGCATTTGCAGGCCACTACACACTCTTAGCGATTCCTTTCTTTATCTTGGCCTCTAGCTTCATGTCTACTGGCGGCGTGGCTAAACGTATTATTCGTTTCGCTATCGCGATGGTGGGGTGGTTCCGTGGCGGCTTGGCGATGGCGTCGGTTGTGGCATGTATGATGTTCGCAGCCCTTTCTGGTTCATCTCCTGCAACGGTAGTAGCGATCGGTAGTATTGTTATCGCAGGTATGATCAAAAACGGCTACACAAAAGAATTCGCGGCAGGGGTTATCTGTAACGCAGGTACCTTGGGTATCTTGATTCCACCGTCAATCGTGATGGTCGTTTACGCTGCGGCGACGGATGTATCGGTAGGCCGTATGTTCCTAGGCGGTGTGATTCCTGGTCTGCTGGCGGGTGTGATGTTGATGATTGCTATCTACATTGCGGCACGTATTAAGAAGATTCCAGCACAGCCTTTTGTGGGCTGGGGCGAGATGTTTGCAGCAGCGAAGGATGCGAGTTGGGGCCTACTGCTGATTGTCATCATTCTGGGTGGTATCTACGGCGGTATTTTTACACCAACAGAAGCGGCGGCTGTTGCAGCGGTTTACGCATTCTTTATTGCCAACTTTATCTATAAAGATATGGGACCTTTCGCTGACAAGAACAATACCAAGCCTGCGCTGGTGAAAGTGTTCCAAACCTTTTGTCACAAAGACACCAAAGACACACTCTATGATGCGGGTAAGCTGACTATCATGCTGCTGTTTATCATTGCGAACGCGTTGATTCTCAAGCATGTACTGACAGAAGAACGTATTCCTCAAATGATCACTGAGTCTATGCTTTCTGCAGGCTTAGGGCCGATCACCTTCTTGATTGTGGTGAACGTTCTGCTCTTGATCGGTGGGCAGTTCATGGAGCCATCGGGCTTGCTGATCATCGTAGCACCTTTGGTTTTCCCAATTGCCATTGCGCTCGGTATCGACCCAATTCATCTTGGTATCATGATGGTGGTGAACATGGAGATAGGGATGATAACGCCGCCTGTCGGGCTCAATTTGTTTGTGACCGCAGGTGTCGCGAAGATGTCGATGATGAACGTGGTAAAAGCCGCATTGCCGTGGGTTGGCGTGATGTTCTTATTCCTGATTATCGTCACTTACGTGCCTTGGGTATCGACATGGTTACCGACCACATTGATGGGTCCAGAGATCATAACCAAGTAGTTGGCGGTTTAGATACACGGCTAATCTAACGGACGGTTTATTATCAATAGGGATAACAGCGATAGATGAAGAGTTATACTTTTTCATCTATCGCTTTCTTTTTCCCGCGCCGTAATGTGCCGCTTATGCGTCTGTCGTAGCCTTTCCAGCGCAGTTTTTTCTTTCTTCGGTCGCGCCCAGATCTTCTTTCTACTTCATAATGGTCATCAATCAGCACTGTATCTACAATGACAGGAATGGTCGTTTTTTCATTCATATGCAACTTATCCTTAAAGTCGACATATGAATTATGGAAGAGGAATGTTATCTCTGCCAGTTTCGATATACGTTCAGATCAAGTTGCGCTTTGCGTTTTGTTTCGTTGTTGATTCTTGTATTTCGCAGTTTAATTTTTCACTTAAAAATCTATTGTTTACTTAAAATTATCTTTGTCGATTTGATAACGCTGCATTTTGTCGTAAAGCGTTTTTCTTGGGACATTTAATTGAGACATGGTCAATTTTATACTCCCTTCATTCTCAATCAACGCGCGCTCGATCACCGCTTTTTCGAACTCTGACACTTGGTCCGATAGGCTAGTACTGGCGTCTGAATGGGTCTCTGAGTTCGCACTATCCCCCAGTTGAGCAAGTTTTCCGAGTAAGATGAAGCGTTCAGCGCTATTACGTAGTTCACGTACATTGCCGGGCCAATCATGAGCCAAAAGCGCGTGCAGTTCTTTTTGTGGAAGTGCCGGGGCTGTCTTGCCATAACGCGCTGCAGCGACCAGTAAGAAGTGGTGGAAGAGTGCTGGGATATCTTCTTGTCGGCTTCTTAACGGCGGTAAATCTAGGGTCACTACATTGAGTCGATAATAGAGGTCTTGGCGGAAAGTACCTTCTTCAGCGGCTTTCTTTAGGTCAATTTTAGTTGCCGCAATTACTCGAATGTCTAGCGGGACTAAACCATTAGACCCAACCCTTTCGATGACGCGTTCCTGCAATACACGCAGCAAACGAATTTGTGCCTGCATCGGCATGGACTCAATTTCATCTAAGAATAGAGTTCCGCCTTGAGCAAATTCAAATTTACCCACTCGTTTGCTTTCTGCGCCAGTGAATGCACCTTTCTCATGACCATACAGCTCACTCTCAATCAGGTTTTCGGGGACCGCACCGCAATTGACTGCGACGAAGTTTTGTTCTCGTCTGCTGCTTTGTTCATGTAAAGAGCGTGCGACCAACTCTTTGCCTGTACCTGTTTCGCCAAATAACAAAATATCTGCGTTGGTGTCGGCAACGTGAGTGATGATAGACCGAAGCTCCGTCATTGATTGCGTGTCACCAATGATTCTTGGGCCGAGCGCTTGGCTGGCCTTAAGTGAACGTTTTAATTCAAGGTTCTCAAGGGTGAGTTGACGTTTTTCTATCGCTCGTTTGGTGGTTTCGATTAGGCGTTCATTGGCGAAAGGTTTTTCGATGAAGTCGTAAGCGCCGTATTGGATTGCTTGAACGGCCATTGAAATATCGCCGTGACCAGTAATCATAATAACGGGGATCTCTTTGTCCTTGTGCATCACTGTGTTGAGCAAATCATGCCCGGAAAGACCCGGTAAACAGATATCAGTGATGATCACGTGAGGTAAGCCGTTTTCTTGAATCGCGAGCAGAGCAGACTCCGCATCGGGAAAGAATTCGGCATCAATGTCGGCGAGCTCGAAGCTCTGTTCAATCGCCATTCTTAGATCGGATTCATCATCAATGAAATAGACGTGACACATAGTGATTCCTTTACTTCTTTGTATTCTGGTTATTGCTGAGTTTTTGCTTGCTATTCTTGTTCAACAAGGGGCAACTCTATGCTGAATCGAGCACCACCTTGAGGGCTTCTACCGGTAACGAGTTTGCCGTTTATTCCGCTGATTATTTGCTGAGAAATCGATAGCCCTAATCCAAGTCCGTTTTTCTTGGTGGTATGGAAGGGTTCAAAAAAGTTTCCGTTCGAAGGGGAGGTGAAACCGGGACCGTTATCATCGACATGAATCAGCAAGGTCTTGGCTTGTTGATGGTCGGACTCCCTAATCTCTAACAGAATAGCTAATAGTTTGTCGTCTTGTTGTTCCATCGCCTGAATTGCGTTGGTCAGCAGGTTAATGATCACCTGTTCCAGTTGAATGGCGTTGGCGAGCACGCAAGCATCAAAGGTCTCAGGGAGTTCGTTGACCTTAACTCGTTCACTCTTGAGTTGTGGCTTCATCAACTCCCTAGATGAATGCAATACGGGGAGGATCTGTAATATGTGTAGCTCTTCCGCTGTCGACTTTTTAGCAAAGGAGCGAAGCTGTTGACTAATTTTCGCCATGCGGTCGGTGAGCGATGAAATACGCGATAAGTTGTCATCGACACGATCTGTTTTCTCTTTGGCTAGAAACAGTCGGCCATTGTCAGCATAACTACGAATCGCAGCGAGTGGATTATTCAATTCATGACTAATACTTGCTGACATCTGGCCCAATACCGCCAGTTTTGCCGCTTGGATGAGCTCGTCTTGGGTGTGTCTGAGTACCCGCTCGGTTTCGATACGTTGCTTGATCTCTACGTGTAGCTCAGAGGTTCTTTCGAGTACTTGAAATTCTAGCTTCTGGTTAGCTTCTGACTGCAACCTATCGATCTGGGCGCGTCGGTGTTGACGGTGCAGATTAAGTTGAATGACCAGATAAATGATTGCAAAGACCAAGCTCAGTACCACCATATAGGCGATCAAGTCCCACCAAACCAAGTGGGTAGGGGAGAAGACCCTGACCGTTAATCCAGGATCAGGTAGAAAGCGTGAAGAGGTGAAAAACTTCTCTTTAACTAACGGGTGAGATGAACGAATGCTGCTGGTTGCGCCCTCTAGATCTCCAGAGAAGTGGAGGCTTTCAATGTGGGTATCGAGGTATTGCTGATTTTCGCGAATGCGAGCTTGTTGTGTATCATCGAGAGGCTGAAGACTTTTGAATAGCCATTCAGGATTGCTAGACATAAAAATAATCTGGTCTTTATCATCCGCGACAAAAAAACTCTGTTTACCTTGCCAGCTTGCTTCAATCGAAGATAAATCCATTTTTACCACAATTACGCCAATGATTTCAGCAGCATAAGAGACCGGGTAAGAGTAATAGTAGCCTCTCTTTCCTGAAGTTGAACCTAAAGCGAAGTACTGCTTTTCATGTCCTTGAATAGCTTGTTGGTAATAAGGACGGAAGGCAAAATTGCGTCCGACAAAAGAATGTTTTAGGTTCCAGTTACTGGCTGCGATAGTGGTACCGATGCTATCCAATAAATAGGTGTCGGACGCCTGAATCACAGTGTTGACGTGCTCTAGGTAGCGATTGGTTAGCTCTATCTGAGCAGTGTTGCTTGGTGAGTGCAGGGCATCAACTAGCTCTTTATCCTTCGAAAGAAGCTCAGGGATATGGGCAAACTTATCCAATTGGCTGGCAATGTGGACGGAAAAGCGGTCTAAGTTAGATTGGTGATCATTTAACAAACTTTCATGACTTGTGCTCCATACCCAATGACCGCCAAACACCATCAGTGAACTGTATGTGACCATTAATAATATGGGGATTCTAAAAGCTTGAAACATGAAGGCTCTCCGCTAATTTCTTTGGTAAACACTCAAGCCTGTCTTCTCTCGTTTATGGTAGCAAATAGCGGTAGTTTTTGCTGAAAGCAGAGAGTGGACAGATGGGGGTAGGTTAAGGGTTTGTAACGGGGATTGTTGAAAAAGTTATCGACTCTGAGGGGTAAAACAAGAGCAAGATCTCTTTTTAAGGTTTTTAGCAAAAAAAGCCCTCGATTCCCTTGAAAAAGTCGCTATTGTCCCCATTTCTGTTGTGCTAAGTGATGATTTGATCGTTTTTGTATCACTTAGTTGGACGAATTTAGAGCATTCATCATCATGCAGAGGTGAACGGCTCGACAGAGATTAAACAGATCGCTAGAATGTCGCGTCTAAAATTTCTGTCCTGAGGCTAATCGGAGATACCTTTCTTGTTTCTGAAAACAAGCTTTATTACGTTTTAATCGACGTGTGAAGAACGAAGATATCGCTGATTAGTCTGGTGTTTGGTTGAATAATCAATTCAGACATCAATGCTCGATTTTAAATTAGGTGTTCGGATAGAGCACTACACAAGGATGCAGCCAACAACGTCGGCTTTTGAATTAAAGCTAAGTTACGGCTCATATGCTCAGATTACTGAGCCAGTTTTGAGGTTTATATAATGCAAGTTACTGTTGAAACGCTAGAAGGCCTAGAGCGCCGTCTTAATATTACTGTTCCTGCTGCTAACATCGAAGATGCAGTTACAGCTGAACTACGCAACATCGCGAAAAACCGTCGTTTCGATGGTTTCCGTAAAGGCAAAGTGCCAATGAAGATGGTTGCTAAAATGTACGGCAAAGCAGTACGTCAAGACGTGATGGGCGAAGTAATGCAACGTCACTTCATCGAAGCGATCGTTAAAGAGAAAATCAACCCAGCTGGCGCACCTACTTTCGCACCAGTTGAAAACAACGAAGGCGCTGATCTAGTATTCAACGCAACTTTTGAAGTTTACCCAGAAGTTGAGCTGAAAGGTCTAGAAAACATCACTGTTGAGAAACCAGCAGTAGAAGTTAAAGAAGCTGACGTTGAAGAAATGATCGAAACTCTACGTAAGCAACAAGCAACTTGGACTGAAGTTGAAGCTGCTGCTGACGCTGGTTCTCGTGCAACTATCGACTTCGTTGGTTCTATCGACGGTGAAGAATTCGAAGGCGGCAAAGCTGAGAACTTCCCACTAGAGATGGGCGCTGGTCGCATGATCCCTGGCTTCGAAGACGGTATCGTTGGTAAAACAGCAGGTATGGAATTCGAAATCGACGTAAACTTCCCAGAAGATTACCACGCTGAAAACCTAAAAGGTAAAGCAGCTAAGTTCTCTATCAAGCTGAACAAAGTTGAAGCTCGTGAACTTCCTGAACTAAACGAAGAATTCGTTTCTAAGTTCGGCGCTGCTGACGGTGTTGAAGGTCTTAAAGCTGAAGTTCGTAAGAACATGGAGCGTGAGCTTAAGCAAGCTGTTAAGAACCGCATCAAAGAGCAAGCTATCGACGGTCTAGTTAACGAAAACAATATCGACGTACCTTCTGCTCTAATCGATCAAGAAATCGGTGTTCTACGTCAACAAGCTGCTCAACGTTTCGGTGGCAACACTGAAGCTGCTGACCAACTTCCACGTGAGCTGTTCGAAGAGCAAGCTAAACGTCGCGTAGTTGTAGGTCTTCTTCTTGGTGAAGTAATCAAGACTGAAGAGCTAAAAGCTGACGACGAGAAAGTTAAAGCTATCATCGAAGAGATGGCTACAGCATACGAAGATCCAACAGAAGTAATTGCTTACTACGAGCAAAACGAGCAAATGATGAACAACATGCGCAATGTTGCTCTAGAAGAGCAAGCTATTGATGCAATCATCGCTAAAGCTCAAGTTTCTGATAAAGAAGTTAGCTTCAACGAGCTAATGAATCAGCAACCTGCTTAATATAGTAATATCTGACGTAGAAGGTTGACGTACGGTCAACAATTCTGCTAACAATGGTCCGTATGATTTAATCATTCGGGCCATTTATTTTAGGGACATAAGAATATGAGCTACCAAGAAAAAAACACAATGCCATCGATTATGGACGCACTAGTCCCTATGGTGGTTGAACAGACTTCCCGTGGTGAACGTTCTTACGATATTTATTCTCGTCTATTAAAAGAACGTATCATTTTCTTAACAGGTCAAGTGGAAGACCACATGGCAAATCTTGTCGTGGCTCAACTGCTTTTCTTGGAATCAGAAAACCCAGACAAAGATATCTATCTTTACATCAACTCACCTGGCGGTAGCGTAACAGCAGGCATGTCTATCTACGACACAATGCAGTTCATCAAGCCAAACGTGAGCACAGTATGTATGGGTCAAGCTTGCTCTATGGGTGCATTCTTACTAGCGGGTGGTACTCCAGGTAAGCGTCACGTACTTCCAAACTCACGTGTAATGATTCACCAGCCACTTGGCGGCTTCCAAGGCCAAGCGTCTGATATTCAAATTCATGCGCAAGAGATCCTAACGATCAAGCAAAAGCTAAACAAACTATTGGCAGAGCACACGGGTCAGCCTCTAGAAGTTGTTGAGCGTGATACAGATCGTGACAATTTCATGTCTGCTGATCAAGCAGTAGAATACGGCTTGGTGGATTCAGTTCTTAATCACCGCGGTCAATAATTGCAGGGCAATTGTTTAACGCAAAGTGATTCAAATTGATATACACTCAAGCATAGAGAGTAAAGGCTAAGAGGTTAGCGAATGACAGATAAAAGCAAAGAGGGTGGTAGCGGTAAACTGCTTTACTGCTCTTTCTGTGGCAAAAGCCAACACGAAGTTCGCAAGTTAATCGCAGGTCCTTCTGTTTACATTTGTGATGAATGTGTCGATCTTTGTAACGACATTATTCGTGAAGAAATTAAAGATGTTCTTCCTAAGAAAGAATCGGAATCGCTGCCAACGCCGCGTGAGATTCGTGAGCATCTTGACGACTATGTAATCGGTCAAGAATACGCGAAGAAAGTGCTAGCAGTTGCAGTTTATAACCACTACAAGCGTTTACGTAATGGTGACACGACAGCTGAAGGCGTAGAGCTAGGTAAGAGTAACATTCTTCTTATCGGTCCTACTGGTAGTGGTAAAACACTACTTGCTGAAACATTGGCTCGTTTCCTAGACGTTCCTTTCACTATGGCTGATGCAACAACACTAACCGAAGCGGGTTACGTGGGCGAAGATGTTGAAAACATCATCCAGAAGTTGCTTCAGAAATGTGATTACGACGTAGCGAAAGCGGAACGCGGCATTGTTTACATCGATGAAATCGACAAGATTTCTCGTAAAGCTGAAAACCCATCAATCACGCGTGACGTGTCTGGTGAAGGTGTACAGCAAGCTCTACTAAAACTTGTTGAAGGTACAGTTGCTTCAGTTCCACCTCAAGGTGGTCGTAAGCATCCACAGCAAGAGTTCTTGCAAGTGGACACGTCTAAGATCCTATTTATCTGTGGTGGTGCGTTTGCAGGCCTAGATAAAGTGATTGAACAACGTGTAGAAACAGGTTCAGGTATCGGCTTTGGCGCAGAAGTGCGTTCAAAAGACGAAACCAAAACTATCGGTGAATTGTTCACTCAAGTAGAACCTGAAGATCTAGTGAAGTATGGTCTGATTCCAGAATTCATTGGTCGTCTACCAGTGACAACAACACTGACAGAGCTTGATGAAGAAGCGCTAATCCAAATCCTATGCGAGCCAAAGAATGCACTGACAAAACAGTACGCAGCATTATTTGAGCTTGAGGATACAGAATTAGAATTCCGTGAAGACGCCCTACGTGCAATTGCTAAGAAAGCAATGAACCGTAAAACAGGCGCTCGTGGTCTACGTTCTATATTGGAGGGTGTTCTACTAGAAACTATGTACGAACTGCCATCTTCAACTGATGTAAGCAAGGTTGTGATTGATGAGTCGGTAATTAATGGTGAGTCAGAACCACTATTGATTTACAGCAACTCAGATAACCAAGCAGCTGTTGCAGAGTAGGTCTTTTTTAGACAAGTCACTCAAATTGAAAAAGGAGGTAAGCAATTACCTCCTTTTTTTTATTCTTCCATTGAATCCAGTCGTTTAAGCCCCATATACTGCTTTATAAGTTAAAGCGGAAGAGAGAAATATATGAACTTGGAACGTTCCGAGCGTATCGAAATCCCCGTGCTACCTCTACGTGATGTAGTGGTTTACCCACACATGGTTATTCCATTGTTTGTTGGTCGTGAAAAATCGATTACATGCCTTGAATCGGCAATGGAAGCTAACAAACAAGTACTACTTGTAGCGCAGAAAGAAGCGGACACTGATGAGCCTTCAATCGACGACCTATTTAACGTAGGTACAGTCGCTACTATTCTTCAGTTACTCAAGCTCCCTGATGGTACGGTTAAAGTACTTGTTGAAGGTCAGCAGCGTGCAAAGATTCACCAATTCAAAGAAAGTGAATTCTTCTTAGCGGACGCCGAATACGTTGTTACCTCAGAACTTGACGAAAAAGAACAAGAAGTGGTTGTTCGTAGTGCGATCAATCAATTCGAAGGCTTTATTAAGCTAAACAAAAAGATTCCACCAGAGGTTCTGACCTCTCTGAACGGTATTGATGAGGCAGCTCGCCTTGCTGATACGATTGCTGCGCACATGCCACTTAAGTTGGTAGACAAGCAGCACGTTCTAGAAATCTTAGATGTGACAGAACGTCTGGAATTCTTGATGGGCCAAATGGAGTCAGAAATTGACATCCTGCAAGTTGAAAAACGCATCCGTGGCCGCGTTAAGAAGCAGATGGAAAAATCTCAGCGTGAGTACTACCTGAATGAGCAAATGAAAGCGATTCAGAAAGAACTTGGCGAGATGGACGACGCACCTGATGAATTCGAGACTCTGAAGAAGAAGATCGAAGACTCTAAGATGCCTCAAGAAGCTCGTGAGAAAACTGAGCAAGAACTTCAAAAACTGAAAATGATGTCGCCAATGTCTGCTGAAGCAACAGTAGTACGTAGCTACATTGATTGGATGGTGGGCGTTCCTTGGGCTAAGCGTTCAAAAGTTAAAAAGAATCTAGCGAAAGCGGAAGAGATCTTAAACGAAGATCACTACGGCTTAGAGCGTGTTAAAGAACGTATTCTTGAGTACTTGGCAGTACAAAACCGTATCAACAAGCTAAAAGGTCCAATCCTTTGTCTTGTTGGTCCTCCTGGTGTAGGTAAAACCTCGCTAGGTCGTTCGATTGCTGCGGCAACGGGTCGTAAGTACACACGTATGGCACTAGGTGGCGTTCGTGATGAAGCTGAGATTCGTGGTCACCGTCGTACGTACATCGGTTCACTTCCGGGTAAATTAATCCAGAAGATGTCTAAAGTTGGCGTTAAGAACCCACTGTTCCTATTAGATGAGATCGATAAGATGTCTTCTGATATGCGTGGCGACCCATCTTCAGCGCTTCTAGAAGTACTAGACCCAGAACAAAACAACGCGTTTAACGATCACTACCTAGAAGTAGACTACGATCTGTCAGACGTTATGTTCGTTGCGACTTCTAACTCGATGGATATTCCTGGCCCGCTACTGGACCGTATGGAAGTGATTCGTCTGTCTGGTTACACAGAAGATGAAAAGCTGAATATTGCTAAGAGCCACTTGTTGGACAAGCAAGTTAAGCGCAATGGTCTTAAGCCTCACGAAATTGAGATTGAAGACTCTGCAATCATCGGCATTATTCGTTACTACACGCGTGAAGCGGGTGTACGTAGCCTAGAACGTGAAATCTCTAAGATCTGCCGTAAAGCAGTGAAGAACATCCTGCTAGACAGCGACCTTAAGTCTGTAACGGTTAACATGGATAACCTGAAAGAGTACTTAGGCGTTCAACGTCACGACTTCGGTAAAGCGGATGAGAGCAACCGTATTGGTCAAGTAACAGGCCTAGCGTGGACTCAAGTTGGTGGTGACTTGCTGACTATCGAAACCGAAGCAATGCCGGGCAAAGGTAAGCTAACGCAAACTGGTTCTCTTGGCGATGTGATGAAAGAGTCTATCCAAGCTGCGATGACCGTGGTTCGTTCTCGTGCTGAAAAACTGGGTATCAACTCAGATTTCTACGAGAAACGCGATATTCACGTTCACGTACCAGAAGGTGCAACACCGAAAGATGGCCCAAGTGCGGGTATCGCGATGTGTACTGCGCTTGTCTCTAGCTTAACGGGTAACCCGGTGAAGGCTGAGGTTGGTATGACAGGTGAAATTACCCTTCGTGGTGAAGTTTTACCTATCGGTGGCTTGAAAGAGAAACTGCTTGCTGCGCACCGTGGCGGCATCAAAACAGTACTGATTCCGAAAGACAATGAGCGTGATTTGGAAGAGATTCCAGACAATGTAATCGCTGACTTGAAGGTGATCCCGGTTCAGTGGATTGATGAAGTACTCAAAGTAGCGCTAGAACGAGATCCGTCAGGGGTCGAGTTTGACGTGAAAAAATAGTGATGCATAGCAAAAATAAGTAAAGAATTACGCTGATAGGCCCGAAAAGGCTTGTCAGCGTTTTTTTTGGACGCTAAGTTATTGATCAAAGCGGTAGCCCTTTTGCAATAAGGCTTGCGGCTAAATTAAAACCAAAATGGAACGTACAGTCATCAAGAAGTAGTCACAGATGACACATAGGGGAAAAACAGTGAATAAAACACAACTAGTAGAATCAATCGCAGAAAACGCAGACATCTCTAAAGCTTCAGCTGGCCGCGCTCTAGACGCATTCATCGAAGCAGTTGGCACAACGCTACAATCAGGCGACCAAGTTGCACTTGTTGGCTTTGGTACTTTCAGTGTTCGTACTCGTGCTGCTCGTACAGGTCGTAACCCAAAAACTGGTGAAGAGATCCAAATCGCAGAAGCTAAAGTACCTGGCTTCAAAGCGGGTAAAGCACTTAAAGACGCATGTAACTAATTTCTACGGCTGAAACCTCGGTTTTGCGAGGGGAAGGCTGTAAAATGCGTTTACTGTTTGAAAAATGATGTTTCATTCTTAAACAGTATGTGTACAAAGCACATTGAACTTATTTAAATTATGCGCATCCTACTGATGCGCATTTCTTTTTCTGATAATATCGCGTGAATAGATTTTTATTTTGAAGCCAATGCTTCATATCCGGAGAGCACTTAAATTATGATGGATCGATTACGCGAAGGCGTGAATAGCATCGCGGTAAAAATTATCCTTGGGTTGATTATCCTGTCATTCGTATTCGCAGGTGTAGGCAGCTACATCACCGGTGGCGGTAACAACGCAGCAGCTAAAGTTGGCAACACAGAAATTGCTCGTGGTGAGTTCGAACAGGCTTACCAAAACGAACGTAATCGCATGCAGTCTCAACTTGGCGATTACTTCGCTCAAATGCTTGCAGACCCTGCATACGTAGAGTCTTTCCGTAAATCAGTACTTGATCGCATGATCAACGATGTACTGCTTGAGCAGCAAGCTGAGTCTTTAGGCCTACGAATCAGTGATTCTCAAATCCGTACCATGATTCTAGAAATGCCTCAGTTCCAAACAGCTGGTCAATTCGACCAAGAAGTTTACCAATCGGCACTACGTCGTGCAGGTTTCAGCGCAGAGAGCTTCGCTGAATACATGCGTCGTGACCTAATGCGTAACCAGCTTGTGACTGCACTTCAAGGCAGTGAATTCGTTCTTCAAGGTGAAATCGATACTCAGAGCAAGCTTATCGCACAAACTCGTGACATTCGCACAGTGACACTGTCTGTTGCTGACCTTGCGAAAGGCATCGAGCTAACTGACGAACAGATCGAACAGTACTACCAAGAGAACCCTGCGGCTTATACTCGTCCAGAGCAAGCGAAGGTATCTTACATTGAGCTTTCTGCTGAAGCACTTAAGTCTCAGCTTGAAGTAAGCGATGAAGAAGCGCAGAAGTACTACCAAGAGCACCTAGACAAGTACTCAACTGAAGAGCAACGTAAAGTTAGCCACATCTTAGTTCAAGGCGATGACGAAGCGAAAGCTCAGTCTATCCTAGACGAACTAAATGCAGGCGCTGATTTTGCTACGCTAGCGGAAGAGAAATCTGACGACTTCGGCAGTGCTGACGTTGGCGGTGACCTAGGTTGGATCGAACGCGATGTGATGGACCCAGCATTCGAAGACGCGGCTTTCGCTCTTGAGAATATTGGTGACACGACTGGTCTAGTTAAATCTGATTTCGGCTACCATATCATCAAGCTCGACGAACTAAAAGCGTCTCAAGCTCAGCCTTACACTGAAGTAGCGGCAGAGATTAAGCAAGAGCTTCTAGACCAGCACGCTGTAGACCAGTTCTACGAGCAACAAACTGAGCTAGAAAAAGTAGCGTTTGAATTCCCAGATTCTCTTGATGATTCTGCAGAAGCTATCAATGCGAAGATCACAACAACAGATTTCATCTCTCAAATTGACGCTCCAGAAGTTCTGATGACGCCTGCAGTTATGCAAGCTATCTTGAGCCCTGAAGTGAAAGAAGACGGTCTAAACTCTGAAGTTATCGAAGTGGCTCCTGAGCACGTGATCGTTGTTCGTGTAGAAGAGACTCGCGACGAGACAGTTCTTCCTCTAGCTGAAGTGAAAGATCAAGTTGTCGCTGCATTGTCTGCTGTACAAGCTGAGCAACAAGCGGTTGAACTAGGTGTTTCTCTAGTGAACGAACTAAAGCAAGGCAATGAAGCAGTGCTAGCGGACAACAATCTTGAGTTCACTGAACTTGAAACGATTGACCGCAACTCTCCGTTAGCAGCATCTGTATTCGCTCTAGCGAAACCAGAAGCAGGCCAAGCTGTGTTCGGTCAATCTAAAGACCAAGACGGTAACATCGTTGTTGTTGAGCTTTCTAAGGTAACGGCTGAAATCAACCCAGCTTACAGCACTCAAATTGGTGCACAATTGGAGCGAGTTGGCAACCAACAAGATCTGACGAACGTACTAAACGTACTTCGTAAAAACGCAGACGTTGAATATTACGTAGTGGGTCAAGGTCAGTAAGCTCAGGTTAGCTTGAGTTAGCTTAGCTCGGTAGTTAAGCCTATTTGGTTACTGACTACCGAGAGTCAACATGCGATGGTTGTTGTTTTGCAAATTAGGTTTATTCGATAAATCAGATTTGTGAGCCAACAAACAAACTGATGAAAACAAGATGTATAACGAAGCGGGTCACTTAGGAGACCCGCTTTATTTTTGTCTGGTGATTGTGTTATCTAGTGCTGCAAATGCATAAGTTACCTTTTTTGTACAAAGGAACGATTTATGCGCACGATATATTCAACACTACTTCTTTCATTTCTGATGCTCTTAAGCCCTGCAGTGTTTGCAGACAGCCCAACTAAAGCTGAGCTTTACGATGGCATTGAGATTACGGTTAACATCAATACCGCGACAGCAGAAGAGCTATCAGCACTACTGGTTGGTGTTGGTGACAAAAAAGCCCAAGAGATTGTCGACTACAGAGAGCAGAACGGGGCGTTTACAACTGCTGATGGCTTGGCGAGTGTCAAAGGGATAGGTGAAGCGACAGTTAAAAAGAACCGCGAAAGAATTCAGCTTTGATCCGTTTCTTTATTGGTTAGGTATAAAACGATAGCTATGAAGCCCCCGGCCAGAGCACCTGCTAGGTGGGCTTCAATTGCGACACGAGCGTTAATCAGTTCGCCAGTCGTGCTAGAGGGGCCAACAAGCTGCTCCCAAGCGATTTTAGCTACTAACCCCAACACTAATAGCCAACTAGATTTCCTGCCGTTTAAAGCCTCTCTGAGCGCGAATAAGCCAAACAACCCATGCAAAGTGCCAGATAGGCCAACATAGATCTGAATACTCGAAAACAACAGAGCGATCCCAGTCACTAGACTAATCACAAGCAGAGCAAGAACAAGCTGTTGTTTACTCGGTTGAAACAGATAGCTGATGATCCATAAGCCTGCTAGATTCATCAGAAGGTGCGAGTAGTTGGTATGTGAAAAGTTTCCTGTTAGGATCCGCCACCATTGCCCCTCGGCAATCGCATTGCTATCCCATACGACCCAAGCTTGTATTGGCTCAAATTGGAATAAGACGCATAAAAGTGAAGTGAAAATTAAAACAGGGTACACATTAAATCCATGTCTCGTTATTGCCCCCAATGCAGCAAGGCTTTGAAAGCTTGTATTTGTCAGTGGGTTACACCACTCGAATCGAATGTTGAGCTTATCATTCTTCAGCACCCATCAGAAGAGCACCGTCCGATGGGAACCGCGCGTATTCTATCGTTATCTCTAAAAAACAGCGTGACGCTTGTTGGTGAAGACTTTTCAGACAACGAACAACTGAACGCATTGCTGACCGATGAACAGTACCAACATGTGATTTTATACCCAAGTGAAAATTCTGTGTCTGTTGAGTCGGCAACATACCCAAGCAAGAAGCTACGTGTGATTTTATTGGATGGGACGTGGAAGAAAGCATTCAAGATGTGGCAAGTGTCGAATAACTTGCATGCGTTGAACACGGTCCACTTACCCAAAGATCTCAAGGGTAATTACCGAATTCGCAAAGCACCCAGTGAAAACAGCCTTTCAACCGTTGAAGCTGGCTATCATTTGCTTAGCTTGTTAGAGAGTGATGGCGAATTTAGCCCTTTGCTAACGGCATTTGACCAAATGATTCAGTTTCAAATCAATCAAATGCCGCCGGGTGTGTTTGAGAAAAACTACTTAGATTAAGCCGTTTCAGTAAAATGAGTCAGGAATTAAAACTCGGTATGAGCCGAGAATAGTTGCTGATGCATTTTCTGCGCAAGATCATCAGTCATTGATGAAATGTAATCCGCAATCACGCGCATTTTTCGAGACTCATCTTGATGCTGTAGCCATTGTTTCTTGATGGGCAGTGGCAGCAAGCGTTCAGGATCAGCGCTGAATGTTTCAAACATATCCATGATGATCTGTTGGCCTTTGTATTCGATGACTTGAACCTGAGGCACTTGAATCACAAACTCGCTGACAAAGTGTTTCAGTTTATCAAGCGTGCCGTCCATGCTTGGTTCAAGCACCGCATTGTAAGCCAAAAGCACATTCTCAAAGCTAGCATCCACTCGCTTAATTGAAATACTGGTCAACAATGCGTTGACGATTCCACCAATCGCATCCTTTCGACGATACTGTTCACCAGAGAAAAGCATCTCTGTAATTGAATCTAGGTGTTCACAAATCCAAGGGTCGGCCATCTCTTTCAGCTGAGGGTAAGCCGATTCGATCCACTGAGCTTTGGTCACAGAACCAAGCACAATCGCATCTTCTAAATCGTGCACGCCATACGCGATGTCATCAGCCAGCTCCATGATCGAACAGTCCAGTGACTTATATTTGGTCTTATTGTGCTCAAGTGGCTCGGTATGCGTTTTTCTTTTCTGTTTTAGGAGCTGTTGGTCGCTGCTTGAAAGCGGTTCAAGCACCCAGTTAAACAACTCTTCATCATGATCGTAGATGCCTTTTGCCGGCATCCAATCTTTGGCTCGGAGCTGTCGTTGATGCTTTACAGGTTCAGACTGTAATCTCGCTTGGACTTGACTGAGCAGCGAAGGGTACTTAATTAACCCCAGTAGCGTGCGTCGAGACAGGTTCATCCCGTGATTCTCAGTGTAAGGTTCTAGCTGAGTGACAATGCGAAACGTTTGAGCGTTGCCTTCAAAGCCGCCGTGGTCGCGCATCATATAGTTGAGTGCGACTTCGCCGCCATGTCCGTATGGTGGATGACCGATGTCGTGAGCCAAACACAGTGAATCAATTAAACTGTCTGAGGGTAATAGGTCTCGAAACTCGGGTTGCTTTTTCTTCAGTTGAGCAACGATACCTGTGCCAAGCTGGGCGGCCTCAAGAGAGTGAGTAAGGCGTGTTCGATGAAAGTCATTCACCATGGTGCCATGAATCTGGGTTTTCGCTTGTAAGCGACGAAAAGCAGCAGAGTGAAGCACGCGCGCTCGGTCACGTTGATATGGGCTACGGTGATCATCTCGTCTTATTTTATGTTCATCGTCATTTCGATGCTGCCATTCTTGTTCGAGTACAAAGGGTGGTTCGAGTAGAGAATTCAAAATAGCACCTATCAAATTGATTTTATTTAGCTAATTAAAAACAACTTATACCCAGCTAGCTTATCTCGTCTAGTGATAATTCAAAGCTTGGCGCAAATGTGGTGAGAAAGTAGTCCATTTCTGGGCTTTTGCGTTGTTCGAGTGTCTCTTCCAGTCGGCGCTTGGCTTGCTCGTATTCATGATTGCCCGCACTGAGCTCTTCCAAGCATTTGAGGTAAGCACAGATGGTGTCGGCCTGCTTGACGATGCTTTGCTCTTCTTTACTCGCTGTCCCAGATATTAAAAATGGGGCGAAGTCATCTCGGAATTCATCTGGCAGCATCGAAAGCAGTCTCTGCTCTGCGGCGGCTTCTATCTTCTTATACTCTTGGGCGATGTCTGGGTTGTAGTATTTGACGGGGGTAGGCAAATCGCCTGTCAGTACCTCACTGGTGTCGTGGTACATGCCAAGCAGAGCAATATGCTCAGGATTAAGTTGACCATCAAACTTCTTGTTTTTGATCAGCGCCAAAGCGTGGGCAACGAAAGCGACCTGTAGGCTGTGTTCTGAAATGTTCTCGCTTGAAACAGATCGCATCAGGGGCCAACGTTGAATCAGCTTCATGCGTGCGAGATGGGCGAAGAAATGGCTCTGTTTCATAAGTGTCCTATCTAGAGAGTGCTCCACTCGTACCTTGTGTTTGCCACAAACTGTACGAGACAGCGGATACAAAAAAGGCTCCTAAACAGGAGCCTTTTAAGCATAGAAGTGATTGAATACAAGTTAAAGTCTTTTAAAACAGCAAATTGTAGCCACCTTTCATTGTGTTTATTTAACGTCGACGAGATCGTCTTGGCTGTAAGTTTGCAAGAAGCGCTCTAGGCGACCAATCGCGATTTCTAGATCCTCAATGTGCGGCAGAGTCACGATGCGGAAGTGATCCGGTTTCGGCCAGTTGAAGCCCGTACCTTGAACCAATAGCACCTTCTCTTGCTTAAGGAAGTCTAGTACGAATTTCTGATCGTCTTTGATGTTGTACATCTTGGTGTCGATCTTAGGGAACAAGTACATTGCGCCTTTTGGTTTCACACAAGAAACGCCAGGAATCTTGTTAATCAGTTCCCATGCTCGGTCACGTTGCTCAAGTAGACGGCCGCCAGGAAGAATCAACTCATTGATACTCTGATAGCCGCCTAATGCCGTTTGGATAGCGTGCTGCATTGGTACGTTGGCACACAAACGCATCGAGGCAAGCATCTCTAGCCCTTCTACATAACCTTTTGCTAGGTGTTTAGGACCTGTTAAGAACATCCAGCCACCACGGAAACCACATACACGGTAAGCCTTAGATAGACCGTTGAACGTGACCATTAATACGTCTTCAGCAAGTGTTGCAACAGAGGTATGCACTGCACCATCGTAAAGTACTTTATCGTAAATCTCATCAGCAAAGATGATTAGGCCGTGTTCACGTGCAATCTCGACAACTTGCAGTAGGAAATCACGGCTGTAAACCGCACCTGTTGGGTTGTTCGGGTTGATCAGAACGATGCCGCGAGTCTTTGGAGAGATCTTCGCGCGCATGTCATCAAGATCTGGGTACCAATCGGCATCTTCATCACACATGTAGTGAACCGGAGTACCGCCAGAAAGTGCCACTGATGCTGTCCATAGTGGGTAGTCTGGAGCGGGAACTAAGATTTCATCACCATTATCCAGTAGCGCCTGCATAGACATAACGATAAGCTCTGATGCGCCGTTACCAATGTAAACGTCTTCTACATCAAGATTACGTAGGCCTTTTTTCTGGTAGTGCTGAACAACCGCTTTACGGGCTGAATAGATGCCTTTTGAGTCGCAGTAACCTTGAGATGTCGGTAGGTTACGGATTACGTCAACAAGGATTTCATCAGGGGCGTCAAAACCAAATGGGGCGGGGTTACCAATATTAAGCTTCAGTATTTTATGCCCTTCTTCTTCCATGCGCTTAGCATGTTTGAGTACAGGCCCCCTGATTTCGTAGCATACGCTGTTGAGTTTTGACGACATCCCGATATTTTGCATTGCCGATTTCCTGAAATTAATTTAAATACTTTATTAAAGTACCGCAAAATGGCGTTTGATAGAATAAAAATCTGATGAATGTCGCATTTCAGTGTCACGTTTAGCCTTTTTGTTGTCACTCTTTTCTAAATTTTAATTAATAGCTTTGTTGGTTATTGGCTAAGATGAATAAAGGGGCGGGATCGCTTAAAATCACAGGAATGTTGAAAAGATATAGTACATTCTTGATCTAAGTGGGTACTGCCCATAAAGTATCAAACTAATATAATAATAATTTAGATGTGAACGAGGTCGATTTGTCACATTTCCAACAAACTATCTCCGCTTTGATTGAGCGAGTACAAAATGCCCAAGCAAGTGAAGTTCGTTGTGTTGAAGTTCTAACGCAAAAACCATCGTTTGCATTTATTGAATGGCTTCATGCTCAACCGCTCTTTCCTAAGTTCTACTGGCAGTCACGCGACACTCGTGAAGAGGTGGTTGCGCTCGGACAGTTACATACGTTTTCAGATCCTGCACCCGCTTACGCGATTCTTGGTGAAGACCAACGAATCTGGGGTGGACGCTCGTTTGACGGGCACACCGCAAAGAACCGTCGTTGCATGGAGTCGTTTTTCTTCCTTCCTCAGGTTGAATTGATCCGCTTTGACAATACTTGGTCGCTGGCAGTTAACTTGTCCCCTGATCGCGTTTCTTCTATTAATGCTCTGAATAAGCTTTCTGTGGAAGCGGCGATACTGGCTCCCTTGTCTGCTCATATTGAACAGATTAACCACGTTCCAGAAAGAGAACAGTGGGGCGGTTTGGTCGAGAAGGTACTCAAAGGCATCAGTGACGAAGAATATAAGAAAGTGGTTTTAGCGCGTAAAACCACGCTGCAACTTGATGCGCCTATATGTGCTGCTCAACTACTTAAAGCGAGCTATCTGCAAAATCACCACAGCTTCCACTTTATGTTGGTGCTGGATTCTAAACACAGCTTTATTGGTTCAACGCCTGAGCGCTTATATAGCCGACATGGCACTGAGCTCGATACAGAAGCACTGGCTGGGACCATTGGTCGTGGCGAGAACGCGACCGAAGATATGGAGCTAGCAAACTGGCTTTCACAAGACAGCAAAAACCTCAACGAGAACCAGTATGTGGTCGACGACATCATTGAGCGTCTCACTCCTCATTCTCAAACGGTCCATGTTGAAAAGGATGCCCGTCTAGTGCGCTTGCGTAAGGTGCAGCATTTGAAGCGCAATATCCATGCTCAGCTTAATAATGGTGTTAATGGTGTGCAGTTACTTGCTGCATTACAGCCAACTGCTGCTGTAGCGGGTTTGCCGCGTAAAGAAGCGATGGATTTTATTCTTGAACACGAACCGTTTGCCCGAGGTTGGTATGCAGGTTCTGTGGGCTATATCAGCCATCAGCGAGCTGAATTCTGCGTAGCGATTCGAAGCGCCTTGATTGTAAATGATCAAGTACAGCTGTTTGCTGGCGCGGGGATCGTGCCGGGATCGGTTGCCGAACATGAGTGGCAAGAATTGAACAAGAAGATGTCTACTTTACTCAGCCTAATTTCTGATCACCCACCACTGGGTGTGGCGTCATGATTCACGACCAAGCCGTATTAAATAGAGTTTGGTGTCACACGTTACTAGAAGAGTTAGCCCGCAGTGGTGTTGAACATGTTTGTGTTGCACCGGGATCTCGCTCAACACCGTTAACTCTCGAAGCTGAAGCCAACCCCAAGTTAACCTTACACACGCACTTTGATGAGCGTGGTCTTGGATTTTTAGCTTTAGGCTTAGCAAAAGCAAGTGATAAACCAGTTGCGGTGATTGTGACATCAGGAACCGCTGTTGCGAATTTGCTTCCTGCGACGGCTGAATCTGGTTTGACACGAGAGAAACTGATCCTACTGACTTCTGATCGACCATTCGATTTAGTGGATTGCGGCGCTAATCAAGCGATTCAACAACAGGGTATCTTTTCTTCCCATGTTGCAAGTGCTTTAAATCTACCAAGCCCAACCACACAGGTTTCTTTGAATTGGCTCCTAACATCGGTTGATAGCGCGCTTGCGAAACAACGCAATGTTGGCGGTGCGATTCATATTAATTGCCCGTTTCCAGAGCCGCTCTATTCAAAGAACAGTGCTGACATGTATGCTGATTACACTAACAGTGTCGCAAGGTGGATCTCGTCAACAAGCCCGTATTCTAATACTTGTTTACCCAATCATTTGACTGTACAGCCATTAGCGCCGGGCGATTATCTAGCGCGTAAAGGTGCGGTGATTATTGGTTCGATTGATAAAAAAGCGGCGACAAAAGCGCAGCAGTTTGCTTCTGCTTTGGGTTGGCCGATTTTCTGTGACCCTCAATCGGGCGTGAGCAGTGATTGGAAGCATTATGATCTGTGGTTACAGAGTGACTCCGTTAAACAGCAACTCAACCAGTGTGATTTCATTCTTCAGTTTGGTGAGCGTATTGTTTCTAAGCGATTAAACCAATGGGTTAAGTCACAAGCGGCTTTGTTCGATAGCACTCAATATGTTGTCGTTTCACCTGATGCGCACCGTATAAACCAAGACCATCTGCCGCAAACTCATATTGTTGCTAATATCGAGTTATGGATCACCGATCAACACCTGCCAACTTTGTTAGGCAAATATTCGGGTTGGGCGACGCCATTAATCAAGGTTGCAAATACCGTTCAGCAACTCGCACTCGCACAAATATCCAATAATGATCAACTGACAGAGTTGAGTGTTGCAGTTGACTTGTCGTCTAGACTTAAAGACAGAGAGTTGTTTGTGGGAAACAGCTTGATGGTAAGGCTGGTGGATATGCTGTCGTCAATATCTGCGAATCAAGTTTATAGTAATCGTGGTGCATCGGGCATTGATGGCTTGGTGGCAACGGCTGCGGGTGTAGTGAAAGTTAACCAGAACCCTCTGTTGATGTTGATTGGTGATACTTCTCTGCTTTACGACCTCAACTCACTGGCTTTGCTGACTCATAATTTAACGCCGATGGTTATTGTTGTGACTAACAATGATGGTGGTGCGATCTTTGATTTGTTGCCGGTACCTGAGCAACAGAAACAGTCACTTTATCAAATGCCTCATGGTTTCAGTTTTGAATACGCTGCTGCGCAATTCCAGCTTGGATACGCTGCGCCAGAAACCTTGAATGGCTACCAAACCATTATCGAACAACATTTCGAACAGGGTCAGGGTACCTTGATCGTGGAAGTTAAGACACCTCCCGAACAAGCGTCTACTTTGCTGAGACAATTCAGCTCAATGCTCACCGAGGCATTAGCCTAAGGACTTTACATGCTTTACTCCAATTATTACCCAGCTGTACAAGATTCTTCTGACAAACCTTTGCTTGTTTTTTTACATGGTTTACTCGGAAGCGGGGATGATTGGAGTGCATGTCATCCATTCCTCGAGGACTTTCCTCTCCTTTGCATAGATTTACCCGGACATGGACAAAGTCGCTTTATCGATCCAGTAGGGTTTGATCATTGCTGCAAGAAAATTGTCCAGTGCATCACATCTCAACTGGCGCTCAACGATCTTCCTGCCGATTACCCTATCGTAGTGATTGGGTACTCTATGGGCGGAAGGCTTGCAATGTATGGGGTGACAAGCCCTTGCTTTGAGACGCTCAATCTAGAGAAAGTCATCATTGAAGGTGGCAACTTTGGCTTGGAATGTGATGAAGAAAGAGCACAAAGGTTAGTACATGATACGCAGTGGGCTGTTCGCTTTGCACAGCAGTCGATTGAAGATGTTTTAGACGATTGGTATCAACAAAGCGTCTTTTCTTCACTAAATCATGAGCAAAGACAAACTTTGGTCATAAAGCGTAGTGGTAACCTTGGTGTATCCGTAGCAAATATGTTGTTATCTACTTCGTTAGCTAAGCAACCGGATTTACGTGCCACATTGAAATCTCATGAGCATTTATTGCATTATGTATGTGGAAAAAAAGATCGTAAATTCATGGAGCTAGCTGAGAATAGTGGCTTTGAATATAGTCAGGTGGATTACGCGGGTCATAATGTTCATTTTGAGCAACCCGAGCTGTTTTCTAACCTGATAATCCAATGTATCGCCAGTCGTCGTTAATCTGACTGAGCGGTTCTCTCGTATCAAGCACTATAAAAAGCAGAGCAACACCGTCACGACTACTCGTTAGTCGTGGTCTCTAATAGAACAATGGGAATCACCATGGCTAAAACAGTAGGCATCACAGAAGAAGAACTTTACGCGGCAGTTAACTGGAGCGATGAAAGCAGTCAATATGAAGATATTCAGTACCACAAGTCTGACGATGGTATTGCGAAAATCACGATTGCGCGTCCTCAAGTCCACAATGCGTTTCGTCCACAAACCGTAAAAGAGATGATTAATGCACTGGCTGACGCTCGTTACGACGAGAAAGTAGGCGTGATCATTTTGACGGGTCTTGGTGAGAAGGCATTCTGTTCTGGTGGTGACCAAAGTATTCGTGGTGACTACGGCGGCTATCAAGATGACTCAGGTACACACCACCTGAACGTACTTGATTTCCAACGTCAAATTCGTACTTGTCCAAAACCAGTTATCGCAGCGGTCTCGGGTTGGGCAGTAGGCGGCGGTCATGTACTTCACATGATGGCAGACCTTACTATTGCAGCTGAAAACGCCCAGTTCGGTCAGACGGGTCCTAAAGTGGGTTCATTCGATGGCGGTTGGGGTGCTTCTTACATGGCTCGCATTGTTGGCCAGAAGAAAGCGCGCGAAATCTGGTTCCTATGTCGTTTCTACGATGCTCAAGAAGCATTGGATATGGGCCTAGTGAACACCGTTGTTCCTGTCGCTGACCTAGAAAAAGAAACCGTTCGTTGGTGTCGTGAAGTTCTTCAACATAGCCCAATGGCACTGCGTTGCCTGAAAGCTGCACTGAACGCAGACTGTGACGGTCAAGCTGGTCTACAAGAGTTGGCTGGTAACGCAACCATGATGTTCTACATGACAGAGGAAGGCCAAGAAGGCCGCAACGCATTTAACGAAAAACGTCGACCGGACTTCGACAAGTTCCCGCGTAATCCATAGTCTTTCTCCTCTTAAAAATGAGTCGCTAATAGCGGCTCGTTTTGTTTTGATGTTCCCCGTTTTTTAGGAAACTTTATGAACTCAGTGAATTCTCAGCGTCACGCTAAACTCTACCGTTATCAATTACCTATGGATAGTGGAGTGGTTCTTCGTGATAATAAGTTGAACGAACGTGTTGGCTATATCATCCAACTTGAGTGTGACGGTAAAACTGGTTTTGGCGAAGTTGCACCTCTGCCGGGCTTCAGTCAAGAAGATGCCGAACAAGCCGGTATTCAGCTCCAACATGAATTAGAGCTTTGGAGTCACAACAACCCTCAAACGCCTTTTAATGAGCTATATCCTTCTGTTGCCTTCGGTTTTTCGATGGCGATGATGGAATTACGAGGCGAACTCAACACTGAAGGTAACTACCAAGCGGCACCTTTGTGTACCGGAGATCCAGATGAACTGATTCCGGTGCTGAATGAGATGGAAGGTGAGAAAGTCGCGAAAGTGAAAGTCGGCCTGTATGAAGCGATTCGTGATGGCATGCTTGTTAGTTTATTTCTTGAATCGATTCCGGATTTGACTCTAAGGCTTGATGCCAACCGTGCGTGGAAGCCAGAAAAAGCGAAGCAGTTCATTAAGTACATTTCGCCGTCACTGCGTCAGCGTATTAGCTTTATTGAAGAACCTTGCCAAAAGCCAGAAGACAGCTTAGCTTTTGCTATTGACCACGGTGTGGCGATTGCTTGGGACGAAACTCTGCAAGAAGCGGTGCGTAACCCTGAATTTGATTTAAGCGACTTAACGGGTGTTAAGGCTGTGGTGATCAAGCCAACCTTGATTGGTTCAGTAGAGCGTTGTGTTGCAATCATTGAGCGTGCGGAGCAGCTTGGTATTAAGCCGGTTCTAAGCTCAAGTATTGAGTCTAGCCTTGGCTTAACTCAGATTGCGCGATTAGCACAGCAGTACTTGCCTAATGAAGTACCGGGACTTGATACGATTGGTTTGTATCAGCAACAGTTAGAAGTTTCATGGCCGGGTTGCCAGCTTCCTGTTGCTACTCTTGAACAGCAGCAACTGATTTGGTCTTCTTAGGCTGATCGTTCGATTGGCTTAGACCGTTTTCAACCTATAACTTGGTTATCTTATGATGCGCCCACAATCTAATCATCACCCGCTTTGGGTACAGTGGGCGCAGCAGAACCCACATCAAACAGCATTCGTTACTCCCAACTGCGCTTATACTTGGCTGCAAGTTGTGGCGTTAGTGAGTGATTACCAACAACAGCTATCAGAACAAGGCCTCTTGGAAGGCGACGTGTTGACCATTGTTGGTAGGAACCAAGCAGAAGTACTCCCCGTTTATCTAGCGGCACTGAACCTAGGCGTGCTTTGCGCGTTCACTATGCCTCAGCCATCACTTCGCTTAGTACAAAAGCTTGAATCGCTTTATAGGCCGTCGGCTAGGCGTTATCTATGGTTGTTAGAAAGTAGTGGTTTAAATCAATCAGACATTGCTGAACCAAACACTCAGTTACTTACATTGCCTTGCTTGAGTGACTTGAATGTTGATGACAAACCAGCAGCAACGTCAGAACTTTCTTATTTCAATCCTCAAAACCTCGCGAGTATCGTATTTACTTCGGGCTCTACCGGAAACCCGAAAGCGGTGGCTCACACACTTGAGCAGCACCTATGTTCTGCTGCCGGGTTATTGGATGTTTTCCAATTTAAAGGCAGTGATACGTGGCTGCTGAGTTTACCTATGTACCATGTATCTGGTCTGGCGGTTGTTCATCGTTGGCTCGTTGCTGGTGGCTGTATAAAAATAGGTTCTGGTAAGCTTGAATCAGACATTGAAGGTTGTAGCCATGCTTCGTTAGTTGCTACGCAACTGCATAGGTTATTAAAGGGTAAGCAAGCACTTACTTTAACTCATGTGCTTTTAGGTGGTAGTCATATTCCAGAAGCGCTAGGGCTTGAGGCTCAACAAATGGGTATCGAAACATGGCTTGGCTACGGCATGACAGAAGCGGCCTCAACGGTGACGGCAAAGCCTGTTGATGCGAGCAGCACTGCCGGTTTTGTGCTGAATCATCGTCAATTGAAAATTGAAAACCAACGTATCTATATTGGAGGCAATACCCTCGCTTCTGGTTACTACTATCAAGGCACTTTAACTCCATTGGTGGATGATGATGGCTGGTTTGATAGTAAAGATCTTGGTCAATGGAATGGAGAGCAAGTGTCGATTATTGGCAGAGCCGACAATCAGTTTATTTCTGGCGGTGAGAATATTCACTGTGAAGAAATTGAGCGATCACTCAGTCAACTGCCTGAGGTTAAGCAAGCCTTTATCATACCCGTTGAAGACAGTGAATTTGGCTTTAGACCCGTTGCGATTGTTGACTGTGATGAAATGCCAACCGAAGCATGGTTTGCTGAACAGCTACAAGGAAGCTTGGAGCGATTTAAACTTCCTATCGAGTATTACCGTATGCCAGAGCAAGAACAACTAGGCATCAAGGTATCGAGAGCGGGATTAGCACAGTGGTTACAAGAGGTTCGCCCTAAATAAAACGAAGCGCAATACACGGTGACTAGTCGTAATTGCGCTTCAGGGGATTGTGATGGTGGTGAAGCCATCACAAATTCTTACTGTTTTATCTTGTCATCAAAGCTGCCGAGTTAAGCGAGTGCCTTCTTCATTTGTTCTGCGACCTTATCCACTTTTCCTAAGCCAATGATAACTTGCAGTCCACCTTTACCCACCGGAACCACACCTGCCGCTCCCAGTTTCTTCAGTTTGTCACTGTCGGCGATTGATGAGTCTTTTACTGTTAGGCGTAGGCGAGTAATACAGTTATCGACTTCAAGGATATTGTCAGCACCACCAATCGCTTCAATGTAGTTGTTGGTTAGGTTAACTAATGCTTCAGGAGATGCAGTCTCGCTTTCTGCTTCCATTTCCTCACCACGACCCGGAGTGCGTAGGTTGAACTTGATGATAGCGAAGCGGAAAATGCAGTAATAAAGTGCGAAGAACACTACACCTTGAACCAGTAGCATGTACCAGTTAACCGCTAGTGGGTTTTGGCTTGATAGTACTAGGTCAACGAAGCCAGCAGAGAATCCGAAGCCTGCCATCCACTCCATGCTTGCCGCAATGTAAAGCGACAAACCTGTTAACACAGCGTGTAGTAGGAACAGTACCGGAGCAAGGAACATGAAGCTGAACTCAAGCGGCTCTGTGATACCTGTGAAGAATGAAGCCATAGCCGCCGCAAGCATGATAGCGAATACTTGGTTCTTATTTTTCGCATCAGAACAGTGGTACATCGCCAATGCTGCTGCTGGTAGGCCAAACATCATGATAGGGAAGAAGCCCGCTTGGTACATGCCTGTTTTACCCGGAATACCCGTACCGTTAGCGATAGATTGTGCACCGCCTAGGAAGTTTGGAATGTCGTTAATGCCTACAACGTCGAACCAGAACACAGGGTAAAGTGCGTGGTGCATACCAACTGATAGGAACAAACGGTTGAAGAAACCAAACAGACCGGCGCCAACTGCGCCCATGCTTTCTAGCTTTATACCTAGAACGATCAGAGCGTCATAAACAGCTGGCCAGATGTATAGTAGAGCAAAAGAGAGAGCCATACCTGCGATTGAAGTCAGGATAGGAACCAAACGCTTACCACTGAAAAACGCCAAAGCCTGAGGAAGTTCAACGGTTGAGTAGCGGTTGTAGATCTCAGCTGAGATGATACCTACTATGATACCCACAAATTGGTTGCTGATTTTGCCAAATGCTGCTGGCACTTCACTTAGTTCAACATCCATTAATTGAGCGACAGAGCCTGGAGCAAGTAGCGTGGTGACGACGAGGAACATCACAAAACCAGACAATGCGGCTGAGCCGTTTTTATCTCGGCTCAAACCAAATGCGACACCCACCGCGAACAGAACTGCCATGTTGTCGATGATCGCACCACCAGATTTGATCAAGAATGCGGCTAAGATGCTTTCTGAACCCCAACCAACAGGATCCAGCCAATAGCCGATCCCCATAAGGATTGCTGCAGCTGGCAGTGTGGCTACGGGAACCATTAATGCCTTACCTACTTTTTGCATATACCCGAGTATATTCATATGTGCCCCTAAGTTTGTAATTAATTTTTTTAATGTTTCTGCTCGTCAACGTATGGAGTCAAAGATTGAACGAGGCAGGGTTTTAAGTAACTTCGGCTATTAAAAACTTATTTCTTAATGCAAACAAACGAAACGGGTAGTAGTATGAATTAAAATTTTTAATGCATGAGTTCGTATGGCTAACCATCAATCTTTACTTAGAAATCTTCATACTTTTAATGTTGCTGCAGAGAAAATGAGCTTTACGCTAGCGGCGAAAAAGTTGCATCTGACTCAGGGAGCCGTTAGCCATCGAATCAAAGTGTTAGAAGGTGAACTCGGATTTAACTTGTTTGTGCGAGGGACTCGTAAACTGGAACTGACTGAAGAAGGCCAGCGTTTTCAACGAACGTTATCCAAGTCGTTAAGCTCTATTTTTGGTGAGATCGAAGACATTACCAACACAGACTTGTATGGACAGATCAATATCGGTACTAGTCCTGCATTTGCCAACAGTTGGTTACTGCCAAGATTGGCTGATTTTAAACAGCGATACCCAAAGTTTAATCTCAACATCTTCTCGCAAGAAGAGCAGGATTTTCATCAAAATCATCTCGATGTCGCCATTTACTATGGTGCTGAAGATCTCAAAGACATGCATCGACAGCGCCTGTTTGGTGAAAAGTATATTCCGGTGTGTACACCGAGTTACGCGGCTGAGCACGACATCTTTGATGATGGCTTAGAATCGCTGCACCGGATTAATTTCATTCATGCACTAGGATCAGATGTATGGCAGCGTTGGATTAAACACCATGGCTTGGATGTGAACTTGTTTGAGCAATTTTACTGCGTGAGCCACCGGGATATGGGCGTAAGAAGTGCCCTCAGCAATATCGGTGTCGCGATGGGGCGCTATCATTTTGTTAAGCAGTACATTGAGACTGGTGAGCTCATAACGCCTTATCCGAGTATGGATACTGACAAAGGGTATGACTTAATCTGCCCATTAGGCACGGAAAAACGTCCTAAGGTAAGAACCTTTATTAAGTGGTTAGAGGGGCAGTTACGCTAGGTTAGTTAATTTAGCAATTAGATAGTTCAAAACAGAATTTATTATCTTTATAACCATCCATCATAATAAGCCATACAAATAACGGATTATAGAATAAGGTCTTATTATGAAAATTGCCCTCATCATTGCGGTTTTACTGCAGATAGGCCAAGCGGTTACTTCGTCAGGGTTGACTCGCTCGTTGGCTGAACTCACCGCATTTGTGTTGGTTGTGGTACTTGTTTTAATGAAAAGAGAGAGCAATAAGAGTGATAAGCCCCTGTTTGAATAGTAGTTTGGTCAATATAGATGACAAATGATAAAGGCAAAGCCCATATGAGCTTTGCCTTTTTTTGTGCTTCGTGATGTTGTTAGAGATTTAACTCCCTAGAGGTTATGCGAGGGTCAACCAAGCTAACGAACCTGTAGAAATCATCACCCACATCGAAATACCAAACATCAATGGCTTCGGCCCAGCCGCTTTCAGTTTCTCTACTGAGATGCCGCAGCCAATCAAGAACAGACACACAACCAACGCACGCTTAGACACGTCAAAGATCCCTTGATACACCATCTCAAACTGTGGCAATAAGTCACTTACCGCGATAGCCGCACAGTAGAAGAAAATGAAGTAGGGAACGGTAATCTTCTTTTGATCGCTTTTGAAGATCATAGCGCTAACCAAAGCAATTGGAATGATCCAAAGTGCACGAGCGAGCTTCAATGTTGTCGCGGTAGTCAGTGCTTCCTCACCATAAGCTGATGCTGCACCAACAACTGAAGAAGTATCATGAATCGCGATTGCTGCCCAGGTACCGAAAGTCTGTTGGCTTAATTCAAGCGCATGGCCAATCATCGGGAACAAGAATAGAGCTACCGAGTTCAACACAAATACAGTGGCTAACGCCAAGCCAATCTGTTCATCGTCTGCTTTGATCGCGGGTGCCACAGCTGCTATCGCACTACCACCACAAATCGCGGTACCAGAAGAGATAAGGTAGCCTGTTGTGCGGTCTAGCCCCATTCGTTTAGCCAAGAACCAACCAATGACTAATGTACCAATAATCGTCGTTACAATGAGTCCAATACCATCGCCTGTTACCGCTAATGCTTTTTCAAACTGAATGCCAAACCCCAAGCCAACAATCGAGTAGGCCAGTAACTTCTTGGTGAGTTTACCGACTTCCAAGTGTTCAGGAACTAAACCTAAACTAGCCAGTAGGAAACCGATAACGAGGGCTGTCGGGGAACTGACCCAGGGCGTTAAGCAAAATAGTGCAGCGAGATAAAACGGAACGGACTTTTTTAGGTTCATTGTATTTAGAGTCTTGTTTTGTAGTGACGTTATTGTAATGAGACCACTATACGTTCAATAAAATGATAAGTAAGTCTAAATGAATTGAACAAACGTTAAGGAAAACTTAACGCTTGTTCAGTTGATATGAATACGGTAAAGGTTATTTAGCGTAAGGTGCCGCGAAGATTGGACACCGACTGTCGAAGAGTTTCACAAGAGGCTTCTTTAGGTGAAATAGGCTCGCCAGCTTCTATCTCTAGTTTAGTCCAGAAGCGAGTGGGTAATCCTTTGCAGGCACGGCCTTTGTAACGGCTAAAGTAACTGCCCCATAATCCTTTGAGAGCCATTGGAATCACAGGGACAGGAGAACGTTTGATGATCAGCTCCATACCACGCATGAACTCAGCCACTTCGCCATCAGAGGTTAGCTTTCCTTCTGGAAAAATACACACGATGTGGCCTTCATGCAGGGCGCGTTCTACTTCTTTAAAAGCATTTCGAATAGAGCTACGGTTGGTTGCGGAGATTGGAATCACCCCAGCTCTTTTCAAGAAACGTCGAATAGGCGGCAACTTGGTGTAATCTTCTTCCATCACAAAGCGGATCAAGCGAGGGCAAACGGCGCTCAGCAATAATGCATCCATATAACTCACATGGTTGCAGATAATCAATGCGCCACCTTTTTCTGGCAAGTGATGTAAGTTCTTATGCTTCACTCGATACATGGTGTGAGTGACTACCCATGTAAAGAAACGGAAAGCGTATATAGGCACCTGGTGAAACAGGTACAGCATAATCAAAGTGTTTCCCAACGCGAGCAACACAAACAGCTGTGGAATTGAAAGCTCTAGAACACTAAGGCAAACAATACCTAAAACTGCGCTTCCCACCATGAACAGTGAATTGTAAATATTGAGCCCTGCAATCACTTGGGCACGCTCATTTGGTTTCGCACGTAATTGCATCAGTGAATACAAAGGAACAATAAAGATACCGCCAGAGATCCCCAGTAGTAGAAGATAAGCAAACAGCGGCCACAGCTCTGAATACATCACGAACTGATGGAAAGAGTTAAAGTTAGGCAAAGACTCTGGAATGGATATCGCCATTAAAAGGCCAAAGATCGAGATACCTAAGCTGCCCATTGGCACGATACCAATTTCAATTCGATGATTAGACAACTTATCGCAAGCCAAAGAGCCCATCGCAATGCCTACCGAGAACAGTGCCAGTAAAAATGCGACTGAGCTTTCTGTGCCGTTTAGGTGCAGTTTGGTGAAGTTTGGAAACTGAGTTAGGTAAGCCGCACCAAGGAACCAAAACCAGCTGATCGACATCAGAGCTTGAAAGGTTGGGCGGTCTTTTTTGGCAATCGCCAGTGTTGCACGGGTGAGCTTTATAGGTTGCCACTTCACTGTAAGGTCTGGTGCATTGCTTGGCGCTTGTGGGATAAAGCAGCTCGATAGATAGCCAAGCACAGCGAATGAAACAATACACACCGCAGCAATGAGCTTCGCCTCTTCTTCAGACGCAATAATACCGGCACCTAGAGTTCCAATTAGAATCGCTAAGAATGTACCTGTCTCGACGAGCGCATTGCCAGATACCAGTTCTTTCGTTTCTAGTTGCTGTGGAAGCAGGGCGTACTTAACTGGGCCAAAGAAGGCACTTTGTGTTCCCATTAGAAACAGAAGCAGTAGCAGTATTCCGTAACTTTCGTAGATGAAGCCGATCGCCCCCAGTGACATGATCACCACTTCAAGGAGTTTAACTTTGCGAATGAACCAAGATTTTTCGTATTTATCGGCCAAGACTCCGGCCAAAGCAGAAAATAGGAAGAAGGGCAGAATAAAAAGGCCAGCGGCCAAATTTATGAATAAATTACTGGAAATAGGCAGCGTGTCTACGCTAGCGAAAGCAACAAACAGTAACAGGACATTTTTGAATATGTTGTCATTAAAGGCTCCTAGAAATTGAGTAATAAAGTAGGGTAGGAACCTTTTTTGCATTAACAGCGAAGATTGGCTGCTGTTGTTCATTGTCTTTCCTTGGATGATTACCAGTTGGCTAAGTAGTTTGAGACTAGGTTATTGATCAACTCTTTACCATCAATTGGCTCAGCGGCGAAAAACTTATCATCAACGCTAAGTAGAGTAATTCCATGTACTCCAGACCATAATACACGGCTGGCTTTAACGACTTCGCTTTTAGTATGTTCAGGGCCAATCGCTACTAGCAGCTGCTCTAGCATGCCTGTCATTCTATCGATGCGGTTTGATTGCCATTCAGGAAGGTTTTCACCGTTCATGTTGTGCTCAAAGATAAGCTGCCAACGGTGAGGGTGTTTTTGTGCAAAATCGTGGTAGCAGTATGCAAGGTTGAATAGAGCTTGTTGGGGGGTGCTCGATTGTTCAACCGCTGCAGCGGACTCTGACGTCAGTTCATCTAATGTTTGAGCTACAACGTGCAAAAGTAGTAAGTTGTAGTTACCAAATACATTCACCAAGGTGCTTGGTACATAACCAATCATATTGGCAATTTTTCGTAAACTTAACTCGTGATAGGAGTGCTCTTCTAAGAAGTCGGTCACCGTCTTTAAGGTTAGTTGCACTAATTGTTCTCGAGTATGATCGTTTCGTCTTGCCATGAGTAGTTTCTATTAAATGAACATCGTTCAATATTTTAATGCTGCCCCTGAGTGCCGTCAATCCCTTCGCTAGTTTAGTAATCAATTAATAGCCGCAATATTATGATACATGTGTAAACGCCGTGAATATTTCATTGTTCTTTGTTAACGAGTATGATTAAGGTGTCGAAAGATAAAGAACCCTATAAAGGATAATAATGAAACGATTTTTCTCACTAGTCGCGATCCTGTTGGTAACAGTCGCGGTGACGCCAATCGCGGAAGCGAAAAAGTTTGGTGGTGGTAAGTCATTTGGCAAAAGCTTTAAAACGGCTCCAGCACCAAAACAACAAAACACGAATTCGATCCGACAAGATCAAACGGGTAAGAACACAGCAGCTAACTCAAGCAAAAAAGGCCTTATGGGCGGTTTGCTAGGTGGTTTACTTGCTGGTGGTCTTTTAGCTGCATTCTTTGGTGGCGCATTTGAAGGTATCCAGTTTATGGATATTCTGATCATGGGTCTGATTGCGTTCCTAGCGTTTAAGTTCCTACGTGGAATGTTAGGCGCGAAGCAGGGCTCTATGAATCAGCAGAATACACGTGGCCAACAGCCGGCATTCGGCGGCATGGGTCAGAATAAGTTTGAACAGTCTAAGCAACAGCCAAATGTTCATAACTTCGAGCAAGCACAGCCTCAATCACAACCTCATTCACAAAATGGTGCTGGTGGTTTCGGTTTTGGTGCGCAAAGCGATGTTCCACATAACTACCCACCGGGCTTTGATCAAGCGGCATTCATCAATGGCTCTCGTGAGCACTACCGTACACTGCAAGGTGCATGGAACCACAACGAGCTAAACACGATTGAAGAATACGTATCTCCAAGCCTATTTGAAGATCTGAAAGCTGAGCGTAACAAGCTAGATGGTGATCAGCACACAGACGTAATGTACGTTGATGCTGAAATCGTTCGTGCAGACCACGACGGTAGCAAAGCACAGCTAAGCCTTCAGTTTAGTGGTCGCTACCGTGATTCAGCTGAAGGTATAGAAGAAGACATTACTGATATCTGGCATTTAGAGCGTGATCTAACGACCCAAAATGCACCATGGTTAATTGTTGGTATTCAAGGTTAATTCCACGATTTAGTTAAACATCAATATGATGTAGTTAATCGGAATAACACCTAATAATTGAAAGCCCCTACAGAGAAATCTGCAGGGGCTTTTTGTGTTTTTAGGATAGCCAGTAAGTAATGTCCGGGCCCTTAGAACAATGAGTTCCATGGTTTTGCTAGAGATGATTCAAATTTGAGAGGCAGTACTTTGAAAGCGGACATTTGTCCTCAATGCTTTGTGCCATTGCTCCTTATGATTGCTCCAACAAAACAAATAAGGAAACATTATGACTGCACATATTGCTGGCACTGCTGAGGATTTCGCATCTACGGTAATTATGCCGGGTGATCCACTACGAGCGAAATACATTGCTGAAACCTACTTAGAAGACGCAAAGCTCGTGACCGATATTCGCAACATGTTTGGATACACTGGCTATTACAAAGGGCAGCGTATCTCAGTTATGGGGCATGGCATGGGTGTACCATCAATGGTTCTCTACGGCCATGAACTGATTAATGACTTTGGTGTGAAGCGCATTATTCGTATCGGTAGTGTTGGGGCAACGCAGAAAAATGTGATGATGCGCGATGTGATTTTGGCACAAGCCGCCGGTACAGACTCTCCAACTAATGCCAAGCGCAGCAGTGGCTATCACATGGCGACATCGGCAACGTTTGAGCTTTTACATAATGCTTACCTTTCAGCAAAAGAGAAGAATATAGACGTAAAAGTTGGCAACGTGTTCACTGGCGACCTTTATTACGATCCTGATGAAGACCTTATCCCTGCCTTGGAGCGTTTTGGAGTGCTTGGTATCGATATGGAAGTTGCAGGCTTATACGGGCTAGCACAACAATTTGGTATTGAGTCATTAGCGATCCTGACGGTGTCTGATCATTGTATCACGGGTGAGGAGACGACAGCAGAAGAGCGTCAGCTTTCATTCAACAACATGATTGAAATTGCTTTAGAAACGGCAATCAAAGCTTAAGCCTGTGTGGAGGGCTTAACGTTAAGCTCTCCCAAATAAAAACATCTAACCTACGAGCCCTTGGAGTGAACAATGAAAAATAAAATGACACTCACTGCTATCAGTTTCCTCGCTAATTTTGTTATGGCGGGCTTTGCGACACAATTTGGTATGTTGGTCGAGCCAATAGCCAATGCATTTAACGCGAATGTAAATGAAGTAGCATCAATATTTTCTTTATTAAATGGCGGAGCACTTGCCGGAACTATTGCGGCTTTCTTCTTAATTGAAAAAGTCGGTATTAAACGCATGACGGTACTGTGCTACGGCATTATCGCGCTGTCCTCATTAGGCCTTTACATAGCACCTTCGTTATCTATCGTGATGCTATGCATGACTATCATTGGTTTTTGTGGCGGTGTTGGTCTGTGTATCGCTGGTACTATTGTCGTTTCACTATGGAAAGACAAAATTCAGAGCACAATGTTAGTAGTACAAGACGCGACATTTAACATTGCAGGTGTTGTGTTCCCTCTGATTACCACTTACGCACTTACTAATGCTATGAACTGGAGCATCAGTTACTTGAGTGTTGGCGTAGTTGCTTTGGCAACAATGTTTATCGCTTTGCTGACTAACTTCAGCCAGTGTGGTGGTGAAGGCGCAACACAAACTGAATCAAAGTCTGAATGGAACTTTGGCATTATCAGTGGTGGTATCGGATTATTCTTAGGAATGCTTGCCCTTTATACTTTCTTAACTTGGGCTCCAATGTTTGTGAAAGAGAAGTTTGATATTCCATTTGAACAAGCGGGTAACATTATTACTCAGTATTGGTCAGCAGCGTTGGTTGGTGCTTTAGTTTCGACTGTCATTGTGTCGCGCATGAAGATTCAGTATTTCTTATTGACGATTATTACGCTGGCAATGGTGATAACGAGCGTCATTGTAACGACAAACAAACTAGAATGGCTCTCTTACCTGACTTATGGTTACGGGTTTGCTTGCGCCGCACTTTATAATGCTTTCATTGCTTATGGTGTGTCATTTGTTCGCAATGCATCAAGTAAGAATGTTTCTTATATATTGGTTAGTGGCAGTGCTGGTGCAATGTTTAGCCCTGCGATTAGCTCTATGATGGAAAGTATTGTTGGCTTACAAACGGTTATGTATGCCATCCCTGCTATCTATGCTGTTGTGTTGGTGATGCTTATTGCATCTACAAAGTACAAAGCAAGCCAAGCCAATCAAACTCAAACTGCATAAATAGTTATCGGTTTAAGTGACCCCGAAAAGGTCTGCATTTGCGCAGGCCTTTATTGTTCCGCAAACTTTCTAAGCCCTTCTAGATCAAGAATCCTTAAGCCTTTCTTTTCTTTCGCTATAAAACCTTTGCTCTCAAGCTCTTTCACTGCGCGGCGGTAGACTCTATCAGTTGTAGCAAAACGTTCTGCTTCAAGGTAGTTTTTTTGAAAGCCATCGACGGGTAAGTCATTCAAATATTGATGATAAATGTCGTAGGCAACATTGTAAGTGATCGGATACAGAAGACGCCTTGTTAGGATCTCGACGGTGTCTTGATAGTCAATAGCGATAGCACTGGCGAAATAAAGAGAGAGCTTAGGTTGCTCTAACAAATATTTCTTTAGTTTTTGTGCATCAATGATAGATACGCTGACAGGCTCGATTGGCATAATATCCATCTGGCAGCGGTATCCGGTAAAGAACTCCATCTCTCCGAAAACTTGTTGCTCACACTCGAGGGTACCTAGCAAAAATGTTTTACCGTTTCGAGCCGTCATCCCCATAGAAACCCTTCCTGAATCGACAAGGTATAGGTTCTCTACATGCTCTCCTTGAGTTAATAACTTCTCATTTTCCTGAAATATTCTGCTCGTACAAATACAATCACGAATGGTTTGTTCGATTAGTTGCTTGTCTTCGGTCCACTCAGTTTCGAAGCGACCTTTTCCTAGGGTTTGTAGCTGCATATTTGGTTTTAATTCAGTTGTTGAGATAAGTTTCTTAACTTGGATGATAGATTATCAGAGCGTTGAGCGAGAAAGGTAACGGGTACAGTGAAATATTATACACAGAAACGAAAAAAGCCAACTCAATGAGTTGGCTTTTCGATTTTCCAATTAAGGAGAATATGGTGGAGGGAGACGGATTCGAACCATCGAAGGCAGTGCCGGCAGATTTACAGTCTGCTCCCTTTGGCCACTCGGGAACCCCTCCAGGGTGTGTCTTACTCTTCACAAAGTAAGCCTAAATTGATGTTTTCCCATAAGCCCATCAACTAGGTTGTTCTCTTAACTCTCGAAAGAGGTAAGAAGAATATGGTGGAGGGAGACGGATTCGAACCATCGAAGGCAGTGCCGGCAGATTTACAGTCTGCTCCCTTTGGCCACTCGGGAACCCCTCCAGGGTGTGTCTTACTCTTCACAAAGTAAGCCTAAATTGATGTTTTCCCATAAGCCCATCAACTAGGTTGTTCTCTTAACTTAACT
>NZ_JAKJSX010000015.1:0-145830 GCF_050337435.1 Vibrio satsumensis | reverse complement strand
GCACCAGTGATCATGTTTTTAACATAATCCGCGTGTCCTGGACAGTCTACGTGTGCGTAGTGACGTGCTGGAGTGTCGTACTCAACGTGAGAAGTTGCGATTGTGATACCGCGCTCACGCTCTTCTGGAGCGTTATCGATAGATGCGAAATCTTTAGCAACACCGCCGTATACTTTTGCAAGAGTAGTACAGATAGCAGCAGTTAGAGTTGTTTTACCGTGGTCAACGTGGCCGATAGTACCAACGTTTACGTGCGGTTTCGTACGTTCAAATTTTTCTTTAGACACAATCGTGTTCCTTCCTAGTTATGATTCGCCACGTTCATTATTGAGCGAGACGCGCCAGAAATTGCTATTTTATGCGCCAACTCTCGTTAGCGCAATATTTGGACGCATTGTTCTTTCAAAAAATGAAAAAAAATGCCTTCCTTTTGTTTAACCACGCTCTGCAATGATTGCTTTTGCAACATTGTTAGGCACTTCAGCGTACTCACTAAACTCCATAGAGTAAGAAGCACGACCTTGTGTCGCAGAACGTAAATCAGTTGCGTAACCGAACATGACAGACAACGGAACTTGTGCACGAATTATCTTCAGGCCAGCTGTCCCCTCGTCCATACCTTCGATGATGCCGCGACGACGGTTAATATCGCCAACAACGTCACCCATCCAGTCTTCTGGAGTAGTTACTTCAACTTTCATCATAGGCTCAAGCAAAACTGGTTGCGCTTCAAGTGCACCCGTTCTGAAAGCCATAGAGGCAGCGATTGTAAACGCCATCTCACTTGAATCTGTTTCATGGTAAGAACCATCATATAGTGTAGCTTTGATATCCAAAACTGGATAGCCAGCAAGCACACCATTGTTCATCTGCTCTTCAACGCCTTTAGCAACTGAAGCGATAAACTCTTTCGGTACGATACCATTGGCAATTTCATCCACAAAGACAAAGCCTTCGCCAGCTTCTGATGGTTCCAGTTTCAGCCATACGTGACCGTACTGACCTTTACCACCATGTTCACGGATAAATTTACCTTCCGCTTTCGCAGTACCACGAATAGTCTCACGGTAAGCCACTTGCGGGTTACCAACGTTGCAGTTGACGCTAAATTCACGCTTCATACGGTCAACGATGATATCTAAGTGTAGTTCACCCATGCCAGAAATCAGAGTCTGGCCAGTTTCCGCATCCATATCAACGCGGAACGATGGGTCTTCCGCTGCTAGTTTACCTAGAGCGATAGTCATTTTATCTTGATCAGCTTGAGAGCTTGGCTCTACAACGATCTGAATAACTGGGTCTGGGAACTCCATGCGCTCAAGAACAATCTTATGGTTCTGGTCACAAAGGGTTTCACCAGTAGTCACATCTTTCAGACCAATAATGGCTGCGATGTCACCTGCTCGTACTTCTTTTACTTCTTCACGCTTGTTTGAGTGCATTTGAACAATGCGACCTAAGCGTTCACGTTGTTTCTTCACAGAGTTGTAAGCTGTTTTACCACTTTCAACAACACCAGAGTAAACACGGATGAAAGTTAAAGTACCAACGAATGGGTCTGTTGCAATCTTAAATGCTAGCGCTGAGAACGGTTCTTTGTCGTCTGCGTGACGCTCTGCTTCATTCTCATCTTCATCGATACCTTTAATTGCAGGGACATCGACTGGAGAAGGAAGGAAATCAACAACTGCATCTAGAACAGCTTGTACACCTTTGTTTTTGAATGCACTACCACAAGTAGCGAGTACGATTTCATTATTAAGGGTACGAGTACGAAGACCTTGTTTGATTTCAGCTTCTGTTAGTTCACCTTCTTCAAGGTACTTATCCATCAGCTCTTCATTTGCTTCTGCAGCAGCTTCAACAAGTTCTGTACGATATTCTTCAGCCATTTCTTGCATGTCTGCAGGAATATCTTCGTACGTGAAAGTCATGCCTTGGTCAGCTTCGTTCCAGTTAATTGCCTTCATCTTGATAAGATCGACAACGCCTTGGAAATTTTCTTCAGCACCAATGTTCAGTTGAATTGGAACAGGAGTTGCGCCTAGACGGTCCTTGATCTGTTCAACTACGCGCAAGAAGTCTGCGCCGGTACGGTCCATTTTATTAACGAAAACCATACGTGGAACTTGGTACTTATCAGCTTGACGCCACACTGTCTCTGACTGAGGTTCAACACCAGATGAGCCACAGAACACAACAACTGCACCATCAAGTACACGCAGAGAACGTTCAACTTCGATTGTGAAGTCAACGTGTCCAGGAGTGTCGATGATGTTGATACGGTGGTCCGAGAACTGAGCTTCCATACCACGCCAAAACGTAGTGGTTGCTGCTGAAGTGATCGTAATACCGCGCTCTTGCTCTTGCTCCATCCAGTCCATGGTTGCTGCACCATCGTGAACTTCGCCGATTTTGTGAGAAAGACCGGTATAGAACAGAATACGTTCACTTGTGGTTGTTTTACCTGCATCTACGTGAGCAACGATACCGATATTACGATATTGCTCTATAGGAGTTTTACGAGCCACGGTTGAATCCTCTTATTAGAGACTTAGGGACTATTGCTATGCCTAGATTATGCGTTAAAGCGATGCTTCGCTAAAAATTGCTTGCCCTAGAAATAGCAATAGTTCCTAGCATAAGCATAGGAACTAAAGAAGTGCTGCAAGGAACCTTGCAGCACTAAAAAGGTATTACCAACGGTAATGTGCGAACGCTTTGTTTGCGTCAGCCATGCGGTGAACGTCTTCACGTTTCTTAACCGCAGTACCTTTGTTCTCAGACGCGTCTAGCATTTCAGCAGCTAGGCGTTGAGCCATAGATTTTTCACCACGCTTACGCGCAGCTTCAACTACCCAACGCATAGCAAGAGCGTTACGGCGAACCGGACGAACTTCTACAGGTACTTGGTAAGTTGAACCACCTACACGGCGAGATTTAACTTCTACCGCTGGGCGAACATTTTCAAGAGCTTCTTCAAATACAGCTAAGTGGTCTTTACCAGACTTCTCAGCCATTGAATCTAGTGCAGTGTAAACGATTTTTTCTGCAGTAGATTTCTTTCCGTCAACCATAAGGATGTTAACGAATTTTGCCAGCAATTCAGATTTGAACTTAGGATCTGGAAGGATCTTACGCTGACCTATTACGCGACGACGTGGCATGGATATTCTCCGTTGTCTTCTTCAGGTTTTTTCCAAAACTTTTCAGAATAATAAATAAAATAGTGTTTGGCCTTACTTAACGCTTTCTTTAAAAAAAAGAAAATGCATTAAGACTTAGGACGTTTCACACCGTACTTAGAACGACCTTGTTTACGGTCGTTAACGCCAGCACAGTCTAGCGCGCCGCGAACAGTGTGGTAACGAACACCCGGAAGGTCTTTTACACGACCGCCACGGATTAGTACAACACTGTGCTCTTGAAGGTTGTGACCTTCACCACCGATGTACGAAGTTACTTCGAAACCGTTGGTTAGACGTACACGACATACTTTACGTAGTGCCGAGTTAGGTTTTTTAGGTGTAGTAGTGTAAACACGAGTACATACACCACGTTTTTGTGGGCACGCTTCTAGTGCAGGCACGTTGCTTTTAACAACTTGCTTTACACGAGGCTTGCGAACCAACTGGTTAATAGTTGCCATTAACTAGCTCCTGAAATTTACTTGAAAGTAAGCTTTGTGAAAAATCTATCCCTAATCACAAGTCGTAATTAGGGACGCAAAATTCTATTCAGCAGTGGGAGGTGTGTCAAGAAATATACAGATCTTTTTTAGCCGTCTAGAGCTCAGGATGGTCTAATTTTAACCAAACTGATAAAAGACGCTTACCAAGTCACTGATTTGTCGTTCAAAACCGTCAGTTTAACGAAGCCATCGAAGTCAACTTGATCAATGGTACTTGAGACAAGTCGTTGTAAACCTCGGCTATCGAGATCTGGTTTTAACACCGACACCTGCTCTACTGCGCAGATTTGAGTGAATAACTCATGATTAGGAAGGCAAACATACACTGCATCTTCCACCAAAAGGAACTGGTCCTGTGGCTGAGAATAGGTCAATGCAAGTTTAAGTTTGTCGACTGATTTTACGATATGAAGCATAGCGCCCCCTAGAAAGTCAGGATCTGTTGGCACTGAGCTAACTTTTGCGTTAACTCGTCGGCTTCAACGGTGGTCACATCGATTAGCAGGTTGTCTGCTGAAAGACCAAACTGACTCAGACTACGCTGACACACATACACCTGTTCGATGTCGTACAGGTCCATAAGTTTGAATGCAGAGATATAGTCACGCGATAGTGTTTCGTCGGGCTGCTGCGCCTTGAGAAGCTGTGTCACGCCATCGCCAACAAAGAACACGGCGATATCGTCACTGTATGCGGAGGCAGCAAGTAATGCGTCTAACCCTTCTCTACCCGCAGCGGTCGTATGAGGGAAACTGTTAAATATAAAGGCTAACTTTCTCAAAACTGCACAACCCTATCTTGCGTTAGTAGCGCTTCCGATAAGCTCCCTAATCCGGCCTGAGTAAATCCCGTGGCTAGGTTAGAGGCACTTAGTTGATGTTGCTTTGCTTCTTCAGAGCTAATCACTCCGCGTCTTAGCGCAGCTGCCACACAGGTTTCAAGGCTAACATCGTGTTCATCAGCCAGCTTTTGCCAAGCAGAAGCTAAATCAAATTCATCGTTAGCCGGTACAGTAAGGTCCGAGCCGTTACTGACGCCATCTTGATAGAAGAATACGCTGTGAAGTTTGTGACCCTGTTGAATCAGAGCCACGGCAAACTGGTAGGCACGTCTTGCTGATTGTGAGCCATAGACCGGCCCATTAACTAGGAGTGTATAGCTTAGCAACCCTCTTCATCCTCTGTTTTACGTTGGCGGATGTATAGGTACACGGTGTGCTTAGAGATGTTCAGTCGCTCAGCAACGCGGTTAATCGCGTCTTTAATATCGAAAATACCTTTGTCGTACAGCTCCATCACGATCTGACGATTCTTAGTATTGTTCGATACCGATTTGTCAGCGTTAATTTCTTCAATGGTGCGTTCAACCGTTTGGTCAACAAGTTCTTCAACGTCACTAGCAAAGTTAACCGATGATGCGGCTTCGTCTGCGTCTTGCGTAGGCATGAACGATTGCAGTACTTGTGAGAATGGCGCGTCTAGGTTGACGTTAATACACAGTAGACCAATCACTCGGTCTTCACCGTTGCGGATAGCAACCGTGATCGACTTCATCAACACTCCGCCTTTAGCGCGAGTGAAGTATGAACGTGAGAAGTTACGCTTAGAACCTTCAATATCTTTTAGCATCTTCAATGCAAGATCGGTGATCGGCGAGCCAACCTGACGACCTGTATTTTCGCCGTTGGCAATTTTAATCGCAGAAGTATTGAGGTCTTCTAAAGAGTGCAAAACGATTTCACAAAACGGACCAATAAGGCTCGCAATACCGTCAACAACGGCCTCATAAGATCTTAGAATGATTTTATCGTGTTCACTGAATGGCATAACGTGGACTGATTCCATTTCAAGTAACACATCTGCATTGACTGTTTCTGTAGTAGTCACTTATTCCTTACCTTCGTGTGAAAAATCAACAAATTTATGTAAGTTTATCAGAAAATTTTAATTGCACACCTAGCTAACATTGCAACTAGTGATTTAGAACAAGTTTAAAAATCAAATACTCACCTTCAAATCATAAAAAAAGCCTAACTCAAAGTTAGGCTTTTTATTCAATCAACGTATTTTAGTACGAGGCTTTTAACCGATATTACTGTGCAGGAGCTGCTTCAGCGTTATCGATGTTTAGTAGTTCAACTTCGAATACTAGCGTTGAGTTAGCAGGGATAGTCGGTGTGTCTTGCTCACCGTATGCTAGCTCTGGCGGGATAACGAACTTGTACTTAGAACCAACTTGCATTAGTTGTACGCCTTCAGTCCAGCCTGGGATTACGCGGTTTAGTGGGAATGTTGCTGGTTCGCCACGATCGTAAGAGCTGTCGAACTGAGTACCGTCTGTTAGCGTACCTTTGTAGTGTACTTGAACGGTATCAGTGTCTTTTGGAGAAGCGCCTTCACCAGCAGTCATTACTTGGTAAAGTAGACCAGATTCAGTTTGCTTAACGCCTTCAGTTTTAGCGAACTCAGCACGGAAGTCATCACCGGCTTTCTTCACTTCTGCAGACTTTTCTGCCGCTTGTGCTTGCATCGTTTCAGCAACACGCTTGTCTAGAGCTTCAAGAGCTGCGCGAGTTTCTTCTTCGTTAAGTGCTGTTTTCTCTGCGAATACGTCTTCGATACCTTGAAGAACCATATCTTTGTCTAGGTTGATACCTAACTCGCTTGGCTTATCAATGCTTGTGCTTAGGTAGTTAGCGAAAGATACACCGATTGCGTAAGCCGCTTTGTCATCTTCTGTTTTAAAGTTTACTGCTTCAACTTTAACTTCTTCTACCTGTGGAGCTTCTGCCTTTGGTTCTTCTTTCTGACAACCAACTGCTAGCATAACCGTTGCGGCAAGCAGTGATACTTTTAAAACTGATTTCATTGAATTCTCCAATTAATGGCCAAGCCATTGGTTATTGTGCACAAATCTAATGATTAGATTGGTGTGAATACGTTAGTTATAACAATATACTAGTCATATGTCTTTCGACACAAACCGGATTATTAGATGTGATGCGAATATTTTTCCACTCATTGCTATGTACAATTGTCATCACCTTGTTAAATGGTTGCTTTTTCTTCCAAGATGATGAGCAGCGTTGGGAAATTGAGCCCAATGGTGCCACCAGCTTTGCACTCAGTAGAGATGGACGCTTCGCCCTTCTCTACTCTCAGCAAAAGCAACTGCTGCTTTGGGACCTCGCCGAAGATCAAGAGTTGGCTCAACTTGGTCCACAAGACCAGTTAGAAAACCAAGTATCGCGTATCCGTATCTCGGACAATGGCCGTTTTGCCATTACCGCTAGCCAGATGAACTTCGCCGTTTGGGACTTATCTTGGACACAAGCTGAAGGGCTATGGTCTATCTCCGATGGCTTAATTCGCGATGTCGATATCTCTAGCAATGGTGAAAAAGTACTGCTTGGCCTTTCTAATGGCAAAGCCATCTATGTGGACTTAGTCACCGGACGCCGTCTGGAGTTCCTCGCTCACCGAGAAAAAGTGAATTCCGTGTCCCTTTCATCCAATGGACGCTACGCCTTATCGGGGGGGAACGACTACAAAGCCTATCTTTGGGATACCGAGTCGGGCTTGGTATTGCGCACCTTTGAGCATGAACAAAGAGTAGTACGAGTCGCTCTACAACGCGATGGCGAGCTGGCTTTTACTTCTGACGGCGGCAATCAAGCGATGGTTTGGGATCTTGAAACGGGCGAACCTCAAGCGCAATTGCAAAGCTGGTCTCGACAATTGATTTTCTCGAGTGCGCGTTTTTCTGATGACGGCAGCATGTTGGTTACGGGCACGCCATCCAGCCAAGTGAGTGTGTGGAATACTCAGAATGGCAAACGAATTTCTCGCCACGATGCTGAGCCACTAAAAGATGCTCGCCCTCCTCGTGCGGTAGTGTATGATGCAGCCTTTGATGATAAGAACCGTGTGATATCGGGCACCTCTGCGGGCATTGCCCAAGCTTGGAATGTGGATTAAGAACGATGACAGAAAAGCGAGTTGAACAACTAGAAAGCCGCGTAAATGACCTAGAGTGTCAATTAGCTTTCCAAGAACAGACCATTGAAGAACTCAATGAAGCACTTAGCCAACAACAGATGTTGATCACGAGAATGCAAGACCAGATGAAGTTCGTGGTCGGCAAAGTGAAGAATATGGATGGCTCTAATCTAGCTGACGCATCAGAAGAGACGCCACCTCCACATTATTAAGTGCAGTTCAAAATAACGAGCTGGTTCTAACTACGCATATCGTTAGAAATCTTAAAATAAAAGGGCGACAGATATCATCTGTCGCCCTTTTGTGTATTAAGTATGTGTGAAGTATAAGCTAACGTTAAATTAAGCCGATACACACTTAATCATCAGCATAGATTTTAACTTCCACTCTGCCTTCGGTATCAACACTTGCACGATACATCCCAGAGCTGTTCATACCAAAATGAATATCACCTTGCCCATCAACCGCAATCAAACCGCCTTCACCGCCCATGGTTTTTAATTCACCTTGAATGATGGTTTCACAAGCCGTATGCACATCTTCTTTTAGATAACGCATTCGTGCTGCCACATCACTGGCGACCATCTTACGTAGGAAGAACTCGCCCATCCCGGTTGTTGAAACGGCAACGTTGCCATTTTCAGCGATGGTTCCTGCACCAATGATCGGAGAGTCACCCACACGACCGTATTTCTTATTGGTCACGCCACCGGTACTAGTGGCCGCCGCTAAATTGCCCGCTTGGTCTAATGCAACAGCTCCCACCGTGCCGTACTTTTTATCATCTGGATATTTCTGAACTTGTTGTTCGTCGTATTTCGCTTCAGACAGAGCAAAGATGCCTTTCTCTTTCATCGACTGAAGTTGGTCATAGCGGCGCTCAGTAAAGAAGTAATCTTGCTCAGTAAAGGTGTAGTCATGCTCAAACGCAAACTTCTCGGCACCTTCACCAATCAGCAACACATGGTCGCTTTTCAGCATCACATCACGCGCAAGCTCAATCGGGTTTTTGATATGGCGAACTCCCGCAATGGCACCCGCATCCATTTCGCTGCCATGCATCACAGAGGCATCCATCTCAACAAATTCATCGTGAGTTAAAACCGAGCCTTTACCTGCATTAAAGTGCGGACTGTCTTCCATCACCTTGACCGATGCCACTACCGCATCCAGAGCATCACCACCCGCTTGCAATATTTGATAACCAGCCAAAACCGATTTTTCCAAAGCCTCGGTAATACCCGCTTTTAATTCATCGCTCATTTGCTCTCGCAAGATGGTTCCTGCACCACCATGAATGGCAATTGAAAAAGGCTGTGACATACAAACTCTCCATTGACGTCGTCTTATAATATTGTGCTATCAATACCACATCCATGATTCTATGTCTGATAGCGAAAACCAAACTTTTTGCGAATGCTTGCCAGGTAGATAAAAGCGAGGCCAAAAAGCTAGACTCCTAAACGCAAAAAGCCTCCACAAGGGAGGCTTTCAAGATTCTTAAACTAAACCGTTAATTCGGTATTAGTGAGAACCACAGCTACCGCCGCCGCAGCAGCCGTCTTTCTTCTCTTCAGCGTGGTCATGGCCTTCGCCACCACAGCAACCGCCTTCGTGGTCATGATCGTGGTCGTGACCGCCACAGCCGCCTTCTTGGTGTACGTGACCGTGTTGAACTTCTTCTTCAGTCGCTTCACGGACCGCTACAACTTCAACGTCAAACGTTAGAGTTTGGCCAGCTAGCATGTGGTTACCATCAACAACAACTTCGTCGCCATCTACTTCAGTAACTTCAACTGGGATTGGACCTTGATCAGTATCCGCAAGGAAACGCATGCCAACTTCGATTTGCTCCACACCTTGGAATACGTCAGCAGGAACACGTTGAACTAGTGCGTCGTTGTGCTCGCCGTAAGCGTCTTCTGGAGTAACAGTTGCAGAGAACTTGTCGCCAGCTACTTTGCCTTCAAGCTCTTTTTCAAGACCTGTAATTAGGTTGTTGTGACCGTGAAGGTAATCTAGTGGAGCTTCTGCAGTTGATTGGTCAACTACTACGCCATCTTCAAGTTTCACTTGATATGCAACACTAACTACTACGTTCTTTTCAATTTTCATGAGAGCTCCAAGGAGGTTTGGACTAAGCTCGAACAGTTGAGCTTAGGAAAAATTCTGTACCCGGATATTATGGGGATCAATTGACGAAACTCAATCATTCTGGCTTAAAAATACCGATCATTTCTTGATTCGCGTGTTCAGATTTCTCTACAGTTTTCGGTTTACGCTGTTCTGTGAAGTCACAATCGACACATTCCACCAGCTCTATATTATTTTCAATCCACCAACGGAGTGTGTCTTGAGTACTACAACTTGGGCAGCTTGCCCCTGCGATAAAGCGTTTTTTCTGTTTCACGTTGATATCCTTTACTACTCTGGATCCGCAGTTCTTCTACTCTAGATCTATTTAAGAAAAAGCAGAGACCACGTTTATTATTAGATTGGTTCTCTAGACTATTATTTCTAAGCTCAAGCTCTATCTCTAAACTCAAGCTATTAGCTCTCAATTCGAGCTACTGCCAATAGTTTCGAGATTGGTGATCGTTTTCCATCTCATGTCCAAAGATCTCTTCAAGTTCTTTACGAGCCTCTTTCGCTCTTTGGGCTAACTCAGCATCTTCGTTATGCTGAGGCAGTAACTCTTTCAGCATACCATTATCCAACTTTCTAAAGTGTGCTTCTGCTCGCTTCGCTTTATATGGATGCATGCCAAGTTCAGTCAATGTTTGACGGCCTAAATCCAGTGCCCCAAGGAAGGTTTCACGAGAGTAGTTACTCACACCGTGGTTAAGTAATTGATACGCTTCAACACGACTTCGGGCACGCGCTAAGATCTTTAAACGTGGGAAGTGCTGCTTACATAGATCAACGGTTTTCATTATTTCATCGGGAGAGTCAGTACACAACACAATGGCCTCTGCCTTATCAGCTCCCGCAGCTCGTAATAGTTCAAGGTGAGTCGAGTCACCGTAGAATACCTTGTAGCCGAACTTTCTAAGGATGTGTATTTGGCTGGCATCACTTTCAAGAACGGTGATGCGAATCTTGTTGGCGTACATCAAGCGGCCAATGATCTGACCAAAACGACCAAAGCCTGCAATGATCACTCGAGGGCTGCGATCGACAACATCCGAAGACATTGCGTTCTCACTGATTTGATTAAGTTGACGAGCAAAGAATCGGTCTTGCAGCTTGAGCATCAATGGCGTGGTTACCATTGAAAGGCTCACAACCACCAATAAGAACGACACTTGTTCGCCACTTAATATGCCCTGCGCACTCGCCGCGGTAAAAATAACGAAAGCGAACTCACCACCTTGGCTGAGAATCATCGCCATTCGGCTACGGGCTTTGGGCTGAGTACCAAAGATTCGAGCCAGCGCATACAGCACTAAGCCTTTCAATACGACCAATGCAGAAACGGCAATCAGTATCGCGAATGGGCTTTCAGCGAGTAAACCTAAGTTCACCGCCATCCCCACAGAAATAAAGAACAAACCAAGCAATAACCCTTTGAATGGGTCGATGGCGATTTCAAGCTCATGTCGATATTCACTTTCAGCCAGAAGTACGCCTGCTAGGAAAGTACCCAATGCCATCGACAAGCCTATCTGTTGCATGATTACGGCAATACCAATTACCAATAACAGCGCTGCGACGGTGAACAATTCACGTACGCCACTCATTACTACGTATCGGAATAGCGGTCTCAACAAGAAATGGCCACCGACCAGTAAACCAATCACGCCACCCAGCATCCAAAGCATGTCAGCCCAGCTGCCGCCGGTATTCCCCGCAAGCAGAGGCAGCATAGCTAGCATTGGTATAACAGCGATATCTTGAAAAAGTAGTACTGCAAAGCCTGACTGACCTGCTTCTTTGCCACCAAGTTCTCGCTCTTCAATAACACGCAAGGCAATCGCGGTCGAAGACAGTGCTAAGCCCATACCTATTACTAGACTCGTTTGCCAAGTTAAACCGAACATACAGGCGATAGCGGTGATGATCAGAGTGGTAATCAGCACTTGCGCGCCACCTAACCCGAGGATGGGGGCTCGCATCTGCCACAGTTTTTTGGGGTTAAGTTCTAAGCCAATCAGAAAGAGCAGCAGTACCACCCCGAATTCGGAGAAGTGCAGAATCGCCTCTACGTCACTGATTAAGCCAAGTCCCCACGGGCCAATCGCTACACCAGCTAATAAGTAACCGAGTACTGACCCCAAGCCAGCTCGCTGCGCAATAGGAACCGCAACCACAGCAGCCGCTAAAAATATAACGCTACTTTGTAGAAAATCATTAGTCAGAGCCATCATCTGCTCCTATATCTTGTAGCGGGTCTCGCAACCAATTTCGATACGCTTCTGCGTGTTGGTAACGCGTCATATCGGTGACATTACGTGCCCAGTGTAAAACCAAAGGGGATATCCAATTCATCTGACACAAAGCCGCGGTTAGCTCGAATGGTTGCAAAATCTCTTGTAATGGATATTTATTATAGCCTGCGGCACCAAACGCCTCTTCTTTACCACCAGTAGTAATCACACTGCGCCAGTATTTGCCCTTAAGTGCGCTTTGCTCACCAAATGCAAAACCCTTGCCTAAGACGCGATCAAACCACTCTTTCAACAATGAAGGACATGAATACATAAACAAAGGGTGTTGGAACACAATCACATCATATTCAAGCAGCAATTCATGCTCGGAAGGCACATCAATAAAGAAGTCCGGATAGATGGCGTAGAGATCGTGAATTTTGACATTCCCAAGTGACTCTATCTTTTTAACCATGATCTGGTTAGCGATAGAGGTTTGCGGCTCTGGGTGCGCATAGATGACCAGCACCTTTGGCACGGGTTTGTCTGTCGAGGGAGTATTACTCATTCCTTTGAAACATTCCTTTGAAAGCTAAACGGTGGCAAGGCCACAAGAATTTAAGCAAAAGTTATTAATATGTTATTGGCATCATAACGCAAATTGCATTGTGATCGACTTTTATCTGGTTTCAGCCTACTATGCAGGCGTCTGTTCACCTCTAATTTCTATGCTACTTCAATTATGATTACTTTCTCTGATATTCAATTGCTACGCGGCGGTAAGCCACTCCTAGACCAAGCATCTGCGACTTTTCACCCCGGCGACAAGATCGGTTTGGTTGGTAAAAACGGCTGTGGTAAATCTACGCTATTCGCCTTAATTAAGGACGAACTGTCTATTGATGCAGGCTCATTCAGCAAACCTGCCCATTGGGAAATGGCTTGGGTTGCCCAAGAAACACCAGCATTAGAAAGAACAGCAATTGAATACGTGATTGATGGCGACCGCGAATATCGTGGCCTTGAAGATCAACTAGAGAAAGCTGAACAAGCCGACAACGGCACCTTGGTAGCAGAAATTCACGGCAAGATTGAGACCATAGGTGGTTACAGCATCAAAGCGCGAGCTGCGGAGTTACTGGACGGCTTAGGCTTTAGCCAAGAACAAATGGCATGGAACCTGACTCAATTCTCAGGTGGTTGGCGCATGCGTTTGAACCTAGCGCAAGCTCTACTGTGTCGCAGTGACCTACTGCTACTCGATGAACCAACCAACCACTTGGACTTAGACGCAGTAATGTGGCTAGAGCGTTGGTTACAAAGCTACCCTGGCACGCTAGTACTTATCTCGCACGATAGAGACTTCTTAGACCCTATCGTCAACCGCATCGTGCATGTTGAAAATCAACAGCTCAATGAATACACGGGTAACTACTCATCGTTCGAAAACCAGCGAGCGCAAAAGCTGATTCTGCAACAAGCAATGTACCAAAAGCAGCAGAAGCAGATGTCTCACATGCAGAGCTACATTGACCGTTTCCGTTACAAAGCATCAAAGGCTCGCCAAGCGCAAAGCCGTATTAAAGCACTAGAGAAAATGGAACAAGTGCTACCTGCTCAGTTTGATAACCCATTCAGCTTTGAGTTCAGAGAACCAGACGCACTACCAAACCCAATCATGATGATGGACGAAGTATCTGCAGGCTACGATGACAATCTGATTCTAGAAAAGATTCGCTTGAATCTAGTACCAGGCAGCCGTATTGGTCTACTTGGTCGAAATGGTGCAGGTAAATCAACATTGATTAAACTGCTTTCTGGCGAACTGAAACAGCAAGGCGGTGAACTGAGCTATTCTCAAGGCGTTAAGATTGGTTACTTTGCACAGCACCAATTAGAAACCCTGCACCCTGAAGAAACACCGCTACAACACATGATGCAGATTGCCCCAAAACACACCGAGCAGCAACTGCGTGATTACTTAGGTAGCTTTGGCTTCCAAGGTGAAAAAGCACTGGATAAAGTGGCACCATTCTCAGGTGGTGAAAAAGCACGTTTGGTATTGGCACTGCTGGTATGGCAAAAACCTAACCTGTTGCTACTCGATGAACCAACCAACCACTTGGATCTCGACATGCGTCAAGCGCTGACTTTTGCCCTGCAGACGTTTGAAGGCGCAATGGTTATCGTATCGCACGACCGTTACCTACTGCGTGCAACTACCGATGACTTGTATTTGGTACACGACCGTCAAGTGGCACCGTTTGATGGCGACCTTAGCGATTACTACAAGTGGCTGACCGAACAGCAGAAAGTTGAGCGCAAAGAAGCACAAGCATTGGCACCAGCAAAAGACGGTGCCAACAGTGCAGCAGCGAAAAAAGAGCAAAAACGTAAAGAAGCCGAGTTCCGTAAACTGACGGCACCACTACGTAAAAAGCTCACTCAATTTGAAAAGCAGATGGATAAGTTAACGCTATCTCTCGAAGAAGCTGAGCAAGAATTATCCGACACTTCACTGTATGAAGCTGAAAATAAGGCTAAACTGAATAAAGTACTCGCTCTCCAAGCGAGCAGTAAGTCACAGCTAGAAGAAGTTGAAATGGATTGGATGTCCACTCAAGAAGAGCTTGAGCAGATGGAACAGGATATGGATAGCTTATGAGCCCAGAGCACGCCCCAATATCACTAACACTGGAACGACTATGGCAATTTAGCCTTCAGTATTACAGTGTGCGCGGTGTAAAGGATGCGTGCCTAGCTTTGCAAAACCAGTTCCACGGCAACGTCAATCTACTGCTGCTTCTCAAATGGCTTGATGAGCAGCAATTGTCTTTTGCTGAAGAAGAATGGCACAAGGTACAACAATGCTTGAGCCGATCTGAAACCCTGCTTCATAGTTATCGAGAGTTGCGTAAACACCTCAAAGCACACGTTGTCGACTCACTATACCGTGAAGCCTTGCAGTTTGAGTTACAGCTTGAAAAGCAACAACAGTCCGATCTCGTCGACTGTATAAACTCCCTACAGCTTTACGCTAACCAGCAATCACCGCTCGCTTTTCAGTACTGTCGTTTATTAGGAGCAGAAAACCTCTACGACGCTTTTTCTGAACCAGCACCTCAACCCTAGCTCATTCTCTTTCCTTTTTATTCAATCAAGATCCAAGCTTAACTGCGCCCTGTCTCTCTTCATGTGCATGCACTGACTAATACGCACAATGAAGTGTTTAACGCACCTAACATTGATATTATTCAACCGGTTACCCATGGCCTGTTTTTGTATCTCATATAAGAGAAAGCCTTGCGCTTATGCTGAGAATCAACCAAGCTCAAATAAAAACGTGGGCGTTTCGTTACAAGCTCAACACGTTATCAAAGCCCATAAAAGAAGCATGGATCGTTTTTATGACAATATTTACCGCAGCCGCTGGTCTCTCTAATCCGCACTTACAAACCTTAGTGCCACGGTTTATTAGAAAACAGGCGCTGTTTCATCCTCACTGGCAAACCTTAGAAACTCCCGATGGTGACTTTCTTGATCTTGCTTGGAGCGAATCACCAGACGGTGACAACCCAAGCAATGATGCTCGAAGTAACAAGCCGATATTCGTTCTATTCCATGGCTTAGAGGGAAGCTTTGAGAGCCCATACGCCAATGGACTGATGAATGCATTTGCTAAAAATGGTTGGTTATCGGTAATGATGCACTTCAGAGGCTGCAGCGGGAAACCCAATCGCCTGGCTCGCGCTTACCATTCAGGTGAGGTCGAAGATGCGCGCTTTTTCCTAAGACACCTGCACGCTCAGTTTCCGAATAACCCAAAGGTGGCGGTTGGCATCTCCTTGGGCGGAAACATGTTGGCGAACTATTTGGCGGAATACGCAGATGACCCACTGTTGTCCGCAGCAACGATAGTCTCTGCACCTTTTGATTTGGCCTGTTGTTCAAGTCGCATAGAGCGCGGCTTCTCGAAGCTCTATAAGAAGTACCTGCTTAACTCACTCAAATCGAATGCCTTGAAAAAGGTGAAGCTGTTACAAGAGAAACTCGGCATCACGGCTGAATCCATCAAGAAGATCGACAAGCTGTATGAGTTTGATGAACGGGTTACTGCGCCCCTGCACGGATTCAAAAACGCGCAAGACTACTACGCACAGTGCTCAGCTCTTCCTAAGCTCAATAAGATAAAGCTACCGACTCAGATCATCCATGCTAAAGACGATCCTTTCATGACCGATGATGTGATTCCTAAGTTCGTTCTGCCGGATAACATCGATTATCGCTTGTTTCAGAAAGGCGGCCATGTTGGGTTCATCACAGGTAGCACACTCAAACCACGATTCTGGTTAGAAGAAGCCTTACCTGCGTATTATGAAAGTATCCAAGGTTCAGTATAACGACGAAGCCTTGCTAAATATAAACGCGAAACCTTGATAAGATAGCGCAGCCCCAAACTGGGGTTGTACTAAAAACATCACTAAACACATTCATCAACATATCAATGAACATAAAAGAGAGAAGTATTTATGATCATCCCATGGCAAGACATCGCGCCAGAGACACTAGAAAACCTCATTAAAGAATTCGTGCTGCGTGAAGGCACAGACTATGGCGACGTTGAGATCTCACTGCAAAACAAGATTGATCAGGTGAAACATCAATTAGCTTCTGGTGACGTGAGCATCGTGTTTTCCGAACTGCACGAGACCGTTGATATCCAGGTGACAAAACGCTTCTAGGCTGCGCTTAGAAAGGAGCCGTGTTATAGTGGAAAACGATTGCTAACAAGTAAGTTACTCAAACGACAAGGGTTGTCATGTCCGCTAAACATCCAATTATTGCGGTGACGGGTTCATCTGGAGCCGGCACCACCACTACCTCAGAAGCCTTCCGCAAAATGTTCAATATGATGGACGTGAAGGCTGCTTGGGTTGAAGGGGATAGTTTCCATCGCTTCACTCGACCAGAAATGGATGTCGAGATCCGAAAAGCGCGCGAACAAGGTAAGCACATCAGCTACTTTGGTCCACAAGCCAACGACTTTGGTGCGCTAGAAGAATTCTTCCGTAAATACGGTAACGAAGGTACAGGTAAGGTACGTAGCTACCTACACACCTTCGATGAAGCCGTGCCTTACAATCAAATGCCGGGCACCTTTACACCATGGCAAGAGATCCCTGAAAATTCCGACGTGATGTTTTACGAAGGCCTGCACGGCGGTGTGGTTGATGGTGACATTAACGTTTCTCAACACGTCGATTTGCTGATCGGCATGGTGCCAATTGTAAACCTAGAATGGATCCAAAAATTCGTTCGTGATACCCGCGATCGTGGCCACTCACGCGAAGCAGTAATGGACTCCATTGTTCGTTCAATGGATGATTACCTTAACTACATTACCCCGCAATTTTCGCGTACTCACATCAACTTTCAGCGTGTTCCAACCGTAGATACATCGAACCCACTTAACGCCAAAGGGATTCCAAGTTTAGACGAAAGCTTCGTTGTTATACGTTTGCGTGGCATCAAAAACGTCGATTTCCCCTACCTTCTGGCTATGATTGATGGTTCGTTTATGTCTCGTCATAACACGCTAGTGGTGCCAGGAGGCAAGATGAGTTTTGCTATGGAACTCATTGTGAGGCCAATCCTACAACAGCTCATCGAAACTGGAAAAATAGGTTAACAAAACGACGTTCTGGTTGATTACTTTTCATACCGTGATCATGTGCACAATTTTGCGTAAAAAATCGTAGCTTGGTCACGATTAAAATCAAGAAATAGTACCTGAAAAAGGATACTATTCTTAAACGAAACACAAGATAGCTTGCAGCACTCAACGAGTGCTCTTATCCTACAAGTCAATCCAGGCTTAGCTAAAATACGGAAAGCAGCAAGCATACCCTGCAGAGGAAGTGAGATATTATGGTTCTAGGTAAACCTCAAACCGATCCAACATTAGAGTGGTTCCTTTCACACTGTCATATTCATAAGTACCCTTCAAAAAGTACTTTGATTCATGCTGGTGAAAAGGCAGAAACCTTGTACTACATCGTTAAAGGTTCTGTGGCAGTTCTTATCAAAGACGAAGAAGGTAAGGAAATGATTCTTTCTTACCTAAACCAAGGCGACTTCATCGGTGAGCTTGGCTTGTTCGAAGAAGACCAAGAGCGTACTGCTTGGGTTCGTGCTAAATCTCCTTGTGAAGTAGCTGAGATTTCTTTCAAGAAATTCCGTCAACTTATCCAAGTGAACCCAGATATCCTAATGCGCCTTTCAGCGCAAATGGCAAACCGTCTACAAGTAACTAGCCAAAAGGTTGGTGACTTAGCGTTCCTTGACGTAACAGGTCGTATCGCTCAAACGCTACTAAACCTAGCGAAACAGCCAGATGCAATGACTCACCCTGACGGCATGCAAATCAAGATCACTCGTCAAGAGATTGGCCAGATCGTTGGTTGTTCTCGTGAGACAGTTGGTCGTATCTTGAAGATGCTTGAAGAGCAGAACCTAATTTCTGCACACGGTAAAACTATCGTGGTATACGGTACTCGTTAATCTCGATTAACTGAGCCAAAAATTTGAAAGCCACCAAATGCGAATTTGGTGGCTTTTTTGTTTTCTAAAGATCTAGAGAGCAGATGCGAATGGGACACTTACAACTTCCAAACGCAAACACTCTCGAAGCGAAGCGTACCCGCATCTCTAGGGCAAAGCCCGTGCTCGTATCTTTCTTTAACCGTTGGTGCTTTCGAAGATCTTGTCCGCCGATGCAGCGACAAAACCGGTATAAAGCTCACCATTCGCCATTGCATAACGCTTAGCAAACTCATAGAAGCCACCAGGAATCATCTCATTGCCTTCAATAAATGCCACTGGGACTTTGTCTGCCATGGTTGATGATTGCTCTAATAATACCTCTGGAGAGCCTTTCACCTCACCGCCTGATGCGTTAATCGTAAAGCCAGCATCACTCAGGTAATCATTCACTGCTTGTACTTCATCGAACTTGTTCAGTTGATTGACACTTACCGTGAAATGGTTGGCACCGTAACCGTGAGCCGCTAACCAAGAGGCGTATTCGCTCTCTTTTGCTAGTACTTGGAAATCAGCGAAGCTCAAATCCCATTGGCGACCGCCAAACAAGAATTCATGACCTTGCAGCTTGCTAGCATCGACTTGCTCAACTAACTTAGCAACGATCTGTTGTAGCTCACTTGAGCACTCTTCTACCTTCAACTCACTAATGAACACTTTTGGTTGTTTTGGGTCTGGGTGTTCGTAGTGCTTAGCCACTAGCTTCTTGCTCTCAAATAAGTAATCGCCACACGCCTTGTAACCTAACTCAAGGAAAGGTTTAGCCAATGTTTCAATACCCAGCGGTGTAACATTGAAAGTACGCAGTGCAATGTGATCATTAATCAGAGCTTCGTCTTCTTTCAGCAAGTGATGCACTTTCTCAGCCGATGGACAAAGCCTGTGAATGTAATCGTCCCATAGTGATTTAAAGAGTAGATCGGGCGTCATGGTGACTCCTTGTCAGAGGTTCTAGCAAGCTAGTAATTTGGATTAGAAAGGGAGAGGCTGGACATAGAGTCAGCAGCCATCAGCCTGTGACATACTTGTTCTATTATTATCTACCGCCCAATCGAGGTGTCGGACGTGGGTGAAAAGAGGAAGCGATAACACCGCTTCCTTATTACACAATTAACCAATGAATCTGTTATTCATGAACCTAGAACTCATAAGCTTGTGATTCATCAAGTTATAGCTCAAAAGCCAAAACTACAGCTCAAGACCCGGGCTAAACGTAGCTGGCAGTTGAGTTTCACCACCTTCCATTGAAGCCATAGGGTAAGCACAGTAGTCCGCCGCGTAGTAAGCACTTGGGCGTAGGTTGCCTGAAGCACCCGGGCCGCCAAATGGTGCATCACCACTTGCGCCTGTTAGCTGGCGATTACGATTAACAATACCTGCACGGATATGATCAACGAAGTATTCCCACTCAGAATCGTCGGTTGAAACTAGGCCTGCAGACAAACCAAAGCGCGTGTCATTAGCCAGTTCAACCGCTTGCTCTAGCGATTGGTAGCGAACCACTTGCAGCAATGGGCCGAAGTACTCTTCATCTGGCAACTCAGCAATGTTGGTTGCATCGATAATACCCGGAGAAACAAACGCCGCTTCGCCCGCTTTTGCTTCAACTAGGCTTACACCACCTAGTGATTGCAGATTAGCTTGCGCGTCCAAAATGAACTTAGCCGCCGCTTCAGAGATCTGTGGTCCCATGAAGGGTGCTGGCTCAGCGAATGGCTGATCAACACGAATCTTCAAGGTCGCCGCAACGAGCTTATCGAGCAATTGATCGCCCTTCTCGCCAACAGGAACATACAAACGACGAGCACATGTACAACGTTGACCTGCACTGATGAAAGCCGATTGGATAATGGTATAAACCGTCGCGTCAGCATCACCAAATTGGTCACTGATCACCATCGGGTTGTTGCCACCCATCTCTAGCGCCAGCATCTTGCCCGGTTGACCTGCGAATTGACGGTGAAGGATATGACCGGTATTCGCGCTACCCGTGAATAGCACGCCATCAAGACCTTTAGCATCGGCTAGTGCGATACCTGTCTCTTTAGCGCCTTGCACTAGGTTGATCACGCCAGCAGGAAGGCCAGCTTCTTGCCATAGCTTCATCGCAAACTCACCCGTCCAAGGTGTCTGCTCTGACGGCTTAAATACCACGGTATTACCCGATAGCAGTGCTGGAACAATATGACCGTTAGGTAGGTGACCTGGGAAGTTGTAAGGGCCAAATACCGCCATCACGCCTAGTGGACGATGACGAAGTACAATCTGGTTGCCAGCTGCTTCACGTGAAGCTTCACCGGTACGCTCATGGTAAGCACGAATGGAAATAGCAATCTTACCCGCCATCGCTCCCGCTTCAGTACGAGTTTCCCAGATCGGTTTACCCGTCTCTTTTGCGATGATTTGCGCAATTTCTTCGCTGTTCTCTTTAACTTTCTCAGCAAAGTTCAACACGATCGCTTCACGCTCTGCAAAGCTCAGTTTTTTCCAAACCAAGAAGGCTTCACGAGCTGCTGCCACTGCAGATTCAACCTGTGCTGGCGTTGCGCTATCACCCTGCCACACTACTTCATTATTGTATGGGCTTACTGATGTCATGGCGTCACCTTGACCTGCCACCCACTGTCCTGCTATCCACTGAGTCATACTTCTATCCTTAAAATCTTCGACAGATAATCGCTGCTCTTACTGAGCCAACATGCGAACGAATTCGCCTTCTTTTACTTCAAGAGCGCTTGCTACTTCAGATGATAAAATCACTGTGTCGCTTGCTTGGTCATACGCGCCTTTCGCGGCTACTGCCCGGAAGTTCTCAAATGATGTATTCCCAATTAGGAAGTCTTTAGAGCTTGAGTGCTCTGCAATTTTCACCTGAGCTCTAATCGCATGACGCACAGATTCGATGTTTCTTAAATCACACTCAACCGTTGGGCCCGCATCAAAGATATCGACATAGCCACGGTTGGTGAAACCTTCACGTTCCAACAACTTAAGTGCAGGGCGCGTATTGTCATGAACCTCTCCGATCACCGCCTGAGCTTCTTTGCTCAGTAGGTTCACATAGATAGGTAGCTTCGGCATAAGATCAGCAATGAAGCCTTTCTTACCAATACCGGTTAGATAATCAGCAAGTGTGAAATCAATCGAGAAGAAGTGTTCTTGCAGCCATTGCCAGAAAGGAGAATTACCTTCGGCATCCGATACCCCCCGCATCTCAGCAAAAATTGTTTTCGAGAAACGCTCTGGGTGTTCAGCCATCAGTAGGAATCGGCACTTCGACATCAAACGACCGTTCAAACCACCACGGAAGTCAGGGCGCAAGAATAACGTGCAAATTTCACTGCATCCGGTGTAGTTATTACCAAAAGTCAGTAGCTTAACCACGTTATTAACGCCAAGCTTTTGCGATGAATGAACCACCTTGCTGATGTGATAAGAGTAAAACGGTACATCCCAGCCAATCGATGCTTCGATACCCGTGGTACCTGCAACTTCACCCGTTTCGGTATCAAAGCCAACCATTAGGTAGCCTTCATCACCGGGTTCAGTCACGTCTGGTTTGGCAAAGCTGTATTCAGAGTGAGTAATACGGTTAGTTAACAGTTCTTCGTTAACAGGAAGAGATGTGAATCCGTGACCAGATTCAACCGCGCAAGTGTGCAGCGCATCGTAATCAGATAATTTTATTGGGCGAACAACTAGCATCAATATTCCCTCCAGATGCAAAATAGGCCCAAAACCAGAAGCTTGGGCCTTTAGCAGAACGTCATGGGATCGCTCTATTGGCGATCATTCCTATGACGCCGCTCAGGCTAAACTAGCGTAGCGATTGCTTTGTCTAGTTTTGATAGGCCTTCTTCAATTTCTTGTGTAGTAATGACCAGTGATGGCGTGAAACGAACCACGTTTGCACCAGCAACCAGTACCATCAAGCCTTGTTCGCCTGCTGCTACTAATACGTCACGTGCACGGCCTTGCCACTCTTCGTTAAGCGCAGCACCTAGTAGTAGGCCTTTGCCACGAACTTCACTGAAGATTTGGTACTTGTCGTTAATCTTAGCAAGACCATCACGGAACAATGCTTCGCGCTCTTTCACGCCAGCTAATGTTTCAGGTTGGCTAACCACATCAACAACCGCTTCTGCAACAGCACACGCCAGTGGGTTACCACCGTAAGTAGAGCCATGCGTACCGACTTTTAGATGTGTCGCTAATTCAGTCGTCGTGAGCATTGCACCAATAGGAAAACCACCACCCAGTGATTTAGCAGTGCTCAAGATGTCTGGTGTTACACCTAGACCTTGGTAAGCATAAAAGTTACCAGTACGGCCGTTACCGGTTTGTACTTCATCAAAGATAAGTAGTGCATTGTGTTTGTCACACAGTTCACGAACTGTGTTCACGAATTCAGAGGTTGGTGAGATGATACCGCCCTCGCCTTGCAGAGGTTCCATCATGATTGCACAAGTGCGATCAGAGATGTGCGCTTCTAGTGCTGCAATATCATTGTAAGGAAGGTGAGTCACATCGCCCGGTTTAGGACCGAAACCATCAGAGTAAGCTTCTTGACCACCAACCGTTACGGTAAAGAAAGTACGACCGTGGAAACCTTGTTTGAATGCAATGATTTCAGATTTCTCAGGACCGTGAACATCCGCCGCCCAACGACGAGCTAGCTTTAGAGCTGCTTCGTTCGCTTCCGCGCCAGAGTTTGCAAAGAATACTTTTTCTGCAAAACATACGTCTGTTAGCTTTTTCGCTAGACGCAGTGCAGGTTCGTTGGTCATCACGTTACTTAGGTGCCAAATCTTGTTTGCTTGATCAGTAACTGCGTTAACCATTGCCGGGTGACAGTGACCCAAACAGCTCACAGCGATACCACCAGCAAAGTCGATATACTCTCGGCCTTGTTGGTCCCAAACGCGTGCGCCTTCCCCTTTTACCGGGATCATTTCCATTGGGTTATAACAAGGCACCATCACCTCATTAAACAGACTACGTTCTACTTTATTTTCCACTGTCATCGTACATTCCTTCTCGATACCGCAAGCTTCGCAAATAAGCGTAATGGTTCATAAGTGAGACAAAGATATTTTGTCTCGCCATAATCCCGCTGCAGCATTATATTTACATTTAATTAACCTTTTCAATAGTAGATTATTCTTTAGCCATCCCTAACAACCAGCTAAACGTCACTACCTATGACTATTTATGCATCAATTAATCTGTTTTATGAAGCTTTTTTTACCTAAACGTATAACCAGCAATAGCAAAGCCTTACTGGCACAGTGGTATATAGGGTTCGAGAGGAAATAAGGCGAATAATTTTGCATAGGCTAAAAACTTAGCGAAGCGAGAGAGAAATGTTATAAAAAGTGATCGGCGTCAGAGGGAGAGAGGCGCGTAAAGCCCGAATTTAAACGCTTAACGAATAGGCTGATAGGTTTAACTGGCTTATTTAGACGGAGAAAGAGTCAAATTTAAACACTTAGCGTGCTAGGAAGTTAGCGAGAAGCTGGTGTCCTTGCTCTGTTTTAATCGATTCAGGGTGAAATTGGACCGCATCAATCGGTAAGGTTTTGTGTTGATAACCCATGATCTCATCCATGCTGCCATCTTCAAATTCCGTCCAAGACGTCAGTTCAAAGCAATCTGGTAGCGTGCCATTTTTCACCACGAGTGAGTGGTAACGTGTCACAGTCAGAGGATTATTGAGTCCTTGAAAAACGCTCTTACCGTTATGACGGATCGGCGAGGTTTTACCATGCATCACTTGCCTGGCTCTCACCACTTCACCACCAAACACTTGAGCAATGGCTTGATGACCAAGACACACACCTAAGATCGGCAGCTTACCCACGAAGTGTTCAATGACTTTCAGAGAGATTCCCGCATCATCCGGTGTACAAGGACCCGGCGAGATAACAAGGTGACTAGGATTCAGCGCTTCGATACCTGCGATATCAATCTCATCGTTGCGTACAACTTTTACAGTTACCCCTAACTCACAGAAATACTGATACAAGTTATAGGTAAAGGAGTCGTAGTTATCGATGATAAGTAACATGGGTCGAAATCGTTTGCTAAATACTAAAGGATTGGGAGATATAGGGGCGGTATTGTGCAATACCCATAGCGAAAGGCAAGTGGAAACTGCATTTCGCCAATAATTAAGGCCAACCTAGGTTGACCTTAATTGTTTACAGATAGCCTTAAGTTATCTGAATTGGCTTGCTTGTATGGCTTGCCAAGCTACTGACGATTTAGCTACTTGCGACGACGCCACATTGCTAGGCCAAACAATGACATCAACGCACCTAAGCCGAATGAACCGCCGACTCTGAGCTCAAGAACCGCAGGATCATGATCCGATGAACGGAAGTGATCCTGGTACTTAGGCAGGTCGCCTTTGTACTCTTCGTTGTAGTCAAACAACGTCGATTCACCACCGTTAATGTGCCAGTCAGTTGCATCCACCACCATGTCTTTCAGGCTATCGCTGATCAACAGGTGATCCAGTGCGCCCACTTCGTCATTGTATGAGTAGCTCCAGCTATCTGGGTGCTTTTGAGCTACAGCATTAATGTAACCGTAGTTCTTAGTAATCACCGCACCGCTATCACCAAACTGTTCAACACCATCAATGTAAGTGTTACGAGCCGCTTTGATTTGCTTACCGTATTTCTCTTCAGAGTAATCCGTTAGCACCAGCATTGGATCTTCCATGCCGTACGAGTTCATATCACCCAGAATCACTTTATGGCCTTCAATGCCGTCTAGCGCTTCACCCAAAGCAACTGCTGCAGCCACACGGAAGTTCTCACATGAGCCTTGCTTATCGGCGTCAACGCCACCTTGACCGCCCTGCTCGACCGGTGCAGCATCTTCCCAACACTTAGAACCTTTCGATTTAAAGTGGTTAATCGCAACGGTAAGTTTCTCTTTAGTGCCTTTAACTTTAAAGGTTGGCGCCAATGAGTCACGTTGGTAGTTCTTACCGTCTTCAATCACCTTGCCAGAATCGTCTAACACTTCTGGTGCTTGTTGGCTTGGCATCGCGATAACGCGGCTGTCTTTAAGCTTAACCACCTTCTTACGGTAAATAACACCCGTTGTAATGACATCAGTACCAATCGAGTCCATCTCGTCGGTTACGCCATCTTCGTTCGAATCGACAGCGACAAACGTATAACGATCTTTCTTACGCTCAATGCGGTCATTCAGCTGGTTAACAAGCTGTTGAATAGCAGAACCTTCACCAAAGCCGTTATTCTCAATTTCCATCAAACCAATGATGTCAGCGTCTAGACGAAGAATCGCGTTCACAATCTTCTCTTGCTGCATTTCAAACTCAGTGATGGTGTTTGCGCCACGGTTATTACCATGCTGGTTCGCATCACCACCAAATGGAGAGTTGAAGTAGTTCAGTACATTAAAGGTCGCAATACGTAAGTCACCTTCATCCATATCTGGTTTGTCGGTACGCGGGTCGTTGCGAACGAAGTTTTCAGCGGTGATCTGGTTAGTCGTGATGAGGCGGTACTCGCCATAGCTGTAGGTCAACACGCCTTCTAGACCAACAATAGTGTCATCAATACGGATGTAGTCTTCCGTTGAGCCATCTTGGTCGATGTCGGTACGACCAAAATCTGGGTAGAAAGGCACCTGTCCATCACCCGATTTTTGATCGGTTTCAACGAAAAGACGGCGGTCTGCGTTGTCTTCAGTTTGCTGCTTCGCTTCGTCAGAACCTGCTGCAAAAAGCTGGTTCGGCTGCATGTTAATACGCTCATGTGCCAATACCATGTTGTTACGACGACCTGCGTAGTCATAACCAAAGGTGCGTGTCACACGCATATCAAGTGCTTCAGTTGTTTTCACCAACATGCCTTCGTAGCGCTCAAGCGTTGCTGCGAAGTTCTCGTCACTGTCTAAGGCTTCAATCGCTGTCGCTTCTGGCACCTGCTGCTCACCCTGCTTGAGCCATTGATTGTTTTCAACTTTAAGCTGAGTGTGGCTGTAGTATTCTTGAACCTTACCTTTCACACACACCACATCACCGGCTACTAGCTCTGAGCTCGACTGGTTGGTATGAATAAATAGGCCTTCAGAAGTGCTTGAGTTGAAATCATCCTCAAGTGCTTGCAGGTAGAAGCCCTTGGTTAGGCCTGTTGTCACCGCACTTACCACACCTTTAACAAAGTATTCATCATCGGTGATGTACGGGTAGCCATCAATGAACGGTGATGTTGCACCCTCACCTTGGATTTCTTGAATGGTGGTGAATACTGGGTCAGAGCCATCTTGTGTACAAGTAAACGCTTCTGGCAGTTCAACACTGTCTAGTGAACCTAAACCTTCAATGCTATCTTTTGGTAGCGATACCCATTGCGAAGCATCGAATGTTGCCGAAGGGGTTTGTGTCGCTCGAACCAAAGTAACATCTTTACCCCAGTCGACATCGCCCATCAAACCAACAACATCATGTACCGAACCGTCTGAATTCAAGATAGCTAACGGGTCGTCACCGTTATGATTAGCGATAGAAGCATTAATGATGTCAGCTTGAGCTTTTATCTCATCACTCGCACTAGAATGTGCGACCACAAGTACTTCACCGGGCGCTAAAACGTGGCCATCCAAAGGTAAAGTGGCACCCCATGATCCGTTGCCATTCGCAGATTTCGCCAACGAGTAACCATCTAAATTAATGCTGCTATCGCCGTTATTGGCGATCTCAACCGCTTTGTTGTAGCTGCCGCCTTCCACATATTGTGAAATAAACAAATCAGCGTGTGCGCTTGTGGTTAACAAGCTACCAATTGCCACTGCTAGCAATGAAGGTTTGTGTAAAAGAGCCATCCGTTTCACCTGAGTTCATTGAGTTATAGTCACTGCCACCTATGGACAGTCATGTATTTTGTGGTAACTATCAGGTTTATTTATGAAAGGAATAAGTCAGTTGGCAAGAAAATGAGGAACTTATCACTTTGGAATCATCAATTGTTTGGCACGTTATATATTTCCAACATATATAGAAACGAGCATAATTTTATAAAGCCCGAGAGGGCCAAACAAGATCATCTGCACAACATTAAAGCCACGAGTGTGCTAGCCAAATACTGCGTAAATTATCAATTCAAACAAAGGGTTTTCGGGGAGGGCAAATGGAATGGGCATTAAAAAGCCCAAAGTAAACAAAAGTTACTTTGGGCTCAAATTCTCAAGCGAGTTATTTTAGTTCAATCTATGGGCGAGTAACAAAACCTACTGCTTCGTATGCTTTTTTCAGTGTGACTGCAGCACGCTCAGAGGCTTTTTCAGCACCCGCTTTCATTACTGAGTCCATGTAAGCGCGGTCAGCACGGATACGATGGTATTCAGCTTGAATCGGCTCAAGCATCTCAACTAATGCTGCGCCTACATCTTTCTTGAATGGACCGTACATTTCAACGCCTTGGTACTGCGCTTTGATCTCTTCAAACGTTTTACCCGTCGCCGCAGAGTAAAGACCCATTAGGTTAGAGATACCCGCTTTGTTTTCCCAATCGTGGGCAATGCGTGGTGGTGTTTCTGCATCCGTTTGCGCTTTGTTGATCTTCTTGATGATCGACTTAGGCTCTTCTAGCAGAGTAATCACATTCTTACGGTTGTCATCCGACTTAGACATCTTCTTCGTCGCATCTTGCAGGCTCATTACACGTGCATTCACTGTTGGAATGTAAGGTTCAGGCACTTGGAAGATTGGTGTTTCAGGGCCGTAGATGTTGTTAAAGCGAGTTGCGATATCACGCGCTAGCTCTAAGTGTTGTTTCTGGTCGCTACCTACAGGCACTTGGTGAGCGCCGTAAAGCAAGATGTCTGCAGCCATCAACACTGGGTAGTCGTATAAGCCTACGTTTACGTCGTTTGAATGACGTGCAGACTTATCTTTAAACTGAGTCATACGGCTCAGTTCACCCATTTGCGTGTAACAGTTAAGAAGCCAACCAAGTTGAGCATGCTCTGGTACGTGTGACTGAACAAATAGCGTGCTCTTCTTTGGATCAACACCGACAGCAAGACAGATTGCTAGTGCGTCTAGAGTCGCTTCATGCAGTGCTTTCGGGTCTTGGCGAACCGTAATTGCGTGAAGGTCTACAACACAGTATTGGCAATCGTAATCATCTTGCATCTGTTGCCATTGACGTAGAGCACCCAAGTAGTTACCGATACTTAGTTCACCAGATGGTTGAACACCACTCAATACGATGGGCTTGCTCATGGTTTTAATTCCTTTGCTTATTCGCTAAGTTTATTGAACGCTTAGCTTCTTAACTTAAATATAGAAAAGCCGCACAGCTCTTTCTGCGCGGCTCATCCAGTGTACTCATTGATAAGTATTTTGCTAGTGGGTTAGCTAACTTTTGTACGCTTTATGCTGAAACTAGAACGACATCTAGTAATTGAGCAACGTTATCCGCCACATAGTCAGGGTTTGATGCTGAAATTGGCTCGCCGTGGTTGTAGCCGTAAGTCAGACCAAATGAGTGGCAACCCGCATTCTTCGCCGCTTTGATATCGTTGCTTGAATCACCAACCATCAACATCTCTTCCGCTTTCACGTTGTGCTTTTCTAGCAACCAGTTCAGCGCTACTGGGTTCGGTTTTTTCTCTGGGAAAGAGTCTCCGCCCAACACATCAACAAAGTACTTATCGATACCGTGTTGCGCCAGAACGTCGGGTACAAACTTCGATGGCTTGTTGGTCACAAGCGCCATAGTGAAACCCGCTTTATGTAGTTCAGCTAGCGTCTCTTTTACTGATGGGTAAAGGTGGCTCAGCTTATGGCCGCCCTGCTCGTAGAAATCATCAAACAGGATGCGTGCTTTCTTCAGCAGCTCAGGCTCTAGGCTTGGGTCAACCGCAAGGTTGCGGCTGAGTGAACGCCCGATAAGCACGTCAGCACCATTACCCACGTAGTCGCGAACTTGTTCTTCACTCACTGAAGGGAAACCCAGTTCCTGACAAGCTTGGTCAGCGGCGACAGCCAAATCAGGCACGCTGTCTAACAAGGTTCCATCCAAATCAAAGGCGATCAGTTTTATTGAGCTTAATGACATCTTACTTTCCTATTAATTATATTCGTCTTATGTGTTGAGCGATAAGACGTAAAAAAGGGGCCAATGAGCCCCTTTATCTAAATTTTTGATTTTAGGTCAACTGACCCTAGTTCTACTTTTATGCGTTAACTTTTGCAAGCTCTGCACGCATCTCATCAATCACTTCTTTGTAATCTGGTTGATTGAAGATAGCTGAACCTGCGACGAACATATCTGCTCCCGCTTCTGCGATTTCACGGATGTTATCAACCTTCACGCCGCCATCAATCTCAAGGCGAATATCACGACCTGATTCGTCAATTAGCTTACGAACTGCACGTAGCTTATCAAGCGTGTGAGGAATGAAAGATTGACCACCAAAACCAGGGTTCACAGACATTAGTAGAATCATGTCTACTTTGTCCATGATGTAATCTAGGCAAGACAGAGGTGTTGCTGGGTTAAGAACGACACCCGCTTTACAGCCGTATTCTTTGATTAGCTGTAGAGTGCGATCGATGTGTTCTGATGCTTCAACGTGGAAAGTAATCATTGATGCGCCAGCTTTTGCAAACTCAGGCACGATGCTGTCGACTGGTTTAACCATTAGGTGAACGTCGATAGGAGCAGTAATGCCGTAGTCGCGCAGCGCTTTACAGATAGGCGCGCCAAAAGTCAGGTTAGGTACGTAGTGGTTGTCCATCACATCGAAGTGCACAACATCAGCACCAGCTGCGAGTACTTTTTCTACGTCTTCACCAAGACGAGCAAAATCTGCAGACAAAATCGATGGAGCGATTAGAAAATCTTTCATACCAAACCTCTTAAGAGTGAGTAAATTGCGAATGTCACCGCCTTAGTGAGCTCTCATACACAAATACAAGACTCAAGCCCAAGACTATTTGGTGTGCAATTCTACCTAAGCACCTAAGCAGATCCTAGCAGTTCGAAAGATTAGTTTAAGAAAGTATCCGTTGGTCACTCAATTTAATGAGTTTAGCGGTGATTCTGACCAGTACTATTCCGCTGATACGTGTTGCTGGTTTTTCTCTTTATGGAAAAGCGCCAGTAACTCATCAACTTTATTACGCCCAGCGCCGTTACGGCTGATGGTGCGCTTCACCTTCACCACGTTCAGTTCCGCACCATGATATAAGCGACGCGTTAGTGTCGTATCGTGGTTTGAAATCAAAACTGGAATACCACGTTCCATTGCGGCTTTTTCAGCGACATCAGCCAAGGCTGCCTGATCATCTAAGCTGAAGCCATTACCTGCGTAAGAGGTAAAGTTAGCGGTATTTGATAGCGGTGCGTACGGAGGGTCACAGTAAACCACGCAGCCTTTGCGAGCACGGCTAAAGGTTTCATGGTATCCCTCACAGACGAAGGTGGCCTTTTTCGCTTTCTCAGCAAAAAACTCCAGCTCTGCTTCTGGGAAGTAAGGTTTTTTGTAAGAACCAAACGGAACGTTAAAACCGCCCTTCTTGTTGTAACGACACAAGCCATTGAAGCCAAAGCGGTTCATATACAAGAAGGCAAGCGAACGATACATGACGTTGTCGGTATCGTTGAACTGAGCACGAATATCTAGAAAGGCTTCTTTGCGATTGTTCTCAGGACAGAACCAGCGCTTCGCTTCCGTGATATAGGTTTCAGGATCGGTTTTAAGTAGATTGTACAGGTTGATAAGATCGGGATTGATATCAGCTAGTAGGTACTGTTCAAAGTCAGTATTCAGAAATACTGAGCCGGCACCGACAAACGGTTCTACCAATTTACGAGCAGGTGGCAGGTGACGTTGGATGTCTTCAACTAGGCCATATTTACCACCAGCCCATTTTAGAAAGGCACGCTGCTTTTTCATTTACTGCTCTATCTATCAACTCAAAAATAAGGCTGCGGAATGTAACATATTTTGAGGCTAAGCTCAGGGTTATTTCGCACGTTCTATCTCTCGATGTACTTGATTCATCGATTTAGCCCAAGGTTCCAACTGTTGAAGTGGTTTTGATAACGCACTTACCGCATCTCGCGCCACTTGAATCGTTGGGTAATCTTGATAAGTGATAATAAACCACTTGGTGTCGTTACGAAGTGTTGGGTAAATACGAACCTTGTTCTCAAGGTCATACTCTTCAATGAAAAATTGTACGTCTTCCAATGAAGTCATCGCACTCAACTGCAAGGTATACGCGCGCGGCGAGATAGCTTGTAACTCTTCACGAGCAAATGAGAAGGTGATCTTTTTGGTCGGCGGTGTTGAGTCAGTTAGGTCTGATTCTTCATCGACTGTTGGTTGTGGTTCGGCTTGTGCAGAATCAGGTTGCGCGCTAACCACTGCAGCTGTGTTTTCTTCAACTGCAGCATCAATCGCACTGGTATCCGCACTCTCAGGTTTATCATCAAGCAGAGCATCAACCACGTCAGAGGTGATCACAACACGCTGCTGATCTTGTTCGACTTCTCCAACACTCGCGGTATCTTCAACGACAGTCGGTGGCAGAGACGAACTATCATCATCGGCACCTTGGTAACTCATGTCGGTTTCAGCTTCCGAATCAACAGAACCATCGACGCCAGTTTGTTCAGTGCCACTTTCCACTTCAAAGGTTGGAATAGCCGTCTGTTCAATCGGTGCGATAAGCGACTGCGCTTTATCGTCTGGTGTTGGTTGACTGAACATCCACCAATAACCACCACCAATTAACAACAATAACAAAGCCACCACGATCGCGATATTGATGGGTGAGCCAATGATTGAGCGAATAATAATCCTTTTTTCCACTTTCAATTCTCCTAAAGCCATTAACTCGCCGGGCAGAGGTTGCGCTTTACTAAACGCACGTCGCACGCGAGTTTCAGACTCATCATCAACATATCGAATCACAAGTGATTCAAAGAAATGTTCAGCTTCTGGTTGCGAAAGGTCATCGATCTCAAGATCGATAGGCTTGTGTTGTTGACCGTAACTCAAACGCGTTAACAACGTATCTAAGTGGCCAGGTTCCGAGAAGAGAACGATATTGATCGTCCATTGAGGGTTTGATTGAGCTTCTAGTACCAACATCCATAATTCGGATACCAATAGCTCAGAAAGTCGTTGGGCATCATCAACGACGATAACCACACTGCACGGCTCTCCATCCAGTAACCTTGTCAGGCTATCTGATAAAGAATCATGTTGATTAAACAGGGGGTCAGAAACAATTTGGCTAAGAATAAGTGCGCGACGTTGTTGATCGTCCTGGCTTGGATGACAAAGCAGTAAACACTGATTTTTTTCTGTCGACCATGCTTCAAGATAACGCTGAGCCAACCAAGATCGGCCAGAGCCAACTTTACCAGCAACCGTCACAAGGTTTGAACCAAAGTTAGTCAAAAGCTGTAAGCGCTCTAGCAGCTCAACTTGAGACTCTAACTCCAATACTCTTAATTCATGAGCCAAACTCATTGGGGATCCCTACTGATAAGATCGATCAGTAAAACGCTTCAGTTGCCTAGAGTTTAGCTAGGCAACCTCACAACCAAATTTAAAGAGTACGGCAGAAATCGATCGCTTGTTTAATGATGTCTTGAGGCACATCAGCAACCACTTCAGCAGTACCAATACTTGTTGGTAATACCAAACGTAACTGACCAGACAGCACTTTTTTATCGCGCATCATATGCTTCATAAAGTCTTCAAAAGACATGCTTTCTGGCGTATGGATTGGTAGTTTCGCATTCTTGAGTATAGAAATAATTCGCTCAAGTTGCTGCTGAGAGATCAGCCCCTGTAATTGAGCTGTTTTAGCTGCCATTACAGTGCCTGACGACACAGCTTCACCATGTAGCCAATTACCATAGCCTAGTTCTGCTTCAATCGCATGACCAAATGTATGACCTAGGTTCAATAACGCTCTGATTCCTGACTCTTTTTCATCTAGAGCCACCACTTCAGCCTTAATTGCACAACAACGAGCAATCGCGGTGATCAGTGCTTCTTCATCAAGTTGATAAAGTTTCTCTAGATTCTGCTCCAACCAATCAAAGAAGGCTTCATCGTAAATGATGCCGTATTTGATCACCTCAGCAATGCCCGCTGCAAACTCACGCTCTGGAAGCGTTGATAAACAGTTGGTATCGATGATCACAGATTTCGGTTGGTAAAAAGCACCGATCATATTCTTACCAAGAGGATGGTTTACTGCGGTTTTACCACCAACAGAAGAGTCCACTTGAGAAAGAAGGGTCGTCGGGATTTGAATGAAATCAATACCGCGTTGGTAACAAGAGGCAGCAAAACCGACCAAGTCACCGATTACACCACCACCTAAAGCAATCACCACCACATCGCGGCTGTAATTTCCTTCAAGCATGTAGCTCATCACTGAATTGAACGTTTCAAGGGTTTTGTACTGTTCACCGTCTGGCAGCTCGAGAAGAGATGTCTGACAGCCGACTTGATCCAATAGCGATAAAATTTTATCAGCATAAAGAGGCGCTACTGTCACATTACTGATAACAACAACTTTCTGCTTACCTGATAAAAAAGAAAGGTACGCCGGGTCTTCAAATAACCCGGCGCCAATAGAGATAGGGTAGCTACGCTCAGCTAGATTGACCGTAATCCGTTCCATGGGTTTGCTCTCCGAAAAAATGAACTTAACGTTCTTCTAGCATTTTTACGATCTGGTTGGCTACCACTTTTGCACTTTGGTCGTCAGTACGAACTGTGTAGTCCGCCACTTCTTCGTATAGTGCGTTGCGAGATACAGCTAGATCTTCTAGCACATCACGCGGGTTGTCTGTTTGAAGTAGAGGGCGTTTCTTGTCGCGGTTAGTGCGAGCAAGTTGCTTTTCAATTGTTGTCTCTAGGTATACAACAATGCCTCGTGCAGATAGACGGTTACGGTTTTCTTTGCTCAACACTGAACCACCACCTGTCGCAAGAACAATACCTTGTTCTTCTGTCAGATCATTGATTACAGATTCTTCGCGCTTACGGAAACCTTCTTCGCCCTCAACATCAAAAACCCATGCGATGTCTGCGCCAGTGCGCTCTTCGATCACAGTGTCAGAGTCTAGAAACTCCATATGAAGTTGGGAAGCTAGGTGTCTACCAATTGTACTTTTGCCGGCGCCCATTGGGCCAACAAGAAAAATATTGCGTTTCTCAGCCATGTTTTTAGCAGTAATTTACAACGTTAATTCAATGACATCGCCACAAGGTAGGTCAGTACAAGTACTGAAATTAAAAGGCCCGTGGCACCGATTCCTCACAGATAATTCGTGATAAGACCCGAAATTATCAAGGTTAGGTGCCACTAATGCAACTTTATTTTTAATCTAATTGTTCATTACTGAATCACAACTTTAGGTGTGACAAAAATAAGCAGTTCACTTTTACCCACATTTTCATAGCTGCGACGGAACAATGCACCCAAAACTGGCAGGTCTCCTAACAGAGGAACTTTATCCACCGTACTGCTCACGCTGTGTTGAAATATCCCGCCAAGCACGACAGTTTCACCATTATTAACAAGCACTTGCGTACCTATTCTTTGCGTATCAATTGCGACCGCCTCACCGGTTCCGGTTTTTACCACTTGCCCTGGTCTATCTTGAGTCACGCTCAAATCCAATACCAAACGATTGTCGGGCGTGATCTGCGGTGTCACCTTAAGACTCAACACGGCTTTCTTAAACGCGACCGACGTAGCGCCACTTGAAGAGGACTCTAAATAAGGAATTTCAGTACCTTGCTCAATATAGGCGGGCTTTTTATTGGTGGTGATTAAGCGTGGGCTCGAAATAATTTCAGCTTTCGACTCTTGTTGCAGTGCTGACAATTCAAGATCAAGCAAGGTATCCGAACCCAACTTGGCTACCTGAAACGCAATACTCGAAGCGTTCGGCGATGTTGCTCCTAAATTTACGTTGAGATAGTCATCAATCACGCTGCTGCCGCTATCGTCGTCATACGGCGTAATCGCTGATGGGTGGTTACCTTCAATTGAACCGCCAACGGTGAAGCTTCCGTTGGTTGATGAAACACCCCAGCGCACACCAAGCTCATCCAGGTTACCCTCGGTAACAGTGACGATACGCGCCTCTATCTGTACTTGCTTCACTGGAATGTCTAACGATTCAATGATGCCTCGGATCACGGCAATGTTTTCTTCCAGCTCACGAATGAGTAGTGAGTTGGTGCGCTCATCAATGGTAATTGAGCCACGATCGGACAACATACTGACCGCGCCTTCACCGCCAATCATGTCGGCAATGTCGGTGGCTTTAGCAAAGTTAATCTTGATGATTTCCGACTTAAGCTCCCCTAACTCCTCTTCCAAGCGAGATTTCTCTAACGCTTGTTGCTCTCGAAGATCGAGTTCCGCTTTCGGCGCGACCAAGATAACATTGCGATCAACACGCTTATCCAAGCCTTTAACTTGCAAGATAATGTCGAGAACTTGCTGCCAAGGTACGCCATCTAAACGTAACGTCAGGTTTCCGGCTACCGAATCAGACACCACGAGATTGAAATCGTTATAGTCGGCAATCAACTGCAGGACATTTCGTACTGGGATATCTTGGAAGTTAATCGATATCAGCTTGCCCTCTTTCTCTAGAACGCTTTTTTCTTTGGTCACTTCATCAATAACCGGTTTGCTGATCACCACCTCAATAAAGCGCCCCTTTAGATTATATTCATACTGATAGTCATTGCTAATCGTCGCTACAAGCCGAGTGCTTGGTGTCTCTTTGTAGACCTCAATACCTTCAACCAAGGTGGCGAAGTCTTTCACATCCAGTAGGTAAAGCTTGTCATCATCAACCTGAGTATTGATTAACTCGATACTTAACCCTTCCTGAGCACGTTGAACATCCACCACAGCGGTACTGGTCGCCAGCTCAATGATGATGACGGCGTCTTTATCCTTGTTCACTCTAAAATCAATATTCTCTAATTTATTAGGTAAGCTCTCGGCATAGCTGAGCACGCTAACAACCAACATCACAGACACAGCAAAACCTTGTAGAGCCTTGCTTACTAATCTACTTATTCCTTTAATCATATTTACATCTCATATCCACATCATGTGACATTGGTTTACTTCAGAGCCAGCCTAACGTTGCGCTTATGCCAACAACCTAAGCCATCTGGAAGAGTTTCATTAATCTGAACGTACTGGCTCGTCACCTTAGTAACTCGGCCATTGTTTAAGCCGATAAACTGGCCTTTCTTGACGTTTACCACGTTGCCTTTGGGTGTTTGCACTAAGCCAAATACACTTGTTCCGCTTCCCATGACGCCTCTTAAACGAAGCTTACTCAACGGGTACTTCTCTAACTTGCCATTACGAGAACGAGCGCTGGGTTGCCAACAGTCTTTTTTCACCAAGGGTTGATTTTGCACAATGGCTTCTTTAGGCAGTTCAAAGGGAGGACGAAAAGCTTGGCGCTGATAGGTCGCCGCCGTGAATTCAGTTGCTGGGACAAGTTGCTCAACGTCTTTTCTGGCCTTGGCTTCAACTTGCGCGACAAAGTCTGGCAGTGAGTCTTGATTAGCCTTGCAGCCTGATAACGCAAGCAGCAACACGATTGAGTAAAACGCACTATTGGGTTTCATCATTGACCTCCGATTTAAACTGGTAGGTATAAGCTCGAACCCTAAAGTGCAGCGTGCTGCTTTCTTGACTGACTCGCTGCCAATTCACATCATCAAAGCTGATAATGCGCGGCAGCTTGGCGATGGCAGCAGAAAAGTCACCAATCTCGTGATAGTCACCTGTCAGCTCAATATTGAGAGGCAATCGATAGAGGAACTCCTTGTTCTGCTTTTGCCCCCAATCAATTCGCGTGAAGGTCAGCGAGTTATCCAAGCCGAGCTCATTCACTGAGGCCAACATGCTCGCCAACTCCTTTTGAACGGGCAGCTGCTCTAACAAGTAATCGTAACGGCTGGTTAACTCCTCTAATTGGCTCTGGAGTTTAGGTAAGGCTGCAACCTTATTCGCCTTTATTCGCAAGGTCGTTTTTAAGGTGTGCTCCTGTTGCTTCATCTGTTGCAGTTCATCGTCGAGCGGCAGCACATAAAGCCAAGTGCCAACACCTTGGATTAACACTATCAACACCAGAATCACGAGAAGCTGAGGCAACAATGGCCATTCGGTGATCTCATCAACATCGAGGTCTTGCAAGCTCATTCTATTTTGCCAACTAATCCTATTTTGAAGGTTAGCCATGATGTGCCCCCTTCTCTTTTCTGCTCGCGGCAGTGCTCTCTGCGGTTGTGTTTTCTAAAGACACTGGGCTGAACACAAAAGAGACCTTGAAGGTCTGAAACTCTTTATTGAAGCGTTTGCGGTTATGAACGATAGAGTGCATCTCAACCCCTTTCAGAGAATCTGAACGCTCGAGGTTATCCAACATGGTAGCGAGACGAGCTGTACTGTCGCTGATACCCGACATTTCAATCTCCTGACCATTCATCTTTATCTTATCGACATACACGCCCTCAGGAATCAGATCCGGCATCAAGTTCATAAAGTCGGTGGTCTTATTGCGGCCAAGCTGCAGCGACTCCACTACATCAAGTCGAGTCAGAATGGCTTTGTGCTCTTGCTCTGCGACTTTTAATGACTGAATTTGTCGGTCGAGCTCAGCGATGTACTGATTGAGGTAATTGAGGCGAGTTTGCTGCTTGGCTTGTTGGTCTTGAAAATAGTGGCCAACCGCCCATTGCCCTGTAAGCGCTATGATGACGCCAAGAATGACCAGATGGATAAAGCGCTTCTTGTGCTGAGCACGAATCTCATCACGCCACGGCAGCAGGTTAATTTGATGCAGCATGCTTTTCTCCCTGCCACTTGAGTCCACTCATCGCCATACCCGCGGCAATGCCAAAGTGTTGCCAGTCCATTGGCAGTCGATATCTCTTGGCGACCTTGTTCTCAAACAGAGACAAAGGATTCAATGACTCACAACTCAGCTGAAAATGGCGCTCTAGCTCTTCGGTTACCATAGGAATGTTGGCACCCTCACCCATCAGCCAGATCCCAGAGATAGGTTGCTGCGCATTTCCCGATGAATAGAGCTGTAATTGACGCTTGAGCTTCTCAATCAAATTAACAATGAATTGATGGGTATCTTCAGCCGTGCCGAGCACACCTTCTGTATCACTTGGGTTATCCGAGCTACGAAGATCTTGAGTACCAAAAGCGATGTCTTTATAGAAAGGCGCTGAATTCTGCGGGATAACTCCTAGCGACGTTTGGTCGATGCCAACATCCACCAGCAGCCAGTTTTTCTTTTCGGGATACAGACGCGAGGCTAGTTGCCAGATATTGAGTAGCCCATGTGCCTGTGTATCTACCACCACAGGTTTAAAACCAGCCTTAGTTAATGCATAAGCTCGGCTATCCACCACTTCCTTACGAGTGGCGTATACCTGATAACTGCTTGTCGAACCTTTACCAAATCGTTTGTCTTCCAGCTTTACAAAATCTAAACTCAGCTCCTCGATAGGAAAGGGAGATTGATGGGCGAAGGTTTGATAGATAGAAAACTCTTTTTCTCTGTCTTCTAACTCAGTCTCTATTTGCAGTACTTTGCTGATCACCGTGTTATCAGGTACCGAAATGGCGACGTTGCGACAGCCAAAAGGCAGCCCTTTCCTAAGTTCTTTAAGTTTCTTAACAGTTTTCTGATACTCCAAAGTATGGTTAGCTGTAAAAATGTCGTCCGAAATCGGCAGCTCTTTGTATCCCACTAGGGCATACAACTTCCCCACGGGTTTTAGTACCACGGCTTTGATGCTGTGATGATTTATATCTATACCTGTAATTAATGATGAACCCATGTGACCTAGCTCCTGAAGTGCCAAGCATTTCGTTGATTATCTAGGGGTTGTGATTATTAGTTAAATAAGCGTTAATAAACGAAAGCTAAGTTTTTAGCCTAGAGTACAAGGGTTTGCTGCTTATCAGCCTTAACTAATCAGGGATTATCCGGTGAAGTTCATAAAGCGATTATTCATATTTACATTGATTTGCATGATTCTTGGAGTCAGTACAATTTTCGGGTTTTATTATTACGTAAAACCAGAGTTGCCTGATGTTGCCACTTTGCGCGACGTAGAACTCCAAACGCCGATGCAGGTCTTCAGTCAAGACGGTAAGTTGATCTCTCAATTTGGCGAAAAGCGTCGTAACCCGGTGACTTATGACGAGATTCCTCGCCACTTAGTTGAGGCTCTGATTGCCACCGAAGATAGCCGTTTCTATGAACACCCAGGTATTGACCCAATCGGTATCACACGTGCAGCACTCGTGGTTGCCATGTCGGGTTCAGCAAAACAAGGTGCGAGTACTATTACTCAGCAGCTTGCGCGTAACTTCTTCTTATCTAATGAGAAAAAGATCATGCGTAAGATCAAAGAGATCTTCATTGCAATCCACATTGAGCAGCTTCTTAGTAAAGAAGAGATCATGGAGCTTTATGTAAACAAGATCTTCCTTGGTCACCGTTCGTATGGTTTTGGCGCGGCAGCACGTGTTTACTTCGGTAAGGATCTTCCTGATCTAACGCTAAGTGAAATTGCGACGCTTGCGGGTATGCCAAAAGCACCTTCTACAATGAACCCTATTTATTCTGTCGAGCGCGCGACTAACCGTCGTAACGTTGTATTACGTCGTATGTTAGACGAGAAATACATCACTCAAGCAGAGTTTGATGAAGCTCGCAGTGAAAAGCTGATCTCGAAGTACCACGGTGCAGAAATTGAACTGAGCGCACCGTATGTTGCAGAAGTTGCACGTGCTTGGATGGTGGAACGCTATGGCGAAGCCGCTTATACATCAGGTATGAAGGTCTACACCACCGTTGATTCAAAACTGCAAAAAGCAGCGAACCAAGCAGCGATTAAGAACCTGCTTGGCTACGATGAGCGTCACGGCTACCGCGGTGCTGAAAAAGTCTTATGGCAAACCGAGCAATCAGCTTGGGACCACGACAAGATCGTTAAACACCTTAAGTCTCAGCCAACCTATGGTGACCTAGTCCCTGCGGTTGTAACTTCAGTTGACTCGAAAAGCGCTCAGGTTTGGGTTAAAAACCAAGGTGAAGGCACAATTGAATGGCAAGGCATGAACTGGGCACGTAAGTTCCTAACAGACAATCGCCAAGGCCCTGCTCCATCTCAAGCAAAAGAGATTCTAGCTGTTGGTGAACAAATCTGGGTTCGCCATGAAGCCATTACAGGCAATGAAGTCTCTGAAGAGCCGACAGAAGAGTCAGCAACGGCAGAATCAAAAACGCCGACTGTATGGCGACTAAGCCAAGTACCTAATGCGAATACCGCATTTGTTGCAATGAACCCGAACAACGGCGCGGTATTGTCGATGGTCGGTGGCTTTAACTTTGTTCACAACAAGTTCAACCGTGCAACGCAATCTATTCGTCAGGTGGGTTCTGGTATCAAACCATTTATCTACTCAGCAGCGATTGAGAAAGGCTTAACGCTAGCCTCACTAATCAACGATGCACCGATTAACCAATGGGATAAGAGCCAAGGTACAGCATGGCGACCAAAGAACTCGCCACCGACTTACGTGGGTCCAACTCGTTTACGTATTGGCTTAGCTCAATCTAAAAACGTAATGGCGGTACGTGTACTGCGTGAAGTTGGCTTAGATGACACTCGTAACTACCTAACTCGCTTTGGCTTTGATATTGACGAAGTACCGCGTTCTGAAACTATTGCGCTAGGTGCTGGTAGCTTAACGCCAATGAAAGTAGCGCAAGGTTACTCGGTATTCGCTAACGGTGGTTACTACGTTGAACCTTTCTACATCAGCCGCATTGAGACACCATTTGGTGAGACTGAGTTTGAAGCGACACCAAAAGTAGTTTGTAAAGACGATTGCCAACAGCAAATAACCACAGACCCAATGGCTGATGAATTTGCAGAACAAGATGTGGATGCCAAAGTACAATACGCACCTCAAGTTATCTCTGAACAGAACGCATTCCTTGTTCGTGAAATGATGTACAGCAACATCTGGGGTGGCGGTGATTGGAGCGCTGGCACTGGTTGGAACGGTACTGGTTGGCGTGCGCAGCCGTTGAAGCGTCGTGACATTGGCGGCAAAACGGGTACCACCAACGATTCAAAAGATACTTGGTACAGCGGCTACGGCCCTGGCATGGTTGCAACGGTATGGGTTGGTTTTGATAACCACAACCGCAACCTAGGCAGAACCAAAGCGAACTCGAACCTTGGTAAGAATCAGATTACTGGTGCAGAAGCTGGCGCGAAAACAGCAGAACCTGCATGGGTTGATTTCATGGGTACGGCGTTAGCGGGCGTTCCTGCTGAGCGTAAAGAGCTTCCAGAAAACATCGTTCGTGTTCGTATCGACCGTGAGACTGGCTTACTGACCAACAAGTTCGATAGCTCATCAATGTTCGAGTACTTCGAGAAAGGCACAGAGCCAACCGAATACATCACTGAACGTTTCAATGACGACATCTACTCAACGTCATCAGGTGAAGCAGTAGAAGAGCTGTTCTAACTAGGGTTTGTTGAACCTAGTAACATGAACCAATAAAAAGGGTTGATATGCATTCATATCAACCCTTTTTTTATATCTATATCTGACCAGACTAGGCTCTAAACTCAAGCACTAAGCCGTCTTCTCCAGTTGAGTTCGAATCGTATCAGCCAATTGCTCGAAACGTCCCTTCAATGGAGAGCCCGGACGGTAAGCCACGACAATTCGACGTGAAGGTGTTGGATTCACCGCAGGTACGTAACACACACCATCTTTCTGCTTTTCCTTTGGCACCGATAACTGAGGTAGCAAGGTAATCCCCGCGCCTGCCGCGACCATGTTACGAAGCGTCTCTAAGCTGGTCGCTTTAAAACGCTCATCATCTTTTGCACCCGCAGCAAAACAGAACCCTAGGGCTTGGTCTCTTAAACAGTGACCGTCACCTAACGCCAATACTGTCTGTCCATTGAGCTGCAGCATATCAACGGTGTCCTGCTGAGCCCACTCATGGTCACATGGAACCGCGACACTTAATGGTTCGTCATACACATCAATCTCTTTGAACACCGCCGTTTCATCAACTGCAGCTAGTACCAAGCAGTCCAGCTTGCCATCTTCCAATTGGCTCACTAATTGATGAGTTTGGGCTTCATGCAGGTACAGCTCTAACTCAGGAAAGCTCTCTTTCAGGTGAGGGACAATCTTAGGCAGAATGTAAGGACCCACGGTTGGGATAAAACCAATGTGCATTGGTCCGGTCATCGCTTCACCGTGTCCACTCGCCATATCCTTAAAAGTCTTCACTTCGTTGAGAATACGCTTAGCTTGTTCAACAAGTTGTAACCCTGATTCTGTAAATATGACCTTCCTTGGACTACGCTCGGTTAACTGAAGTCCGATTTCATCTTCTAGTTTGCGTATTTGACCGCTTAGTGTCGGCTGACTGACAAAGCACGCTTCTGCCGCTTTTCGGAAGTGTTTGTGCTCTGCGAGCGCCACCAAGTATTCAAAGTCACGAATGTTCATGATCAGTCTCTTACCTCAGGTTTAATAAGAACAAGGGTTTCATAGCAACATTTAAAAGAAAAATGCTCTTGATAGAATTTACCTATCAAAACCATAACATCAAACGATTAGAGCTATCAAAGAATTTATCTAATAATGGGCTCAACAAAACGAAACAGAGCAACGAAAAACGTTAAGCTCTAATAGAACAAAATTAAAAATACTATTTAAGGAAATCAATATGTTTGCATCTAAAGAAGGTCAATCAATCCCTCAAGTAACATTCCCAACTCGCCAAGGCGATGCATGGGTTAACGTAACGACAGAAGAGCTTTTCAAAGACAAGACAGTTATCGTATTCAGCCTACCAGGTGCGTTTACGCCAACATGTTCTTCAAGCCACCTACCTCGTTACAACGAACTACACTCAGTGTTCAAAGAAAACGGCGTTGATGACATCCTTTGTGTTTCTGTAAACGACACGTTCGTAATGAACGCATGGAAAGCAGACCAAGAAGCGGAAAACATCACATTCATCCCGGATGGCAACGGTGATTTCACAGACGGCATGGGTATGCTAGTTGAGAAAAACGACATCGGCTTCGGCAAACGTTCATGGCGCTACAGCATGCTGGTTAAGAACGGCGTGGTAGAGAAAATGTTCATCGAAGAAGACGTACCAGGCGACCCGTTCAAAGTTTCTGATGCAGATACTATGCTTAACTACCTTGCTCCTGAGCACAAAGAGCAAGAGTCAATCACAGTATTCACTAAGCCAGGCTGTCCTTTCTGTATGAAAGCGAAACAGAACCTAATCGACAAAGGTCTAAACTACGAAGAAGTGGTTCTAGGTAAAGACGCTACAACAGTAAGCCTACGTGCAATCTCTGGTCGCACAACAGTTCCTCAAGTCTTCATCGGTGGCAAACACATCGGTGGCAGTGAAGAACTAGAAGCTTTCCTAGGTTAATCACTTAGTCGCTAATAAACGCTTAGCAATTAAATGACCTAGCAATATCAGCTAACCCACCCTCTTGTGGGTTAGCGATTCCAAACCACTCTAATGTGAGCTTTGGAAAAAGAATATAGCCAGTGGCTCGCTAACCTAAGAGTCACAAGCTAAACCTAATAAAACAGAACAACAAAACTGACCCGTTATCCTGACTCTCAAAAAATCACCAGAGTTGGAGGGGTTCGTTCAAACAAAATTTAGCCATTGCGAGAAAATTATTATGAAACAAGTCAATGTAGATGTAGCAGTTATCGGGGGCGGTACGGCAGGTCTAGGTTCTTACCGCGCTGCAAAAGCACACACTGACAGTGTCGTGATGATTGAAGGCGGCCCTTACGGTACAACCTGTGCTCGTGTTGGTTGTATGCCATCTAAACTGCTTATTGCAGCTGCAGAAAGTGTACATCACATCGAGAAAGCTCCGGCTTTTGGCGTTCACCCACAAGGTGATATCGTGATTAACGGCCGTGAAGTGATGGACCGAGTGAAATTTGAACGTGACCGTTTTGTTGGTTTTGTTTTAGAAGGTGTTGATGAAATCCCAGAGCAAGACAAGATCTCTGGCTACGCAAAGTTCTTAGACGACAACACGCTACAAATCGATGACCACACGGTTGTCACCGCTAAGCGTATTGTTATCGCGACCGGCTCTCGCCCTGCATACCCTGCAGTTTGGAATGAACTTGGTGACCGCCTAATCATTAACGATGACGTGTTCAGCTGGGATGATTTACCAGAGTCGGTTGCGGTATTTGGCCCAGGCGTTATTGGCCTAGAGCTTGGTCAGTCATTACACCGCCTAGGAGTAAAAACAAAACTGTTCGGTTTAGGTGGTCAAGTTGGCCCAGTAACCGACCCAGAAATCATGGCGTATGCAGATAAAGCCTTCAATGAAGAGTTCTACCTTGATGCTGACGTGAAAATCGAAAGCATGAAGCGCATTACCACAGAATCAGGTGAAGATCGAGTCGAAATCCAGTTCATCAATAAGCAAGGTGAGCTAGAAACTAACGTCGTTGAGTATGTGCTGGCAGCAACAGGCCGTCGTCCTAACACTGATAAGCTTGACCTAGAGAATACCTCTCTTGAGCTTGATGAGCGTGGTGTTCCAATTGCCGACCACTATACGCTACAAACATCACTGCCATCGGTATTTATTGCCGGTGATGCAAGTAACCAACTGCCTCTACTGCATGAAGCAGCTGACCAAGCACGTATTGCGGGTGATAATGCAGGTCGCTTCCCTGAGATTCGCGCAGGCTTACGCCGCTCTAAAATCTCTGCGGTATTCTCTGACCCACAAATCGCGATGGTTGGTGAAACATACAAAGAGATCATAACCCGCTTAGGCACATGTGGTTGTTTCGCAACCGGTGAAGTGTCTTTCGAGAACCAAGGTCGTTCACGAGTGATGCTACGCAACAAAGGTATTCTGCACGTTTACGGCGAGCAAGGTACAGGCCGTTTCCTTGGTGCTGAGATGATGGGACCAAACGCAGAACATTTGGCTCACTTACTCGCATGGGCACACCAGAAAAAGATGACGGTTTCTGAAATGTTGGATATGCCATTTTACCACCCAGTAATTGAAGAAGGTGTACGAACAGCGCTACGTGACCTGAATGCGAAACTGCACCTTGGTCCAGAGATGGTGAAACACTGTCTAGATTGTGGCCCTGGTTGTTAATCTCAGGCTATCGTTAGCAATGAGCAAACGCTAGATACTAAAAAGGAAAGCCATTGGCTTTCCTTTTTGTTTTTGGCTTCGAGCATCGTCATTCCAGAGCCGAGGGACGAGGTATTTGGAATCTCTTGAAGCCATGGCTTGTCGCTAAAAACTTAGCGATTACTTCTCAGCAGCAATCACAGAGATCTCAACAAGTAACGCTTCACGAGCCATGTCGCCAGTCACACATGCGCGAGCTGGAGCGTGACCTTCTGGAACCCATGCATCCCAAACTGCATTCATTTCTTGGAAGTCTTTCATGTCTTTCAAGTAAATCGTTGCTGACAGCATATGTTCTTTGTCGCTACCCGCTTGCTCAAGTAGGGCTTCCACTTTATCCAGCATCGTTTGTGTTTGCTCAGTGATGTCTTTTGTTGCATCAGCACACACTTGGCCACATAGGTAGATAGTGCCGTTGTGTTTAACAATACGGCTCATGCGTTGTTTGGTTTCTTGACGCTCAATCATCGACTTTCTCTCTCTGTGTCACCGTGATCCAATATCTTGTGACGTGTTATTATCAAGGCAACAAGCATAACGCGAATCAAACCCAAGATGACATGCATTCATTGCAATAAAAATGAAAAAATCTTCAACAAACTCGGTCGTTGCCAACGTTGTATGAATCAGCTCACGGTGTTGTCGATATTAAGTTGGGGAGTATGGTGGCTGTTTTTCAGGGAAGACCCAAAAACCATCAACGCCATCGCTTTGATGATGGCAGCTTTCGCATTCAGTGGCTTATTGTCGTTGCATTGGATAATGAAGTTTTTGGTGCTGCCTTTAAGGAACAAAAAGCGTTAGCAGCAGTGTTTGTTAGATAGGCAATAATGGTTAGATGATAGGTTCAATACTCCGATAATTGGTCACAACAATCGAACGAGTATAATTTCCCAAACAGCAAATAGAAAAAAGCCCCAGAACCAATCGATTCTAGGGCTTTCTTAGAAAATTCTAAGAAAAAGCAGTGGTACTTTAATAGACCGGGCTTTTCTTAGTTTGTTCCCAAAAAAGATCAGATTTTTGATCTTTTTTTTAGGGACTATAAAATCAATGCCTTATGCAACATTCACCTTAGCAATTATCTGCTCGACCAAGTTCACTTCCAACGCCACTTCATCACACGCATGTTGACGAGGGCACTGGTCACAATCTTTCAATACCTTCTCAGGTAGCAGAGATTTCGATGTCGGTAAGAAGTCATGCTTCATAAAGAACTCAGGAGTACGAGTCAGTACGAACACTTTCTTGATTGCCATTTGGCGAGCCTTCTCAACAAGGTGCTGCACGATTGCAGTCCCCTGCCCTTGACCTTGCCAGCCAGCTTCAACACCCAACGAACGAATTTCCGCTAAGCCAGAGTCATACACATAAAGTGATGCACAACCTGTCACTTCACCATGATGTTCTGCGACAGCGAATGAGCCAATATCACGCACCAGTTCATTACGAGAGCGAGGCAGGTTTTCACCCATGTTCGCCCAGTAAGCCACCATGCCTTCCAATGCTTCAATGTCAGTCAAACGAGCAGGACGAACCTTAACGATAGAGGTGTCACGCTGCGCCAAACGTTTCTCAGCTTGGTCTACTGCGTAAGCCACTTGCTGTGGTGATACACCACCTAGTGCGCTACGTTTTTCAAGACACGATTCAATGGTCAGGATGTCATATACATCCTCTTCAATCACCTCAGAGAACTCTTTCATCTCTGCGATGGTTAATTCTTCTAATGCGCAGCCTTTCGCAATCGCCGCCACTACCGTCACACCAACAATATGGTGAGCTTCACGGAAAGGAATGCCTTTCGCTACTAAGTAATCAGCCAGTTCCGTAGAGTTCGCATAACCTTGCTTCGCTGCTTCAAGTGTACGTTCGCCGTTCACTTTAATGCCGTCAAAACAAAGTGCCGCCATTTCCATACAATCATTCCAAGTATCTAAAGCGTCAAACAGACCTTCTTTATCTTCTTGCATGTCTTTATTGTACGCCAAAGGCAGAGCTTTTACTGTCATCATCATTGCAGCTAATGAACCGTAAACACGGCCCGTTTTGCCACGGATAAGTTCTAGCGCATCCGGGTTTTTCTTCTGTGGCATCAGAGATGAACCTGACGTCACGGTGTCTGCTAACTCGATGAAGTTTGATTCACCAGAGTTGTAGAAAATCATATCTTCTGCAAGACGCGAAAGGTGAAGCATAGAGATAGAAGCGATCGACATCAGCTCCATCACATGGTCACGGTCAGATACAGAATCTAGAGAGTTGCGCGTTGCACGACGGAAACCTAAGTTGTGAGCTAACTCTTCACGGTCCATCGGGTAAGCGGTTCCTGCAAGGGCACCAGAACCCAGCGGACATGTATCTAGACGCTTAATCGCATCATTCAAACGTGAATAGTCACGCTCAAGCATTTCAACGTAAGCCAAGCACCAGTGAGCAAAAGTTACTGGCTGGGCACGTTGTAAGTGAGTGTAGCCAGGCAGAACGGTTTCTTGATGCTGAGAGGCAACGTTCACCATTTGGCTCTGCAGACGATCAAGCGCTAGCAGTAGTTGGTTACCTTGCTGACGGCACCATAGTTTCAGATCGGTCGCCACTTGGTCATTACGAGAACGTCCCGTGTGAAGCTTTTTACCCAAGTCACCGACTTTGCCGATAAGTTGTTGCTCAACCCAGCTGTGAATATCTTCTGCATCAGAACGTAGAATCTGTTCAGGATCTTCCATCACCTCAAGTTTTAGCTCATTCAGCGCTAACTCAAGCTTCTGTTGCTCTTCTTCTGTTAATACGTTGACCGACAGTAGAGCTTTAGACCAGGCAATTGAGCCCACAATGTCTTGCTCAGCCAATCGGTAATCAAAACGAAGAGAATCGTTAAAATCTTTGAACCGGGTGTCTGCTGCTTGGGTAAATCTACCGCCCCATAATGCCATTGTGTATCTCCTAATTGCACAGTGCTCACTGTTTTTGCAAATGATAATTCTGATTAAGATTCAGTATTTTTCTGATGGTTTAAACTTACGGCAATTCAAAATGAAAATAAAGTATTAATTCATTATTTTCACATATTTATTCACCACAAGTTGAATCCATTGATTATTTTCAGCGTGGAGCACGAATTATATGCCATTCGATAGTAAAAACCGAAGCTGATTTATTAGGCGAATAGAAACTAAAAAGCCCACTCACTAATCAATAGTGAATGGGCTTTGCATAATAATGTCTGTTTACTGACCTTTAATTTTTCATCAAAGGCTAGCTCACTAACTCATTGTTAGGATTACTTTTGGCTATTCAGAGCACGGATACGGCTTGATAGCGAATAAAGACGAATGAAGCCTTCAGCGTGGCTTTGGTCGTAAACTTCATCTTCACCAAAGGTTGCAAACTCTTCTGAGTATAGGCTGTTGTCAGAACGCTTCTGAGTTACCGTTGCATGGCCTTTGTAAAGCTTGATAACCACTTCACCATTCACGTCTTGTGCTAGCTCTTCTGTCGCTGCAAGGATTGACTTACAAAGCGGAGTGAACCAACGACCGTCGTATACAAGGTGAGAAGCTTTAACACCCAGCTCTTCACGGAATTCGAATGCCGCTTTATCAAGAACTAGCTGCTCTACTGCACGTAGTGCTTCCATCATGATGGTGCCACCCGGAGTTTCGTAACAGCCACGTGACTTCATACCAACAAGACGGTTTTCTACGATATCGATACGACCAACACCGTGCTTAGCGCCCTTCTCATTTAGGTAAACCAGTGCGTTGTACGGCGTCATTGTTTCGCCATCAACCGCAACCACTTCGCCTTTTTCAACTTTAAGCGTTACTGTTTCAGATTCGTTTGGCGCTTGCTCTGGGTCTACAGTCCAAGCCCAGCAATCTTCGTTTGGCGCATTCCATGTATCTTCTAGAACGCCACCTTCTGTAGAGATGTGCCATGCGTTTGCATCACGCGAGTAAATCTTAGTAAGAGAAGCAGTACAAGGGATGTTACGTTCTGCTAGGTAATCTAGACACTCTTCACGGCTCACTAGATCCCACTCACGCCATGGTGCAATTACGTGTAGGTCTGGTGCTAGTGCTGCGAATGCACCTTCAAAACGAACTTGGTCATTACCTTTACCAGTACAACCGTGACACAGTGCGTCAGCACCTACTTTTCGTGCTACTTCAACCTGCGCTTTCGCGATGATTGGACGAGCCATAGAAGTACCTAGTAGGTATTTACCTTCGTAGTAAGCGCCTGTTTTTAGTGTTGGGTAGATGTAATCTGCCACCATCTCTTCTTTAAGGTCAGCGATGTAACACTCTGAAGCACCCGAAGCTTTTGCTTTCTCTTCGATACCAATCAACTCTTCGTCGCCTTGACCAACATCCGCGACAAACGCAACCACTTCACAGTCATAGTTCTCTTTCAACCATGGGATGATTACTGATGTGTCTAGACCGCCAGAGTAGGCTACTACAACTTTCTTTACGTTAACTTTGCTCATTTTCTTTCTCCTAGTTTCCATACTGCACATGGCGGTCAGCGTTGGAAATGACTTCATAATTATATGTTTATTTAGTTTGTCTAAATTCTTTAAGTAGTGACTCGTTGTGAGAACTACTGAGGTAAAAACTGTGTTCCTATGCTTTTACCTGAAAACAGTTGTGTTAGCTTTTCTGGGTATCGCCAAGTAGCAACTTCGATTGGTCGTCCGAGGTCGTTAGCTGCTTCTAGTGCGGCTTGAACCTTGACGATCATGCCGTCGGTAATTACTTTGCCTGCGATAAGGTCATCGGCTTGTTGTTGATTAAGGCTTGGAATGAGGTGGCCTTTGCCATCCAACACACCACTTACATCAGAAAGAAGTACCAGCTCAGCATCTAGTGCGCCAGCAACGGCAACCGCAGCTTGGTCGGCATTGACGTTCATCAGTTGACCTTGTTCAGTCAGACCAATTGAACTGATGATTGGCAGCGCGCCAGCATTAAGAATCGCTTGCAAGACGGTTGAGTCGCCCGGCTCCGCTTTTCCTACTGCACCCAGCTCAGGGTTCAGTTCGCTCACTTTGCATAAACCACCATCCGCTAGGCTCAAACCAACGGCATTGATACCGTCTTTAATCGCCTGACCTTGAAGTAATTTATTCGCCGTACCCGCTAGTGCACCAGCAATCACAGGGATCTGATCATAAGGAGTAACACGTAACCCTTCTTTCTTAACGGTTTCGAGGTTCAACTTATTCATCAAATCATCAACAAGGTAACCACCACCGTGAACAATCACGATTGGTCGTTGTGCTTGTTGTTGGTAAGCAGAGATAGCACCAAATAACTTGCTAAGTGTTTCACCACAAGATAGCGCAGCGCCACCTAACTTTATGATTAATGGTTGATTATTAAGGCTCATATCTAGATTTCCTTACACTAACGCAGTTAATGGCGCAAAACCATAACGTAAATTTAAACACTGCATCGCTTGGCTAGATGCACCCTTTAATAAGTTATCAATCGCTGAAACAACGATGATGTGCTGACCTTGAACCTTCCAACCTAAATCACAGAAAGGTGTATGTTCTACGTCTTGAATTCTTGGCAATGTCTCTTCGAGTAATCTCACCGCAGGTTTACCTTGGTAAGCTTGCTCAAAAGCATCTTGTATCTGTTGTTCTGTCACGCCTTCAGCCAGTTTCATGGTGATGGTCGCTAAAATACCGCGCTTAAAGTTGCCGAGGTGCGGAGTGAAAATCACATCACATCCTAAGTGTGCAGCCATTTCAGGTTGATGACGGTGATTGAATACGCCGTAAGCTTGCAGACTCACTTCGCAGAAACTGTTAACCATGGTCGCCTTACGACCCGCTCCTGTAACACCACTCGTTGCGTTAATCACAGGCCATTGGCTCTCATCCAGTAACTTCGCTTCAACCAAAGGCTTAATCGCCAATTGTGATGCGGTTGGGTAACAACCCGCGACTGCGACAAGTTGAGCTTCTTTAATCGCTTGCTCATTCCATTCCGCTAAACCGTAAGCGGCTTTATCTAGCCATTGCTCGTGTTGGTGTTCAAAACCGTAGAACTCTTGGTAAAAGTTCTCGCCTTTCACTCTGAAGGCTCCCGATAGGTCGAACACTTGGCAATCGTTCTCTAGAAAGATTGGCGCTAGGTCATGGCTTACTTCGTGTGCAGTGGCTAAGAAAATCACATCAGACTGCTTTGCCACTTCTTCTGGATTCGTTAATGGTTGTACTGGCATATCAATCAAGCCAGCTAACTTACCGTGCAATGCCGCAATAGGTTTACCTGCGTCTACACTATTGGCTGAGACATATAAACCTGATAGCGTGAGCTCAGGGTGTCTGTTTATCATTAGAGCCAGTTCTGCTCCTGTGTAGCCGCTTGCGCCAATGATCGTGGTTTTCAACATCTCAACACATCCATTTCTGAGGTAAGTTACATTTCAAAATTTGACTATTCATACTTAATTTTTAGCTTTATTTGATTTCTTATGCATTAAATATGATTTAATATGTGTTTTACCGACTTATAGTTTTCCTGTCAATAGTAGAAGTGAAGATATTATGCAATTACCGAGTTTCCTTGAGGTCTATAAAGGCCTAATTTCCACCGACTCTATTAGTTCTACTGATCCAAGCTGGGATCATGGCAACGAGAAAGTGATCGAAAAAATGGCCCAATGGTTTAAAGACCTGGGCTTTAGCGTAGAAGTCGTGGAAGTTGAGCCTGGCAAGCATAATATGATCGCAAAAATGGGCTCGGGTGAAGGCGGCTTATTATTGGCCGGGCACAGCGATACCGTGCCATTTGATGAAGGGCGTTGGAATTTCGACCCTCACGCATTGACAGAACACAACAATCGCTTCTACGGATTAGGCACCGCCGACATGAAAGGGTTTTTTGCTTTTGTGTATGAAGCGGCTAAAAAGATGGATTGGAGCAAACAGGCGAAGCCACTTTATGTATTGGCAACCTGCGATGAAGAGACCACCATGCTAGGCGCGCGTCACTTCACGGAGAATGCACCATTTAAACCGGACTACTGCATCATTGGCGAACCCACTAGCCTAGTGCCAATTCGCGGGCACAAAGGCCACGTAGCAAATGCGGTGCGAGTAACCGGCAAATCAGGTCACTCTTCTGATCCTGCATTAGGCGTCAACGCCATCGAGATCATGCATGAAGTATTGTTTGCTTTAATGCAGCTGCGTGACAAGTTAGTCAAAGAGTACCATCACCCGGGTTTCGCGATCCCTAGCCCAACACTAAACCTTGGTCATATTCATGGCGGTGACAGCGCTAACCGTATCTGTGGATGCTGTGAGCTGCACTACGATGTGCGTCCTTTGCCGGGTATCAGCTTAGATGGCTTGGACAACATGCTGCGCAGCGCATTGAAAGAAGTAGAAGCAAAATGGCCGGGCAGAATTGAGATCACTCCGCTACACGAACCTATCCCGGGCTACGAGTGCCAACACGACCATCCATTTATCGGTGGCATGGAATCAGTTTGCGAAACTGAATCACAAACCGTGAACTACTGTACAGAAGCACCTTTCCTTCAAGAACTTTGCCCAACCTTAGTTTTGGGTCCAGGCTCAATCGACCAAGCCCACCAGCCGGATGAGTTCTTAAGCTTCGATTTTATCGACCCAACGATTGATGTTCTGAGTAAATCGATCCGTAAATATTGTTTCTAGTTATTACTAGCTATCCGATATTTTTGTATAAAAGCCACCCGAAAAGGTGGCTTTTATTCTGTTATCTCTTGTACAGCCTGATCTTGTAATTAAATTTCACTTTATTCCGAAGCATTGAAAAATTTACTTCTCCCGCATTTCTAAACCTAATAATTGCAAACTTAGAATGCTTTATTTGACTAGATACAGCAGTTTTCGCTAGATTGTGTACTTAACAAGGAACAATGGATGTAATTTTTTTACGAGGCAGGATGATAATGAACGAGAAATACGCCGCTCTCAAGAGTAACGTAAGCATGCTGGGACGCTTGCTAGGTAACACAATCCAAGATGCACATGGTGACGTTATCTTAGAGAAAGTGGAGACTATCCGTAAACTTTCCAAATCCGCCCGCGCAGGCAACAAAGCTGACCGTGACAGCCTAGTTGAAGAAATCAAAAACCTGCCGAACGAACAACTCACTCCTGTTGCTCGTGCATTTAACCAATTTCTCAACCTCACCAACATGGCAGAGCAGTACCACACGATCTCTCGCCACTGTGAGGAGCATGTTTGTGAACCAGACGTGCTGCAATCTCTATTTTCCAAATTAAATCAGAATGACATCAGCAAGCTAGACGCCGCACAAGCCGTTCGCGACCTGAACATTGAACTCGTTCTAACGGCACACCCAACAGAAATCACTCGCCGTACCATGATCAACAAACTGGTTAAGATCAACGAGTGTCTATCTAAATTAGAATTAAGCGACCTATCACACAAAGAGCGCGTGAAAACAGAACGTCGCCTAGAGCAACTTATCGCTCAAGGTTGGCACTCTGATGTAATTCGTCAGCAACGCCCGACTCCACTTGATGAAGCTAAATGGGGCTTTGCGGTTGTCGAAAACTCGCTTTGGGAAGCTGTGCCAGATTTCCTACGTGAAATGGATGGTCGACTAAAAGGTTACCTTGGTGAAGGCCTGCCAATCGATGCTCGTCCAGTACACTTCTCATCTTGGATGGGCGGTGACCGCGATGGTAACCCATTCGTAACACACACCATCACTAAAGAAGTACTGCGCCTATCTCGCTGGAAAGCCGCAGACCTTTACCTAGGCGACGTGAACGAGCTGATTACCGAACTGTCGATGACTAAGTGTAATGATGCCGTTCGTGAGCTAGCGGGGGACGAGCACGAAGCTTACCGTGCAATCCTAAAGAGCCTACGAACTCTGCTGAACAACACGTTAGAAGTGCTTGATGCGAAACTGCATGATGCGGAAGTACCAAAGAAAGAAACACTACAGAACATCGACCAACTTTGGACACCGCTGTACGCGTGTTACCAATCGCTGCACGAATGTGGCATGGGCGTAATCGCGGACGGCTCTCTGCTTGATACCTTACGCCGCCTAAAAGCATTCGGTGTACACCTAGTGCGTCTCGATGTTCGTCAAGAAAGTACACGTCACTCAGATGTGCTGTCTGAACTGACTCGCTACCTAGGCATTGGCGATTACGACCAGTGGAGCGAGCAAGACAAGATCGCTTTCTTAACCAATGAATTAAGCTCAAAACGCCCACTACTTCCTCGTGATTGGGAGCCATCTGAACAGGTTAAAGAGGTTTTAGACACCTGTAAGGTCATTGCTGCTCAACCTCGTGAAGCGTTTGGTGCTTACGTTATCTCTATGGCTCGTACTGCATCGGATGTACTGGCTGTTCACTTGTTGTTGCAAGAATGTGGTTGCCCATACCGCATGGACGTATGCCCGCTGTTCGAAACGCTAGACGACTTGAACAACTCAGAAGCAGTAATGAAGCAGCTAATGAGCATCGACTTGTACCGTGGCTTTATCCAGAACCACCAAATGGTGATGATTGGATACTCTGACTCAGCAAAAGATGCTGGCGTAATGTCTGCAGGCTGGGCTCAATACGATGCGATGGACAAGCTGGTTAAGGTTTGCGACGAAGAAGGCATTGAACTGACTCTATTCCACGGCCGTGGCGGTACGGTTGGTCGTGGTGGTGCTCCAGCGCACGCTGCTCTTCTTTCTCAGCCACCTAAGAGCTTGAAAGGCGGTCTACGTGTAACTGAACAAGGTGAAATGATCCGCTTTAAACTTGGCTTGCCAGATGTTGCGGTAAACAGCTTCAACCTATACGCAAGTGCGATTCTAGAAGCAAACCTTCTGCCGCCACCAGAGCCTAAACAAGAGTGGCGCGACCTAATGGAAGTGCTGTCTCAAGTCTCTTGTGAGGCTTACCGTAACGTGGTTCGTGGTGAAGAGAAATTCGTACCTTACTTCCGACAAGCGACGCCTGAACTGGAGCTAGGTAAACTGCCTCTTGGTTCTCGCCCTGCTAAGCGTAACCCGAACGGCGGCGTAGAAAGCCTACGTGCGATTCCATGGATCTTCTCTTGGAGCCAAAACCGTTTGGTACTTCCTGCATGGTTAGGCGCGGGTGAAGCGATTCAGTACTCTGTAGACCAAGGCCATCAAGCTCTGCTTGAAGAGATGTGTCGCGAGTGGCCGTTCTTCTCTACCCGTCTAGGTATGTTGGAAATGGTGTACTCGAAGTGCAACATGGAAATCGCTAAGTACTACGACCAACGTCTTGTTGACGAAGAGCTATTACCGTTAGGTGAATTGCTGCGTGAACAGCTGCAAAAAGACATCAAAGCAGTGCTGAATGTAGAAAATAACGAGAACTTGATGCAGAGCGACCCTTGGGGACTTGAATCAATTCGCCTACGTAACATCTACGTTGAGCCACTAAACATGCTTCAAGCAGAGCTGCTTTACCGTACTCGTAAGTGTGAAACACCACCAGCAGAGCTAGAAGAAGCGCTAATGGTGACGATTGCAGGCATTGCAGCAGGCATGCGAAACACTGGTTAATTAGTGATTCCTACTATTCAATAGACAAAAGGTCGCCTAGTGCGACCTTTTTATTTCACAAAATAAGCAATACTGAGTTTTTTGTCAGTTTTTTGGGTTATTTTGTCCATGTATTCTACTTTATGCTTATTATTTAGATATACTACTGCTCCGCTGCGGAAACACTCCAAAAAAATAATCTGCAGCAACTTGACCAATAAACTGGTCAACCTAGGTGATAAACGGCTTTGTAAGGTGACATAACCAACCGATGAGTTGGTGCTACTTAGACATAACCAATATAACGTGCCATTAGAAGCACACTTGTTGTTTAAGTATTTGTTTACTGTTTACCATTTGGATTTCAGACATGTCATTACCACACGTAATTCTAACCGTTTTAAGTACACGCGATGCTACTGGTTACGATATCACAAAAGAATTCTCCGCAAGCATTGGTTACTTCTGGAAAGCTAGCCACCAACAAGTTTACCGCGAGCTAAATAAAATGGCTCAGAACGACCAGGTAACTTGCGTGCTTGAGCCTCAAGAAGGCAAACCTGATCGTAAAGTTTACTCTATCACCGATGCTGGCCGTGGCGCGCTAGGTGAATGGTTTGAACAACCAACTGCACACCCAACAGTTCGTGACGAGTTCTCAGCTAAGCTAATGGCTTGTGCTGTACAACCTTCTGACGCTTACCGTGTACAACTTGCTGAACTAGTAGAAGAGTCTCGCAAACTGGTTTCTCACTACAAAGAAATCGAAGCAGCTTACTACGCAACGCCATCGACACTAGATAAGCAAGCACGTCTTGAACGTCTAACACTTCGTCGTAACCTACTTATCCGTGAAGCATGGATTGTATGGGCTGAAGAAGTACTGCTTGAACTTGGCGCTCTAGCTTAAGCTAGAAGCTAGAAGCTAGAAGCTAGAAGCTAGAAGCTAGAAGCTAGAAGCTAGAAGCTAGAAGCTAGAAGCTAGAAAAGCAAAAGGCTTGAACTCTATGAGTCCAAGCCTTTTTTGTATCTATAGGATTTGAAAGTTTGCAGCCAGAGGCTGTTTACAAACGCTTTAATTACAGCGCAGCAACCTGTGGGCGAACGCCTAACGTATGGCAAAGTGCGTAGGTCATTTCTGCACGGTTTAGGGTGTAGAAGTGGAAATCTTTCACACCTTCACGGCTCAGCGTACGAACCATATCGATCGCTTGGCTAGCACCAACTAACTGACGAGTGGTTGGATCATCATCCAAACCTTCAAATTGCTTCGCCATCCAACCTGGTACTTTTACGTTGTTCATCGCAGCAAAGCGCGACGCTTGCTTAAAGTTAGACACCGGTAAGATGCCCGGTACAATCTCAACATCCACACCAGCCGCTACACAACGGTCACGAAAACGTAGGTAGCTTTCTACATCAAAGAAGAACTGAGTAATTGCACGGTTAGCACCGGCATCCACTTTACGCTTTAGGTTAATAAGATCTGATTGAGCGCTTTTTGCTTCAGGGTGAACCTCAGGGAATGCCGCTACTGAGATATCAAAATCGTGGCGAGATTTAAGTAACTCTACTAGGTCAGATGCGTACATCTCTGGCGCACCACCACCTGCTGGAATATCACCACGTAGCGCAACAATACTCTCGATACCATTCGCCCAGTAATCGTCAGCGATTTGAATCAGCTCTTCGCGGCTCGCATCAATACACGTTAGGTGCGGTGCAGCCACTAGGCCGGTTTGGTTCTTAATTTCTTTAATGATTGAGTGGGTACGATCACGCTCACCCGAGTTTGCACCGTAGGTTACCGATACAAATTTTGGTTGAAGTGTTTTAAGACGGTGGACAGAGTTCCACAGGGTCTCTTCCATCTTCTCACTGCTTGGTGGAAAAAACTCAAATGACACATTGATGTTGTCAGAAAGCTCAGCGATATTCTGATTTAAAGCGTCGATATGACTAGCGTGTGTGTATCCCATCTTACTCTCCCTGTGGCAAAAGCAACCACTAAAAACTCAAATCCTTAAACGACGTTTAGACGTCTATATGTCTGTAGAATGTATTGAATACGATTTAATGTCAACAGATCCATTATGAATTTTTCTCAAGTAGATCTTGAGTAAAACTCAAGTCGCTAGATCGATCGCAAAGCAGAAATAATGCAGAAAAAAGGCTGAAAAACACATCCTGCTTTCAGCCTCATTTATCTTAGTGAATAGTATGCTATTTAGGATTTAAAACAGACTAGACATTCTGTTTAGGTCAGATTGAATTGCACCAGCCGTTACTTCACGACCAGCACCCGGGCCACGAATAACCAATGGATTATCTTTGTACCATTTGCTCTCAATCGCAAAGATATTATCGCAAGGCAGCAAGTTCGCTAGAGCGTGTTCTTTAGACAGAGCTTCAACGCCTACGGTTGCCTTACCGTTCTTCTCCAAACGCGCTACGTAACGCAGAACTTTCTGTTGAGAGTGCGCTTTTTCCAAACGCTCAGCCAACTCTTCGCTCAGTACAGAAGCTTTGTCGAAGAAGTCATCCACAGATAGCTCTTGCAGCTCTGCAGGTACGAGAGATTCTACTTTTACGTTTTCAGGTTCGATATCCAAACCCGACTCACGCGCCAGAATCACCAGCTTACGCATCACATCTGAACCATCTAGGTCAGCACGCGGGTCTGGTTCAGTCAGGCCTTGTTGCCATGCTAAGTCGACTAACTCGCTGAACGGCACCGTGCCATCAAACTGCTGGAACAACCAAGACAGCGTGCCAGAGAAAATACCCGACAGCGCAATGATGTCATCGCCACTTTCACGTAGGTCACGTACCGTGTGGTTAATCGGTAAGCCTGCACCCACTGTCGCGTTGTACAACCAATGACGGCTGATCTTAGCGAAAGCATCTTGTACTTGATGGTAATACTCACTCGATGCAGAACCAGCCACCTTGTTCGCCGAGATCAGGTGGATACCTTGTTGTGCAATTTGCAGGTACTTTGCTGCAAGCACAGGGCTTGCAGTCACATCGAGAACCACTGCTTCGTCATAACCCTGAATAGACCCCAAACGCTCTAACCAGTCGTTACCATTGTTGGCAATCGCTTCATCATCAAAACGCTTGCTCACCGAGGTCGCATCAATGCCTTGATCGTCGAACCAATAGGTTTGGCTATCAACTACCGCAACCAACTCAAAGTTCATTCCACGACGCTTTTCAAGTTCCGCTTTTTGCTCAGAAAACAGGCTTAACCAGCTTGAACCAATGTTGCCCTTACCACACAAGGCTATCGCAACACGCTTCTGCGCTTGGAACAGTTGAGAGTGAATGCCTTTCACTAGACTTGATGTTTCACTCTTACGAATCACAGCCACCAAGCTTAAGCCTGAGTTCGCTTCTGAGATGAACTCAACCGGTGAGCTCTTAAGCTGCTGGTAGAAACCGTAACAATGGTTCGGGTTCTTCGTTACGCCCGCACCTACCGCAGCAATTAGAGAGAAACCTTCTTTTAGCTTAATCTCAGCTTCAATCGCATGGTCTTGTAGATATTCTAATGCACCACCAGCGATCTCTTCCGTATAGGCAAGACGCAAGCAGTGTTGATCCGGTTCAAGCTCATAAGCCAGCGGCTCCAGTTGAGCGCGTTTAAGCCCTTCAAGCACTTCACTCTCTAGACGATCGAAATCATGGCCGTGACCAAAGGTCAGCTGCACGATAAGAACTTCATCCAGAGAAGTAATGATTTTGGCGCCACGCCCCGATGCCAGTACACGCTCTATCTGTGTAGAGCCCGCCTCCGGCTGATAGCTGCAGCGTAAGCTGAGATCCATAGCACTTTGAGCCACAGGCTGTAGCGTTCGACTGTGAAGCACTGGAGCCGCTAAACGAGCTAATTCACTGGCCTCATCAAGACGAAGCAGAGGTAGTAAGCACGCATCCGATACCAAACGAGGGTCTGCGCTGTATACACCAGCTACATCACTCCAAATTGTTACGCGTTCAACCTCAGCCAAAGCACCAATTACAGTTGCTGAGTAATCCGAACCGTTACGGCCGAGTAGAACCGTTGCACCCTCAGTATTTTGAGCCATAAAGCCAGTAATAACGACACGGCAATGTGCATGCTGCGCCAAAGCTTCTTTAATCAGAGGATAAGAGCGTGCGCGGTCAACTTCAGGTTGAGCACCTACTTCTGCACGCAAAAAGGCACGAGCATCTTGAGCAACCGCTTGTAAATCATGTTGGCACAACAAAGCGGCTAACAGACGTGAAGACCAAACCTCACCGTGTCCTAGCACTTGTGCTTTTTGCGCTTCGCTTAGAGGAGCCGTTAACTCACCCAAAGCGGTAAATTCTTGCTGAATAGTGGCCGTTAGCTGAGCCGCAGACTCACCTTCAAGCAGCGCTTCAATCAGCTCAAGTTGGAACTGACGAAGTGCTTGCAAACATTCGTGAGCGATACGACCATCTTTATCGAGCGCTTCAACAAACTCAATCAAGCGGTTAGTTGTTTTACCCGCTGCCGACACCACGACCAAGTCAGTGGCTGATGAGTATTCTCTAAGAATGTTGACCACGCGCTGGTAACACTCAGGATTCGCTAAGCTGCTACCACCAAATTTATGTAGCTGGCGAAAGGTTGCCATTATTAACCCTCCCCTTCAGCAATAAAGCCTTGTGTCTTTTCAAACGCTTGCTTGAGGTCATCAATCAAGTCTTCTGCATCTTCAAGACCAACAGAAAGACGCAGTAACTGTTGAGAAACACCCGCTTCTGCCAGCGCTTCTTCGCCCATTGCACGGTGAGTCATCGACGCAGGGTGACAAATCAAGCTTTCCACACCACCCAGCGATTCCGCCAAAGAGAACAGCTCTAACTTATCAACAAAGTATTTAAGCGCCTCGAATGAGCCCGCAAACTCAAAGCTCAGCATTGAACCAAAGCCAGACTGCTGCTTCTTCGCGATATCATGACCCGGATGTTCAGGAAGGCTTGGGTGGTAAATCGTGCCGACGAGCTCTTGCTGCTGCAGAGACGCCAGAATTTCACGTGAGCTTTCTTCGTGAACTCGCATACGCGCACCTAGCGTACGAATACCACGTAGAGTCATGTAGCTATCAAATGGTGTGCCGGTCGCACCAATACAGTTGCCCCACCATGCTAGCTCTTCAGCGTGCTCTTCAGTTTTCGTGACGACAACGCCACCAATAACGTCCGAGTGTCCGTTGATGTACTTGGTGGTTGAGTGGATAACAAAATCCGCACCCAGTTCTAAAGGCTTTTGGAACACTGGAGTCAAAAACGTGTTATCGACAGCAACCAGAGCACCAACCTCTTTCGCTTTACGGCAAGTTTCTGCAATATCAACCACACGAACCAAAGGATTCGATGGTGTTTCAATTAAGATCAACTTTGGCTTAAGCGCGATCGCCGCATCCAGCGCCGCTTGATCCGATTGATCAACGAACAGAACTTTAAAGTCACCTTTGAGTGAGCGAGTGTTAAACAGACGGTAAGTACCGCCGTAGCAGTCGTGTGGTGCGATAATAAGATCATCGCCGCCTAGGAAAGCAGAAACCCATAAGTTAAGCGCCGAGGTACCACAATTAGTGACAACCGCGCCTTTACCCGATTCAAGCTCAAACAGTGCCGTTTCTAATAAACCGCGGTTTGGGTTACCAGAACGGGTGTAATCGTACTTTGGCACTTCACCAAAAGCGGGAAACCCATAGTTAGTCGAAAGATAAATAGGTGGGACAACGGCATGGTGTTGCGTGTCTGACTCGATACCAGTACGTACTGCGATGGTTGCTGGCTTCCGGCTGCTCATAGGTGCTTCCTTACAAGTTTTGCGTCTGAGAATCACAGCTGCTTGTCGGCATTTTGCGGCTGTGTTAGATATATGTTATTCACTTTACTTTCATAAACGTGAGACGTCAACACTTCTAGACGTCTATATGTCTTTGCTTATGGCGGTAAATCCCGCTAAAATCACCACTATTAATTTATTCTAACAACTAAAGTGATGAAGGTACGCAATGGCCGACTGGAATGGTGAATACATAAGCCCATATGCTGAGCATGGAAAGAAAAGCGAACAAGTAAAGAAGATTACAGTTTCTATCCCTCTAAAAGTGTTAAAGGTTCTAACTGACGAGCGTACTCGCCGCCAGATTAACAACCTACGCCATGCAACAAACAGTGAGCTACTGTGCGAAGCCTTTCTACATGCGTACACAGGCCAACCACTACCAACGGATGAAGACCTTCGTAAAGACCGTCCTGACGATATCCCTGCTGAAGTGAAAAAGCTGATGACAGAAATGGGCATCGAGTTCGAAGCGTTTGACGAAGAATAAAAACAACTCAGTCACTGCCTTCATTATTGATTCGCTCTAGCTGAACCCTATTTATCACACCGCGCATTGTTTTTTATGACTGCGCTGTGCATGATAGACATAAAAAACCGACTCCATATGAGTCGGTTTTTTATTATTCTTTTCGTCTCGATAACGAAACGACGATACCAGAAGATTATGTCATCCAGTCTCTATGCCATATGCTTCTATGCCATGTAGTTAGCAGGCATCTCGATACGAGCTACGCCAGATTCAACAGCCGCTTCTGCTACTGCTTTTGCTACGCGAGGAAGTAGACGTGGGTCCATTGGCTTAGGAATGATGTAACCCTTACCGAACTCCAGTGCAGTCTCGCCCGCAGCTGCTAGTACTTCAGCTGGAACTTCTTCTTTCGCCAGTTCACGAATCGCTTTAACCGCCGCTAGCTTCATTTCGTCATTGATTTCGCTCGCACGCACGTCTAGTGCACCACGGAAAATGAATGGGAAACAAAGTACGTTGTTTACTTGGTTAGGGTAATCACTGCGGCCTGTACCCATGATAAGGTCAGAACGAACTTCGTGAGCAAGCTCAGGCTTGATCTCTGGATCTGGGTTTGAACAAGCAAACACAACTGGCTTATCGGCCATCAACGTTAGTGCTTCAGCAGGCAGTAGGTTAGGACCCGATACACCCAAGAACAGGTCAGCGCCTTCGATAACATCTTCAAGCGTACGCTTGTCGGTATTGTTTGCGAACAGCTCTTTGTATTCGTTTAGGTCATCACGACGAGTGTGGATCACACCTTTACGGTCAAGCATGTAGATTTTTTCACGCTGAGCGCCACACTTAATCAGTAGTTCCATACAAGCAACCGCTGCTGCGCCAGCACCTAAACAAACGATCTTACACTCTTCAAGTTTCTTACCTTGAAGTTCGATCGCGTTTAGCATACCCGCAGCTGTCACAATCGCAGTACCGTGTTGGTCATCGTGGAATACCGGAACATCACAACGTTCAATCAGGCGACGTTCAATCTCAAAACAGTCTGGTGCTTTGATGTCTTCCAGGTTAATACCGCCGAATGTATCTGCGATATTCGCAACCGTATCAACGAACTCATCGATTGTGCGGTGTTTTACTTCAATATCGATAGAATCTAAACCAGCAAAACGCTTAAACAGGAGCGCTTTACCTTCCATAACAGGTTTAGAAGCAATAGGACCAAGGTTACCTAGGCCAAGAATCGCTGTACCGTTAGAGATAACTGCAACCATGTTGCCTTTACCTGTGTACTTATAAACGTTATCGACGTTCTGTGCGATCTCGCGAACAGGCTCGGCTACGCCTGGGCTGTATGCAAGTGCTAGGTCTTCTGCAGAGTTTGCAGGCTTCGTCAGTTCTACGGCAATTTTGCCAGGAATTGGGAACTCATGGTAATCAAGAGCTTGCTGACGGAATTGTTCTTGAGGCGATAACGATTTTTCAGATGATAACGCTTGAGAGGATTGAGCTTGGCTGCTGTCTTCAGACATAGGTGTAGGTTCCTAGGATATTATTATTTGGGGGATCTTGTTCATGTTAATGGATGTACTTCAAAGTTCCTAGGTGGTTGAAGCCTCTGTCTCATTAAAAAACGAGATTTCACTACTAATAAGACCAGTGAGCAGTTGAAATTACTGTCGCTTGTTGAACTTTCGAGCTGAATTTGGTGAAGAGAGATACGCAAGGAATTGCCCTGCAATAGAAAGGTAGGCACCTTATCGTTAGGCGGGATTGAAGCTTGAATGAAAGTCACTGCTTTCTCAAATTACAGGCAACAAAAAAGGACACCGAAGTGTCCTTTTTCATGTCTAAATAGCGAGAATTACTTCTTGCTAGAAAGAGCACCGAAACGCTTGTTGAAGCGATCAACACGGCCGCCAGTATCTACGATACGTTGCTTACCAGTGTAGAACGGGTGACATTTGTCACATACGTCTAGGTGGATTGATTCTTTTGCTAGCGTTGAGTTGAACTCAAATGTGTTGCCGCAAGAACAAGTTGCAGAAACTGCTTTGTATTCTGGGTGGATTCCAGCTTTCATGGGATAACCTCAAGTAGGCCGTGTCGCTATACGATTCTAAGCCGCACACCACACGTAGTTTAAAAAAGAAATAAAGACACCGCATCGACACAAAAGAGTGATGAAGCCATACCTTTAAGGCGCAGTATAGTAATGAATCTAAAAGGCAGGATCAACTGATTTGATACATTTTTCACCAATTCTCTCTTTATTTCCTTTATCGCCCTGAGATTTCGAGCTGTCGTTGTCTGTATACGTTAACTCGCCGCCTTCATCCAAACTGCTTCTCGAATTTAACCGCCTTATCCTTTAGACTGTTCGCTCTCGTCAACTCAGATAAAGCCGTCCCTTTATGCGTCCAATGATTGCCCGCGTGGCACTGCCTGTTCCACTCGACAAGCAGTTCGATTACAAGATTCCTAGCCATCTATTTCCGATTATTGGTGGACGAGTCTCTGTGCCTTTTGGACGACAAACCATAACCGGTATTGTAACGGCTCTGGTTAACGAATCTGAATTCGAGCTAGACAAGCTCAAACCCATTAAAGCCCTATTAGACAATCAGCCTGTTTGGCCGAAATCTGTCTATTCACTGTTAATGTGGTGCAGTCAATTTTATCAGTACCCTCTTGGCGAAACCTTTGCTAACGCCCTTCCGAGCGCTCTAAGAAAAGGCAAAGCCGCCGACTTCGCAACGCTGGTTGAGTGGCAGTTAACGCCATCAGGCAAAGACCAACTGATGCAAGGTTTTGGTCGCGCAGTCAAACAAGCCAAAGTGATGCACATGCTTGAGCACGGCCCCGTTCCCCATCAAGAGTTCATAGATGAAGAAGTTGGCAGCACCGTACTCAAGACACTAGAAGAGAAAGGCTGGATTGAATCGGTAGAGAAAAAGCCGAAGCGTCAGGCGTGGCCAGTTGTTCTTGAAAACGACCAAGACAAACCTAAGCTCAATGCTGAACAAGCCATCGCGATTGCGACCGTAAATAGCCAAACCGACTTTGGTTGTTTCCTGTTAGAAGGCGTCACTGGCTCAGGTAAGACCGAGGTTTACCTGAATATGATTAAGCCGATTCTCGATCAAGGTAAACAAGCGTTAGTGCTGGTGCCTGAGATTGGGCTCACCCCTCAAACGATTAACCGCTTTAAGCGACGCTTTAATGTGCCTGTTGAGGTTATCCACTCAGGTTTAAACGATTCTGAGCGACTGAATGCTTGGTTATCGGCGCGTGATAAAATAGCGGGCATCGTGATTGGTACCCGTTCAGCTCTGTTCACGCCGTTTGCGGATCTGGGCATTATCATTGTCGATGAAGAACACGACGCGTCTTATAAACAACAAGATAGCCTGCGCTACCACGCTCGAGATGTGGCGATCATGCGTGCTCATAAAGCACAGATTCCAGTGGTATTAGGCTCAGCAACCCCTGCTTTCGAAACACTACACAACGCGCAAATAGGTAAATACAGCCATCTGACTCTGACCTCACGTGCCGGTGCTGCACTGCCGACCACCAATAAGGTATTGGATGTTAAAGGAGAATATCTAGAAAGTGGCTTGTCTGCGTCGTTGATTGCAGAGATGCAAAGACACCTCAAAGCAGGCAACCAAGTGATGCTGTTCCTCAATCGCCGCGGGTTTTCTCCGGCATTGATGTGTCACGATTGTGGTTGGACAGCCGAGTGTAAGCGCTGTGATGCGTACTATACCTACCATCAATACAGTAATGAAATGCGCTGCCACCATTGTGGCTCGCAACAGCATATCGTGCACAATTGCCAAGGTTGTGGGTCTGCGAACTTAGTGACTGTGGGTGTCGGTACCGAGCAGTTAGAGGCTCAGCTTGGCCAACTATTCCCTGAATACAAAACCATTCGTATTGACCGTGACAGCACCCGCAGGAAAGGCAGCTTAGAAAGCGCACTAGAGTCGATTCGTAAGGGGGAATACCAAATTCTTATCGGTACGCAGATGCTTGCTAAGGGCCACCATTTCCCTGATGTGACACTCGTGGCGTTATTGGATGTCGATGGCTCTTTATACAGCAGTGACTTCCGAGCCTCTGAGCGTCTTGCTCAGCTTTTTATTCAAGTGGCTGGTCGTGCAGGTCGTGCTAGTAAGCCAGGTGAGGTGATCTTACAAACGCACCACCCAGAACACGGGTTGCTGCAGGCGCTACTACATAAAGATTATAACCACTTTGCTCAAACGGCCTTGGCAGAGCGTAAACAGGCTATGTTGCCACCTTATACCTTTATGACGCTGTTTAGAGCAGAAGCGAACGACACGCGCTTGGTGGAAGAGTTCTTACGTCAAGTTCGTCACACATTGGAATCGCATCCACTGTTTGATCAATATTGCATGGTGTTAGGGCCAACCCCGGCCCCGTTAGCAAAACGAGCGGGCAAATCTCGCTGGCAGTTAATCTTACAAACTCAGACGCGCTCGTTAATGCAGAAGCTATTAATGAGTGCCAAGCCGGCCATCAATATGTTACCTGCTGCGAAAAAAGTCCGTTGGTCACTCGATATTGAGCCGCAAGATTTGAGCTAAACCCACTTGGGTTAAAACTAATGATAAGTTTGTTCACAAATATTTCATATTTCTCGTGAGCAACTTCACACTAGTCATGTGATTTTTGTTAATCTAGCCGTAACTTTACACGGACTAAACGAATAAAATATTGCAATAAAAAAAGTGTTAGCAACACTTTCATAATATCTATTCGATTACATTTATTATTCATGCCTTAGATACTTAGGCAGCAAAGGAACTTAAAAGAGGGTTTAATTTATGGCGACAATGAAGGATGTTGCCCAGCTAGCAGGCGTCTCAACAGCCACAGTATCACGTGCATTGATGAACCCTGAGAAAGTCTCAGTTTCAACTCGTAAACGAGTGGAAACAGCAGTACTTGAAGCTGGATACTCACCCAATACATTAGCTCGAAACTTACGTCGCAACGAATCAAAAACCATCATCACAATCGTTCCTGATATCTGTGACCCTTATTTCGCCGAGATCATTCGTGGTATCGAAGATGCTGCAGTAGAAAATGACTACCTTGTCTTACTGGGTGATAGCGGCCAACAAAAGAAGCGTGAGTCTTCGTTTGTTAACTTAGTTTTCACCAAACAAGCTGACGGCATGCTGTTACTTGGCACTGACCATCCATTTGATGTCAGTAAGTCTGAACAAAAGAACTTACCACCAATGGTGATGGCGTGTGAGTTTGCCCCTGAGCTTGAACTTCCTACCGTACACATCGATAACCTGACCTCGGCATTTGAAGCGGTTAACTACCTAGCTCAGTTAGGTCATAAACGTATTGCTCAAATCTCAGGCCCAGTATCAGCAACACTTTGTAAGTTCCGTCAACAAGGCTACCAACAAGCGCTACGCCGTGCTGGAGTCTCAATGAATCCAGCCTACAGTACCGTCGGTGATTTTACCTTTGAAGCGGGTGCTCAAGCAGTTCGTCAATTGCTAGCACTACCTGAGCAACCAACCGCTATCTTCTGTCACAACGATGCGATGGCCATTGGCGCTATTCAAGAAGCGAAGAAGCTAGGCTTACGCGTTCCTCAAGACCTATCGATTGTCGGCTTCGATGACATCCAATTTGCTCAATACTGCGATCCACCGCTCACCACCATCTCTCAACCTCGTTATGAGATTGGACGCCAAGCGATGTTGATGATGCTTGATCTACTGAAAGGCAACGATGTGCAAGCAGGTTCGCGTCTACTTGAAGCTAAATTAGTGGTTCGAGGCAGTACAGCACCACCTCGAATGTAACCCTCAAAAATACCCTTACAAATCTGCGGCACATTTTGATGTGCCGCTTCCATTTCTACACTATTATCCTCGCGCAATCTGGATTACCATGAGGGCAGAATCAGCAACTATTGAATTGTCTTGTGGCTAATAGAGATTATGTAAAGCGCGGTCGTGGTACGAAAAAGCCGACCAAGAAACAAGCCCCTCGCCGTAAACCTTGGCGCAGTGGTCTTTTGGCGATCCTCCTTGCCGGTGGTTTTGGTTACGGACTTTACCTATTGAGTAATGATCCTGAGCCGCCAGCACCAACACCTGTGGCTACCAAACCAAAACCTAAGCCAAAACCAGCGAAAGTGATTCCACCGCCTCCCGAAGAGAAGTGGGACTACGTTGAAACGCTGCCAAGCCGCGAAATTGAAGTAAAAGCCAAAGAACAACAGATCTCTAAGATCCCTTACGTGATGCAGTGTGGCGCTTACAAAACGTCAGCACAGGCAGAAACGCGCAAGTTAGATATTGCGTTCCAAGGTATCTCGAGTGAAATCCGTAAAAAAGACGGCAGTAGCTGGTACCGTGTGGTTCTAGGGCCATACAAGTTGAAGCGTGACGCAGAACGCGATCGCCATAAGCTGCAACGAGCAAAAATCGAACCTTGTGCTATTTGGAAAGACACCGAGTAGTTTTGAGTTCAGCGTCAGTCTCTGTCTTAGTAAAAGCCAAAACCAAACACCGAAAACCTCCCATTGTGGAGGTTTTCTTTTATCCCCCTCCCCTTTAGCCAAATTTCCTTACAACTTCCACCGATAAGTTGCACGACATCACTCCCCCTTCCTTGAATTATCCGAGCACCATCCTCATATACTTTTTATACCCAAAGATAAGAAATATTAAGAGGCCCTACTCGTGACTACCATTGTATCTGTACGTCGTAATAATAAAGTCGTCATCGCGGGTGATGGACAAGTATCTCTAGGCAATACTGTAATGAAGGGCAATGCCCGTAAAGTACGTCGCCTATACAACAACAAAGTACTGGCAGGTTTTGCTGGCGGTACCGCTGATGCTTTCACGCTATTCGAAAAATTTGAAAGCAAGCTGCAAATGCACCAAGGCCACCTGACCAAAGCTGCCGTTGAGCTAGCGAAGGATTGGCGTAGCGACCGTGCTCTACGTAAGTTAGAAGCACTGTTAGCAGTAGCGGATGAGACCGCTTCACTGATCATCACAGGTAACGGTGACGTAGTTCAACCTGAGAACGACCTGATTGCGATCGGTTCAGGCGGTAACTTTGCTCAAGCAGCAGCTACTGCACTATTAGAAAATACTGATTTAGATGCGCGTGAAATCGCAGAGAAGTCGCTGAACATTGCAGGCGATATCTGTGTCTTCACCAACCATCACCACACTATTGAAGAACTAGAAAGCACCGTTGAGCTGCCAAAGCCAGAGTAACGACCGCTTCCATCAATAACGTTGTATTCAACAGTGATTAAAGAATTAAGGAAAAACCATGTCTGAGATGACTCCTCGCGAAATTGTTCACGAACTCAATCGCCACATAATCGGCCAAGACAACGCTAAACGTTCAGTTGCCATCGCTCTGCGTAACCGCTGGCGTCGTATGCAGCTTGAAGAAAGCCTGCGTGTTGAAGTATCACCAAAGAACATCCTAATGATTGGCCCAACGGGTGTGGGTAAAACTGAAATTGCTCGCCGTCTAGCGAAACTAGCAAACGCGCCTTTCATCAAGGTAGAAGCGACTAAGTTCACCGAAGTTGGCTACGTTGGTAAAGAAGTTGAGACCATCATCCGTGATCTAACGGACGTTGCAATCAAGATGACACACCAACAAGCGATGGAAAAAGTACAATACCGCGCTGAAGAACAAGCGGAAGAACGCATTCTTGATGCCCTTCTACCACCTGCTCGTGATGCGTGGGGTCAGAACGAGCAATCAACTGAAGACACCACCTCTTCAAACACTCGTCAGATTTTCCGAAAGAAACTGCGTGAAGGTAAGCTAGACGACAAAGAGATCGAAGTTGATGTAGCTGCACCGCAAATGGGCGTTGAAATCATGTCACCTCCAGGAATGGAAGAGATGACAAACCAGCTGCAAGGTATGTTCCAAAACCTAGCGGGCGACACCAAGAAAAAGCGCAAGATGAAAATCAAAGACGCATTCAAAGCACTGACCGAAGAAGAAGCTTCAAAGCTTGTGAACCAAGAAGAGCTAAAAGAGAATGCGATCTTCAACGCAGAAAATAACGGTATCGTCTTCATCGATGAGATCGACAAAATCTGTAAGCGTGGCGACAGCTCAGGCCCAGACGTATCTCGCGAAGGTGTGCAACGTGACCTACTGCCTCTTATTGAAGGCAGCACAGTATCAACGAAGCACGGCATGGTTAAAACTGACCACATATTGTTTATCACATCAGGCGCATTCCAAGTGGCTAAGCCATCTGATCTGATCCCTGAACTACAAGGTCGTCTGCCAATCCGCGTAGAGCTTGAAGCGCTTTCAGCACATGACTTCAAACGCATCCTGACTGAACCAAAAGCATCTCTAACAGAGCAATACATTGCCCTAATGAAAACAGAAGATGTCAGCATTGAGTTCACTGAAGATGGCATCAACCAGATTGCGGACGCAGCATGGCGCGTAAACGAAACCACTGAGAACATCGGTGCGCGTCGTCTACACACTGTAATGGAGCGCCTAATGGATGAGATTTCATTCGAAGCAACAGACAAAGCTGGCAGCAAGCTAGTGATTGATGAAGCTTACGTAACATCAAAACTTGGTGAGTTCGTAGAAGACGAAGACCTAAGTCGCTTCATCCTGTAGCACACCAAACTCCAACTTATTGCTCTATCTCAAAGAAATAGCAGCTAATAAGCGAATTCAAGGCCCACTTTCAAGTGGGCTTTTTATTACCCGAAAAATGGGCGTATACTCAAATCACAGTATGAAACGAAGACTTACAAAGAATTAGACCTACGATGAAACAATCTCTACTGATTTGGCTTGATGCCGCACGACCAAAAACTCTGCCTCTCGCACTTGTCTCTATTCTTACAGGAAGTAGTTTAGCGTTCGCCGGTGGTCAGTTTTCTTTATCAATAGCATTACTGGCTTTTTTAACCGCCACCCTATTACAGATTCTATCGAACCTCGCCAATGACTATGGCGACGCCGTAAAAGGCACAGACAACGAAAACCGTCTGGGGCCTACACGTGCCATGCAATCTGGCGCGGTAACAGCGAAAACCATGAAGCAAGCGATCATCCTCAACGTCATGTTTACCGTGATTGCCGGGCTGATTCTTATTTTTCATGCGCTGAGCTCGCTCGAAAGTATCTTATCTTTCATTGCGTTAGGCATATTGGCCATTGTTGCAGCCATCGCTTACACCGTCGGTAACAAACCTTATGGCTATATTGGCCTTGGTGACTTATCGGTGTTTATCTTCTTCGGTTTGTTAGGTGTTTCAGGGACTTACTTCTTACACACTGGCCATGTTGAACCAAGCCTGTTTTTGCCTGCTTTAGGCTGCGGACTGATGGCGGTGGCGGTACTCAATATCAACAACATGCGTGATATCGAAAACGACAGCGAATGCGGTAAGCGCACCATGGCGGTTCGCCTAGGACAGCGCAAAGCCAAGCACTATCATTTTGCACTGCTTGGCCTCGCCCTTGCGTCTTTCGCTATCTACCTACTTATTCAAGAAAAACCGGCCTGGATCAGTCTGCCGTTTTTACTGAGCATTATTATCGTTTATAAGCATGGTAAGGCTGTTTGGGAAACCGAAAAACCAGCACAGATCGCACCAATGATGCCTGTGATTGTGAAATGTTCATTGGTCACTAACCTATTGTTTGCAGGGGTTGTCGTAGCTCAAACTCTATTGAGTTAATTGAGACTAATCATTGCAAAGGGATCAAGCACCGATATACTCAAAGTAAGCTCATTGTTCAAAAGGTATACGAATGGAATACAACACTTCAGCACTGTGCGACATATATTTGGATCAAGTTGATGTCGTGGAGCCAATGTTCAGCAACTTCGGTGGACGTGCATCCTTCGCAGGACAGATCACGACATTAAAGTGTTTTGAAGATAACGCTTTAATTCGCTCCGTATTAGAACAAGATGGTCTAGGGCGTGTACTGTTAATCGATGGTGGCGGATCACTACGCAAAGCGCTGATCGATGCTGAAATTGCCTTACTTGCCGAAGACAATGAGTGGGAAGGGATTGTAGTTTACGGCTGCGTTCGTGAAGTCGATGAGCTTGAAGACATGAACCTAGGCATCCAAGCCTTGGCTTCTATCCCTGTTGGAGCGAGCCAAGAGGGTGTCGGTGAGTTAGACGTTCCTGTGAACTTTGGCAGCGTGACCTTCTTACCCGAAGATTACCTCTACGCAGACAACACCGGCATCATTCTTTCAGCAGAACCTTTGGACGTAGAACTCGATCTGGATGTTGAAGAAGAAGAGGTCGAGTAATTCACTCGGCTTTGAATAATAAAACAAAGATTAAGAACAAACAAAAACGCCCGCTACTGAGTAGCGGGCGTTTTTTTAAACCTGAAGAGTCGATTACTCTACTTCATCCATTTTACCAAGAAGGTTACGGATGCGATCTTGCCATGCTGAATGCTCTTCCTGCATTTGCTGAGTTTTTTGCTCTAGCTCGTGACGGCTTGCTTTAAGCTCACCAGCTTCTGTTGCTAGTGCTTGTTTCTCTTCTTTAAGCTCTTCCACTTCCATTTGAAGAAGTGCAATTGTATCTACTGCTGTTTGAATTTTTGCTTCTAGCTGCTCTAGTACTTCAAAAGACATTCTGGCCTACCTTTAAGTTATCCGTTTGATGGTGAAGGTTCACTCCACTTATTTCCCCATTCTACTCAGCAGAGCAAGGATAAACACTCAATATATTCGATATTTTGCGCCATTCGATGAAAAAAACAGCGCTTTTTACCGAATATTGACGTGAATGATTACCACCACAACGGCAAACCGATTATTTTGATGAATAATAACTGTTTTCCACTGCGAATTGATCGAGAGCAATCTCCAAAAAACAAAAAGGCAAACGTTTCCTTTTGGATATGGTAAAATTCGCCGCGAAATTTCTATTCCCCCTTTGAAAATTTTGGAGTCCGCATGAAACGCGATTTAGCAATGTCATTCTCTCGTGTCACAGAAGGTGCAGCACTAGCTGGTTACAAGTGGCTTGGCCGTGGCGATAAAAACGCTGCAGATGGCGCTGCTGTAGAAGTAATGCGTAGCCTATTAAACAAAACCGAAATTAGCGGCGAGATTGTTATCGGCGAAGGTGAAATCGATGATGCACCTATGCTGTACATCGGCGAAAACGTAGGTGTAGGCGGCGACGCTGTCGACATCGCAGTTGACCCAATTGAAGGGACACGCATGACAGCAATGGGCCAATCAAATGCATTGGCTGTATTGGCGGCAGGCGAAAAAGGCAGCTTCCTTAAAGCGCCTGATATGTACATGGAAAAGCTAGTTGTTGGCCCTGGCGCTAAAGGCGTGATTGACCTAGAACTGCCACTCACAGAAAACCTAGAAAACATCGCTAAAGCACTAGGTAAAACACTCGATACTTTAGTAGTAACCACACTTGCGAAGCCTCGTCACGATCAAGTAATTGCCGATATGCAAGCCATGGGCGTTCGTGTATTCGCAGTACCAGACGGTGATGTTGCAGCGTCTATCCTAACCTGTATGCCAGACAGCGAAGTAGACGTCATGTACTGCATCGGCGGCGCACCTGAAGGTGTGGTTTCTGCTGCGGTAATTCGCGCACTCGACGGCGACATGCACGGGCGTCTTCTACCTCGTCATGAAGTTAAAGGCGACACAGAAGAAAACCGCAAGCACGGTGAACTTGAGCTTGAGCGTTGTGCTGAAATGGGCGTAACGGCGGGTATCGTGTTGAAGATGGAAGACATGGCTCGCAGCGACAACGTTGTGTTCTCAGCAACGGGCATCACTAAAGGTGACTTGCTAGAAGGCATTTCTCGTCAAGGCAATATCGCGACAACAGAAACCCTGCTTATCCGTGGCCGCTGCCGTACTATTCGTCGTATCAAGTCTATTCACTACCTAGAGCGTAAAGACCCAGAAGTGATTGGTCACATCCTGTAAACCTAAACTAGGTTCAACAGAACACGCGAAGGCTGATACCAAGTATCAGCCTTTTGTTTTATTAGCGCACCAGAATCTGACCATGGCTGCCAATAGAGTAAAACGCTAGCTATAGAGTAAATCCCCATCAATATAGTAAATAGTTTGCTTTATAAACACCTTACCTCATAATAGTAAGGTTCATAAGGTAGGGATAGTATGAAAACAAGCGACAAAATCTTACAGACCATCAAACGTCAAGGTGCGGTAACCGCGAAACAACTGTCAGAAGAGTTTGGCATGACGACAATGGGTGCAAGACAACATCTGCAAAGCCTGGAAGATGACGGTATTCTTGCGTTTCATGATGTGAAAGTAAAAGTGGGTCGCCCGACTCGCCACTGGTCCCTGACGCAACAAGGTCATAGTCAATTTTCCGACCGACATGGTGAACTCACCATTCAAGTGATTGATGCTGTAGAAAACCTATTTGGTAAAGAAGGATTGGCTAAGGTTGCTGCCGAACGTGAACAACACACACTCAAGCAGTATCAAACTGCGCTGTCTGATTGCGACTCACTCATCAGCAAACTTAAAAAACTCACCCAACTTCGTGAAAACGAAGGCTACATGGCAGAACTTCAAGAGCATGACGATCACTACATCTTGATCGAGAACCACTGCCCTATCTGCAAGGCTGCGACTCGTTGTCCTAGCCTGTGCCAATCTGAGCTCAATGTGTTTACTGAGTTACTCAAAGATGAGTGTCATGTGAGCCGTACAGAGCACATCATTGCTGGCGAGCGACGCTGTACTTATACCTTAACACCCACGCTTTGATCATCACGGTAAGCGGTTAATGATGTCTCAATATTGAGAAAATATAAATAGATTAAAATTCGTACAAATTTCTTTCTTAAGCTTATAGCATATGAAACACGCTTAATGCTAAGGAAGGAATCATGGCATATCCGCAACCCGCTCAAAAACTGCCACCCTTTGATGAACTGGTCCAACTCGCAAAAAGCGATCCTAAAGCATTCAACCAATTCAAACACGAGATGTGCGAGCAGATGATTTGTTCGGCTTCTGAAGCCATGCAAGACAGGCTACGCGCTCAGCAAAGTCACATCGACTTAGTGGTTAGCCGTTGTAAAAACCCACACCATGCCAATGTTGTGCTCATGCAAGAACTTCGTTGTCAGGTATGTAAATTCCAAGATGCACTCGAAGGCCGTTGCAGATTCGAAGAATCTCTACCTGAGAATGTTGTGCCCTTCAGGCCGAATACAGAGCCCAAAATGTACTGAAAGTAGAATAGTATAAAAAGAAAAAAGGGAGCGCGATGCTCCCTTCTTATCTATTCCTTGTTAATACTTACACGGGTCTTCGCCGTAGTCGTTGCGGCCTTCTGTACCTTTCAACAAGCCACACTCAATAAGAATCCATAAACCACACACTAATGCCGCAACGGTTGCCGCCATATGAACTGGCGATACCGACTCTGTGGTAGTCGCAGCCATTGGTGAAGCTAAGCGACCCAGAACTAGAGGCACATTTAACAATAACCAGTAATTCGACTTATTGCGATCGTGCCAGCGCTTAGCGGTAACCGCTAGATCTGGGATCACTAGCAGCAATAGGAAGATTGGTAGCAGGATATAAGAGTAAGCAGGGAATAATACAGAGATACCAGAAGCAAAACCAGTAATCGCTATATAGTAGAAAATATTCCAAATCCAGTAAGTCTTACGACCAATTCTCCCCTTGAAAGAGAGCAGTAATTCTTTCATCGACATCTTAAATACTCAAATTTATACGCCGCTAAAAGTCAGCAGCAATGGTTAGTTTATTACTTTTTGAAAGCAACTTTTATCCATATCACGAATATTCACCGTTAAGCTTCTTACATGACTCGCTTGTTCTTGCAGGATCTGCATTAACGATCGTGACAATTCTCGCTTTTGCTCTTCCGTTCGTCCCGAAAGTAACTCAAAGCTGATATGAATAAAGTCTACACTATCTTCCTCATCACCGACCAACCAATTATGGCAACGCAGTGAACGAGACTTCACTGACGGCACATCAAACAAGCCACATGTGAGAGCGACTTGATGGAGATCTTCCAGTAAGCCTTGGATATTTACTCGCTCATCCACAGAATTGGAGTACTCAAGAACTAGATTCGGCATTGTTACTTCCTGTTGTTAACGCAATCGTTTGTCCCTTAATAACAACTAACGGTGAAAAATCCGAGAAGTTAGCTATTATTCTGTCTGCCGGATCACTGATATATGCTCAAAATCTACTCTGACCATTGAGTAAGATCCAAGAAAGTCATGACCACAGTCATGATCTGTTGATATTATTCTGTTATATTATTTCGTAATAAAGTTTACTTTTTTACATTCGATTTATTTAAATACTTTGGAGATATTCCTATGCGTCATCCTGTAGTTATGGGTAACTGGAAACTAAACGGCAGCAAAGAAATGGTTGTTGAACTACTAAACGGTCTTAACGCTGAACTTGAAGGCGTAACAGGCGTAGACGTAGCAGTTGCTCCACCAGCACTTTTCGTTGATCTTGCTGAGCGTACGCTTACTGAAGCTGGTAGCGCGATCATCCTAGGTGCTCAAAACTCTGACCTAAACAACAGCGGTGCATTCACTGGCGACATGTCTCCAGCAATGCTTAAAGAGTTCGGCGCATCTCACATCATCATCGGTCACTCTGAGCGTCGTGAATACCACAACGAATCAGATGAGTTCGTAGCTAAGAAATTCGCATTCCTAAAAGAAAACGGCCTAACTCCAGTTCTTTGTATCGGTGAATCTGAAGCACAAAACGAAGCAGGCGAAACTGTTGCAGTATGTGCTCGTCAACTTGACGCTGTTATCAACACTCAAGGTGTTGAAGCTCTTGAAGGCGCTATCATCGCTTACGAACCAATCTGGGCTATCGGTACTGGTAAAGCAGCTACAGCTGAAGATGCACAACGCATCCACGCTCAAATCCGTGCACACATCGCAGAGAAATCTGAAGAAGTTGCTAAGAAAGTTGTTATCCAATACGGCGGTTCTGTTAAGCCAGAAAACGCAGCAGCTTACTTCGCACAACCAGACATCGACGGTGCTCTAGTTGGCGGTGCAGCTCTAGACGCGAAAAGCTTCGCAGCTATCGCTAAAGCAGCAGCTGAAGCAAAAGCTTAATTTAAACGTCACCGTTTAGATTAGATGAAAGGTCAACTTAGGTTGGCCTTTTTTATTGCCTGTAGTTTTTGAAACCTCAAACGACAGGTACAAAAAAACCGCTGATAAATCAGCGGTTTTTAAATATTTTCAAGCGAACGCTAAGCGTGGCTTAGAACAACTCTTCTGCAACGCGGAATAGCTCAGAACGGTCTGGGTTCTGCATGTTCTCGATACAATCGATAATGTCGTGGTGAACAAGTTCTTCTTTCTCGATACCAACACAACGACCACCATGGCCTTCTTGAAGAAGGTGAACAGCGTAGTTACCCATGCGAGAAGCCAGTACACGGTCAAATGCAGTAGGACGACCACCACGTTGGATGTGACCAAGAACCGTTGCACGAGTTTCACGACCAGTTGAAGATTCGATCTCTTTAGCCAGTTCGTTCGCATCCATCATTAGCTCAGTTAGAGCGATGATTGCGTGCTTCTTACCTTTAGCAATACCATCTTGGATGTTGCTGATAAGCTGTTCTTTATCTAGGCCAGTCTCTGGAGTAATGATGTACTCACAACCACCCGCGATTGCTGACATAAGCGTAAGGTCACCACAGTGACGGCCCATGATTTCAACAATAGAAATACGTTGGTGAGAAGAAGACGTGTCACGTAGACGGTCAATTGAATCGATAACAGTGTTAAGCGCTGTTAGGTAGCCGATTGTGTAGTCAGTACCCGCGATATCGTTATCGATTGTGCCTGGAAGACCGATACATGGGTAACCCATTTCAGTCAGTTTCTTAGCACCCATGTAAGAGCCGTCACCACCGATAACAACTAGTGCTTCGATACCGTGCTTCTTAAGGTTCTCGATGCCTTTCTCACGAACAGCAACTTCTTTGAACTCAGGGAAACGTGCAGAACCTAAGAAAGTACCACCACGGTTGATTACGTCAGATACGCTTGAACGGTCAAGCTTTTCGATACGATCTTCAACAAGGCCTTGGTAGCCATCGTAAATGCCGTAAACTTCAATGCCAACTGATAGTGCAGTACGAACTACGCCGCGAACTGCTGCGTTCATGCCTGGAGCGTCACCACCACTGGTCAAAACACCGATCTTCTTAATCATGCTCACCCTCGATTTTTGGGAATCTATTATTCAATTCTTTTGCTTGCTGACTGTATATCAACAAGATTTTAAATCTGTATTTGTGCTTTATGTTACATTTCCTCAAAGGGAATAGCACTTAAATCGCGTAAATTTATGTAACATTTCTACTTCTGTAAGAGTATTACAGTTTTACTCAATAACTTTGTTGATTCACATCAGAATCAACATTAATTGTTATCAGCTGTATTTTGTCTCACCAAAGAACTAGCAATTTTTACTCACTTTAGTTCAAAAGCCACTCACTTACCATTTGCTACCCATTTCTTAGCACGCTTACCATGAATGGGATTTCTGCTGCTTCTCTGGTCCAAATACGACCGAGTATGGATCTTGATGAATTAATACATCAGCATCAGGGAAAACAGAGATAAGCTTGTCTTCTACTTCGTCAGAAATGCGGTGCGCTTCAATAAGTGGGATATTATCTTCGAGTTCTAAATGTAATTGAATGAACCGAACAGGCCCTGAACGGCGCGTTCTTAGTTGATGCACACCCAATACACCTTCCACACTCAACGATGTCTCTTTAATTAGCTTGAGCTCTTCATCAGGCAACTTCCTATCAAGCAGAGATTGAATCGCTTCCATCGCCATTTGATAAGCGCTGTAAAGAATGTAGATACCGATACCAATCGCGAATACTGAGTCTGCTTGACCGATGCCAAACCAACTAAGTGCCAATGCCAGCATGATCGCCGCATTCATATAAAGATCAGACTGATAATGAAGAGAATCGGCAGCTATCGCCTGGCTACCTGTTTGGCTCACAACGTACTTTTGGAATCGAACCAAACCAAAGGTCATTACAATCGCGAACAAGCTGACATAAATACCAACTTCTGGAGAATTCAGCTCATGTGGTCGGAAGAAACGCTCTATACCATTGAGAATAAGGAAACAAGCGGAACCAGAAATAAACATCGCTTGTGCTAATGCGGCAAGAGATTCAGCCTTACCATGGCCAAAGGTATGCTCTTTATCAGCGGGTTGCAGAGAGTAGCGAACGACGACGAGGTTGACTACAGAAGCGGCGATATCCAACAGTGAATCAACAACAGAAGCTAATAAACTGACTGAACCTGTCACCCACCACGCTGCAACCTTCACAACCAATAATATGGTAGCAATGATGGTGGCTGCCCAAGCGGCGAGCGTAACTAAACGTGCATATTTTTGTTTCATAAATTGGCTATAAAGTGACTGATAGCACAAAGTATAACCCGCAAACAACCGATTGAATATGACAGCCATGATGTAAAATATTCATTTTTAAGGATCAAAAAAAGCGGCACACAGCCGCTTCTTTGCAAACACCTTCATTCAACTAGGTTTTTCAAACCATGAATTACTGATTTTTGTTCATATGCTTTTCCATTTTGTCCGCACACTTCGCCATGCGCTCTTGCTGAATTTCTTTCAGTTGAGTCTTTTGCTCAGGTGTTAGTACGCTCATCATTTGATGTTGTTTCTTAAGCATTGCTACGCGACGCTCAGTTTGCTTCTCAACCATTTGGCTTGCTAGGTCGTTTGCTGCCGCTTCGTCAAAGTTGTCTGCAAGTACCAATGCTTGAACTTTCTCGTGATGCGCTTTCATTTGCGCGATCTTGTCAGCTTTATTGCCTGAATGTTTTGCTTTCATCTCAGCGCGATTCGCTTCACGCATCTCTTTTAGTTCTGCTTTTTGAGCATCCGTTAGGTCTAGCTGACGCATCACTTTCTTATCGAAGCCGCCACATTTGCCGTGCATACCTTTGTGGTCGCCTTTATCACCACCACCGTAAGCATACGCGCTTGCTGTACCAAAGATAAGTGGAAGTGCCGCAGCTGCTAGTACAAGTTTCTTAGTCATTTTCATAATTGTTGCCTCAATTCGGTATAATAAGTCATGTGTTGCGTCTGTTTCTCAGCGCTTGAATATAGATTAGTCTTTCCCTCGTAAAGTGACGTTTAGAAAGCGTAAAGAATCGTAAAGAGTGAAAGTTGACGAATAATTAGCAGTATTATTAACCTAACTAAATGATTAAGGCTTCCCAATGGCGAACATTCTTCTTATTGATGACGACACCGAGTTAACCAGCTTACTCAAAGACATTCTGAGCTTTGAGGGCTTCACTGTTTCCGAAGCCAATGATGGCTACGCGGGGCTCGAGGCGATCAATGATGAGATTGATTTGATTCTTTTGGATGTGATGATGCCGCGTCTTAATGGCATGGAAACACTAAAGAAGCTGAGAGAAAATTGGGAAACACCCGTGCTCATGCTGACCGCAAAAGGCGAAGAGATCGACCGTGTGATTGGCCTTGAACTTGGCGCGGATGATTACCTACCTAAGCCTTTCAGTGACCGCGAATTGTTAGCGCGTATTCGAGCTATCTTGCGCCGAACGCAGACCACTGCGGCACCTAAAACCACCAGCGATAAGGTTCAATATCAAGACATCGAGGTATTCCCTGGTAAACAAGAAGCTTATTGTAATGGCCAGCTTATCGACCTCACCACTACCGAGTTCGCCCTGCTGAGCCACCTAATCCAGAACCCGGGGCAAGTGATCACCAAGGAAACGTTGAGTTTAGATGTGCTCGGTAAAAGACTAGCAGCATTTGACCGTGCGATAGACATGCACATATCCAACCTGCGTAAAAAAATTCCTGAACGCAGTGACGCCAAACCTCGCATCAAGACCTTACGTGGCCGTGGTTACTTATTGGTAGAGGAAGATTAATGCGTATACCTAAAATCACCAGCTTATATGGACGTATCTTTGCTATCTTTTGGTTCACCATGTTACTGGTGCTTTTGTCGGTACTGTCGCTTCCCCATTTAGACCCGCGTGTAGCACGCGATGTACCCGCGGATCATCTCAATAAATTAGAGCGTATCGCTAAATTCACAGAGAAACGCTACGCCAAAGAACCGAATCTGGGCAAAATTGTATTCCAACTTGAGGCACCACGTAGCCGCAAGGACTCACGAGCTCGCATCTACTTAACCGACCTTGAAGGAGCCGTCCTTACCTCTAAGAGACATTCAGACTACAAGTTGAAGGCAATTCGCAACTTTGTGACCTCAATTGAGAACCCTGAAGTGCCGAAACAAAAGCTCTACGGACATTACATGGTGGCTGGTCCAGTACCGATCAAACTGGCAGGTGAAGAGTTGTTGATGTATGCCGGAGTGAAATGGAATCAACCACCGCCATTCTTGTTACGCCTATTTGATAGACCTTTACAGCTATTGCTTGCTGTCATGTTAGCGAGTACTCCGCTATTACTTTGGCTAGCTTGGGCACTGAGTCAACCAGCTCGCAGGCTAGAACGCGCTGCGCAACGTGTAGCGAAAGGCCAGTTTGAGGTCGACCCAACACTTGAAAAAGGTACCTCTGAATTCAGACAAGCGGGTGAAAGCTTTAACCAAATGGTCGAAGCGGTAAACCAGATGATTTCGGGGCAACAGCGACTACTCTCTGATATATCACACGAGCTCCGCTCACCACTGACTCGTCTGCGCATGGCGAATGCGCTGGCAATTCGTAAACAAGGTGAGAGCCAAGAACTTGAACGTATTGATACCGAAGCACAACGTCTTGAACAGATGATCAGTGAGCTACTGACGTTATCTCGTATGCAAGTCGACAGCCACATTACTCGTGAGGTTCAGCCTATCTCGAGCCTATGGGAAGAGATCTTGAAAGACGCACAGTTTGAAGCCGAACAGATGGGCAAACAACTGACGTTCTCAGAGATCCCTGAGCGTTCTATTTCGGGTAACCCTAAGCTGCTGATGAGCGCGCTAGACAACATTACACGCAATGCGATCTACTACGGCAAAGACCAAGTGGATGTGCAATTCCATGTGGTTCAGGATCAGCTAACAATTTGCGTCAATGATAATGGTGATGGTGTACCAGAGGATGAACTGGATTCTATCTTCAGGCCTTTCTATCGAGTTTCCACTGCTCGTGATCGTAACTCAGGCGGCACAGGGCTTGGGTTAACCATAACTGAGAGTGCGATTCGTCAACACAGCGGAACCATCACTGCAAGCCGCAGCACGTTAGGCGGATTACAACTCGAAATCACCCTACCTATCTTACCTGTGTAATATCCCTACAAAGATCGTAGTTGATAATGATTGTTATTATCATTATTGTAAATCCTCTAATTAAGGAGGATTTACCATGTCTCACACTTTCCCTGCTCTGCCCTACGCTTACGATGCCCTAGAACCTTACATCGATGCCAAAACGATGGAGGTGCATTACAGTAAGCACCATAAAACTTACTACGATAAGTTTATTGCGGCTGTCTCTGGCAGCGAACTTGAACAGCAATCACTGACTGAAATCTTCGCCAACATCTCCCAACACAGCCCTGCCGTTCGTAACAATGGTGGTGGTTACTACAACCACATCTTGTATTGGAACTGCATGTCTCAAGACGGCGGTGGTGAACCAACGGGTCAACTCGCTGAGGCTATCAATAGCACGTTCGGTGATTTCGAAACATTCCAAGACGAGTTCGCTCAAGCGGCAATCAACACCTTCGGCTCTGGCTTTGCTTGGCTAGTGGTAGAAGAAGGACAACTCAAGATCGTCTCAACCTCAAACCAAGATAATCCTTGGATGGATACAGTTGCCAGCGATGGTGAGCCGATTCTCGCGCTCGATGTTTGGGAACATGCTTACTACATCAGCTACCAGAACCGTCGTCCTGATTACATCAATGCATGGTGGAACGTGGTGAATTGGAATGCAGTATCAGAAAACTACGCACAAGCATTAGCGAACAACGCGTAAGCTGATGGTGGCGAACTGTACTCACTCAGCTTGCCACCGTATACTCTGGCTATCTTTGATTATTCTTGTGAACCAACATGTTTGATATCGCTTTATACGAACCAGAAATTGCACCCAATACGGGTAACATCATCCGCCTATGTGCTAACTGCGGCGCAAACCTTCACCTTATCGAACCGCTTGGCTTTGATTTTGAAGAGAAGAAAGTTCGTCGTGCAGGCTTGGATTACCACGACCTAGCGCGAGTTAAACGTCACAAGAACCTAGAAGCCTTCCTTGAGTATCTAGAAAATGAGCGCGAGGGTGGTTTCCGCATCTTTGCTTGTACCACTAAAACAACAGGTCACCACGTTGATGCAAAATTCCAACAAGGTGATGTGTTGATGTTTGGCCCAGAAACACGCGGCCTGCCAGCTGAGTTCATCGAAAGCATGCCGATGGAACAACGTATTCGCATTCCAATGATGCCAGACGCACGCAGCCTGAACTTATCAAATGCTGTAGCAATCATCGCGTTTGAAGCATGGCGACAAATGGGATTTGAAGGCGCAGTATAATGCCAATCGCAGTAAATAACCGCTCATCCGCCCTGTTATTTATTACTTGATATCACGAGTAAGTAATACTCAATAAAAAAGGCTGTTACCGTTATCACTTTCTGACGAAGGATAAAGGTAACAGCCTTTTCTGTTTTTCCCTCTATATAAAGAAGAGGGAAAGTGGATTAGTTTAGTCGGTTACGATCGTTATCGTCGTCTTTCTTCTCAAACTCACCTTCAAAGGTGTTGCCATCTTTTGACTGGTCAAATGGGTCACGATTGAATGGGTCTTGTCCAAAAGGACTCTGACCAAAGCCAGTTTGCCCACCCGCATGGAAACCACCAGACATATTTTTAACCACCATTTTTTCCATCATTTTCTTGGCAATCATCGCTCTTGGTGCTGGTAGCAACACCAACATACCCAGCGCGTCTGTCATGAAACCCGGAGTCAGCAGTAATACGCCTGCAACCGCAAGCATCACGCCTTCAAGAATCTGTTGTGCCGGCATTTCGCCTTGTTGCAATCGACCTTGAACAGACATAAGTGTCTGAATACCTTGGCTACGAACAAGAGATGCACCAACAAATGCAGTAATCAAAACCAACGCAATAGTTGGCCACAATCCTAAGAAGCCACCAACTTGAATAAATAGCCCAATCTCAATGATGGGTACGAAGATAAATAGTAATAATAAGATAGGAAACACACGCCCTCCTTTGTTACTTGCAGTTTACGCTGAAAGCCCTACCAATCTCAAATTTATCCTGTAAATGAGCGTGTTTATTGACCCGGAATAAGTTTGCTGAATATTGACGAAACAAAACCGAAAAAGGTGATCAACTTAATATTTTTATGCGCTAAGTACAGTATCATGTGCCACATAAGTCAGGACGGATTTATCAGCCCAATATTCTAGCGAACGGAGTATTTGCACACAGAATAGGCTAATAACTAACTATATAATCAGAATAATTCTCTAAGGATCCTGTTATGGCTACTCAATCAGAAGCTCAAATTGAAGCTCCTCAAGCTACTCGTCTCGAAGAAGATCTATTAGGTCAACGTCATGTTCCGGCTGATGCTTACTACGGCATCCACACTCTACGCGCAGTTGAAAACTTCAACATCTCAAATGTAACGATCTCAGATGTACCTGAATTCGTTCGCGGTATGGTAATGACCAAGAAAGCGGCGGCTTTAGCAAACAAAGAGTTAGGTGTAATCCCAAGCGAAGTGGCTAAATACATCATCCAAGCTTGTGACCTAATCCTAGACACGGGCAAGTGCATGGATCAGTTCCCATCGGATGTTTTCCAAGGTGGTGCTGGTACTTCTGTAAACATGAACGCGAACGAAGTTATTGCGAACGTGGCACTTGAACTGATGGGCAAAGAAAAAGGCCAATACGAGTTCATCAACCCAAATGACCATGTAAACCGCAGCCAATCGACAAACTGTGCTTACCCAACTGGCTTCCGTATCTCTGTTTACAACAGTGTTCGTAAACTGATCGACGCTATCGAATACCTAAAGGGCGCATTCGAGCTTAAGAGCCAAGAATTCAATACAATTTTGAAGATGGGTCGTACTCAACTTCAAGACGCAGTTCCAATGACGGTTGGCCAAGAGTTCCATGCTTGGGCAGTAACCATCAATGAAGAAATCAAAAACCTAGAATACACTTCAAAACTACTGCTTGAAGTAAACCTAGGCGCAACAGCTATCGGTACCGGTCTAAACGCAGCACCAGGCTACCAAGGTCTTGCAGTGAAACACCTAGCAGAAGTAACTGGTCTTGAATGTGTCGCGGCTGAAGATTTAATCGAAGCAACGTCTGACTGTGGCGCATACGTAATGACGCACGGCGCACTTAAGCGTCTAGCGGTTAAACTGTCTAAGATCTGTAACGATTTACGTCTACTTTCTTCTGGCCCACGTACTGGCCTGAACGAACTGAACCTACCTGAACTACAAGCTGGCTCTTCAATCATGCCTGCTAAAGTAAACCCAGTTGTACCTGAAGTAGTAAACCAAGTTTGCTTTAAAGTTCTAGGTAACGACAACACGGTTTCTTTCGCTGCAGAAGGTGGTCAACTGCAACTGAACGTTATGGAACCTGTAATCGCACAAAGCATGTTTGAGTCTCTAGACATCCTAACAAACGCATGTGTGAATCTACGCGACAAGTGTGTAGACGGCATTACTGTAAACAAAGAAGTATGTGAATCACACGTATTTAACTCTATCGGTATCGTAACTTACCTAAACCCATACATTGGCCACCACGAGGGTGACATTGTCGGTAAGATCTGTGCTGAAACAGGTAAGAGTGTACGTGATGTGGTTCTAGAGCGCGGTTTATTAACCGAAGAAGAGCTTGATGACATTTTCTCTGTTGAAAATTTAATGCATCCTCAGTATAAAGCAAAACGCTACGAATAAAGTTAGCGAAAAAGGGCTCCAAGCGGAGCCCTTTTTTAGGCTCCAATACGGTTAACCCTGCTTATTATGTGGATTTCCATTGGTTGCGTTTTTGCTAAATTGAATCTAAACCATAGAACTATTATGTGAACATTCCATCGGCGAATGTTCACATAATAAAATCTAAATGAGGTGTTACTTATGATTGCAGTAGAACTATTTATCGTCCTGCTCTTTATCTTTTTGGGGGCCAGAATTGGCGGTATCGGTATTGGTTTTGCCGGTGGTGCTGGTGTTATTGCCCTTTCACTTATTCTTGGCGTTCCAACAAGCCAATCTTTCATCCCGATCGACGTAATCTTGATCATCATGTCGGTTATTACCGCTATTGCTGCAATGCAAGTTGCTGGCGGTATGGACTGGTTGGTGCAAATTGCAGAAAACTTTTTGCGTAAACACCCTGAACGCATCACCTTTTACGCGCCGATTGTGACCTTTGTAATGACACTAATGGCGGGTACTGGTCACACAGCATTCTCTACGCTTCCTGTTATTGCAGAAGTAGCGAAAGGCCAAGGTGTTCGTCCTTCGCGTCCACTGTCTATCGCGGTTGTCGCTTCTCAAATTGCCATCACAGCTTCGCCAATCTCGGCAGCGGTTGTGGCTTTCGCAGCAATGCTGGCACCATTTGGTGTTGATTACCTAACGCTATTGATGGTTTGTATCCCAACAACCTTCATCGCTTGTATGGTTGGTGCTGTTGTTGCGAACTACATGGGTAGCGAACTGAAAGACGATCCTGTTTACCAAGAACGTCTAGAGAAAGGTCTAATCAAACTGGCGACAGAAGAGAAACGCGAAATACTTCCAACAGCGAAGAAAGCAACGTACATCTTCCTAGCTGCGATTGGTTTCGTGGTTTGTTACGCAGCGGCTATCTCTAGCTCTGTTGGCCTAATTGAAAACCCAGCGCTAGGTCGTAACGAAGCGATCATGTCTGTGATGCTGGCAGCGGCAGCGGCTATCGTGATGTTCACTAAGATTGATGCAGCGAAGATCTCTTCAGCGCCAACGTTCCGCTCTGGTATGACAGCGTGTGTTTGTGTACTTGGTGTGGCTTGGTTAGGTTCAACGTTTGTGAACGCACACGTTGCTGAAATCAAAGACGTAGCAGGCGCTCTACTGGCTGATTACCCATGGATGCTGGCTCTTGTTCTGTTCTTCGCTTCTATGCTGCTTTACTCTCAAGGCGCAACAACGGTTGCACTGATGCCTGCAGCACTAGCAATTGGCGTAGCACCACTAACAGCCGTTGCTTCTTTTGCTGCGGTAAGTGCTCTGTTCGTACTGCCAACTTACCCTACACTACTAGCGGCAGTTGAGATGGATGACACAGGCTCAACACGTATCGGTAACTACGTATTCAACCACCCATTCTTCATTCCAGGTGTGGTAACAATCAGTACTGCGGTAGCACTAGGCTTCGCATTCGGCGGTCTGTTTATCTAACATACGCTGGCGATTGAACATTTAAAAGGAAGCTTCGGCTTCCTTTTTTGTTTTCTGCTCAATGTATTATTTGATACGCATCAAATAACCATTATAAAATTTAAAAACGTCTTAAAAATAAAGTTTGAATAAAATTCCAAGATTATTATAGCCGTTCATAAACAACACCTACCAAATCAATCATCCCCCACTTACCCTTAATCCACAACGAATATTAATCCAAGCTAACTAACCAAAAAACCTTGCCATTTTTTTACCATTTTCTAACCCATTCATTGGCCATTATTTTTGTGAACAGAACCAAACTTAAATTCCAACGTAAGGAATAAAATAACCGCAGCTAAAATAAATCTAACTTCATTTGGATTGGTAAATATAAAAACATTAATTTAAAACATCCAACTTTATATCGTTGGATATTTTATAAGTGTCAATGTATTTACAATCTATAAATCATTAGTCGCTAATTCACATCACTTCTATTTAAGATGATGTAAGGAGATAGCCATGACAACTCAAACGATACCAAGCGAGAAAAAAAAGGGCGGCTTCTTTGCCAACTTTAAATTCCCTTCTGCCTACACCATTCTATTTATTCTCATTGCGTTCGTCGCTCTGCTTACCTGGATTGTTCCAGCAGGCCAATACGACCGCGCAATGAATGAAGAGCTAGGTCGAGAAGTACCCGTAACCGGCACCTATCAAGCGGTAGAAGGTAACCCTCAAGGCGTGATTGATGTACTGCTAGCGCCTATTGATGGCTTCTACGACCATAATAGTTATGAAGCGGCCGCAATCGACGTTTCACTATTCATTTTAATCATTGGTGGCTTCTTAGGACTAGTAACCAAAACTGGCGCCATTGATGCGGGTATCGAGCGCGTCACCGCCCGCTTAGAAGGGCGAGAAGAGTTGATGATACCAATCCTGATGGCACTGTTTGCCGCTGGCGGTACTGTCTACGGCATGGCGGAAGAATCACTCCCCTTCTATACATTGCTAGTGCCTGTAATGATGGCTGCTCGCTTTGACCCTCTAGTTGCCGCTGCAACCGTACTGCTTGGCGCAGGCATTGGGGTGCTGGGTTCAACAATTAACCCATTCGCAACCGTGATCGCTGCTAACGCCTCTGGTATTCCATTTACAGACGGTATCGCGCTGCGTATTGCGATGTTGATTATTGGTTGGGGTATTTGTGTTGCCTACGTGATGCGTTACGCAAGAATGGTTCAAGCCGATCCAACAACATCAATTGTCTACGATAAATACGAAGAGAACAAAGCGCACTTCTTAGGTAATGCGAGCGGAGAGAAACTTGAATTCACCGCGACTCGCAAACTGATTCTGACCATTTTTGGTGGCTCGTTCGCTGTGATGATTTACGGTGTATCCGTTGCTGGATGGTGGATGGCAGAGATCTCAGCAATGTTCCTAGCAGCAACCATCATCGTCGGTATTGTGGCTCGTATGAGCGAAGAAGAGTTTACCACCAGCTTCATTGATGGTGCCCGCGACCTACTTGGCGTTGCGCTTATCATAGGTATTGCACGGGGTATCGTGGTGGTGATGGACCGCGGTATGATCACTGATACAATTCTCTTCTCTGCAGAGCAAATGGTAACGGGGCTTTCTTCAGTTATCTTCATTAACGTGATGTTCTTCTTAGAGATTCTACTGTCGTTCTTAGTTCCATCGACGTCTGGTCTAGCAGTATTGACCATGCCAATCATGGCACCACTGGCTGACTTTGCCGGTGTAGGTCGCGACTTGGTTATCACTGCGTACCAATCTGCATCCGGCTTGGTCAACCTAATCACCCCGACCTCTGCGGTGGTGATGGGCGGCTTGGCGATTGCTCGCGTCCCTTATGTACGCTGGGTTAAATGGGTGATGCCATTAGTCGGTATCTTGATGGTGTTCTGTATTGTTGTACTGAGTATTGGTGCGCTGATCTAACTAACAGCACTTCACTCCTTTCTCATCCAAAGCCGCTTCTCACAGCGGCTTTTTTATTGTTTCCTCTCCCAATGTAACCCTCTGCTACTAAAACAGCTCCTCAAAGCCATACACGCGATATTCAAGCTATCTTCTGTTCGTAGCAAAACTCAGCCAAACCCAAAGCACTCGCAATAGAAGAATCAATCCGACTTTTAAACATCAAATTAGCTTGAGGAAATAACACTCTATTTTCAACTGTGATGTTTAAACAAATAGTTAGTCACTTATTAGCGTTAATTATATTTAAAGTAATTTACATACTAATAGACAAACGATAGTTAATGCCATTTTTTATCAAAAAACACACTTAAACAGACGATTTTAAAATGTGATCACAACAACTTTATTCGCATTTACTTTGTTAATAAATAATTAATTCTACATCCAAAATTAAATATCTAAATAAAAACACTGCATACTTCCAAGCTAAGTACACTCTTATCAATAAAAATATTCTGCATATAATCCCTCGTAAATTAGATTCTAGTAAGTTTCGTCAAAAAAGCGTGCATAAAGTTCCCAAACAGCTAACTATTTAGAATGTATTACTCATAACTAAAAGTGCATAAAGTTTGTTAAAACCCTTAATTTTAAAGGGCTGCGGGATAAAAAACGATTTGTGATAGATCTCTAAGAATACCTGACTAGCAGGCGTAATATTAATTCCAGACAAGAGATGTGAATAAATAATTCATTCTTCTCAACTGAAAATAAATAATTACTCTTAGCGATAAAAGTAATTCAAATATATAAGAGAGAGACGATCATGAGTAAGTTCTATGTTGGTTCTGAAATAGGTCAATTACGCCGCGTTCTAGTTCACCGCCCAAGACGCGCACTGACTCACCTAACACCCTCTAACTGTCACGATTTGCTATTTGATGACGTACTGGCTGTTGAGCGCGCAGGTAAAGAGCATGATGCATTTACTAAAACGCTACGTGATCAAGGTGTTGAAGTTCTTCTTCTTACTGACCTACTAGCAGACACACTAGCAGTGCCAGAAGCGAAAGATTGGCTTTTGAATCATCAAGTTTCTGATTACCGCTTAGGTAAAACTTTTGCTAACGACGTGCGTTGCTACTTAGGCGACTTACCGAACTTAGAGCTAGCAAAAATCCTAACGGGCGGTCTGTCTTACGCTGAAATGCCAATGAAATCATCTTCAATGATGCAAGGCATGCACGCACCGACCGACTTCATTATCGAACCGCTACCAAATCACCTATTTACTCGTGACACATCTTGCTGGGTATACGGTGGCGTATCTATCAACCCGATGGCGAAACCTGCTCGCCAACGTGAAACCAACCACGTTCGCGCTATTTACCGCTGGCACCCAACATTCGCAGGCCAAGACTTCATTAAATACTTTGGTGATGAAGAAAATATCAGCTACGACAACTCAACGATTGAAGGTGGTGACGTTCTTGTTATCGGTCGTGGCACAGTTCTTATCGGTATGTCTGAGCGTACAACAGCACAAGGTGTTGAGCACTTAGCGTCTAGCCTATTCAAACACGGTCAAGCGAAACAAGTTATCGCAATGCAACTACCAAAACACCGCTCTTGCATGCACTTAGACACCGTTATGACTCACATGAACGAAGATACCTTCTCTGTTTACCCTGAAGTTGTAAGTAAAGACGTGCAGTGCTGGAACCTAACTGGCGATGAGTCTGGCGCAGTGAAAGTGAAAGAAGAGGGCTACTTCGTAACGGCTATCGAAAAAGCACTTGGCGTAGACAAGCTAAACCTAATCACGACCGGTGGTGACAACTTCCATGCAGAACGCGAACAGTGGAACGATGCGAACAACGTTCTTACCGTTAAACCAGGCGTTGTTATTGGCTACGAAGGCAATACATACACCAACGAAAAATACGACAAAGCAGGCATCACGGTTCTTCCTATCCCTGGAGATGAACTTGGCCGCGGTCGCGGTGGCGCACGCTGCATGAGCTGCCCAATTGAGCGTGATGGTATCTAATCACTAAGACGAAACGGCCAAGTTGAACGACCTTAAATAATCTCAGCTTGGCCAAATGAGAGAACACAATTATGACTAAGCAAACTGTTGTTGTCGCACTCGGTGGAAACGCCCTACTTCGTCGTGGTGAGCCGTTAGAAGCCGATGTTCAGCGCCGTAATATTGAAACAGCTGTTAAAACCATCTCTGAAATCGCGAAAGTGTACAACGTGGTTTTAGTTCACGGTAATGGCCCACAAGTTGGTTTACTTGCTCTGCAAGGTTTGGAATACAAAAAAGTAAATCCGTATCCATTGGATGTGTTGGGCAGTGAGACTCAAGGCATGATCGGCTACATGTTGATGCAGGAGTTCAAAAACTATCTGCCTAACCGCAACATCTCATGCATGTTGACGCAAATGACAGTTGATCCAAACGATCCTGCGTTCGCAGATCCAACCAAGCCGATTGGCCCGATCTACGAAGAAGCTGAAGCGCGTGAATTGGCAGAGAAATTCCACTGGATCGTTAAACCAGACGGCCAACACTTCCGTCGCGTGGTGCCAAGCCCACGCCCTACTGGCATTGTTGAGCACGAAGCGATCACCCAACTTATCGATGCCGGCCACCTAGTGATTTGTACTGGCGGCGGTGGCATCCCAGTCAAAAAAGAAAACGGCAAATTAGTCGGTGTTGAAGCGGTTATCGACAAAGACATGTCAGCGGCTTTCTTAGCGAAACAACTGGATGCGGATGCGCTGCTTATTTTGACCGATGCTGACGCTGTTTACCTTGACTGGGGCCAACCGACTCAACACGCACTGCGTAGTACTACACCAAGTGAACTGGCGCAATTCGAATTTGATGCAGGCTCAATGGGGCCAAAAATTGAAGCGTCGTGCGAATTCATCCAACAAGGCGGCAAGGTCGTCGGTATCGGTGCGCTCGAAGATGGTTTGCAAATCCTGCAAGGCCTGGCGGGCACCAATATCACCAAAGATTAATCCACTCGCGAGCTTTTCAAGCCTTGCGAGAAAACTGAATCACCGTTTGAACTGAAATTAATACACAAAAATTGAATCGCGCTTTCTTGAATTTTCTTTCCCTGTAACAGGAAAGCGCCTAAATCTAAGAAGGAATACATCATGGCTTTTAACCTACGCAATCGTAACTTCCTAAAACTACTAGATTTCACTCCACGCGAAATTCAACACTTGTTAGATCTTTCTATGGAGCTAAAAAAAGCGAAGTACAACGGTTACGAACAGCCGACACTGACTGGCAAAAACATTGCACTTATCTTTGAGAAAACCTCAACTCGTACTCGCTGTGCATTTGAAGTTGCTGCATTCGACCAAGGTGCTCGAGTTTCTTACTTAGGCCCATCTGGCTCTCAAATTGGCCACAAAGAATCTATGAAAGATACCGCTCGCGTTCTTGGCCGTATGTACGATGGCATTGAATACCGCGGCTTCGGTCAAGAGATCGTTGAAGAACTAGGCGCTTACGCTGGTGTACCTGTATGGAATGGTCTGACTGACGAATTCCACCCAACTCAAATCTTGGCTGACTTCCTAACCATGACGGAATACGGCCGTGGTAAACAGCTACATGAAATCAGCTTTGCTTACCTAGGCGATGCTCGCAACAACATGGGCAACTCTCTGATGGTTGGCGCTGCGAAAATGGGTATGGACATCCGCCTTGTAGCTCCAAAGCAATTCTGGCCACAAGAAGAGCTACTAGCTCAATGTCGTGAAATCGCAGAACACACTGGCGGCAAAATCACGCTAACAGAAGATGTTCAAGAAGGAGTGCAAGGTTGTGACTTCCTATACACCGACGTTTGGGTATCCATGGGCGAAGCGAAAGAAGCATGGGCTGAGCGTATCAACCTAATGATGCCTTACCAAGTGAACATGGAAATGATCAAAGCAACAGGCAACCCACATGTGAAATTCATGCACTGCCTACCGGCTTTCCACGGCGAAGATACAACAGTCGGTAAGCAACTTGCTGCTGAATATCCGCAACTTAAAGATGGCGTAGAAGTGACAGATGAAGTAGTCGAGTCTGAATACTCAATCGTATTCGATGAAGCAGAAAACCGCATGCACACCATCAAAGCAGTCATGGTTGCGACACTAGGCAGCTAAGAAGTTAATAAATTAAGAAGTTAAGCACTCACTTGTTCGCAAGACATTGACAAGTTAAGTGCAATAACAGGGAAATGCGGGTGGCGTTCTTGGGATTTTGACCTTGGATAAAACCCGCATTTTTTTTCATGTACTAAAAAAGATTATTACCTGAAAAACACTGAGATTCGCAGTTCCGACAAAGGCTTAAATGGAAGCTACAAACGGACGTGATTTCGCATAAAAATCCATTAAATGAATACTTTACAGAAAGTATTGCATGGCCTTTTTATCTGAGTATAATCCTCCGCAATTTGTCTAAAGAGAGCAAAAAATGAACCGCAGTTCTGTCGCACATAATTGTCAAACTACACGCCAAAGAGTGGCGTTAGTGTCATTTTTATTTTGCTCTATTGATCGTTTCGAAGCCTCCTATTTTTAGGGGGCTTTTTTTTGTCCGCAATTTGACTGTATGCATAGAAAAAGGAAGACCCGTTATGGCGCATTCGTTATTTAACAAGCACATCATCTCCATTCCAGAGCTCTCTCGTGATGAACTGGAGCTTATCGTCGATACTGCAGCAAGACTCAAAGCAGAGCCAAACCCAGAGCTGCTGAAAAATAAGGTGGTTGCGAGCTGCTTCTTTGAGCCTTCAACTCGAACTCGCCTTTCATTTGAAACCGCAGTTCAACGCCTAGGTGGCACTGTCATCGGTTTTGATAATGGCGGTAACACGTCATTGGCGAAAAAAGGCGAAACACTTGCCGATTCGGTGCAAGTTATCTCTTCTTACGTTGATGCCTTTGTGATGCGTCATCCACAAGAAGGCGCAGCACGTTTAGCCTCTGAGTTCTCTAACGGTGTGCCAATTGTGAATGGTGGCGATGGTGCCAATCAGCACCCAACACAGACCTTGTTGGATCTATTCTCGATTTACGAAACGCAAGGCACGCTCGACAACCTCAATGTGGCATTCGTTGGTGACCTAAAATATGGCCGCACCGTACACTCATTGACGCAAGCACTATCAAAATTCAATAACGTACGTTTCTTCTTTATTGCGCCAGAAGTGTTAGCGATGCCTGATTACATCTGTGAAGAACTGGAAGAGATGGGTATCCAATACAGCACCCACAGCAGCATTGAAGAAGTGGTGCCTGAGCTGGATGTTCTGTACATGACTCGCGTACAGAAAGAGCGCTTTGATGCATCAGAATACGCGCACATGAAATCGGCTTACATTCTAACAGCTGATACGCTGAAAGATGCACGCCAAAACATGAAAGTGCTTCACCCACTACCACGTGTCGACGAAATCACAACTGATGTAGATAAAACGCCACACGCTTACTACTTCGAGCAAGCTGAAAATGGTGTGTATGCTCGCGAAGCCCTATTAGCCCTAGTTCTAAACGACACTTTATAAGCAGGAGAAACAGTCATGGTTAAACAAACTCAGCTACAAGTAGAAGCCATTCGTAACGGCAGCGTCATTGACCACATCCCTGCTCACCTTGGGATCAAAATCCTCAAGCTGTTTAAATTGCACAAGACCGAGCAACGCATCACCATGGGATTAAATTTGCCATCATCAGCACTGGGTCATAAAGATCTGATCAAGATTGAGAACATCTTTCTAACCAAAGAACAAGCCAACCAATTGGCTCTGTATGCTCCGCAAGCGACGGTGAATCAAATTGAAGAGTACAAGGTGGTCAACAAGTTAACACTGGTACTGCCAGACCAAATCAATAGTGTGTTCGCTTGCCCAAATAGCAACTGTATTTCACACGGTGAGCCTGTTGAAAGTAGCTTTAAAGTACAGCTTAAACAGGAAAACGTGCAACTAAAATGTCACTACTGTGAAAAAGTATTCTCTCGCGAGATCATGAGTGAAATTCGCTAACCCTTAGCGCTATTACCTCCGCAATAAAAACCCTTTATAAGTTATGGATATTTATTCCCAAGCCGGAATAAATATCCATTAATCAAAGAATAAAACCCCAAAATAAAAGCAATAAACCAGAATATTATTTGGTGATCGCCTTCAAAAAGATAACTATCCTTTAGTGGTAGACTCAATGCATAGATGATCATACATCTCGCATACCCTCCCTTCTTTACTTCGGGATTCATCGGTAAGCCCTATTAATAATCGTACTCTACGGCTTTGGGAGTGCGTTCGGCGCTATGGACAAGCGATATCCACACGTTGACCTTAAGGAGTTGTTCATGAACGAAATCACTGAGCACGGTTGCTTGTATTCAGCTGAAGATAAAACACTGACTGCGGCGTGCAAACGCTTACTACAACAACAAAGCTTCTCGACCCAAAACCAACTGCGCGAGAAACTGGTAGAGATAGGTTATACCGGCATTAGCCAATCAACCGTATCTCGTATTTTGTCACAGCTTGGCGTAGTAAAAATCCAGAACGCCTGTGGTAAAAAGGTGTACTGCATCACGGTTGAAAGTGCACCTGTTCGTGTCGATGCGTCCATCTCATCGCAAATCGAATTAATCACTCATAACCAAGCGATGGTGATAGTAAAAACCCACCCTGGTTGTGCACAGTTGGTCGCAAGATTGGTTGATATCGACCCACATACCGAGATTATCGGCACTGTTGGTGGCAACGACACCGTGTTAATTATTCCAAAAGACACGACCAACATAGACGCTTGCGAACAAGTGGTAAAAGCACGCTTGGGTGTTGCCTAAATGTCTTATTGGCAAGGGCTGTTCACTGCAGTTGCTCTGCTGACTCTCTCTCGACTGCCGACGAAAGTGGCTCACCCGCCCTAGTGGATATTTGCTGGTCGATGAAACTAATCACAAACTATTACGGTCTGATTGAGTTAAGATACCTTCAACTCCACTTTGATGACTAAATAGTATGCGACGACTTGCCACATTACTTTTTGTTTGTGTTTCCCTATTCACCCAGCCTGCGTGGGCGCTTTTTGGGAACGACAACGCCGAGCCAAGCTTCGGAGGCAATAACAATGGCTTTGTCCCTGTAGACCAAGCTTTCCCTTTCAATTATTACCAGCAAGACGGTAAAGTTCTTCTTGATTGGCAAGTAAAAGAGGGCTATTACCTCTATCAACATAGCCTCTCGTTCACCGGAAAAAATCTCGCTATCGGCAATGTTGAGTTAGAAGATGGTAAGCCACACCAAGACGAATTCTTCGGTGAGGTGAGCATTTATACGCAGCCTCTATTCGTACAAGTTCCGCTACAGAGTTACCAAGATGGCTCACAGCTGATCGTTAAGTATCAAGGCTGTGCAGACGCTGGTTTCTGCTACCCACCAGAAACTCGAGTAATCGACATAGCACCGTTTGAAGCAACGGGTTCAAGCGACACTGCTGCCGACACTACCAGCAACCAAGCGAACACCGCACCACAAGTTGCTTCTCCAAAAGCAGATGTGGCAAATAACACGACACCACAATCAAGCGCACCCGTTTCAAAAGAAGCGAGCCTAGCCGATAAGCTCGGTGACAGTTGGTGGACTCCTCTCTTGTTCTTAGCACTCGGTGTTGGTTTAGCGTTTACGCCGTGTGTGTTGCCTATGTATCCAATTCTAACGGGTATCGTTTTAGGTGGCGGCAAGCTCAGCCAAGGTCGAGCGCTGATGCTGTCGTTCATTTACGTGCAAGGCATGGCCTTAACCTACACCTTATTGGGTTTAGTGGTTGCCTCTGCCGGCATGCAATTCCAAGCGGCTATGCAGCACCCTTACGTGCTGATCGCGTTGAGTGTTCTGTTCGTGGCGTTAGCGATGTCGATGTTTGGCGTTTATAACCTGCAACTACCAAGTAGCATTCAAACTTGGCTCAATAACCAAAGCAATAAGCAGCAAGGTGGCAATACTCTAGGCGTGTTTGCGATGGGTGCTATCTCTGGCTTAGTGTGTTCACCTTGTACTACAGCACCACTGTCTGGAGCATTGCTGTACGTTGCTCAAAGTGGTGACCTATTTACCGGTGCAATTGCCCTTTATGCCTTAGCGATCGGTATGGGTATTCCACTGGTCTTAGTCGCGGTATTTGGTAACAAGTTACTGCCGAAAGCGGGCGGTTGGATGGATAAGGTTAAGGTCGTATTTGGCTTCATCTTACTTGCGGCGCCAATCTTCCTATTAGAACGTATCATCCCTGAATTTTGGGCGACGGTACTTTGGTCTGGCCTTGGTTTCATCGCCTTTGGTTGGCTTTACCACAGCAAGAATACACTACCATTCGGTGGCTGGAAGCAAAGTGCAGTGGGCATCATCGCAATGCTCGGACTATTCGCTTCAGCGCAACCTGCCTTAAATTACTGGTTTGCAGAAAAGAACGTGGTGGTTGAACAGCAAATCCAATTTGCGCGCGTCAACACGGTAGAAGAGTTAGAAATCCAGTTGATTGAAGCGAAGAAACTCGGTAAGCCAGTGATGCTCGATTTCTACGCCGATTGGTGTGTCGCATGTAAAGAGTTTGAGAAATACACCTTCCATCAAGCCGATGTAGAGAACAAGCTTTCTGATTTTGTCCTTCTTCAAGCGGATGTAACGAAGAACATGCCCCAAGACATTGAATTGCTTAAACAGTTACAGGTGCTAGGTTTACCAACCATTGAGTTCTGGGACAGCAAGGGTAACCATGTTCCAAATGCTCGTGTCACCGGTTTTATGCCTGCAGATGTATTCTTAAAACACATGCAAGACCACCAGCTATAACGACGACATTCGTCTAAATATAAGCACGAACGAAAGCCGCACCGCCCCTCCGTAACAAGATGGCAGTGCGGCTTTTTTGTGATTACAGGAAACACTTTCCAAGAACAGGGATAAAAGTCGATATGGTTCAGACTTTTAATGCATAGATATTGTCCACATACTCAATCAGGATGATAATAAATATTAACTAAATTGTTAAAAGTATGAACGTCATGGACTCGACCTATACCATCATCATTGCTGATGACCACCCTCTCTTTCGCAACGCCCTGTTTCAGTCAGTTCATATGGCGATCAGCGGTGCGAACCTGCTTGAGGCCGATTCTCTCGATGCCTTACTGACTCTGCTGAAAAAAGAAGATGAACCTGACCTGCTGCTTCTCGACCTTAAAATGCCGGGAGCAAACGGGATGTCGGGCTTAATTCAACTGCGTGCTGAATATCCAGATTTACCGATTGTGGTGATCTCAGCCAGTGAAGATGCCAGCGTTGTAACTCAAGTGAAGAGCCACGGTGCCTTTGGCTTTATTCCTAAATCGAGCGATATGCGTGAATTGGTGAGCGCACTGAATCAAGTGCTGAATGGCGACCCGTTCTTCCCTGAAGGGCTTATCACCAACAATGCAGCCTGTAGCGACCTTGCGGAAAAGCTTTCCACACTGACACCTCAGCAATACAAGGTTTTAGGGATGCTTTCAGACGGCCTGCTGAACAAGCAAATCGCGTATGAATTGAATGTTTCGGAAGCGACCATCAAGGCACATATGACAGCCATCTTCCGTAAACTGGATGTGAAAAACCGAACTCAGGCTGTTATCTTGCTACAAGAAGTCCACAACTAAGCTTCACTGATATCCTCTTCTAAAGTCGTCTTAGGCAAACATAAACCCAGCTTGACGACTTTATGATCATCTATCTCAGCAACCACCCAATTAATGTCATGCCACTCGAAGCTATCGCCCAGAACTGGATGCGCGCCTAACTCTCGTTCAGCCAATTGTTTTAGGGTCATGTCGCGCTCTTCTTCCGAGCCAAGTTCAATACCATAGCAGTCACTAACGGCTGCAATTGATAATCCAACCTCAAGGAAGAAGTCACCAAAGAATCGAGCTGCGTCTTCCGCCAAAGGTGCCTCACTGAATAGCTCACTTAAGCTATCTAGGTCTTTATCTTGCCCCAATACACAGAGAATATCGTTCGCCTCTAACACGGTACTGCCCGATGGGTGGAGCAAGGCATCTTTTCTAAACAGTGCGGTAATTCGCGTCCCTTCTGGCATAGACAAGCGCTTAAGCGGTTCGCCAATACACCACTTTTCCTCTTTCAACTTATAGACAAACATCTCCCACTCACTGGTAGGGTAGATCTCAATGCCGGTTCGAGAAATAGGTGTCGGTGTTGGCGGTAAGGTCACTTTAGCGAGCCTCGCGACTTTCATTAAGCTGCCGCCCTGAACAATCAGCGAAACCATAACCACGAAGAAGGCGATATTGAAGTACAACTGAGCATTAGGCAGGCCAGCCATCATCGGGAATACCGCCAGAATGATCGGCACAGCACCACGTAAACCTACCCAAGAAACAAACCAACGTTCCTTAGTGGTAAAGCTTCTGAACGGCAGTAAACCCAACCAAACAGACAGTGGACGAGCAAACAAAATCATACCGAAGGCCAATGCCAACGCAGGAAGTGCAATGTCCATCAATGTCGATGGTGTAACCAATAAACCAAGCACCAAGAACATCACGATCTGGCTTAGCCACGTCATGCCATCAAGAACATTTAGAATAGAGTGTCGAGAGCGCGTCGGGCGATTACCAATGAACAGGCCCACTAGATAAATCGACAAGATACCGCTTCCGCCAAGCATGTTAGAAAACGCAAACAGAGCCACGCCACCACTAAGCACGAGAATTGAGTAAAGGCCATCAGCCAGTTGCACTCGATTGATTAGGCTCCACAGAACCCAACCACCACCGATGCCAACAAGGGTCCCGATACCAAACTGCATCGCAAAGCTTTGCAATAGGAAGTTCATTCCCATCTCGGCATCAGGATTACCCAGCAGTGCGATTAAAGTTACCGTCAGGAAGACAGCCATTGGGTCATTGGTACCAGATTCGATCTCTAGGGTTGAGCCAACACGTTCATTGAGGCTCTGCCCTTTCAACAAAGAAAATACCGCAGCTGCATCGGTCGAACCCACAATCGCACCAACTAAGATACCCTGCATCAATGACAGATCGAACAGCCAAGCCGCCATTAAGCCCGTTAGGGTTGCAGTACATGCGACACCTATCGTCGCCAGCGAGAGCGACGGCCAAAAAGCGACCTTAAAGCTCGCGACCTTAGTTCGCATACCGCCATCAAGCAGGATCACGGCAAGCGCAAGGTTACTCACCAAGTAAGTGAGGGAGTAGTCGTCGAAATTGATGCCACCGGGCCCATCTTCACCGGCTAACATGCCAACGAAAAGGAAGATCAAAAGAATAGGAACGCCCAATCGAGAGGACACTTGTGAGAAAAGTACACTGATGGCGATGAGTACGGCACCAGTCAAAAATAAGTGATTAATGGTTATTGCGTCCAATTCGTTCCCCCAAAGAATAAAACTCGAGCTTTAAGCCTGTTGATCTTTTGCCACTAGCTTGTTGATCTTATGCCGTTAAGCAAGTCACAGCCGGTGAAAGTACCGTAGTTACTATAACAAACTTATGTTTCGCTTCGTGTCATAGGCAGGACTAAATACCGTTTCTCGGTCATTTAGTTGTTAAATTTTATGACTCGCCGCCTAATTCATACGTTTTTGTTAGACCTTTGGCTAATTTAACAACATTGCAACATCACATTTTTCTATGGTTATGCCTTCTAACTCCCATATTTCAGTGGATTAGCGCTAATAGCGTCCCGACTAAAGTTGCACAGATCACTTTACTTATCCTTGCTACATTCTAAATCGTAACATTACGTTAACACGGTAATTTTCTACAGAAACAGTTTCTACGGAAACGGAATAAAGGAGAAGGCAATGGCGTTCGAATCTACGGAACATGCTCAAGCCTACTGGAAGGAAAACTTGGGAATTATGGGAACACTGCTCGCTGTCTGGTTTGCAGTGTCTTACGGCGCTGGCATCTTATTTGTGGATGCCCTCAACACCGTTCAGTTTGGCGGGTTCAAGCTAGGATTTTGGTTCGCTCAGCAAGGTTCGATATACACCTTCGTGGCGCTGATATTTATTTACGTTGTCCGCATGAATGCGCTCGACAAAAAATACAACGTACAGGAAGACTAGAGGCTAGAACATGGATATTCAAACTTGGACGTTTATTCTCGTCGGTATTACTTTCGCGGTATATATCGGCATCGCAATCTGGGCTCGTGCAGGGTCTACAAGTGAGTTCTACGTTGCTGGCGGTGGTGTACACCCAGTAGCAAACGGAATGGCGACTGCCGCTGACTGGATGTCGGCAGCATCATTCATCTCAATGGCAGGTATCATCTCATTCGTCGGCTACGACGGTGCGGTTTACCTCATGGGTTGGACAGGTGGTTATGTGCTACTTGCGCTATGTTTAGCACCTTACCTACGTAAATTCGGTCAGTTTACGGTTCCTGATTTCATCGGTGAGCGTTACTACTCGAAAACAGCACGTATGGTAGCGGTATTCTGTGCAATCTTCGTATCGTTTACGTACGTTGCAGGCCAGATGCGTGGTGTTGGCGTTGTATTCTCTCGCTTCCTAGAAGTTGATATTAACCTAGGCATCATCATTGGTATGGGTATTGTGTTCTTCTACGCAGTACTTGGTGGCATGAAAGGCATCACTTATACGCAGGTAGCTCAATTCTGTGTCCTCATTTTCGCCTTCCTTGTTCCAGCAATCTTTACCTCAATCATGATGACAGGTAACCCACTTCCACAAGTTGGTATGGGCTCTACTCTCTCAGGTACCGATGTATACCTACTTGATAAACTGGATGGACTCACAGAAGAACTCGGATTCACCGCCTATACCGAAGGTAACAAGAGTATGGTGGATGTATTCTTCATCTGTGCGGCTCTAATGGTCGGTACTGCGGGTCTTCCACACGTAATCATTCGTTTCTTCACGGTACCAAAAGTACGTGATGCTCGTATCTCAGCGGGTTGGGCTCTACTGTTCATCTCATTGCTATACACAACAGCACCAGGTGTTGCAGCATTCGCTCGTGTAAACATGATCGAAACAATCAACGGCCCTGACATGCAAGGTGTCGCAGCCGCTGACGCACCAAGCTGGTACAAAAACTGGGAAAGCACTGGCCTAGTAGGTTGGGAAGATAAGAACGGCGATGGCAAAATGTTCTACTCGGGCGATGAACGCAACGAGATGAAGATTAACCGTGACATCATCGTACTGGCTTCTCCAGAGCTAGCGAAACTACCAAACTGGGTTGTAGCACTACTTGCAGCCGGTGGCCTAGCCGCCGCACTATCAACAGCCGCTGGTCTACTATTGGTTATCTCAACGTCGATTTCACATGACTTGTTGAAGAAAGGCTTCAGACCAAACATGACCGACAAGCAGGAGCTGTTAGCCGCTCGTTTGGCAGCCATGGTCGCAATTGTAGGTGCAGGTTACTTAGGTATTAACCCACCAGGCTTTGTAGCACAGGTAGTAGCGTTTGCCTTCGGCTTAGCCGCAGCATCCTTCTTCCCAGCGATTATCCTAGGTATCTTCTACAAGAAGATGAACAAGGAAGGCGCAATTGCAGGTATGTTGTCAGGTATTGCCTTCACAGCAAGCTACATCATCTACTTCAAGTTCATTAACCCAGCAGCAAGCACACCTGAAAACTGGTGGTTTGGTATCAGCCCAGAAGGCATCGGTACGCTAGGTATGTGTCTAAACTTCGTAGTATCGATTGCTGTAAACAAAGTAACAGCTGAAGTACCACAAGATGTACAAGATATGGTTGAGAACATCCGTTACCCGAAAGGTGCAGGTGAAGCTCACGACCACTAAGCAGAGATGTTTAGCAAAAATGAATCAGTACTTACATTGTAGGGATTAGGTACTGATTCCAAGAAAGCCGATACATAAAGTATCGGCTTTTTCTTTTTCTGCTCATTTTATAAAAAGACAAACAAAGGGTTGTTTTTAACGCTTCATTTGATAATAATTATCATTAACATCCATTGAAGAGATGCAAATGATGATGAAAGAGCAGCAGGTTCTCTACTCGAGATTTTACAAAGCACAGGATCGCTTTGCTTCATTAGAACAAGTTCAAGGCCACGAGCCTTTTGTGATTCGAGACTACATCGAGTGTGCACTTACGCTTTCCGCTTACTATGAAAAGCATGCCGCCCAAGAAAACATCTTGTTATGTGAACTATACCTGCGCCAAGTTTTCTTCCATTTGATTGAAGCGATTGAGTCTCCTGACCGGAGTTTCACCTTTCGTCATATCTGCCTAGACTCTATTCACTCACCACTATTTTATTTGAAACGCCATTACTGCCAGCAACCACAAGGCCAAGCGCGTTTTTTGAATATCAGCCAAACACTACAACAAGTCCAAGCCCCACTTGGCTAACAAGGATAGAACATGACCCTACAATTTCGAATTGAAAAAGACAGCATGGGGGAAGTTAAAGTCCCTGCCGATGCGCTATACCAAGCACAAACCCAACGTGCCGTAGATAACTTCGCGTTTAGTTCACACAAGATGCCAACCAGTTTTATTCAAGCTCTGGCATTAATTAAACAGGCAGCGGCAGATAGCAATGCTCAGTTAGGTCTACTGGAAGGTGATATTGCCAACGCGATAGCAGAAGCCAGCCAAGAGATCATCGATGGTAAGCATCTGGATCAATTCCCGATCGATGTCTACCAAACCGGCTCTGGCACCAGTTCTAACATGAACGCCAACGAAGTGATTGCGACACTAGCGTCAAGAAGCTTGCAAGGCGACGTGAACCCGAATGATCACGTCAACATGGGCCAAAGCAGCAACGATGTGGTACCAACCGCGATTCAAGTCAGTGTCGCTCTGATAGCTGAAAATAAGTTGTTACCTGCACTCTCCCACCTTTCTGGCTCACTTACCGTTAAGCAGCAAGAACTTGCTGAGGTAGTAAAAACAGGCCGTACTCATCTCATGGATGCGATGCCAATTACCTTTGCTCAAGAGCTTGGTGGCTGGAAGTTCCAGATTGAACACGCTAAGCAAGCCATTGAAAGTACTCTACCTGCTATCAAGGCGCTTGCTCAAGGTGGAACAGCGGTAGGAACCGGGATCAATGCTGACCCACGCTTTGCCGATAAGTTTGCAAGTAACCTGTCCCAATCGACAAAGATCAGCTTTAACTCAAGTGAAAACTTCTTTTTTAATCTCAGCAGCCAAGACGCGATCGTTGCGTTTTCGGGACAGCTCAAAACTGCAGCAGTTGCGATCATGAAGATCTCAAACGATCTTCGCTGGATGAACTCTGGCCCGCTAGCTGGATTAGGGGAAATTGAATTACAAGCTCTCCAACCAGGGTCGTCTATCATGCCGGGCAAGGTAAACCCTGTAATTCCAGAAGCCGCAGCGATGGCGGCTGCGCAGGTGATTGGTAACGACACCACGATTACGGTGGCAGGACAGTCAGGTAACTTCCAATTGAATGTAATGCTGCCAGTCATTGCGCATAACGTATTAGAGAGTATTGAGCTTCTCGCTAATAGCTCAGTTGCATTGGCTGATAAAGCGATTGCCACCTTCACTGTGCGACAAGACAATCTTGATTTAGCACTTTCAAAGAATCCGATTCTGGTGACTGCGCTTAACCCTGTGATTGGTTACTTGAAGGCTGCTGATATCGCCAAGAAAGCCTATAAAGAAGGCTTACCAATTCTGGATGTAGCAGAAAGAGAAACGGATCTCAGCCGGGCAGAGCTCAGCAAGTTGCTTGATCCAACCACACTGACGCAGGGTGGAATCGCAGGTTAGTGAATCAGTGAACAAGAATTAACGCTCCTTACCGAAACAAAAAAGGCCTCATCCGAGGCCTTTTCACTATCCACTCACAAATCCGAACATGCTAATCCGAACCTGTTAATTCAAGCTAGCTCACTCGATTCAAAACCGCTCTTAACTTGAGTGGCTTCACTGGCTTAGCAATAAAGCTGAAGCTGTTGGCCTTTATCGCTGCCAACATGTCATCGGTTCTATCAGCACTGATAATTACACCCTCAAAAGAGTCCCCAAGGCGCAAACGACACTGTTGCAACACTTCCAGACCCGTTCGACCATTGTCGAGACGATAATCCGAGAAGATAACATCCGGCAGCCAACTATCGTCTAGACACTTCAAGCTTTCAACCAGATCAACCGCGGTCTTAACCTCACAGCCCCAACGTCCAATCAGATTCTCCATACCAACCAAAATCTCGCGCTCATTATCGACACACAAGATTTTCAGGTGTTCGATGTCGCTGGTCGCCATTGGCGCTGAAGCTTGCACAACCGGAGCCACCTGTTCCGCTCTCGCTAAAGTGATAGAGAAAACGCTGCCTTGGCCCGGCCATGAACGCATCGAAATTTGATGACCAAGTACATGAGCAATACCTTTCGAGATGGCTAACCCTAACCCCAACCCTTGATCAGAACGCACTTGGCTGCCACGAGTAAATTCTTCGAAGATCTCTTGTTGCTTGTCTTCATCGATACCGGTTCCGTTATCCCACACATCGATTCGTACCTGGCCGTTCACTCGCCTTGCACCCAGGACCACTTTTCCTTCAGGGTTATAACGGAAAGCATTGGTCAAAAAGTTCTGAATCACACGCCTCAATAACTTAGGATCTGAGTGAATGAACAATGACGATGGGATCATCTGAAACTCAATTTTTTGTTGTCTCGCTAACGCGCTAAATTCCGCGTTCAAGTTGGTTAGCACATCGTGCACGGCAATCGCGTGAATGTTGGTTTCTAATTTCCCTGACTCCAAGCGAGAGATATCCAACAAGTCGCCAATCAGATCTTCTGCGGCCCCTAACGCACTCTCGATATGAGATGACAACTGCTTCACCTCTTGCTCTTTTGCCACCTCAGAAAGTGACGAAGCAAACAAGCGCGCAGCATTGAGCGGCTGCATTAAATCGTGGCTTACCGCGGCTAGAAAACGACTCTTGGATTGTGATTCTTGATCCGAAATCTGAGTTGCTTTTACCAAGCGATGGTTCAGTTTTTCGAGCTCTTGAGTTCGCTCATGTACTCTCGACTCCAAGCTTTCATTAGCATCTTTTAGCGCTTGCTCTGCTTGCCTAAATACCGTGATATCGGTAAAGCTCATTACAAAGCCACCACTTGGCATCGGGTTACCTTGCACCTCAATCACTCGACCATCAGGACGAATACGAGAAGAGGTGTGTCTAGTGCCTTGTTCAAGGTGATAAACACGGCGGCGAACGTGATCTTCTGGGTCACCCGGACCACACAAACCTTGCTCGGCATTGTGACGAATCACATCTGAAATGGGTCGTCCAACCTGAATCAAACCCGCAGGAAATTCAAACAGTTCTAAGTAACGTTGGTTCCACGCCACCAGCCTCATTTGCTTATCGATCACTGCGATGCCTTGACCAATGTGTTCAATCGCACCTTGTAGTAAACCACGGCTAAAATCGTACAGCTCAGAGGCCTCATCAACGATGGTCGCGACCTCTTCAAGCTGCATGTTTCTGCCCTGTAAAGCAGAAGTAAGTACTAACTTAGCGGAAGAGGCACCGAATACACCCGCGAGTACGCGCTCTGCATGTCGAATCAAACTCGCAGGTGCTTGTTGATTGGGAAGCAGCGGTTGTCCGTGTTGTTGCCAATAGCTGTGTAAGGCGCTTTTCGCTCGCTTTCGACCGACAAAGCGTGATGCCAACATCTCTAGTTCCGCAACCGTCACACGATTCTGGTAAAGGCTGATGTTTTCATTCTCAGGCAGCGGTGTACCAACAAATGCTGCTGATTGTAAGCGCTCACTTAGGCTTGGTCTTGTCGACATCGAAACCACGGCATAGCACAAGGTATTAAGCACAATACTCAGCACAATTCCCCAGTTTGAACTACTGATATCCCAACTGCTGAGCAACTCTGGTGGCGTGATAATCCACAGCAAAAGGTTACTTTCGCTATCGCCTGCCAACATGCTGGTTTGACTCATCAGAGTAATCAGCCAAATCAACGAGCCCACCATTAAGCCGACATACACACCCTTGCGGTTACCCGGGCGCCAGTACAAACCACCAATCAATGCTGGCGCGAATTGAGCAATCGCAGCAAACGAAAGAAAACCAATCGCTGACAGTGAATGAATGGTATCGAGCGCCTGATAGAACAACCAAGCACCAAGTAGAAGCAATAAAATAAGCCCGCGACGAATCACCAATAGCAACCCAGAGAAGTGGCGGTGAGTCCTTTGGGTTAAGCGCATTCGGCGCAGCAATAGCGGCATCACTAAATCGTTCGACACCATGATCGCCAACGCGATGGTCGACACAATTACCATACCACTAGCAGCAGACGTACCACCAAGGAACGCAAGCAAGGCAATATGATTGGCGCCTTCAGCCATCGGCAGACTGATCACATACGTATCTGCAGGCATGCTCGGAAGCAGTCCTTGCCCAGCCCATGCAATTGGCAGAACGAACAGCCCCATCAAAATCAGATAAAGCGGAAATAACCAACGAGCAGTGTGCAGATCTTGAGGACGTTCATTCTCAACGACCATGGTATGGAACTGACGCGGTAAGCAGACAATCGCCAACATGGTCAAAACAGTATGGATAATTAAGGTCGGAATATTCGGCGACTCATAAGTGCTCGCCGCCACATCGAGCAGGTCAATCTTGTCGCTACTCATCGCCAGATACATAATAAACAAGCCAACAATTAGAAATGCCGCCAGCTTAACGATCGACTCAAACGCCACCGCCATCATCATGCCGCGGTGATGTTCCGTGTTATCGATGTGCCTTGTACCAAACAGCATAGTAAAAATGGCCAGCGCACCGACCACAAACCAAGAAACATGGTAATCCTGATAGCCAAAATCTTGAGCCAGACTCGGGGCAACGATATCCAACCCCATGGTGATACCACGCAGTTGTAAGGCGATATAAGGCAGAATACCGATCACTGCGATAACCGTCACCGCTACCGCTAAACCTTGAGATTTGCCATAACGAGCCGCAATGAAATCGGCAATTGAGGTGATATGTTCCCGCTTCGCGATCAGAATCAGTCGCGCTAAGATCCGCCACCCAAGGGTGAAGACCAAAATCGGTGCAAGATAGATGGGTAAGAAAGACCAAGGGTTATTGCTCGCCTGACCCACCGTTCCATAGAAGGTCCACGAGGTACAATACACCGCAATAGAGAGGCTATAGATCCACGGTCGCCAACGCGATAGCCAACGAACCTGCCTGTCTCCATACCAAGCGATCAGAAATAACACGCCCAAGTAGGCTAAAGAGACTGGAATTACTACCCATCCTTGCATTGAAAACCCTTTCTTCATCCATAAAAAAACCTCTCCATAAGGGAGAGGTTTCATTTAACTAAGGATGAGTCATTAACTCAATCGCATCGCTTAAATTCTGTGCTTTAGACTCTAATAATCACGATTGATTATCAGCTATGAACTTCTGACTCAGGTTGATTAACTTCAACCACAGAGCTTCTTTCATCAAGCTTGATAAACAGAGCAATGGCACCCATCGCAGCCATTCCCCAGAAGATATTCGCGCCCCACAGTTCGTAACCCCAACCACTTAAGGTCGTCATTAACGCGATAAAGGCGCCAAGTGGTATCGCATTATACAGAGCCTGCAGTGCCACCATTTTGTTCGACTCTTGAGACTGAATGTATTGAATCGCAGCGATATGTGCCATGGCGAATGTCACCCCGTGCAGCAACTGAACCAATATCAATACTGGAATCGCAGTCGTTGATGCAGTGATCCCCCAACGAGCCATGACCCCAATGGCGGCAATCACAAACAGAGTACGCAACGCTAACCCAGCAAACAGTCGCTTGCTCAGAGCAAATACTGCCACCTCAGCAACCACAGCCAAGCTCCACAGATAACCGATGATCGCCTCAGAGTGCCCCGCCTCTTTCCAGTAGATAGCACTAAAGCTGTAATACGCAGCGTGGCTTCCTTGAAGCAGTGCCATCAATGCAAGAAACTTCACTACCGATGATTCACGTAATAGTTGACCAAGTTTAGGTCTTTCAGCCACTTGCTCTGATTCTGTCACCGGCATTACATTCGGGTTTCTCATCGCAAACAACAGAGAAACCAACACACCTGCTAGCGCAGTATACAAAATCATATCTGTGCCAAATTCAGCCACCAGATAACCAACTACGGTAGAGCCCGCAATAAATGCCACTGATCCCCACAAGCGTGTACGTCCGTAGTCGAGCATCTTGAGACGACTGTAATGGTTCGCCATTGCATCAGAAAGCGGAATAATCGGTCCATAGCAGAGGTTGAACATTACCGTTGCTAGCAGCATCAATAAAAAGCTACCACCAGTAAAGAAATGGAAACCAACGAATAATAGCGCTACAAAACTGAGGCAACGCAATGCTGGCATTAAATGCTCAACTTTATAGATACGTGGTGTTATTACAAAATTGGCAACACAACGCGTAGCCAAACCCACACCAATCAATACGCCAATGTCCCCTGCAGAAACGCCTTGGTCTTCAAACCACAGCGCCCAAAATGGCAGATAAACACCATAGGCAAAAAAGAAACCGAGAAAATACTGGGATATCCAGCCATAAGGGGAAGGATTAAACATAGGCGACCTATAAAAATGTGTGGAACAAGGAAGCGCCAATTATGCCTAGGTCACAAAAGATGAAAAAGGGAATTATTGCGGGGATAGCATTCCCATATTCAATAAATATCTCTGTCGTATTTAACTCAAAAATCCAACGTGCAAAAGTCGTAACTCTCTCATTTAGACTAAAGTCGTCTGGAGCTTCGCTGGTAATTTGTCACACTAAAAAGAGACTCTCACTCCCTTGCGATTGCTTATGCCTGACAAATTTAATATGCAGCACCCGCCCTTCGATAGCTTGTCTGAAGCGGAACAGTTAACGCTACGCTCAGCTTTAGATGTGGTTTACTACCGAGCACACGAAGTGATATTGGAGGCAGACCGCCCTAGTCGCCATCTGCATATTCTGATTAAAGGAGCCGTAGAGGAGCGCGCGAGCAGCGATGGAGAAATCTACGCACATTATGCCAATGACGATATCTTCGATGTACGCAGTCAGTTTGAGCCTCACACCAAACACCAATATATCGCGCTTGAAGATACCCTAAGTTATCTACTGCCAACCGATATCTTTCTCGAGCTTTACCACGCCAATGGCCAGTTTGCCGCTTACTTTGATAGCAACCTTTCGACACGAAAAGCGCTAATTGAAGCTGCCCAACAGCAACAAAACCTTGCCGAATTCATACTGACCAAAGTGGACGAATCGATCTATCACCCTCCACTGATACTGGAACCCGACCAATCTATCAACCAAGTCACTCAAACCCTTAAAGAACAAGGGTTGGACTCGGCCTTAGTTCATTTAGAACACTATGATCCAAAAGCTTTTGGATCATCATGTACCTTTCCGTATGGAATCGTCACAAGAACCAATTTATTGCATGCTGTGATGCTCGATAATTTTCCACTGGATGCGCCCGTCGGCGAGATCGCAACGTTTCCGGTAATGCACGTAAACCAAGGCGATTTCTTATTTAACGCCATGATTACCATGACCAGAAACCGGGTAAAAAGATTGATGGTTTGTGATGGTAAAAATGCGGTCGGCATGGTGGATATGACACAAATCCTCAGTGCATTCTCCACACATTCTCACGTTCTCACTTTGCGTATTGCTCGTGCCACCAGCGTTGAAGAATTGGCAATGGCTTCCAACAAACAGCGTCAATTGGTCGAAAGCCTACTCAGTAATGGCATTCGTACACGCTTTATCATGGAGCTAATTTCTGCGGTCAACGAACAGATCATTGAGAAGGCTTTTGAGTTGATTATCCCACCTGCACTGCACAATCATTGTTGCCTCATCGTGCTGGGTTCTGAAGGGCGCGGGGAGCAAATCCTCAAAACCGATCAAGACAACGCTCTGATTATTCAAGATGGTTTGGAATGGCACCAATGCCAAAGTGCCATGAACGACCTCACCCATACCCTTCAACAATTGGGTTACCCGTTATGCCCGGGCAACGTGATGGTCAACAACCCGAAATGGGTGCATTCAGAGCAAGAGTGGAAACAAACCCTCACCCGTTGGGTAAGAAAAGCCACGCCAGAGACAGTGATGGATATCGCCATCATGGCGGACGCACACGCTGTGGCGGGTAACAGGGAACTACTCAAACCGGTCAAGCAGCACTTGAGTGATTTGATGCTCGGACAAGAATTGATTCTGACCGAGTTCTGCCGCCCTGCTCTGAACTTCTCGGTTCCCCTGACCCTGTTTGGTAATGTGAAACAATCCAAGTCAGGACTCGACATCAAACAAGGCGGTATTTTCCCAATTGTTCACGGTGTGAGAGCGCTGAGCCTTGAACATGGTGTGACAGTCAATAACACCTTTGAACGCATTGAGCACCTCGTGAACAAAAAGGTACTAGAGCAAAGCACCGCGGATAACCTCAATGAAGCGCTCAAGCAGTTCTTTAAGTGGCGCTTATCACAGCGCCTATCGCAACAGCACAGCAGCAATAAAATCGACGTCAAACTGATGGAGCGAGCAGACAGAGATCTGCTTCGTCATAGCCTGCACGTGGTGAAGAAATTCAAGCAATGGCTCGGCTACCACTATCAGATACGGGATTAGGCAATTGAACGATGAATAGGTTGGTTCGCTATTACTGGCATCACAAGCTCAAAGGCTCTCTCTATCAGCCTCTGTTTACTGCGCCTATTGATCATGAATATGTATCACTCGATTGTGAAACCACCAGCCTAGACCCCAATCAGGCAGAATTAGTCACTATTGCCGCGACCAAGATCATCGGTAACCGAATCATTACCAGCCAACCTTTTGAAGTCCGATTGCGCGCCCCTCAATCGCTCGATTGCAATTCAATAAAAATCCACCGCATTCGTCATCAAGACCTAAAGCACGGTATCGAAGAAAAACAGGCTTTAGTTGAGCTACTGAACTTCATTGGAAATCGTCCTTTAGTCGGCTATCACATCCGTTATGATAAAAAAATTCTCGACCGCGCCTGTTTAAAACAGCTTGGATTTCCACTGCCTAACCGATTAGTCGAAGTGAGCCAACTCTATCAAGATAAGCTCGAAAGACAGCTGCCCAATGCCTATTTTGATCTCAGTATGGACGCCATTTGTCGCCAGCTCGATTTACCTATTCCGGTCAATAAACATGATGCATTACAAGACGCTATCTCCGCTGCGCTGATCTTTGTGCGCCTAAAACATGGTGACCTGCCCCGTTTCAACTCTTCTTATTCTTAATTCAACCACTGGCGCTTCACATAGAGAGCAACATCTCAAAAATGAACTTAACTCGCTATTTTGTAAGTGAAAAGCAGCGTCTCATCCTAAAGTCTAATTGTGGAAATCGCCGTCCTAGCCGAGAGTGATAACACAAAGACGGTTCTGTAATAGACCTAGAAACTGAACACAAAGGAAGTTGCCAGTTCATTAGGAATGTAGGCACAAGGAGAGATGCAATGAGTGAAGCCCACGTTTATCCGGTAAAAGAAAATATTAAATCAACCACACACGCGGATAATGACACTTACCTAGCCATGTACCAGCAATCTGTTTCTGACCCTGAAGGCTTTTGGGGTGAACACGGAAAAATCGTTGATTGGATTAAACCTTTCACACAGGTAAAAAATACTTCTTTCGACCCAGGCCACATTGATATTCGCTGGTTTGAAGATGGCACGCTTAACGTTTCGGCTAACTGTATCGACCGCCACCTTGCTGAGCGCGGTGATGAAGTCGCTATCATCTGGGAAGGCGATGACCCGGCTGATGATAAAACTCTAACTTTTAATGAACTACATAAAGAAGTGTGCCTGTTTTCAAACGCTCTGAAAGAGCAAGGCGTACGCAAAGGTGATGTGGTTTGTTTATACATGCCGATGGTGCCAGAAGCAGCAGTAGCAATGCTGGCATGTACCCGTATCGGTGCGGTGCACACGGTAGTATTTGGTGGTTTCTCACCAGAAGCACTGTCTGGTCGTATTATCGATTCAAATTCTAAAGTCGTTATCACTGCCGATGAAGGCGTGCGTGGCGGCCGTGCGGTTCCACTGAAGAAAAACGTCGATGAAGCTCTGACTAACCCTGAAGTTAAGAACATCGAGAAAGTTGTGGTATTCAAACGTACTGGTGGCGATGTTGCTTGGCATGAACACCGTGATGTGTGGTGGCACGATGCTATTGCTAATGTATCTGCAGCTTGCCCACCAGAAGAGATGAATGCAGAAGATCCACTATTCATCCTTTATACGTCAGGCTCAACAGGTAAACCTAAAGGGGTTATGCACACCACTGGTGGCTACCTTGTTTATGCAGCAATGACATTCAAATACGTATTCGACTATCAAGAAGGCGAGACTTTCTGGTGTACAGCGGATGTGGGTTGGATTACGGGTCACACATACCTTGTATACGGGCCGCTAGCTAATGGTGCAAAAACCATTCTGTTTGAAGGCGTGCCGAACTACCCGAACACCAGCCGCATGAGTGAAGTGGTCGATAAGCACCAAGTGAATATTCTTTATACTGCGCCAACGGCTATTCGTGCACTAATGGCGAAAGGCAACGAAGCCGTTGAAGGTACTTCTCGTGACAGCCTAAGAATCATGGGCTCAGTGGGTGAACCTATTAACCCAGAAGCGTGGGAATGGTACTACAAAACAATTGGTAATGAGCAATCTCCAATTGTCGATACGTGGTGGCAAACTGAAACGGGCGGCATCTTAATCGCACCGCTACCGGGCGCAACCGATCTAAAACCAGGTTCAGCGACGCGTCCATTCTTCGGTGTGCAACCGGCGTTAGTTGATAACATGGGTAATATCATTGAGGGTGCAACAGACGGCAACCTAGTGATTCTAGATTCTTGGCCGGGCCAAATGCGTACCGTTCATGGCGATCATGACCGCTTTGAACAGACTTACTTCTCTACATTTAAAGGCATGTACTTCACCAGTGATGGCGCTCGTCGTGATGAAGACGGCTACTACTGGATTACTGGCCGTGTTGATGACGTACTTAACGTCTCTGGTCACCGTATGGGTACTGCAGAAATTGAATCGGCTCTAGTCGCGTTTGATAAGATCGCAGAGGCCGCGATTGTGGGTATCCCTCATGATATTAAAGGCCAAGCGATTTACGCTTACATCACGCTGAATGATGGCGAGTTCCCAACTGCTGAACTTCATAAAGAAGTGAAAGACTGGGTACGTAAAGAGATTGGCCCAATCGCAACGCCAGATGTGCTGCACTGGACCGACTCATTACCGAAAACTCGTTCAGGTAAAATCATGCGTCGTATCCTGCGTAAGATTGCTACCGGTGATACAGGTAACCTAGGTGATACCTCTACTTTGGCAGACCCAAGTGTGGTTGATAAGCTGATTGCCGAGAAAGCAGAACTGGCATAAGCAACCGGTCACACCCTGAATTACTGTTTAAAACAGACCTTACCTAAACCGTCACCTATGTGGCGGTTTTTTTATGGCTGATCTTGATCTCAAATATCCAGCCCCAAATTAAGGCTAAGGCGCTTTTTTGTTAAGTTGGTAACAATTCCACGCTGTATCAATAGGAGATTAGACCAGTAAATTGCTGCGATTTGCGCTGAATTAGCTATAATCTGGTTCTAATTTTTAAATTTGGGTTTTTCTCACTAGAAATTAACCGCAAATTTTCAATAAAATGGCAACATTCACGTTCGTAAACACGATAAAGGAAGATAGCCCCACGATGTCTACAAAGTTTCGCATTCTAGTTTTAAATGGCCCAAACCTTAACCTGTTAGGCCTAAGAGAGCCGGCACACTACGGTTCTCAAACACTTGACCAGATTATTAGCTCATTGACCGAGCAAGCGAAAGCACACGATGTTGAGCTATCTCATTTACAGTCAAATCGTGAGTATGAACTGATTGAAGCGATCCATAGTGCATACCAAAATGTTGATTTTATTATTATCAATCCAGCAGCCTTTACACATACCAGTGTGGCACTGCGTGATGCACTACTTGGCGTTGCAATCCCCTTTATTGAGGTTCACCTATCGAATGTTCACGCACGTGAACCATTCCGTCACCACTCTTACCTATCTGATAAAGCAGAAGGTGTGATTTGTGGCTTAGGTGCCCAAGGTTATCAATTTGCTTTGACCGCTGCGCTCAGCAAGCTCAACTCAAAGTAAACATAAACAACGAACTATTACTAACCTACTCAGTCAAAGAGTAAGTTCAATTAACAGATAAAGAGAAAGAAACAATGGATATTCGCAAAATCAAAAAGCTAATCGAATTGGTTGAAGAGTCTGGTATTTCTGAGCTAGAAATCTCTGAAGGTGAAGAGTCAGTACGAATCAGTCGTAACAGCACTGCACCTGTAGCACCTGTTCAATATGCAGCAGCTCCAGCACCTGTAGCAGCGGCAGCAGCTCCTGCGGCGGCACCTGTAGCAGCAGAAGCAACGGCTCCTGCAGTTCCAGCTGGTCACCAAGTTCTTTCTCCAATGGTTGGTACTTTCTACGGCGCTCCAAGCCCAGACGCAAAACCATTCGTTAAAGTTGGTCAATCTGTAACTGCTGGCGAAACTCTATGTATCGTTGAAGCAATGAAAATGATGAACCAAATCGAAGCTGATAAATCTGGTGTTGTAACAGCTATCCTAGTTGAAGACGGTCAACCAGTAGAATTCGACCAAGCTCTAGTAATTATCGAATAATAGAGAGCACTCATTATGTTAGATAAATTAGTAATCGCGAACCGTGGTGAAATTGCACTACGTATTCTGCGTGCATGTAAAGAGCTTGGCATTAAAACGGTAGCGGTTCACTCAACTGCTGACCGTGATCTTAAGCACGTACTGCTTGCAGACGAAACCATTTGTATCGGTCCAGCTCGTGGTATCGATAGCTACCTAAACATCCCTCGTATCATCAGCGCAGCTGAAGTGACAGGTGCAGTAGCTGTCCACCCTGGCTATGGCTTCCTATCTGAAAATGCAGACTTTGCAGAACAGGTAGAGCGCAGTGGCTTTATCTTTGTTGGCCCTAAAGCTGAAACCATTCGTATGATGGGTGACAAAGTGTCAGCTATCACGTCAATGAAGAAAGCTGGCGTACCTTGTGTACCAGGTTCTGACGGTCCTCTTGACGATGACGAAGCGAAAAACAAAGCACACGCTAAGCGCATTGGCTTCCCAGTTATCATCAAGGCATCTGGCGGCGGCGGCGGTCGTGGTATGCGTGTTGTTCGTTCTGAAGCAGAACTAACAGAAGCTATCGCGATGACTCGCGCTGAAGCAAAAGCATGTTTCAACAACGACATGGTTTACATGGAGAAATTCCTAGAAAACCCACGTCACATTGAAGTACAAGTGCTTGCAGATGGTCAAGGCAATGCTATCCACCTAGGTGAGCGTGACTGTTCAATGCAGCGTCGTCACCAGAAAGTTGTGGAAGAAGCACCAGCTCCAGGTATCACTGAAGAGATGCGTAAGTACATCGGTGAACGCTGTACTCGTGCATGTATTGAGATCGGTTACCGCGGCGCAGGTACATTTGAATTCCTATACGAAAACGGTGAGTTCTACTTCATCGAAATGAACACTCGTATCCAGGTTGAACACACGATTACTGAAATGGTAACGGGTATCGACCTAGTGAAAGAACAGCTACGTATTGCAGCTGGTCAGCCTCTATCATTCACTCAGGATGATATTAAGCTGCGCGGCCACTCAATCGAATGTCGTATCAATGCTGAAGATCCAGTTCGCTTCCTACCTTCACCAGGTAAGATTGAACGTTTCCACGCACCGGGCGGCATGGGCGTACGTTGGGAATCTCACATCTACACGGGTTACACAGTGCCACCACACTACGATTCAATGATTGGTAAGCTGATCACTTACGGTGAGAACCGTGATGTTGCTATCGCTCGTATGAAGAACGCATTGGGTGAAATGATTGTTGAAGGTATTAACGTTAATACCGAGCTTCAATTGTCTATTATGAACGACGAAAACTTCCAACACGGTGGTGCAAACATCCACTACCTTGAGAAGAAACTTGGTTTGTCATAACCCGTTCGTTTAAGAACAGTCAAAATGCTCACTTCGGTGAGCATTTTTGTTTTTGAGCCGCCGAAAAAATCAATCTTTAATCCCCATTATATTCCGTGGGGTTTTGGTGAATTTGCTCATATTTTCTGCTAGACTCGCCATCCAATTTTTCTCATATAGAAGATGCAGCCATGCCTTGGATTCAAATCAAGCTTAATGCTACCAATGAAAATGCCGAACAAATCGGCGACATGTTAATGGAAGAGACTGGTGCTCTTTCTGTAACTTTCCTGGATGCACAAGATACCCCTGTATTTGAGCCTCTGCCGGGCGAAACTCGCCTTTGGGGTGATACTGACATTCTTGCGCTTTACGACGCTGAGACTGATACTAGTGTCGTTCTAGCGCAGATTAAAGCAAGCAACATGTTCCCTGCAGACTTTGCTCATAAAGTAGAGCAAATTGAAGACAAGGATTGGGAACGTGAATGGATGGACAACTTCCACCCCATGAAGTTTGGTGAGCGTTTATGGATCTGCCCTAGCTGGCGCGATATCCCTGAACCTGACGCTGTCAACGTAATGCTAGACCCAGGTCTTGCATTTGGTACAGGTACCCACCCGACAACGGCATTGTGTCTTGAGTGGCTTGAAGGCTTAGACCTAACCGGCAAAACCGTGATCGACTTCGGTTGTGGCTCAGGCATCCTAGCGATCGCTGCGATCAAACTAGGCGCGGCAAAAGTTATCGGGATCGATATTGATCCTCAAGCTCTGCTTGCATCAAAAGACAACGCACAACGCAATGGCGTTGCTGAGCAACTAGAGGTGTTCTTGCCACAAGATCAACCGGAAGGTTTGCTAGCTGACGTGGTTGTTGCCAACATTCTTGCCGGTCCATTACGCGACCTTTCTGGCATCATCAAAGGCCTAGTTAAGCCAAATGGTGTGCTTGCGATGTCGGGTGTTTTAGATACACAAGCAGAAGATGTTGCGACTTATTATCGTGATGAGCTTCACATTGATCCGATCATTGAGCAACAAGAATGGTGTCGAATCTCAGGTCGCAAGCAAGGCTAGACAAGACTTTGGGCGCTAATTGGCTGAAATTTAAACAAATTACAAAAACAATTTGTAAATGCTCAAATATTAGTCTTTTCACGCAGCGAAAAAATGCGTAAAATGCGCGCCCTTGCTGGTGCAGAACTGTGATGACATTTTTGAAAATCGGAAATTATCAACTTAAGAACAATCTAATCGTCGCTCCTATGGCTGGCGTAACGGATAGACCATTCCGTGAGTTGTGTCTTCGCTACGGTGCGGGGATGGCAGTCAGTGAAATGATGTCCTCCAATCCGAAGGTTTGGAAAACGTCAAAGTCTCAGCAGCGTATGGTACATGAAGGCGAATCGGGCATTCGTTCAGTACAAATCGCTGGTGCAGATCCACAGCTTATGGCCGAGGCTGCTCAATTTAATGTCGATAACGGTGCGCAAATCATCGATATCAACATGGGTTGTCCAGCCAAAAAAGTGAATAAGAAGCTTGCGGGCTCAGCCCTACTGCAGCATCCAGAACTCATTGAAGACATTCTGAAAGCGGTGGTAAATGCTGTCGACGTTCCAGTAACGTTGAAAACGCGCACAGGCTGGGATACAGACAATAGAAACTGTGTCCAAATCGCGAAAATAGCCGAAGACTGCGGCATACAGGCACTTGCCCTTCACGGGAGAACTCGCGCTTGTATGTACAAAGGTGAGGCAGAATACAAACACATTAAAGCAGCGAAACAAGCAGTATCTATTCCGGTTATCGCTAACGGTGATATCGATAGTCCGGAAAAAGCGAAGTTTGTGCTGGAGTACACCGGTGCTGATGCTTTAATGATAGGTCGACCTGCCCAAGGACGTCCTTGGATTTTTAACGAAATCCTACACTATTTGGAAAACGGCACCACGATGGACCCACTCCCGATTTCGGAAGTGAAAGACATCATGCTTGGTCATGTGCACGCTCTACATGAATTTTATGGAGAGTTTTTAGGCCCTCGCATCGCTCGTAAGCATGTGGGTTGGTATCTAAAAGAGCATGAACAAGCGAGTGAGTTTCGCCGTACCTTCAACGCATTCGAAGCAGGTGATCTGCAGCTTGAAGCGCTAGAAGGTTTTTTTGATAACGTTGCACCATAATTACGAGAAGAGCTAGACCGAATATGTTCGAACAAAATCTGACTTCAGAAGCATTGACAGTAACTACAGTTACATCACAAGACCAAATCACGCAGAAGCCACTACGTGACTCAGTTAAAGCATCATTGAAAAATTACCTTGCTCAATTAAACGGTCAAGAAGTCAGCGAGTTATACGAATTAGTATTAGCTGAAGTTGAACAGCCACTACTAGACACTATCATGCAGTACACTCGCGGTAACCAAACTCGCGCAGCAACCATGATGGGTATTAACCGCGGTACTCTTCGCAAGAAACTAAAAAAATACGGCATGAACTAATCATTCTTTCGTAATTTATTGAATTGAAAGCCAAACTCATTTTTGAGTTTGGCTTTTTTTTGGCTTGTATAGCCCTGCTCGGTGGCTGACTACTCCCCAGTGCGACAGCAGCGCCTTTTGTCGACGTTTGCGGAATCCAAGGCTGCTAGAATCGAACAATGGCTTGCATCGTCGTCTACATGGCCACAACACGCATCATTAATCTTTTTAAGTGCGGTGCGAATCTTAGTTAATTCGGTAATCTTCTCATCAATCATCTCTAGCTTTGCTGAGGTAATCGACTTCACTTCAGCGCAACTGTGCTGTGTGGCCTCGAGGCGAATCTCAAGCAATTCTTTAATCTCGTCCAAACTCAGCCCCAACGCTTTAGATTTGAGAATAAATGTCACCTGTTTCTGGTTATTTTCATCATATAGGCGATAACCCGACTCACTGCGACTGGCTGGCGCGATCAGGTTATTCTTCTCATAAAATCGCAAGGTATCGGCTGTCACACCGCATCGTTTCGCTAATTCACCGATCTGAAACATGTTTTTTCCTACTGTTTCGTCCATTCCACAATTAACCTTATCGTTACTTTTCAGGCTGAAATGGCACTTTTCATAATTAATTTTGAGATGCCAAACGATTGCGCGAGCTTTTTTGTAATAAATTAGTTAGAATCTGCGCCATCAAATTTGGAGTTGGTTATCTTATAGCTTAATCATAAGACTAACCCAAAAGGTCTTTACCAAAACTGGCCAATATTTTATCTCTTACTGGTATCTAAGATAATCCACGCTAAGAAGATAGAAACAAGTTCTTTTTTGGCAAATATCTTTATTTTAACCCCATGAATTTGAGGAAGATGGAAGCATGAATAACGCTCGTCCAATTCGCCGCGCTCTAATCAGCGTATCAGACAAAACTGGTATCGTTGAATTTGCACAAGCTCTTGCTAACCGTGGTGTAGATATCCTATCTACCGGTGGCACTGCTCGCCTGCTTGCTGAAAAAGGCATCTCTGTTACAGAAGTATCTGACTACACTGGTTTCCCAGAAATGATGGATGGCCGTGTTAAGACTCTGCACCCAAAAGTTCATGGTGGTGTTCTAGGCCGTCGTGGTCAAGATGATGACGTGATGGAAACTCACGGTATCAACCCTATCGATATGGTTGTTGTAAACCTATACCCATTCGCAGAAACCGTTGCTAAAGAAGGTTGTACTCTTGCTGACGCTGTTGAGAACATCGACATCGGCGGTCCAACAATGGTTCGCTCTGCAGCGAAAAACCACAAAGACGTCACTATTGTTGTTAACGCACACGACTACGAGCGCGTTGTCGCTGAAATGGACGCGAACGAGAAATCTCTAACACTAGAGACTCGCTTCGACCTCGCTATCGCAGCATTCGAGCACACCGCTTCTTACGACGGCATGATCGCAAACTACTTCGGCACTATGGTTCCATCTTACGGTGAGAACAAGGAAGGTGACGAAGAAAGCAAATTCCCTCGCACGTTCAACCAACAGTTCGAGAAGAAACAAGACATGCGCTACGGTGAAAACAGCCACCAAGCAGCAGCATTCTATGTTGAAGCAAACCCTGAAGAAGCATCAGTTTCTACTGCTCGCCAAATTCAAGGTAAAGCGCTTTCTTACAACAACATCGCGGACACTGACGCAGCACTTGAGTGTGTGAAAGAGTTCGACCAGCCAGCATGTGTGATTGTTAAGCACGCCAACCCATGTGGTGTAGCACTAGGTGAAGACATCCTAGAAGCTTACGACCGTGCATTCAAAACAGACCCAACGTCTGCATTTGGCGGCATCATCGCTTTCAACCGTGAACTAGACGCAGCAACAGCAACGGCTATTACTGAACGTCAATTCGTTGAAGTAATTATTGCACCTTCTGTTTCTGCTGAAGCAGTAGAAATCGTAGCGGCTAAGAAAAACCTTCGCCTACTTGAGTGTGGCGAATGGACAACTAAGACAACTGGCTTTGACGTGAAACGCGTTAACGGTGGTTTGCTAGTTCAAGACCGCGACCAAGGCATGGTATCTGAAGACGACCTTAAAGTGGTTTCTAAGCGCCAACCTACAGCTGAAGAGCTAAAAGACGCGCTATTCTGCTGGAAAGTAGCGAAGTACGTGAAATCTAACGCTATCGTTTACTCGAAAGGCGATATGACGATTGGTGTAGGCGCAGGCCAAATGAGCCGCGTTTACTCTGCGAAAATCGCAGGCATCAAAGCGGCAGACGAAGGTCTACAGGTTGAAGGTTGTGTGATGGCATCAGATGCATTCTTCCCATTCCGTGACGGTATCGACGCGGCAGCAGAAGCTGGCATCAAGTGTGTTATCCAACCGGGCGGCTCTATGCGTGATGACGAAGTCATCGCAGCAGCAGACGAACACGGCATGGCGATGATCTTTACAGGCATGCGTCACTTTAATCATTAAAAATCACTTGGTTTCTAGTTCTAAGTTCTAAGTTCTAAGTTCTAAGTTCTAAGTTCTAGAAACAGTTCAAAGCCTCGAATGACCTTCGAGGCTTAAGCAATTTAAGTTAAGGATTTTACAATGCGAGTTCTTATTATTGGTGCTGGCGGTCGTGAGCACGCACTTGGTTGGAAAGCGGCACAAAACCCAAATGTTGAAACGGTATTCATCGCTCCAGGTAACGCTGGTACTGCACTTGAGCCGAAACTTGAGAACGTAAACATCGGCGTTGAAGACATCGCTGGTTTAGTCGCGTTTGCTCAAGAGAAAAAAATCGAACTGACCATCGTTGGCCCGGAAGCACCATTAGTAATTGGCGTGGTTGATGCATTCCGCGAAGTGGGTCTGCCAATCTTTGGTCCAACTCAAGCAGCAGCACAGCTTGAAGGTTCGAAAGCATTCACTAAAGACTTCCTAGCTCGTCATGACATCCCAACGGGTTACTACGCAAACTTCACTGAGATTGAGCCAGCTATCGCTTACGTCCGTGAGCAAGGCGCTCCAATCGTAGTAAAAGCAGACGGTCTTGCGGCAGGTAAAGGCGTTATCGTTGCGATGACGCTTGAAGAGGCTGAAGACGCAATCAAAGACATGCTAGCAGGCAACGTATTTGGCGAAGCTGGCAGCCGCGTGGTTATCGAAGAGTTCCTTGAAGGCGAAGAAGCAAGTTTCATCGTAATGGTTGACGGTTCTAGCGTGCTTCCTATGGCCACCAGCCAAGATCACAAACGTGTTGGCGACGAAGACACTGGTCCTAATACTGGCGGCATGGGTGCTTACTCTCCTGCTCCAGTTGTGACGCCTGAAATCCACAACCGTATCCTTGAGGAAGTTATCTACCCAACGGTACGTGGTATGGATGCAGAAGGCGCACCTTACACGGGTTTCCTTTACGCTGGCCTAATGATCGATGCTGACGGCACACCTAAAGTTATCGAATACAACTGCCGCTTCGGCGATCCAGAAACGCAACCTATCATGATGCGTATGGAGTCAGACCTTGTTGAGCTTTGCCTAATGGCGATCGACGAGAAACTAGACGAAGCAGAGTCAAAGTGGGATCCACGCGCTTCTATCGGTGTTGTTCTTGCGGCTGGCGGTTACCCTGCTGACTACGCAAAAGGTGACGTTATTTCACTACCAACAAGTGAAGTTGAAGGCCAAAAAGTTTTCCACGCGGGTACGACAAATAACGAAGCTGGCGATGTGGTGACAAACGGTGGTCGTGTACTTTGTGCAACGGCACTGGGTAACACGGTTTCTGAAGCTCAAGAGCGCGCTTACGCGTTGACTAAGCAAGTTAGCTGGAATGGTATGTTCCACCGCAATGACATTGGTTACCGTGCGATTGCGCGCGAGCAAGAGCAGTAATCAATCTTGTTACTCGCTTACTTTCCAATAACAGTAAGCGAATAACAGCAAAAGGCACCTCAATAGGCGCCTTTTTTATTACTCAATCTTTACTAAGAATCTGTACCTGTACAGACAAATCAGCATTTGGCCTACAGTAGGCTAAACACTCTCAACCCTTAAATTGATCGCTATTCTTTCAACAATGATGGCCTAACGACACAATCATGGCTGTCTTCAGCTAGCATCAGCAACTCTTCCACACTCATCTTACCCAGTGAATCACTGCCAAGAAACGCTGCATAACTTTCCACAGCTGCTAGTCGGTTGATCACGAAGCTTGGTAAGGTCTGGTTAAATTCAAAGCGATCAAACTCACCACCAGCGCACGTTTCAAAAGAGCTGCCATTCCAATACCCTTGAACCAGTCTGAGCCCTTCGTCATCCTGCTTCATCGTAGTTTCTAGAACCGATTTAGCTTCTTTCTGATAGTTTTCAAGTTGCTTAGCTTGGATAGGTAAAATTTTGCTGTCGATACGATACTGTTGATACACAGCTTCGCCTGACTTATTGAAACGCACATGGACACGATAAGGAACAAGCTCATTCGAAGAATTACGCTGCTCGCCTTCACGAATAAATTCACGAAGCACGCCTTCTGACCAAGCATAGTCAGTTTGATACCAGCCGTAATCGCCGACAGTGACGTAGTCAGCTGAAGTATGAGGTTGTGTTAGCTTGTTTGTAACCCAGTAGAAACTTGTCGCGTCGCCCATGACTTGGCCGCCGGTGTGAGTTTCAAATTGCTCTAGGTTTTTGCGAGGGCTTGTTGAAGAACAGCCAATAAGAAATGTAGATAATAGTGAAACGAGAAGAAATGCTTTTTTCATAAAAACCTGTACCGAGGTGGAATACGACTACCTCGGTACAGTTTAGATTATTTCACTGAATCTTTCAGCGCTTTACCTGCAACAAATGCTGGAACATTTGCAGCAGCGATTTGGATCTCATCACCAGTTTTTGGGTTACGACCAGTGCGAGCTGCACGGTGGTTTACTTTAAAAGTACCAAAACCAATTAGCTGAACTTGATCGCCATCTTTAAGAGCATCTGTAACACCGCCAAGAGTCGCTTCTAGAGCAGCTTTAGCTTGTGCTTTAGAAAGGTCCGCTTTTTCAGCAATAAAGTCGATTAATTGAGTCTTGTTCATTTTAGGTTTCCCTTCTTTGTATTTTTGAATTCAATTCACTCTAAAACATAAATGCCCCATCTGGCAAAGGTTTGTCGTCGATCTTTAGCTCTAATGCCGTAGTTTTAGCCATAATATGAGTAATAACTCACAATTTGTTACTGATTTTATTAAGCAAGCCCTTGTTTAAAAGGGGCTGAGAGCAAAATTAATGATGACCTAGCCACTACTTTTTCACTATAATCCACGCTGAATCGCTGCTAAAGCGTACAATTTAATTTAAGGGCAAACATGCTGCTGCTAACTATTTACGTCTCCATTGCTATTGGAGTTTCTTTCATTTGTTCTGTTTTGGAAGCTGTACTTTTGAGTATTAGTCCGAGCTACATTGCTCAACTAAAACAAAATGGGCACCCTGCAGCAGAGTCTTTAGACAAACTGAAAACAGATATTGACCGCCCGCTTGCGTCAATTTTAACGCTCAACACCATCGCGCATACTATCGGTGCTGCGACAGCAGGTGCACAAGCGGCTGTCGTTTTTGGTAGCCAATGGTTAGGTGTCTTCTCTGCCGTGCTAACGCTGGGTATCTTGGTATTGTCTGAAATTGTTCCAAAGACCATTGGTGCAACCTACTGGCGTCAACTTGCTCCTGCTTCGGCAAGCGTGCTGCGTTGGATGGTGTTCTTCCTAACACCGTTTGTATGGTTCTCAGAACAGATCACCAAACGTCTTGCTCGTGGCCACCAAGCACCAAAAATGCGTGATGAGTTATCTGCAATGGCGATCTTGGCAAAAGAGAGTGGCGAGTTTGCAGAAGGCGAATCAAAAATCCTGAGCAACCTACTGGGTATTCAAGATGTACCCGTGACTCAGGTAATGACGCCGCGCCCAGTGGTATTCCGTGTTGATGCGGAAATGAGTGTGAATACGTTCCTAGAACAACATAAAGACACGCCATTCTCACGTCCGTTGGTTTACAGTGAGCAGAGTGACAACATCATCGGTTTTGTTCACCGCCTAGAGCTGTTTAGATTGCAGCAAGCCGGTTGTGGTGAAAAAGCTCTGGGTGAAGTAATGCGCCCTATCCACGTGTTGCTGAACAACATGGGCTTGGCTAAGGCCTTTGACCAGATGATGGCAAACCGCCTGCAACTGTCTTTAGTTGTGGACGAATACGGCACTATTCAGGGCATCATCACCCTAGAAGATATCTTTGAGCACCTTGTAGGTGAAGAGATCGTCGACGAAGCGGATAAAACCACCGACATGCAAGAACTGGCGTTTCAACGCTGGGAGAAGTGGAAAGAGACACACGGTGTTATCGAAAACCGCGATGAAGAGGACGAGCTAGAGGAAGAAACTCCAACAGACAACGATGCCTCAGACGCAAAATCAACGGACGACGACGCCTCAAAAGATAAAGCTTCAAAAGACAAAGCGCAGAACGAAGACAAAAAAGACGCTTAATCTAAATTTGAGACCGTCAGATACAACAAAGGCTCCCTAGGGAGCCTTTGTTTTTATTCATGCTTTGGTGCAATTGCGAATTATAGCGCAACACCAATGTTACTGACTGGGTCTTCACGCAGTTCGTGGCGTAGATCTTTGATCAGCTCTAAGTCACGCTCAGTCGTTTCACGTAGAGGTCGGAAAATGGCCCACTGAACGTCCCACTCTTCACATACCGCTTCGTTTTCTTTCTGGTTTTCGTTGGTCACTTCTTCAGCGCCTTGAGCAAACTCAAGCTCAGCAACCGTCTTCACCGATTGTTGACTCACTTTAATTACCGCTTCCAACATATGTTCACGGTCAAGCAGGCCATGAATTAGCGTTGCTAGGCCTTGGCATGCGTCCATTGCTGGGTAAACACCATAAAAATCAAAATCATCACCGCTAGGGAATAGCTCTTCAACCTTCTCAAGTTGACGCTCAAAGTTCACCTTTGCTGTTTTAACCGTCAAGATTTCCCAAATGCTATCCAAAACATCACGATAGATTCGAGCTTCCGCAAATTCTGTATTCTCACAAAACATGGCATAGTTAGGGTACATACGCTCACATAGACACGCCATAAAGGTAATTTGTTGCCAAGGTTCTAACTTTTCAAGACGAACCTGCAGTGGATTCTGAAGCATAGTCACTCAATAATTGCAGAAAAAGACAGCGAAAGTGTACTTGATAAACCCTGGGGGGAAAAGGTAAGCCGATGAACAATTTTACGAATAAGCTCTATATTCTTACTGAGCATGACGATACCTATACGCAACTGATTCTAAACCAGGATTTACCCGACCTAGAAATCACTCAAAACCCCAAATCAGCACAGATTGTCTTGGCATCACCGCCTCTAATCGCAGAACGCCTCGGCGAGTTTAAAGAGCTAGACTGGGTACAGAGTACCTATGCTGGAATCAATAAACTCACGCAGCCAGATCTGCGTCAGGACTATACGCTAACCAACGTCAAAGGCATCTTTGGCCCGGCTATCGCAGAATACGTGTTGGGTTACACAATCAGTCACTGTAGACACTTCCCTCATTACCATCAGCATCAACAACAACGAAACTGGCAGCCACAGCTTTATACTAGCCTAACTGACAAAACTATGGTGATTTTAGGAACAGGGTCAATTGGCAGTCATTTGGCAAAAACCGCGGCGGCTTTTGGTATTCATACCATAGGTGTCAACCGTACGGGTATCCCATCCAAACAAGAAGCCTTTAAAGAGACGTTCCACATCAATGAGATAGAGGCTGCCCTTAAGCAGGCCGATATTGTGGTGAATACCTTGCCATCAACGCCTGAAACCTATCAATTACTCAATCAAACGACCTTAGGTTACTGCTCGAATGTGCTGCTGTTCAATGTCGGTAGAGGTGAATGCCTAGACAATAAGTCCTTGCTGCTCGCCATAAAAAACAGATGGGTAGAACACGCATTTTTAGATGTATTTGAAAGTGAGCCCCTCTCTCAGGAACACCCTTTCTGGAAACTACCGCAAGTGACGATTACGCCACACATTGCTGCACTCAGTGAGCCAAGACAGGTGGTAGAGATCTTCGCAGAGAATTACAAACAGTGGCGAGATGGTTTTACACTTAATCATGTCATCGATTTTGATAAAGGTTACTGATGTCCTCTTCGTTACTTAAAGAGATACGACAATGCCGAGCATGTGAGCCTCACCTCTCGCACGGCGCCAATCCAGTGATTCAAGCACACCCAAACGCACGCTTACTGATCATAGGTCAAGCACCGGGCATCAAGGTGCATGAGTCGTCGATCCCTTGGAATGATGCCAGTGGTGAGAGATTAAGAGAATGGTTAGGGATAGATAGCGATACTTTTTACGACGAGCAAAAGGTCGCGATTGTGCCTATGGGGTTTTGTTATCCAGGTAAAGGAAAGAGTGGCGATCTGCCACCACGCAAAGAGTGCGCGGAGCTTTGGCATAACAAAGTGCTGCAATCTCTACCCAATATTCAAATGACACTGCTGATTGGCCAGTACGCACAAAACCATTACCTAACAAACAAAACCACCAGCACACTGACCGAAACCGTGCGAGATTGGCAAAGGTGGGCGCCTGAGTTTTTGCCATTACCTCACCCTTCGCCACGCAATAATATCTGGCTAAAGAAGAACCCTTGGTTTGAAAGTGAAGTCATTCCCTATATCAGGAAACACATCTCAGAGCATTTGGCCTACCATGATCCAAATGCCTAATTAACTGCACACAATAAGATTAAACCGCGATCAAATACCAATTTCAGGCAATAAAAAAGCGCCGTTGGTTTCCCAACAGCGCTTTCAATCATCTTACTCAGAATTACTTGTGGTAAGGCTTAGATAATTCGTGAACAGCGTCAACGAATATACCTGCGTTCTCTGGCGGTACATCTAAGTGGATACCGTGGCCTAGGTTAAATACATGACCTGTACCACCGTCGCCGAAGCCTTCTAGGATGCTGCCCACTTCTTCGCGAATACGTTCAGGCTGAGCGTAAAGCATTGAAGGATCCATGTTGCCTTGCAGAGCAACTTTGTCGCCGATGCGAGCTTTTGCATCTGCGATGTTGATTGTCCAGTCTAGACCAACCGCATCACAACCTGTTGCTGCGATAGATTCTAGCCACATGCCACCGTTCTTAGTGAACAGAGTCACTGGTACACGACGACCTTCGTTTTCACGGATTAGGCCATCAACGATTTTGTGCATGTATTGCAGTGAGAATAGGTTGTAGTCACGAGGAGTCAGCACACCACCCCATGTATCAAATACCATTACCGATTGAGCACCCGCTTTAATTTGCGCGTTCAGGTATTCGATAACACTGTCAGCCAGCTTGTCTAGAAGCAGATGCAGCGTTTGTGGTTCTGCGTACATCATCTTTTTGATCTTAGTGAATGCTTTAGAGCTTCCACCTTCAACCATGTATGTCGCTAAAGTCCATGGGCTACCAGAGAAACCAATCAGAGGCACTTCGCCTTTCAGGTCTTTACGGATCTGACGAACGGCATTCATTACGTATTGAAGCTCACCTTCTGGATCAGGTAGGCCAATCTTCTCTACGTCAGCTTTACACGTGATAGGACGCTCAAACTTAGGACCTTCACCTGTTTCAAAGTACAAACCTAAGCCCATTGCATCAGGGATAGTTAGGATGTCTGAGAACAAGATTGCCGCATCAAGCGGGAAACGACGTAAAGGTTGAAGTGTTACTTCTGATGCCAGTTCAGCGTTTTTGCACAAAGACATGAAATCGCCTGCTTCAGCGCGCGTTGCTTTATACTCAGGAAGATAGCGGCCAGCTTGGCGCATCATCCATACCGGTGTGTAATCAACAGGCTGTTTTAAAAGTGCGCGTAAATAGCGATCGTTTTTTAATTCGGTCATTCCGTTAAATTCCAATTCAATCTTGTCTAGTTTTGATGGCAAGTATTCTAACACTGATTGAAGGGTAAAAGCTGTGTGCTTTGCAACCTAGATCAAGTTATTAACTTTTAAATCAATGCTTAATTTGCACCCAATTGCGGGGGCATGTTAAAAATTTGTTCGCTAGCGAAAATTACAATTATAACATCTGAGTAGTCACTACTCAGCATCTCATAACGACATCTTACTTACCCCCTCCACTTGTGGAGGGTTTTTTTTCGCTTTTGACCACTTATAGGCCAAATACTATCACAGGCAAATTAGTGCTCTAACACCTGCTCCATAACGGCATCTTTCATCGCGTCATCAACGGTTTTCTCAATCAACTGTCTCGCAATGGTTCCTACAGGGGCAACATCAGGTAGGCTTGTTACGTCAAACCATTGAGCATCCGATAACTCGCTGTAGTCTGGCTTAAGCGTACCACCAGCATAATCTGCAAGAAAGCCCATCATCATACTCGATGGAAACGCCCACGGCTGGCTGCCAAAGTAACGAATATTATCGACATCGATACCCGTTTCTTCTTTTACTTCTCTTGCCACACACTTCTCTAGGGTTTCTCCGACCTCTAGGAAGCCCGCTATCACGGTATACATACCTGTTTTATGTCTTGGGTGCTGTGCAAGCAATATCTTGTTGTCGTTTCGTACAGCGACAATGATGCATGGGAAGATACGAGGGTAATGAAGTGTACGGCAATCTCCACACTGCATCGCCACCTGGTTATGGTTGAGATGATTTCGACCACCACACTGAGGGCAAAAACGCATACTTTGAGTCATATGCCCATATTGGATGGCTTTGCTTGCAGTCAAGAAACTCGCTTCAGGCCAGTGCAGTAACTCTCTTAGGCTGACCATGCTCAGCTCATTCTCCACATCACAGTCGTTGAGCCAATACACCTTACGACCTTGATGCTGACCAATACAGATTGCATGCTCAACACTCAGCCCAAGCTCTTCAGCAGAGCCAAACGGAAACTGATCATTATTAACCCAAATATCACTACCAGAAACGACGCACCAATAAGCTTGCTCTGTCATTTTGTTATCACTTTTTTTTAACATCCCTATGCCTCATTGCTTGCAGTTCGTTCATTTTACTGGCAATCTAATTTCATACTAGAGTTGTAGCAGAGAATATTTCAAGCTATTACTTTTAGTAGCTACCAATAAAACGGACCCTGCTTAGGCAATTACTTGATCACAAGGTTGTGATCAGATCATGAGGACATGGTCATGCTAAATAAATTCAAACAAATACAAGAACAATGGGGTGGCTCTAATGAGGTCATCGATCATTGGCTCGAAACTCGACAGTCTCTAATCGTTGAGTATTGTAAGCTTGCCGCTCTACAGCCTTCATCGTCGAAAGCAACTGCAATCACCGAACTGCCTTCTCCAGAAGAGCTCCAAAAATTCAGCCAACATCTTGTTGATTACATCTCCGAAGGTCATTTCAAAATCTATGACATGGTGATGGACAAATGGCAGTCTACTGGCTTTAAAGCAACAGACGAAATCAACCAATCTTATGGTCATATCGTTCTTACCACAGATCCACTGCTCAACTTCACCGATAAATACGCTGCCATTGAAGCGACCGATACATTAGAAAGCTTTGATAGTGAGCTGTCACTCGTTGGTGAGATTCTTGAGGCGAGGTTTGCGGTTGAAGACCAGCTGATACAACAAATTGCCGACAGTCTAGCGGTTCCACCAGGGGCGTAATGGCTTAACACCTTCTAAGCTTGCCTCAGTGCAAGCTTTTTGTTTTGTCTGTAGCGTTACCTAAAACATCCAACTCTTCTACCAGAGCCTATTGATTCGTCCCTACTCTGATGCTTTGCGACAACCAGACGTAACACTTGTCACCAGTTTCATCCTCATGATCTCCCTGCAAACACCCAAAAATGCCTTCGAGAAAGTACTCGCGACTAAGTCCACCAGCTAAGAAAGCAATCAAACCTATCTGATTCTGAACGATAGGCCTCTCGTTAAACACCTATGCGCCAGATACAAAAAAGGCACCCGAAGGTGCCTTTTTCTTATCTCTTAGAGACTACTCGTAGAGCTTACTCTTCTGAAGAGAAACCAGCGTTTAGAAGTGCTGCTAGATTGTCAGTAGCTTGTTCAGCTGAAGGACCTTCTTGCTCTTCTTCACGTTGCTTTTGACGCTCTTGGTGGTATGCGAAACCAGTACCAGCTGGGATCAGACGACCAACAATTACGTTCTCTTTCAGACCGCGAAGGTCATCACGCTTACCAGAAACCGCAGCTTCTGTTAGTACGCGAGTCGTTTCTTGGAACGATGCAGCTGAGATGAATGACTCAGTTGCAAGAGATGCTTTAGTAATACCTAGTAGGTCACGTTCGAAACGTACTAGTTCTTTACCTTCAGCTTCTAGCTTACGGTTAGCAATCTTAACATTGTGGTACTCAACTTGTTCGCCAGGTAGGAACGGAGAGTCACCAGAATGAGTGATTGTACACTTACGTAGCATTTGACGAACGATAGTCTCGATGTGCTTATCGTTAATCTTTACGCCTTGTAAGCGGTAAACTTCTTGAACTTCGTTCGCTATGTACTGAGTTACTGCGTGGATACCACGTAGACGCAGAATATCGTGTGGAGTTTCAGGACCGTCGGCGATTACATCACCACGTTCAATCTTCTCACCTTCGAACACGTTCAATTGACGATGCTTAGGAATCATCTCTTCGTAAGCGTCACCGCCTTCACGAGTGATTACTAGACGACGCTTACCTTTCGTTTCTTTACCGAAAGACACAGTACCTGTGTGCTCAGCAAGGATCGCAGGCTCTTTAGGCTTACGAGCTTCGAATAGGTCAGCTACGCGTGGTAGACCACCGGTGATATCTTTGTTTCCGCTCGATTTTTGAGGGATACGAGATAGTGTGTCACCGATGCCAACTTCAGCGCCATCTTCGATGTTTACAATCGCTTTGCCAGGTAGGAAGTAGTGAGCTGGCATATCAGTACCAGGGATCATTACGTCGTTACCTTGCTCATCAACAAGTTTGATAGCTGGACGCATATCTTTACCTGCTGCTGGGCGAGCTGCTGCGTCTGTAACTTCACTTGAAGAAAGACCAGTTAGATCGTCAGTTTGACGAGAAACTGTAATACCATCGATCATATCTACGAATTGGATACGACCTGCCACTTCAGTGATGATTGGCATGGTATGCGCTTCCCAGTTAGCTACAACTTCACCAGCAGTAACTGCTGCGTTGTCGCCTTTGGTTAGCATCGAACCGTAAGGAAGTTTGTGCTTCTCTTTAGTACGGCCGAATTCATCAATAATCGTCATCTCAGATGCACGAGAAGTGATAACCAGTTTCTTATCTTTGTTAACTACGAACTTAGCATTGTGAAGTTTCACAGTACCAGTTGTCTTAGCTTGGATGCTGTTCTCTGCTGCTGCAGTAGATGCCGCACCACCGATGTGGAACGTACGCATCGTTAGCTGTGTACCCGGTTCACCGATAGATTGTGCAGCAATAACACCAACTGCTTCACCTTGGTTCACTAGGTGACCACGTGCTAGGTCACGACCGTAACACTGTGCACAACAACCGAAGTCTGCATCACAGGTAACTACAGAGCGCACTTTCATGCTATCTACTGAGTTATCTTCCATGATTTGACACCACTTCTCATCAATCAGAGTATTACGTGGAATCAGTACATCTTCAGTACCAGGCTTAAGAACGTCTTCAGCTACTACACGACCAAGAGCAAGCTCAGAAAGTGCAACTTTAACGTCACCACCTTCGATGTGAGGCATCATGTCGATACCTTCATGCGTGCCACAGTCATGTTCGTGTACTACAACGTCTTGAGCAACGTCTACTAGACGACGAGTTAGGTAACCCGAGTTTGCTGTTTTCAGTGCTGTATCCGCAAGACCCTTACGAGCACCGTGCGTTGAGATAAAGTACTGAAGGACGTTTAGACCTTCTTTAAAGTTCGCTGTGATCGGCGTTTCGATGATTGAACCATCTGGACGCGCCATCAGACCACGCATACCTGCTAGCTGACGAATCTGAGCTGCAGAACCACGTGCGCCCGAGTCGGCCATCATGTAGATGCTGTTGAACGATTCTTGCTGTTCTTCTTCGCCGTCACGGTTGATAACTGTTTCAGAAGATAGGTTATCCATCATTGCTTTCGCAACGCGGTCATTCGTAGATGCCCAGATATCGATAACTTTGTTGTAACGCTCACCCGCAGTAACAAGACCAGATTGGAATTGCTCTTGGATTTCGCGAACTTCTTCTTCAGCAGATTCAATTTCATCGTATTTCGCTTGAGGTACAACCATATCGTCGATACCTACAGAAACACCAGAAAGTGCAGCGTATGCAAAACCTGCGTACATGATTTGGTCAGCAAATACTACTGTATCTTTTAGACCAAGCTTACGGTAACACTCGTTAAGAAGAGTAGAGATCTGCTTCTTACCTAACTTTTGGTTAACGATGCTGTACGGTAGGCCAGCTGGAACGATTTGCCATAGCATTGCACGGCCGACAGTTGTATCAACCATCTTCGTTTCAGTAGTGCTGTTACCATCTTCGTCTACTACAGTCTCAGTGATACGTACTTTAACGCGAGCGTGTAGCTCAGCAGTCTTAGTACGGTATGCCTTTTCAGCCTCAGCAGGGCCAGCAAGGTACATACCTTCGCCTTTCACGTTGATCTTGTCACGTGTCATGTAGTAAAGACCCAATACAACGTCCTGAGAAGGTACGATGATCGGATCACCTGACGCTGGCGACAGAATGTTATTCGTCGACATCATCAGTGTACGTGCTTCAAGCTGTGCTTCTAGAGTTAGAGGCACGTGCACCGCCATTTGGTCACCATCGAAGTCGGCATTGTATGCCGCACACACTAGTGGGTGAAGCTGAATCGCTTTACCTTCGATTAGTACTGGTTCAAACGCTTGGATACCTAGACGGTGAAGTGTAGGTGCACGGTTAAGTAGTACTGGGTGTTCACGGATGACTTCGTCTAGGATATCCCAAACGATAGCTTCTTCGCGCTCTACCATCTTCTTAGCAGCTTTGATTGTCGTAGCCATGCCACGAGTTTCTAGCTTGCTGTAGATGAACGGCTTAAATAGCTCAAGTGCCATCTTCTTAGGAAGACCACACTGATGTAGACGAAGGTATGGACCTACTGTGATTACAGAACGGCCAGAGTAGTCTACACGTTTACCTAGAAGGTTCTGACGGAAACGACCTTGTTTACCCTTGATCATATCAGCAAGAGATTTCAGAGGACGCTTGTTAGAACCAGTGATAGCACGACCACGACGACCGTTATCTAGAAGTGCATCAACAGACTCTTGCAGCATACGCTTTTCGTTACGTACGATGATGTCCGGAGCAGCTAGCTCTAGAAGACGCTTCAAACGGTTGTTACGGTTGATCACACGACGGTAAAGGTCGTTCAGATCTGAAGTCGCAAAACGACCGCCATCTAGTGGTACTAGAGGACGTAGATCTGGCGGCAGAACCGGAAGTACAGTCAGAATCATCCATTGCGGATCGTTACCCGATGCAATGAACGCTTCAACTAGCTTCAGGCGCTTAGTAACTTTTTTACGCTTAGTTTCTGAGTTAGTTGTTTCTAACTCTTCGCGCATTTCTTCCACTTCTTGATGAAGGTCCATTGTTGCAAGCAGATCTTTGATCGCTTCAGCACCCATCTTAGCAGTGAATTCGTCACCCCACTCTTCTAGACGATCCAGATACTCTTCTTCAGTAAGCATCTGAGATTTTTCTAGATCAGTCATACCTGGTTCAGTTACTACGTACATCTCGAAGTAAAGAACACGTTCGATATCACGTAGAGGGATATCCATTAGTAGACCGATACGAGACGGTAGTGATTTTAGGAACCAGATGTGAGCAACTGGTGAAGCTAGCTCGATGTGGCCCATACGGTCACGACGAACTTTAGTTTGTGTAACTTCAACGCCACACTTCTCACAGATAACACCACGGTGCTTCAGGCGCTTGTATTTGCCACAAAGACATTCGTAGTCTTTAACTGGACCAAAAATACGTGCACAGAACAGACCATCACGTTCAGGTTTGAACGTACGATAGTTAATTGTTTCCGGCTTTTTAACTTCACCAAAAGACCATGAACGGATCATGTCTGGTGAAGATAGACCGATTTTGATTGCATCAAATTCTTCGGTCTTATGCTGTGCTTTTAGAAAGTTTAATAAGTCTTTCACATTCAGCTCCTGTAAGGAGTTAAAGGAGCTCACTGCTGTAGCAAGCTCCCTTTTACCAAATAATCCTATCTTCTTTTAAAAAGAGGAGGGATTACTCTTCGTCTTCTAGCTCGATGTTGATACCTAGCGAGCGAATCTCTTTCAACAGTACGTTGAACGACTCAGGCATACCAGGTTCCATGCTATGGTTACCGTCTACGATGTTCTTATACATCTTAGTACGGCCGTTAACGTCATCTGACTTAACTGTTAGCATTTCTTGTAGAGTATATGCAGCACCGTATGCTTCTAGTGCCCATACTTCCATCTCACCGAAACGCTGACCACCGAACTGAGCTTTACCACCAAGTGGTTGCTGAGTTACTAGGCTGTAAGAACCAGTTGAACGAGCATGCATCTTGTCATCAACCAAGTGGTTCAGTTTCAGCATGTACATGTAACCAACAGTTACAGGACGCTCAAACGAATCACCAGTACGACCATCAAACAGTTTAAGCTGACCAGATTCTGGCAGATCACCCAGTTTAAGTAGTTCTTTGATTAGAGACTCAGAAGCACCGTCGAACACAGGAGTAGCAATCGGTAGACCGCCACGTAGGTTCTTGATCAGTGTACGAACTTGATCATCAGACAGTTCAGCAATATCAACTTTCTGACGAGTATCACCAAGATCGTAAACCTTCTGTAGGAACTCACGGAACTTATGCAGTTCTTGTTGTTCCTTAACCATTTGGTTGATCTTGTCACCGATACCTTTCGCAGCCAAACCTAGGTGAACTTCTAGGATCTGACCGATGTTCATACGCGATGGTACACCCAGCGGGTTAAGTACGATGTCTACAGGCTGACCTTTCTCATCGTATGGCATGTCTTCAACAGGGTTAATCTTAGAGATTACACCTTTGTTACCGTGACGACCGGCCATCTTATCACCAGGTTGGATACGACGTTTAACCGCTAGGTAAACTTTAACAATCTTAAGAACGCCAGGCGCTAGATCATCACCTTGAGTGATTTTACGACGCTTAGTTTCAAACTTCTTATCGAAGTCTGCTTTTAGCTCATCCCACTGCTCAGCAAGTTGCTCAAGCTGTGTTTGTAGCGCATCGTCTTCTAGAACTTGCTCTAGCCATTGCTTACGACCGATAGTATCAAGCTTAGCTTCAGAGTAACCACCAGACAGAAGTACAGCTTTAACACGGTTAAGAAGGCCACCCTCAAGAATTTGGAACTCTTCAGTTAGGTCTTTCTTAGCTTCTTTAAGCTGCATCTGTTCGATTTCAAGTGCACGCTTGTCTTTCTCTACGCCATCGCGAGTGAAGACTTGTACATCGATGATAGTACCCGAAACAGAGTTTGGTACACGTAGAGAAGTATCTTTAACATCAGATGCTTTCTCACCGAAGATAGCACGTAGTAGCTTCTCTTCAGGAGTCAGTTGAGTTTCACCTTTAGGGGTTACTTTACCAACTAGGATGTCGCCACCCTTAACTTCAGCACCAATGTAAACGATACCTGACTCGTCTAGTTTAGACAGAGCAGACTCACCTACGTTTGGAATATCAGCTGTGATCTCTTCAGAACCCAGCTTAGTATCACGAGCCACACAAGATAGTTCTTGGATGTGGATTGTCGTGAAACGGTCTTCTTGAACTACGCGCTCAGATACTAAGATCGAGTCTTCGAAGTTGTAACCGTTCCAAGGCATGAATGCGATACGCATGTTTTGGCCAAGAGCTAGTTCACCAAGGTCTGTTGAAGGACCATCAGCAAGAACATCGCCGCGTGCAACTGGTTCACCAGGAAGTACAGTTGGACGTTGGTTAATACATGTGTTTTGGTTCGAACGCGTGTACTTAGTTAGGTTGTAGATATCGATACCAGCTTCGCCAGGTACCAATTCATCTTCGTTAACCTTAACTACGATACGAGAAGCGTCTACAGACTGAACTTGACCACCACGTTTAGCAACCGCTGTAACACCAGAGTCAACTGCGATGTTACGTTCGATACCTGTACCTACTAGAGGCTTATCAGCCTTAAGTGTTGGTACAGCTTGACGTTGCATGTTGGCACCCATCAATGCACGGTTCGCATCATCGTGTTCTAGGAACGGGATAAGCGAAGCAGCGATAGATACTACTTGGTTTGTCGCAACGTCCATGTAGTCAACGTGATCGCGTGGGTGAAGACCAGATTCACCTTTTTGACGAGCTGTGATTAGCTCATCTGCAAACGTACCTTCTTCAGTAAGAATGGTGTTTGCTTGCGCGATTACGAATTGACCTTCCTGGATTGCAGACAGGTAATCAACTTCTTCTGTTACTACACCATCTACTACACGACGGTACGGAGTTTCTAGGAAACCGTAATCGTTACAACGTGCAAACGCAGATAGCGAGTTAATTAGACCGATGTTTGGACCTTCAGGCGTTTCGATCGGACATAGACGACCGTAGTGAGTTACGTGAACGTCACGTACTTCGAAGCCTGCGCGCTCACGAGTAAGACCACCAGGACCTAAAGCAGAGATACGACGTTTGTGCGTAACTTCTGACAATGGGTTGTTTTGGTCCATGAACTGTGAAAGCTGTGAAGAGCCAAAGAATTCTTTAACTGCAGCAGAGATCGGCTTAGCGTTGATAAGATCTTGAGGCATGATTGCATCAAGGTCACCAAGGCTTAGGCGCTCTTTAACGGCACGTTCTACACGAACTAGACCAACACGGAATTGGTTTTCTGCCATTTCACCTACAGAACGGATACGACGGTTGCCAAGGTGGTCGATATCGTCCACTTCACCAATACCGTTACGGATACCAATCAGTTTCTTCATCACTTCGATGATGTCTGATTCATCCAGAGTACCGCGCTCTTCTTCTTCTTCACGCTCGATAGAGCTGTTGAACTTCATACGGCCTACAGTTGATAGGTCGTAACGTTCTTCAGAGAAGAATAGGCTTTCGAATAGAGACTCTGCAGCTTCTTTCGTTGGTGGCTCGCCAGGACGCATCATGCGGTAGATTTCTACCAATGCAGAGATGCGATCTACTGTGCTATCTGCACGTAGAGTGTCTGACATGAATGGACCGTGATCTAGGTCATTCGTGAACAGAGTTTGTAGAGCCTTGTGACCTGCTTGAGACAGGTTAGCAAGTGCTTCTAGGCTAATCTCTTGGTTCGCGCCAACGATGATCTCGCCAGTTGCTTCATTGATGTAATCTTTAGATGCAACTTTACCAACGATGTACTCTACTGGTACTTCGATGTGCTCAACGCCATCTTTTTCAAGTTGACGGATATGACGAGCAGTAACACGACGACCAGTCTCAACGTAAGTTTTGCCGTTTGCTTCGATGTCGAATGACGCAGTTTCACCACGTAGACGATCAGGAACCAACTCCATAAGAAGAGTTTGGTCTTTCACTTCGAAGTTCACTTTGTCGAAGAACAGATCTAGGATCTCTTCAGTCGATTTACCAAGTGCACGAAGAATGATCGATGCTGGTAGCTTACGACGACGGTCGATACGTACGAATAAGTTATCCTTAGGGTCGAACTCAAAGTCTAACCATGAGCCACGGTAAGGAATTACACGTGCGTTATAAAGAACTTTACCTGATGAGTGGGTCTTACCCTTATCACTGTCGAAGAACACGCCTGGGCTTCGGTGCAGCTGGGATACGATAACCCTCTCGGTACCATTAATTACGAAAGTACCATTGTCTGTCATAAGCGGAATTTCGCCCATGTAGACTTCTTGTTCTTTAATGTCTTTTACAGTACCTGCTGGTGCATCTCGATCAAAGATAACTAGACGTAGTTTTACGCGTAGTGGCTTTGAGTAAGTAACACCGCGGATTTGACATTCTTTAACGTCAAAAACTGGCTCACCAAGACGGTAGCTAACGTATTGCAGCTCAGAATTGCCGTTGTAGCTCTGAATTGGGAATACAGAACGGAAAGCAGCTTCAAGACCGTATTGACCTTCTGGATCCTGTTCGATGAATTTGTCGAAAGAATCAAGCTGGATCGATAACAGGTATGGAATGTCCAAAACTTGTGGACGAGTACCAAAATCCTTACGGATGCGCTTTTTCTCGGTATAAGAGTAAACCATGGGGTTCCTCAGCTCGCTGATAAGTGACCCAAACCACCCAAAACACTCTTCAAGAGGGGGCGGTGACAAACAGCTGTTTACTGTAGTGAACAATCATTTCGAAAAAATGACTGTTTTTTTGCTCGGATTATGACGGTTAAACAGCGGAAAATTCGTCATAGCCCTACAGCGCAAAAAGGCCGGTGGTTAATAAACCACCAGCCATTAGCCTTGCGGCTAAGAAATTAAGTAATAATTACTTGATTTCAACAGAAGCGCCAGCTTCTTCTAGCTGTGCTTTAAGAGCTTCAGCTTCAGCTTTGTCAACGCCTTCTTTAAGCGCTGCAGGAGCTGAGTCTACAAGACCTTTAGCTTCTTTAAGACCTAGGCCAGTTGCGCCACGTACAGCTTTGATAACTTGTACTTTGTTAGCGCCAGCAGCAGTTAGGATAACGTCGAATTCAGTTTGCTCAGCAGCAGCGTCGCCGCCAGCTGCGCCGCCAGCTACAACAGCAGCAGCTGCAGTAACGCCGAATTTCTCTTCCATAGCTTCGATAAGCTCAACAACTTGCATTACAGACATTTCTGCAACTGCGTCTAGGATTTGCTCGTTAGTAATAGACATAACAATTCTCTTTTAAGTCAACAATAAGTTTAAATAGCAACCAGTGAAAAGCAAGGCTTATGCCGCAGCTTCTTCTTTTTGGTCGCGAACAGCAGCGATAGTACGAACCAGCTTGCCAGCAGAAGCTTCTTTCATGCACATCATTAGGCGTGCGATAGCTTCGTCGTAAGTTGGTAGTGTCGCTAGTACTTCAGCATCAGTAACTGCGCCTTCAAATGCAGCAGCTTTGATCTCGAAATCTTTATTCTCTTTAGCGAAGTCTTTGAAAAGACGCGCTGCAGCACCTGGGTGCTCATTAGAGAATGCGATCAGAGTTGGACCAGTGAAAGTGTCTACTAGACACTCGTAGTCTGTACCCTGAACCGCACGGCGTGCTAGTGTGTTACGAACAACTTTCATGTAAACACCCGCTTCGCGAGCTTGTTTACGTAGAGAAGTCATTGCGCCAACTTCAACGCCACGAGAATCAGCTACAACTGCAGAAAGTGCACCACTGGCAGCTTCGTTGACTTCAGCAACAATTGCTTTTTTGTCTTGAAGATTTAAAGCCATTTGGATTAACCTCTGGTTGTGATTACAGCACTCAATACAAAATGTAATGAGCGTTTACGATGTTATTTAAAAATGAATAAATTCACTTCAAACCACAACATCGCCTACGTAGGTTTTATTAAGCTATCAATAATCTAATGAAAATCGACAGCGCCTACGGTCTTGGGATAGATGATTTCAAATTGCTTTAAAACCACCCAACCACAAATATTAGGCGCAGAAGTATACACTAAATCTGCGCCTAAGCAAATTAGTTTGCTTGAGTGTCAAGACTAGCTTGATCAACAGCAACACCAGCACCCATAGTAGTAGAGATGCTTACTTTCTTCAGGTAAGTACCCTTAGCTGAAGAAGGCTTAGCTTTCTTAAGAGCAACTAGAAGAGCTTCTAGGTTCTCTTGAAGCTGGTTAGCTTCGAAAGATGCTTTACCGATAGTAGTGTGGATGATGCCGTTCTTGTCGTTACGGTAACGAACCTGACCAGCTTTAGCGTTCTTAACCGCTTCAGCAACGTTAGGAGTTACAGTACCAACTTTAGGGTTTGGCATAAGGCCGCGTGGACCTAGGATTGTACCTAGTTGACCAACAACACGCATTGCATCTGGAGAAGCAACAACAACGTCGAAGTTCATTTCGCCTTTTTTCACTTGCTCAGCAAGATCTTCCATACCAACGATATCTGCGCCAGCTGCTTTAGCTGCTTCTGCGTTTGCACCTTGAGTGAACACAGCAACGCGGATGTCACGGCCAGTACCGTGAGGTAGCACAGTTGCGCCACGAACGTTTTGGTCAGATTTACGAGCATCGATGCCTAGGTTAACAGCAACATCTACAGACTCAACGAATTTAGCAGTTGCTAGTTCTTTAAGAAGAGCAACAGCTTCGTTGATTTCGTATTCTTTAGTCGCGTCAACTTTGTCGCGGATTACGCGCATACGCTTAGTAAGTTTAGCCATGATCTTATCCCTCTACCACTAGGCCCATTGAACGAGCAGTACCAGCAATAGAACGCTTCATTGCTTCGATGTCAGCACCAGTCATATCAGCAGCTTTAGTTTCTGCGATTTCCTGAACTTGAGCGTCAGTTACAGTACCAACTTTCTCAGTGTTTGGACGACCTGAACCAGACTTAACGCCAGCAGCTTTCTTAAGAAGAACAGCAGCAGGTGGAGTCTTAGTTACGAACGTGAAAGAACGGTCGTTGTAAACAGTAATAACTACTGGAGTAGGTAGACCTTTCTCAACAGATTCTGTTTTTGCGTTGAACGCTTTACAGAATTCCATGATGTTCACGCCGTGTTGACCTAGAGCAGGACCAACTGGTGGACTTGGGTTTGCCATACCAGCTGCAACTTGCAGTTTGATATAAGCTTCAACTTTCTTAGCCATGATATTTCCTAATATTTTGGGTACATACGCTAGCCGCAAGGCGAGCTCCCCATAAATTCAATTAACTCTTTTTCGCTTCAACAGAAGCAAAAAGGCGCGAAATTATAATCATAATTCGCGCCTTTAACAACCCTAAAAAGGTGATTTTTTATACTCTTTTATTTTGAACAACTTATGAAGTATTTATCCACAGCTTGCTCAAAGGTCAGAGTTTTAGTCCAGTTTTTCAACCTGACCAAATTCAAGCTCAACCGGTGTTGCACGACCAAAGATCGATACAGATACCTTAATGCGGCTTTTCTCGTAATCTACTTCTTCAACAGTACCGTTAAAGTCAGCAAATGGACCATCGTTCACACGAACCACTTCACCCGCTTCGAACATTGTCTTAGGACGTGGAGACTCGCTCGCTTTCTCTAGACGGTTCAAGATAGCATCAGCTTCTTTATCAGTGATTGGTGCAGGACGATCAGAGGTACCACCAATGAAGCCCATAACACGCGGAATGCTGCGTACTAAGTGCCATGATTCATCATTCATGATCATTTGAACTAATACGTAGCCAGGGAAGAATTTACGTTCACTTTTACGACGTTGCCCAGCACGCATTTCCACTACTTCTTCAGTAGGTACTAGCACATCGCCAAATAGTTCTTCCATGTTGTGCATTTTAATATGCTCGCGTAGCGACTGTGCAACACGACCTTCAAAGCCAGAAAAGGCTTGAACTACATACCAACGTTTTTTTGGAGCTTCACTCATGAATCAGAACCCTCTACACTCCAGTTGCTAGAGAAACTAGACGGACCATGATGCCGTCAATTCCCCAAAGCACTAGAGACATAACAATACATACAGCTAAAACGATCAATGTAGTTTGCATAGTTTCTTGGCGAGTAGGCCAAACAACTTTACGAATCTCCATACGAGATTCTTTTGCAAAATCGATCGCAGCTTTACCTTTAGTTGTTGTTGCTGCAACGCCTAGTGCGGCAGCAATCAGCACAACTACACCTGCAGCGCGAATTACAACAGACAATTCACCATACAGGTAATTACCCACAACAGCAGCAGCCAACAGAACAAAAGCGACAATCCACTTCATTGTATCTGCTGCACCTGAGCTATCAGGAGTTTCAGCGTTTGCTTTCATAAAACCAACCTGTGATAAGTCTTAAATATAGACGACAATAACCCCGCTGTTGCAGGGCACATTCCTTTGCGTTGCAAAACAACACATCTAACAGTCATTTTAGTCAAAAAGACCGTTTAATTCTTTGCTAAGAGCAAAAATCGATGTCAAAACATCCAACTCTTTTTTTAGCGCAGAAAAAGGGCATCAAATGATGCCCTTTTTACTAGTGGTTCGTCAAATCTTATGCAAAGATTTTAGCTACAACACCAGCACCAACTGTACGGCCACCTTCGCGGATTGCGAAACGTAGACCTTCGTCCATTGCGATTGGAGCGATTAGCTCAACAGTCATTTGAACGTTGTCACCTGGCATTACCATTTCTACGCCTTCTGGTAGAGTGATGTCGCCTGTTACGTCAGTTGTACGGAAGTAGAACTGTGGACGGTAACCTTTGAAGAAAGGAGTGTGACGGCCGCCTTCGTCTTTAGAAAGTACGTATACTTCAGACTCAAACTTAGTGT
>NZ_JAKJSX010000014.1:0-204852 GCF_050337435.1 Vibrio satsumensis | reverse complement strand
GAAAGGGGCTGCTCCTAGTACGAGAGGACCGGAGTGGACGAACCTCTGGTGTTCGGGTTGTCATGCCAATGGCATTGCCCGGTAGCTAAGTTCGGAATCGATAACCGCTGAAAGCATCTAAGCGGGAAGCGAGCCTTGAGATGAGTTTTCCCTGGCGCTATAAGCGTCCTAAAGGGTTGTCGTAGACTACGACGTTGATAGGCAGGGTGTGTAAGTGCTGCGAGGCATTGAGCTAACCTGTACTAATTGCCCGTGAGGCTTAACCATACAACACCCAAGGGGTTTTGTGGACTCAAAGAAATACCAAACGCTTGAATGAGTTTGAAGAGATAGACTTTTAAATACAGTTTTCCGAATTTTAAAATTTGCTTGGCGACCATAGCATTGTGGACCCACCTGATTCCATGCCGAACTCAGAAGTGAAACACAATAGCGCCGATGGTAGTGTGGGGCTTCCCCATGTGAGAGTAGGACATCGCCAGGCTCCAAATTTATTTTCACTTTTCAAAAGTGAAGACAAAAGTGTTATGAACACTTGTCAGCGACGACAAGTATTCCACTGCGGAGTGGTAGTTCAGTTGGTTAGAATACCGGCCTGTCACGCCGGGGGTCGCGGGTTCGAGTCCCGTCCACTCCGCCACTTATTCAGAGTTTCAGCTCTTTAAAACTGAAAATAGGGGTGTAGCTCCAATTGGCAGAGCAGCGGATTCCAAATCCGCGTGTTGGGAGTTCGAATCTCTCCACCCCTGCCATATACGAAGCCTCAGCAGAAATGCTGAGGCTTTTTTGCATTTGTTGCTTCTACGAAGCAATGTTGAGAGCTCGAGCGCCAGCCCTGTCGAATCTCCGGAGTGCCGGCTCAGTCTCCCCTGCTATATTTAAGGCTCTAGACTTGCGCGCCCCGGCAGAAATGCTCGAGCCTTTTGCTTTCTATGATTTGAACATTACCCTCTCTCCAAATGAAAATCCCTCTTTATCTTCAAAATATCATCCTCGATATGCACCTATTTCCTAATGACGACTAGTATGAAGATAGAGATCATTTATTTGGAATTGTTATGAGGTTATTTTGTACATCAGCTCTTATCTTTTGTTCGTTTTACGTATCGGCAACCCCATGGGAAAAAGAAAAGAGCCCGACAAGAAATTCAACCTCATCTATCGGTAGTTACGCTAATGGCTGTCTAGACGGTGCGCAGGCTTTGCCAATTGATGGTCAAGGTTACCAAGTGATTCGTCCTCAGAGAGAGCGCTACTATGGACATACAGAGGCCATTCAGTTTATTGAAAGGCTAGGTGTGACCGCGAGCGAACAGCTCAACACTAATTTATTGGTTGGTGATATTTCTCTACCTCGAGGAGGGCGCTTTTCGTCTGGTCATTCAAGCCACCAGACTGGCTTGGATATTGATATATGGTTAAGGCTCACCGATAAGAGGCTGTCCGAAAATGAACTCGCTGTTCCTAAGCCAATCAGCGTTGTCGATCTCACCAACTACAAATTGCGCAAATCGAATTGGACTGATGATCACTTCCAAGTCATTCGCTATGCCGCGAAAGATGAAAAAGTGGTACGTATTTTTGTTCATCCAGTGATTAAGCAAACCCTTTGTGAACAAGAAAGCTCTGACGCTAATGATAGAGCTTGGTTAGGCAAAATAAGGCCTTGGTGGGGGCATCATTCACATTTTCACGTTCGTTTAAAGTGTCCTGAAGGCAGTTCAAATTGTATAGCTCAAGCAAACCCTCCTCAAGGTGATGGCTGTGGAGATGAACTTGCCAGTTGGGCTCCAAAGACCATTCCAGTTCCACCTCCCCCAAAAGTAGCGAAAAATAAGAAAAAGAAAAAAGTTAAAGTGATGCCAAGTCAGTGTTTGGCCTTGATATCGAATAAGTAATCCTGTTAATCGAGGCTTTTTACAGTGGTACAGCCACTGGTTTTCTCGACTCTAAAACTGGAGAAATATCACACTTTTGTCTAGTGTTTATAAACACGAGATTAAGAACATCGTTTGATATTAATAAAACTAATAACGCTATCAGCAAGGGCGATGACGAATTTGACACGGCTTGGTCAAGGGTGGAGTGTTTTTGGGGTGAAAGATGCGGCTTATATGCAGTATGTAAAATCAGAGTCTGATACCCGTAGATAGATAATTCAAGGATAAGACTATGACTATGATTTGTGCAAAGGAATTTTCAGGATGGTTAAGACATAGGTTCAACGCTGAAAGTTCGGGTATTTCTATTTCGAGGGATGACATCACTCAATTGACGGGCAGACAACGTTTAGACCCTAGCTTCGTAAATGATGTGCACTATGAATTGATGCAGTATGGAATGGCATTTGTGACAGATACCAGCAGGGAAAACTTTTATCTTGTTCCTGTATCTCAGTCGATAAACTGGCGAGAGCGACTCGAGTACCAATTTGAAAAAGAGCTCTTCTGCAATATTTACCCAATCGAAAAATCAGGTTAAAAAAAAGGTTCAACTTATGGTTAAGTTGAACCTTTCTTCTTTTAGGTCAAGCCTTGAATGATAACAAACTTCTCTAGTAGCTCATCTTCAGTTTCAATATGGTTTGGATCAGTGATGATGCACTTAGTAATTGGGCATACAGACTGACACGTTGGCTTCTCATAGTGACCTTTACATTCAGTACATAAATCTGGGTCGATTTCGAAAATGCTGTCACCCATAGTTATTGCGCCGTTTGGGCATTCAGGGTCACACATATCGCAGTTTATGCACTTGTCAGTGATTAACAGAGCCATTGCTTTCTTCTCAGTTGAGTTTCTAAGTAAAGTTACTTACCTGAAGCGTTACGTGTATCTTGGCCTTCGCTCAAGTTACGCATCAGTAAGCCATACTCTAAGTCTAGATCTGCTGGTACCGGAATAAAGACAAAGTGACCGTTACCTTTTGCGTCTTCGACAGCTTCAGATTTACGGTTTTCCATAACTTCCAGTTTGAAAACAACGTTACCTTTCGGTGTCATCATTTCTAAGCTGTCACCAACTAGGAATTTATTCTTCACTTCTACTTCCGCTAGGTCACCGCGGCGCTTACCTGTGAATTCACCAACAAACTGTTGAGTGTCAGAGATAGAGTAACCGTACTCGTAGTTTTGGTAAGTGTCGTGAGTATGGCGACGTAGGAAGCCTTCAGTGTAGCCGCGGTGCGCTAGGCTCTCTAGTGTACCCATTAGGCTTTCATCAAATGGCTTGCCTGCTACGGCGTCATCGATAGCTTTACGGTAAACCTGTGCTGTACGAGCACAGTAGTAGAAAGACTTAGTACGGCCTTCGATTTTCAGTGAGTGAACACCCATCTTCGTTAGACGCTCAACGTGCTGGATTGCACGAAGGTCTTTTGAGTTCATGATGTAAGTACCATGCTCATCTTCAAACGCAGCCATTTTCTCTTCAGGCTTGTGTGACTCTGAAAGTAGAACCACTTCATCTGTTGGTTTACCTAGACCTAGTGTGTTGTCTGGACGTTCGTCTTGAACTTCAACATCCTGAATCTCAACACCAGTAGGGTTTGCTTCAACGATTTGACCGTTTTCGTCTTCTTTTGCCGCTTCTGTTTTGTATTCCCAACGACAAGCGTTAGTGCAAGTACCTTGGTTAGGATCGCGCTTGTTCATGTAACCAGAAAGTAGACAACGACCAGAGTACGCCATGCAAAGTGCACCGTGAACAAAGATTTCTAGTTCTGTTTCAGGACAGTGTTCGCGGATCTCTTCGATCTCTTCAAGTGATAGCTCACGAGATAGGATGACACGCTCAACGCCTTGTGTAGCCCAGAATTTTACCGTTGCCCAGTTTACAGCGTTAGCTTGAACTGAAAGGTGGATAGGCATTTCAGGGAATGCTTCACGAACCATCATAATAAGACCAGGATCAGACATGATAAGAGCGTCTGGGCCCATATCAACAACTGGCTTAAGGTCGCGAATGAAAGTTTTTAGTTTAGAGTTGTGTGGCTGAATGTTACATACAACATATAACTTTTTGCCTTGAGCATGAGCTTCATCGATACCGATTTGTAGATTTTCGTGGTTGAACTCATTGTTACGAACGCGAAGGCTGTAACGTGGCTGACCCGCGTAAACTGCATCTGCGCCGTAGGCGAATGCGTAACGCATGTTTTTAAGGCTTCCTGCCGGTGATAATAGTTCAGGTACAAATGGTTTTTGTGTAGTCATTGCTTCGTTCTCTAATCTGATCTCAAGTCAGGTTGATACCACCAAGTGATATCAAAGGGGCGCAAATTTTACGCTAAAATGAGTTTGGTTGATAGCCCTAAAGATAGCAATGATATTAAGAAGAGAGTGAAGGGATAAATATACAGCGGGAAATGTAGGGAAAATAAGCTCAGGCACGGTGCACCTGAGCTTTGAAGTTACTTATTAAGCGTTTGGTTGAGTTAAGCCACCTAGTGATTCGAACAGGTTCGGAAGGAACACGCTGAACTCACCACATAGCAATGAGAAATCTGCATCAAAGCGTGCAGCTTGGTCCTCACGAGGAATATCGTCGTTTTCGTCTTTTAGTTCATCACTGAATTTTAGGCGTTTGATACTGCCATCTTCTGCAAGAATGAATTCAATACGGTCTTGCCAGTTGATAAGAAGTTTCGTCACCATCTTATTGGCTTCGATGTGGTTCTTAATTTCATCCGCTTCTAGTTCTTGCTTCTTAACTCGGACAATACCGCCGTCTTCTTGGATAGACTTTAACTCTGCTTCATCAAGCATAGTGATACCTTGAGGCGTATCGCCTGACTTAACCCATTCAGTTAACGTTGTTTCAATCGCTTGCTCTGGAATCGCAGGAACAACCGGTAGGCTACCCATTGTCTTACGTAGCAATGCCAATACATCTTCTGCTTTTTTATAGCTGCTCGCATCAACTACGATAAAGCCTTCTTTTGGCATGATCAGCGCGTAAGTGAAGTTGCTGCGGCTGAATGCGCGAGGAAGTAGATCAATGATGATGTCTTCTTTTAGGCTGTCTTTCTCTTTCTTTTTCAGAGGTGTGCCAGACTCTGCCTCAAGCGTTTCTACTTTTGCGTTCAATGATTCTTTGATCACAGAAGCCGGTAGCATTTTCTCTTCTTTCTTTGCACAGATTAGAATGCGGTTTTCTGATACGTGCGTCATCATATCGCCATGTCGACCCATTGCGTGTACCCAACCAAATTTCTGTTTGTCTTGGCTACCACAAGGAGTAAAACGGAATTCTTCAAGTTGTTTCTCTAGCTGATCTGCGTTGAAATCAATATCACGGTTGAAGCGATAGACTAGGCAATTTTTAAACCACATAATTTTTCTCATACCTTTTTAGAAGTGCTTCATGATATGAGATCTAATTCGATTTGTCCTTAGCTCTGTATCAAAAGTTATAAAGTGAAATGTTTGAGACAGTTATATGAAAATTTGTTTTCAAAGGTCACAAAAGTGTCATAATTAACTCAGATAATGCAATGCGTTGATTAAATACAAAGGCTATTCAATTATGTCGAGAAGGATTCTGGTTGTTGAAGATGAAGCACCTATTCGTGAGATGCTGTGTTTCGTGCTTGAACAAAAAGGCTACCAAGCAGTAGAGGCTGAAGATTACGATACAGCGGTAAACAAGCTATGTGAACCTTTCCCAGATCTAGTATTACTAGATTGGATGCTACCTGGTGGTAGCGGGATAAACTTTATCAAGCACATGAAGCGTGAAGAGTTAACTCGCAACATCCCAGTGGTGATGCTGACGGCTCGTGGCGAAGAGGAAGATAAGGTTCGTGGTTTAGAAGTGGGTGCTGATGACTACATTACCAAACCATTTTCACCCAAAGAGCTCGTCGCTCGTCTGAAAGCGGTTATCCGCCGTGTAACACCAACGGCATTGGAAGATGTGATTGATGTTCAAGGTCTTAAATTAGACCCAGTATCACACCGCGTTACCGCAAGCGAAGGTCCAGTTGATATGGGGCCAACAGAATTCAAAATGCTGCATTTCTTTATGACGCACCAAGAGCGTGTATACAGTCGAGAGCAGCTGCTTAACAACGTTTGGGGTACTAACGTTTACGTTGAAGACCGCACGGTTGATGTACATATTCGACGCCTACGTAAAGCGCTTGAATCTGCAGGTCACGATAAGCTAATCCAAACGGTTCGTGGCGCTGGCTACCGTTTTTCTACAAAGGCTTAATGTGGCTTCGCTGCCCAGTTTACGGAGTCCTGAATGGTTGAAAAGTTAACCTGGAAAAAGCTGGCTTGGGAGCTGGCTTTTTTTTACGCACCATGGGTTTTAGTCGGATGGATATTCGGTTACCTACCTTGGTTACTGCTGGCTGCTACGGTATTGCAGCTCGGCTGGCATCTACACAACCAAATGCGTTTGTCCGCATGGTTGTGGGATGAGAAGCGTCTAACACCACCTTCAGGCTCAGGAAACTGGGAATCTCTGTTCAACGGTATCTATCGTATGCAGCAGAGACAACGTCGCAAACGTAAAGAACTGACCAATCTTATCCGCCGTTTCCGTAACGGTGCAGAATCGCTTCCCGATGCCGTTGTGGTATTTCGCGGTGAAGGCAATATCGTTTGGTGTAACAAGCTTGCTCAGTATTTATTGGGCTTTCGTTGGCCAGATGATTCAGGACAACCGATCTCGAACCTGATTCGCACGCCTGACTTTATTAAATATCTGAACAAGCAAGATTTCTCTGAGCCATTAGAGATGCCTTCTCCACTGAATGTGGAGCGTATGCTTGAGCTGCGTATTGTGCCGTATACCGAGGGTGAACACCTGATGGTGGTGCGTGATGTGACTCAACTTAAGCAGCTAGAGGGCATGCGTCGTAACTTCTTCGCTAACGTATCTCATGAGTTGCGCACTCCAATGACCGTACTTCAAGGCTACCTTGAAATGACGGAAGATCCAGACATGATCGTTGGCCCAATGTGGACCAAGGCTCATGGTGTAATGACTGAGCAACTGAACCGTATGAACAGTCTGGTCAATCAACTGCTTACACTTTCAAAAATTGAAGCAGCGCCAATGCACGAGTTGGATGAAGTGGTGAACGTTCCCGCCATGCTTGAGGTTCTTGAGAAAGAAGCCGCGAGCTTGAGTGGCGATCGGGAACACAAGCTTGAGTTTGATATTGATAAGAGCCTGCGCGTATTAGCTGATGAAGATCAGTTGCGAAGTGCGATATCGAATCTGGTTTATAACGCAGTCAAATACACACCTCCGGGCGCTACGGTTAAAGTTCGCTGGTATCAAACAAGCCAAGGTGCCTGCTTAGACGTGTCAGATACGGGGGATGGTATTGAACCTCAGCATTTACATCGACTCACAGAGCGTTTCTATCGTGTAGATAAAGCCCGTTCTCGTGATACTGGTGGTAGTGGTCTTGGATTAGCTATTGTGAAACATGCGCTTAGTCACCATGACTCACATTTAGAAATTCAAAGTGAAGTGGGTGTCGGTAGCCGCTTCTACTTCACGCTTCCAAATCGATTGACTGTGTCATGATTTCTCTCATACGCAGGGTGCGTTTCCCCGTCAGTTCATTGTTAGCGTTGGCTTTGGTTAACTCTGTCCATGCAGAACAAGGTGTCGATTCTCTTCCTGATTATTCTAAGGTTCCAGGCATTTCCGGGAGTTTATTGTCGGTAGGTTCGGATACCTTGGCAGGCATGACAACGCTATGGGTGGAAGAGTTCAAGTCTTACTATCCGAATGTAAATGCTCAAGTCCAAGCATCTGGCTCTTCTACCGCTCCTCCAGCCTTAACCGAAGGTACTGCTCACTTAGGGCCAATGAGCCGACCGATGCGCCTAAGAGAAGTCGAAGCATTCGAAAGAGAGCATGGTTATAAGCCGACGGCACTGCGAGTTGCTATCGATGCCATTGGCATTTTTGTGCATCGTGATAACCCTATTGAAGGGCTCAATTTTCGCCAAATTGACGGTATATTTTCAGAGACACTGCGTTGCGGTGCAACGAAACAGCTAACCGATTGGCAAGATTTAGGAGTCGATCAGCCATGGGCAAAACATCGATTCCAACTGTTTGGTCGTAACTCCGTTTCGGGAACCTACGGCTATTTCAAACAAAACGCCTTATGCGGTGGTGACTTTAAGAACCGAGTCAATGAACAGCCAGGTTCTGCATCGGTTGTACAGTCGGTCGCTTCATCAATCAGCGGGATTGGCTATTCGGGTATTGGCTATCGAGTGGCTGGCGTTAAGTTAATTCCTATTACCGAGCATGGTTCTGATTATGTAGAGCCGACTCGAGCGAATATCTTGAGTGGTGATTACCCTCTATCACGCTTTCTTTATGTATACGTGAACAAACACCCAGATAAACCGCTTTCTCCTGTTGAGAGAGAGTTCCTCACTTTTGTGTTCTCAAAGCAAGGGCAAGAACTGGTAGAGAAAGATGGCTATTTAGCGATACCGTCTGAGTTCGCAGAGCAAGAGTTGGCAAAAGTCGGGCTCTGATTGAGGCTACTACAAACTTAGAAAAGAAACATATGAACAGCTTGCGATGCCGCAGGCTGTTTTTATTTTGATGGTTCGTTATTTTAGCTTCAACAACCATCCAGCATTTTGCCAACGTCGTTGCTCTTCTCTGAGTTCACAATCAAGCAGTTGGTTATGGGCCAACCAATCGCTGTTAGATCCTTTCAATTCCCAGTTATCCTGTTGTTTTATAGTTAGCGATACGTCTGGGGCCTGTGCTTGATTTCGCTGACGGTTGAGTAAGATAGCGAGTCTCAATACACGAATCAGTAGGGTGATTTGTTGCAGGGTAAACAGAGAAAGTTCCGGCAAATCTTGTAGCTTGAGCGCTTTTCTTTGATAGCGAACCAATGTTGATATAAGACGTTGTTGCTCAGTATTAAAGCCTGGCATTGTCGTGTGCTTAAGTAGATAAGCCGAATGGCGATGATAGCCTTGGAATGCAATACTTTGTCCTACCTCATGAAGTAATGCAGCCCAACTAAGCAGATCATACAGCTCATTAGTGACCGCCGTTGTCACTTGAGGTTGTATTTGTTTGAGCAATGAAAGAGAGAGTTCTTTCACTTTCTTGCCATGAGTTACGTCTACATGGTATCGAGAGATGAGCGTTTCGGCAGTTCTTATTCGAACACCTATATCTTTAAATCGATCCTCCATGTCATAAAGAACGCCTTCTCTCAGGGCTCCATCAGAAAAATGTAACTCTTTGATGTCTAGCGTATCCATGGCTGCTGAAAGAATGGTAACGCCAGCAGCAAACACTGGCTTTCTCTCATCACTTAAACCTGAAAGATTTAAGGTTTTGGATGATGAAAATTCACATAAGTGATTCTTTAAATAGGACAGGCGTTGGAGCGTAATGAGGCCATCGGTGAACCCTAAGCCAATGAGTACCTCTTTTATTGATTTAGCTGTCCCTGATGAGCCAAAGGCGATTTCCCAAGGGGCTTTTGTATATTCTTCAATTAATGGCATCAATAGACGAGTAGCCGCGGTATTAGCATCTGAGAAGTGTTTTGAGGTTAGTCCTCCGTCAGCAAAGAAACGTTGAGTGAAACTGACGCATCCCATAGGTAAACTGCGCATAATTAAGGGAGTAAAACCTTGTCCTGCGACGAGTTCGGTACTCCCTCCACCAATATCAATAACCAATTTAGTTTCTGAGGCGGTTTGAGTGTGTTCTACGCCGTTATAGATTATTCGAGCTTCTTCTTGACCGGAAATGATCTCGATTGGAAAAGGGAACAATGGTTTAGCTTGCTCTAAGAAGTCTTTAGCGTTTTTGGCTTTTCTTAGAGTATGAGTCGCAACAACTCTGACATCATCAAGTTCAAAATCTGCTAGTCGCTCTGCGAATACTTTAAGGCATTCTAGGCCTCGCTCGATAGCGCTTTCGGATAGGAAGTTACGTTCATCCAATCCATTACCTAATCTCACTTTCTGTTTGTGTCTGCTGACTAATTGCAGGTGTTGATCGAATACTCGGGCAACTACCATGTGAAAGCTGTTCGAGCCCAAGTCTATAGCGGCAATACATCGAGAATGTCTGTTATCAATTAGCGGCATGATTTCTTCTCTTGTTTGTACTTCTTGCGAGCAAGTTTCTCCATACGTTTAATATAGTGGTAAGTGGAGAGTTGTGACGTCGGGTAATCAAGTGGGTTAGCTGGTGGTTGTATGTAAGGGTTGCTCATCGATTGGTCTAACACTCGAGCTTTGTTACTGTCATCGAAATGAAACTCGGTGATATCGATAATGGTTTGCTTGATCTTTGGATCTAAAATTGGGGCTGCAACCTCGATGCGGTGATCAAAGTTTCGTGTCATCCAGTCAGCAGAGGAGATATAGACTTTCGGCTTTCCAGCGTTACTAAATATCATTACTCTCGGGTGTTCGAGAAAACGATCGACCACACTAACAATCTCAATATGGTCACTGATGTTGGGTATGCTAGGGACAAGAGAGCACATGCCGCGAATGATCATTCTCACTTTTACATTGGCTTGGCTGGCCTGATAGAGTTTTTCAATGATCTCTCGATCAACCAAGTTGTTGAGTTTTAGAGTGATGCTTGCGGGCTTACCTTCTATCGAATTTTGTATTTCATTATCTATCAACTGGTAGAGGCGTTTTCTTGTATTCTTTGGTGACACAATCAGTTGCTTGAACTGTGACTTTTGATAAGGGTTTTCAATATATTTAAAGACTTGTCTCACCTCTTGAGTCAAATCTTCATTCGCAGTGAGCAGAGAAAAATCGGTATACACGCGCGCTGTAACTTCATGAAAGTTACCGGTGCCAATATGGGTATAATACTCTGTATGCTTGCCTTCTTTTCGTTTAATGAGCAGCAGCTTGGAGTGAATTTTTAAGCTCGGGATGCCATGGATGACTTTTACACCCGCTTCTTGAAGTTTCTTGGTCCATTGAATATTGGCTTGCTCGTCAAAGCGGGCTTGCAGCTCGACAACCACGGTGACCTTTTTACCATTGTGCGCAGCGTCGATGATCGAGCTGAGGAGTTTTGAGCCTTCCGCAACACGGTAAACATTTATTTTGATGGAGGTTACCTTGGGATCAAAGGAAGCCTGCCTAACAAGTTCAGTGATGTGATTAAAGGTGTGATAAGGGTAATGGAGTAAGATGTCACGCGCCTTGATTGCTTCGAAATAGTTTGGGTAGTGGTTGAAATGCGCGCACTTAATCGCGGGTAGTGGGCGATTAACTAAATCACGTCGGTTAAGGCTTGGGAACTCAGAGAAATGTTTGAAATTATGATAACGACCACCTGCAATGACACTATCATAGTCAGACAATTTAAGCCTGATTTGTAAGAAGTTGAGCATTTCAGCTGGCATTTCTGATTCATAGAGCAGACGTATCGGCAGTGCCGTTAAGCGCTGTTCTAAACCTAAAGACATCGATTCTAATAGGTTATTTTCATTGTCCTCTTGAAGGTCATAATCGGCATCACGCGTCATTTTTATCGCAAAACAACGCAATGAGTCATACTCAAAGAATCCTTTAAGCAAGTCATCCAAACAAAATCGAACTATATTATCTAACAAGATCAAAGTCATACGCTGAGAACCCGAAGCTTCCGGTAGCTTTACAAATCGAGGGAGTTCCTCTGATGGGATTTCGAGTAAGACATATTGAGAAGATGCCTCATGCCCGATGTCGATGGCTAAGTAGCTTTGTTCGTCTTTGAGAATATTGAGTAACTGGCTATCTTCGTTCAAGAGAAACGGAGTTAAGTGTGGTAGCACTTTTTTCTTAAAGTACTTTTTGATCCAGTCACTTTGCTCTTCGCTGATTTGCTGTTCGTTGACCAGAAAAATACGATTGCGCGCTAGTTCCAACAACAGGTCGTTATACAGATCATGGAATTGAGCATCGAGCTTGCTCGCTTTACTCTGCATTTGAGTCAGTAAAGTTTTCAGCGAGTTGGAGAGTAGCTGTGGATCTTGAAGTAAGATCTTTCGCTTCACATCAGCAAATCGAACTTTGTAAAACTCATCGAGGTTTTTCGAGTAAATACCTAAAAAACGAACCCTTTCGATTAATGGTACTGACTTGTCTGCCGCTTCTTGGAGCACTCTTTCGTTGAACGATAACCAGCTAAGTTCTTTTGTGACATAGTCTTTTTCCATCGAGATGAGAATCCTTGAGTACTGGCTATAGAGCTGATTACTTTAATTTAGAATAGCAAAATGCACAAAATCTATGATCTTACTTTAAGAAATATGGCTAACAAACTTGTTATTAGTTTCAGTTGTTTAACGTAACTTGTAATATAATTGTCATCTAAGATACATATTATGTCAGTAGCTAAAAAAAGGTAGATAAACAGATGGCTTCAGCCCAATTTTCATTGAAAGAGCGCGACAAAAAAAGATGGTTGAAAGATCGTCTCGTCCGCTTTTCGGTGACATGTGGTGCGGTCAGTGTTCTCGCTGCTCTGGTATTGATCTTTGTTTACTTGGCGATGGTCATTTTACCTGTGTTTTCTGACACTGGTTTAGATACTGACCAAGCCGTGAAGACCGTTGCCGTAGAAAAGCCTATCGTCTTATCAGTTGACGAATATGGTCAGCATGCATTTACTATCGAAAAATCCGGTTTGGTACAGTTTTGGGATTTAGAGGCCCAAAATACACACTCTTACTTTGAGCGTAATGTTGTAGCCAACCCAGTCGCCTTTTCTCGAAATACCCCATCTGAAAACTGGTTTGCTTTTGCCGACAGCGCCAGCAACCTTACTCTTTTCTATCCTGAGTATAGTGCGCCTGTGCTGAAAAAGGGCAGCGAAGCCGAACCTAAAATTGAGCAAATCGATCTCCCTGAACCATTTTTAAATGATGAATCCTCAAACGGGGCAACGATCGACAAATTTGCGTTCTCAAAAAATGGACGCGGTATTACGGTTGCTGCTCAGTTAAGTGACCAGCGAGTCTTGGTTAAGTGGTATCAGAGCGACCTTACTGGTCAGTATGTTTTTCAGCAGAGCCAATGGCTGTCGGATAAATTGGGCTTGCAGCAGCAACTGCTCGTCACACCTGATGGGCAAACTTTATATCTCCGAGCACAATCGGATTTGGTTGTTTTAAAACTATCAGATAACGGCTTTGGTGTTCGTGAAGTGATTGACCTTAGCTTAAACGATGCGAAGCATTCCGTAAAAAGCATCGATTTACTGTCTGGGGCATACTCGTTGTTGGTCACGCATGAGGACGGACAGGTTTCTCAGTGGTTCGATGTACTCAAAGATGAAAAGCGTAGTCTGACCCATATTCGAGATTTCCAACTTGCCGAACAAGTGCAATTTATCCTGCCCGATACTTATAGAAAGGGTTTTTACAGCTTCTATAAAAACGGCACATTACAAAGCCATTATACAACCAGTGAAAAGCTGTCGTTGTTTGAACGAGCGTTTGATAAGTCACCACAATTAGCCGCTATGTCTGCCAATGAACTGCATCTGGCGACGTTGATTGATGGCACTATCAGTGTGGCTAAAGTCGACAATGAATACCCACAAATATCATTCTCATCACTTTGGCAAAAGGTCTGGTACGAAAGTTACCCTGAGCCACAATACGTTTGGCAATCAACGTCGGCGAACGATGACTTTGAAGAGAAATTCAGTTTAGTACCTATCACGTTCGGTACCATTAAGGCCGCTCTGTTTGCGATGATGTTTGCCGTGCCGGTTGCTGTGCTCGGAGCCATTTACACTGCCTACTTCATGTCTCCACGAATGCGAAGAGTGGTTAAGCCTTCGATAGAGCTGATGGAAGCACTTCCGACCGTGATCATCGGATTTTTGGCCGGGCTTTGGTTTGCTCCAATTGTTGAAACGCATTTAACTGCAGTCTTCTCATTAATGGTTTTATTACCACTAAGCACATTATTTACGGGGCTTGTTTGGTACTGCTTACCTAAAATGGTGACGAGTCGCTTCTCTAATGGCTGGCATGCTTTAATATTGATACCGGTATTGATGATTACGGTGGGCGCTGTGTTTGCTGGTGGAAACAGCATCGAAGCCTTGTTGTTTGGTGGTGACATTCGTACTTTTTTGGCTAATTATGGCATCGATTTTGACCAGCGCAATGCGCTGGTGGTTGGTTTTGCTATGGGCTTTGCGGTTATCCCGACAATCTTCACTATCGCCGAAGACGCTATTTTCTCTGTACCTAAACACTTATCAGATGGTTCATTGGCGTTGGGCGCAACAGCGTGGCAAACCCTTATTTATGTAGTGTTATTGACGGCTAGTCCGGGTATCTTTTCAGCCATCATGATGGGGTTAGGACGAGCGGTTGGCGAAACAATGATCGTCTTGATGGCTACAGGTAACACACCTATTCTCGATTGGAATATTTTGGAAGGGATGAGAACGCTATCAGCAACGATTGCAGTTGAACTGCCTGAATCAGAAGTTGGCGGTTCTCACTTCCGCTTATTGTTCTTAGCAGCATTGTTGCTGTTTATTTTCACGTTTGCGGTGAACTCAGTTGCAGAGTGGGTTAGACAAAGACTGAGAGATAAATATCGTGCGCTGTAGTTTTAAAGATTTACTTCAATATGCATCAATGACTGTTAGCTGTTTGACTAGCCTATCTCGTGGCATTTTCTGTTCCTTGAGCCCGCTCGTCAAGAGTAAGGTAGATCGTGATGAATAAATTTAAGTCATTAATATTTTGGTTTAGATCGGGCTCTCCGTGGATATGGCTAACGGGTGGGGCGGTGAGCATCAGTATGCTTTCTGTCCTTGGTCTCATGCTGTTGATTGGCTGGAAGGGCCTAACCTATTTTTGGCCAGCTCCTTTATACCAATGGCAAGTTGATTCCAAAGACTTATCGTTAGTGGTCGACCTTGACGAAACCGTATCAAAACAAGATTTATTGATTGGTCAGTTATATGAACGAAAGTACATTCCGATAGAGCAAGTTCCACAAGTCCATGACCTTCTGTCGCCTCAAAATTTGTCGACAGGGCTAATACAGCGCTTAAGCATTAAAGTCGCCAACAGAGAACTGTACTCTGCGGACTTTGTTTCGATTCTGGATGTTAACTTACGTGAACCAACCACTCCGTCTGAGTGGGCAGTGATTGAACGAAGTCGTGGTGGTTATTTCTTTGGTAAGCCGGTGGGCTTTAAGACCGCTTCTGGTACATTCGATTCGAACATTGACCAAAAGCTCGAACAAGGCTTGGCATTCGCTGATACGTTACGCGAAGAAACATCACGTGTTGTGAGTCAAGAAATCCGTAATATCAGCTGGCAATTAGAAAACTTGCGTTTAGAAAGGCGTAAGCTTGAACTCAATGAGTCAGTGAGTGATGAATACCTTAAAACCTATACTCAAACTAAACTGGAATTAAGCCGTCAGTTAGATGAAGCAGAAGTAAAGCTTGAGCATCTCAGAACACAGCTCAATGTAGAAAGTTTACTTGTGGAGGATATGACGGGCGAAAAGGTTGAAATACCACTCAGTCATATTCTAGATTATTGGTATCCCAACAAGATGTCTTACCCTGAGAAGGTAGGGCATTGGGGTAAACAAGTTTGGAAATTCTTATCAGAGAACCCACGAGACTCAAACTCTGAAGGCGGTGTGTTTCCTGCGATTTTCGGCACTGTATTGTTGGTTATTCTTATGTCGATCGTAGTGATGCCTCTTGGCGTAGTTGCTGCAATATATCTTCATGAATATGCAAAAAACAACGCCCTGACGCGCTTGATTCGTATTGCCGTAATTAACTTGGCGGGTGTTCCGTCGATTGTATACGGTGTTTTTGGTTTAGGCTTTTTTGTATATACCATTGGTGGCTCGATTGACACGCTGTTTTATGCTGAGCGATTACCTGCTCCGACATTTGGTACCCCAGGCCTATTATGGTCTGCTCTAACCTTAGCGGTATTGACGCTTCCAGTAGTTATCGTAACCACCGAAGAGGGCCTAACGCGGATTCCTAGCTCTGTGAGGCACGGTTCATTAGCCCTTGGTGCGACTCAATTTGAGACGCTTTGGCGTATTGTTTTACCGATGGCAAGTCCTGCGATTATCACGGGTTTAATTTTGGCAATCGCGAGAGCCGCAGGGGAAGTGGCTCCACTAATGCTGGTGGGTGTTGTGAAATTAGCTTCAAGCTTGCCAGTAGATGGTCAGTTTCCATATCTACATTTAGACAGAAAGTTCATGCATTTAGGCTTTCATATCTATGATGTTGGGTTTCAAACCTCTAATATTGAAGCGGCACGACCTTTAGTGTATGCCACTTCATTTTTATTGGTTACGGTGATTGTTGGATTGAATTTAACAGCCATCAATATCCGTAATAACTTGCGTGAAAAATACCGAACCTTAGGACAAGATTAAATGTTCTCGATTAATGAAACCTTGGGTTACCAAGCACCACTAGATGTTCATAACCTGAAGGATGAGCAAGTTGCTATCTCAATTGAGGGGCTAAATCTATATTATAAAGAGAGCCAAGCACTCGATGATATTTCAATGCAAATTCCAAAGGGGCAAGTGACGGCTTTTATTGGCCCATCAGGGTGTGGTAAATCGACCTTGCTGCGCTGCATTAATCGCATGAATGACTTAGTTGAAGGGTGTAAGGTTTCTGGGAAAGTGAAGCTTCATGGCAAGAATGTCTATCACCCTGAGGTGGATGTTGCGACCTTACGGCGTCGTGTTGGTATGGTATTCCAGCGCCCAAACCCTTTCCCTAAATCTATCTATGAGAATGTGGTTTATGGTTTGAGGCTGCAAGGTATTAGCAACAGCCGAGACCTTGATGATGCGGTTGAGCGCTCTCTTCGTGCTGCAGCGCTATGGGATGAAGTGAAAGATCGACTGCATGAGAACGCCTTTGGTTTATCTGGCGGCCAACAGCAGCGTTTGGTTATTGCTCGTGCGGTCGCGATTGAGCCTGAAGTACTCTTGTTGGACGAACCGACATCTGCACTGGATCCGATTTCTACTTTGACGATTGAAGAGTTGATCAACGATCTCAAAACACAATACACAGTAGTGATTGTTACCCACAACATGCAACAAGCCGCGCGTGTAAGTGACCATACTGCCTTTATTCATATGGGAAAATTGATCGAGTACTCAGATACGGACTCAATTTTTACGTCTCCATTGAAAAATCAGACGGAAGACTACATTACTGGTAGATATGGCTAACCTCTACAGAGGTGTCATCTAGAGCTAAGTCACTCTATAAAAATGGCTTTCTTCATTTCTTTCAAGGAGCAGCTATGCATTTCGGTCGCCACATTTCAGGGCAATTCAATGTCGAGTTAGAGTCGATCCGTACTCATGTATTGACCATGGGTGGGCTAGTGGAGCAGCAACTCTCGTTTGCAATGCAGGCGCTTCATAAAGACGATGTTGAATTGGCTAAAAAAGTGATTCGTGACGACCATAAAGTGAATGCGATGGAAGTGTCGATTGATGAGGCGTGTACTCGAATCATTGCAAAGCGTCAGCCGACAGCGAAAGATTTGCGTCTGATTATGGCGATCATCAAAACGATTACCGATCTAGAACGTATTGGCGATGTTGCCTCTAAAATCGCTCAAGGTGCGATAGAGATCCCTTCGACCAAAGAACAAAAGTTCCATGTTTCGTTAGAGCCTCTTTGCCGTCAGGCTATCACCATGCTTCACCAAGTATTAGATGCTTTTGCTCGTATGGATGTCGATGCGGCGGCAGAAGTTCACAAGCTTGATGATAAGTTGGATGCGGAATACGAGGCTGTCATTCGTCAGTTAATGACTTATATGATGGAAGACCCTAATAACATCCCAAATATTTTACAGGTGATGTGGTCGGCTCGTGCGATTGAGCGAGTGGGGGATCGTTGCCAGAATATCTGTGAATACATTATTTACTTTGTGAAAGGGAAAGATGTGCGCCATTTAGGCGATCAAAGCCTAGATGACGCACTGAAGTAAGGGACTCTTTAAAAGCTAAGAATTGCACCAAGATTGAAATTGATCGTCGTGTCGTAAGGCACAAAGGTTTTATTGTGATCAAAAATATTCATATCAACACCAGCACGCAGTCCAAGCATTGGTGTCGCTTGGTAAACGTAGGCACCGCCAAGGCTTAACCCGTGTGTTGTCTTTTCTTCTACTTCGCCTGAGCGTGTTTTTGTACCATCATAACTTGCCACACCTATCTCAGCCTGAAAGCCGTGGTTTTGGTTTCTTCCAAACATATTTTGGATACCAACACGATATGCATTGACAGTTTCATCATATCGATCGCTGTCATACCAAAGGTGAGAATAACTTAGGTAAACGGCACCTAAATTTGCCATATCAGTAACACCCGCCTGTAACCCGAAGCCATGATAAGAACCAATTTTTAGTTCAGGGGATAAATGAAGACCACTTGAAAATGCAGAGGTTGAGAATAAAGCCGAAGTTAGAAGAAGTGTTTTTAGTTTCATGGTACCACCGAAGTAATTTTTGCTCTCCTTAGCATTAGGTCGATCCATGAATGAACCCAGAGAATTAACTGGATAACGGTAATCATTATATGGACTTTGAAAGAGCAGGCTAATTCGCATTGGTTATCTCTGTAATAACGTGTACTTATCAGTGGTTGTTATCGTTATTTAGCGAGTGCTTTGTCTTACGTAGCCTTACAAAACGAGTTTGATAGATAAACGTCTACTTAACCTTATGTTATTTAGTGTATTTGTTCCGATGTAATGACGATAATGACGATAATGTCGATGTGGCTCATTAGTGTTTACTATATTCCGATTAATCTTTAATTTATTCTCTTGCTGAATTTATCCTCCACATTTATTTTTCAGGTAGATATCAGTATGAAAAAGTTTCTTTTAGTTTTGTCCCCTCTTTTCACGTTAACAGCGTGCGGCAGCGTTGCCATCATGGACAAATCAGAAGTGGTTAGTAAGCAACCGCAACTTATTATTAAAACAGATGGTGACTTCTGGGGATTGGGACAAGAAGGAACGTTTGATATTGCAGGTATGTATCAAGGCAAATACAGTCGAAACTCATCAAGTTCAACATGGTTTGATACTGTCTCTTTTAAAGACGGAGAGCTTGCAGCTGAGATCACTAGAAACGACAATGGTCAGGTGTGGAACTTAATTTGTTCTGGCGGTGGGACTTCAGTTAACTATATGGGTGTTGATTTCGGTGGCAATAAGCCTTATCGCTGCTCTGTAACCCAAAGGAATGAGAAAGTAGGAGAGTTCGTCTTAGAGCCTCAATCTGGGATGATTAAAGTTAGTTTAGAGAAGAAAGAAGCTGGCTACATACGAGTTGGGTCGAGTAAATATGATGTAGAAACTGTCCACTCAAGCAAAGACCTTTTGATGTCAGTTGAAAAACCTTTAGGGTATAGCTTTAAACAAGTTTCACAAGAGGTAGCAGCCGCTCAGACGAATGGAATGCTAACTTTACAGATGATGCCTGAACTTAATGATGATGAGAAAGATACGCTAGTTATTGGTACTATCGCGAGTGCATTGAGTTGGCGTCCAGAAGACTAGGGTTCAATATATACCTTGTAACTGAGCTTACTTTTGAAGCTGTTCTGATAAAACTTGTTTAATGAGTTTTGAAAGCCAATTTGTCAAAGGCGAGTTTCGATTTTTAATGTGTATATAGCTATAGATTGGCTTTGTATGTACATGTCCCTCAACTAAAACGTCAATTCCACGTAGGTTCGGATAATTCTCTACTGGGAATAGGTTGGAATGGGGCATGTACATATCAGTATGTTGAATGACATCGATTAGAGCCATGACCAATTCGCTGCGGAAACCTATACTATGCTCGATGGAAAGGTCGGTTAGAATCTGAGACGCTAAGCTAAAATTGTCATTCCAACCTGGTGTGACTAATGAAGCGATATCGTACCCTGCCATATCATATGGAGTTATGGTATCTTGCTTTAAAGGGTGATCTTGCCTAACAAATATACGTCCTGTTAATTCAATGAGCTGCCTTGTATAGACTTCTTTACTTGTCTTTTCTCCTAAATAGCTTACTCCCATCAAAACCTCATCTTTTTGTATATCTGAGACAGACGAGTTTGACCATGGAACAAGCTTTAGTTTAGCGTTTGGTGCTTGTGCTCTTATATCTTTAAAAAGTGAGCCGGACAGACAAGAAAGTACCACTGGAGATAGGGCTATTTTCAACGTGTAGTCAATCTCTTTCGGGTCAAAAGCGTTCGATGCATTAATCGCGATAGATAGACCGTCCATGAACGGTTTGATTTGATTAGTGAGCTGTTCTGAGAAAGCGGTAGGCTGCAAACCTCCATGAACTTTAACGAAAAGGTCATCATTGAAGTGGTATCTTAGCTTCTGTAGGGCTTGGCTAACTGCTGGCTGAGAAACGAATAAACGTTCTGCCGCCTTTCTGGTGTTTTTTTCTTGATAAACAATCAGAAAGGTACGTAACAAGTTTAAATCGAGAGAGCTGAATAAGTCTTTAGCCATATCTGTCCATGAAAGGTTTACTGCGTTATTAAATCTAATATACGTCAGTCAGTTAGATTAGTCAGCGTGGTTCTTTTCGATTTTTGGTAGCGACTATTGTCCTAAAGCGGTAAGGGCAGCTCTTACATCGGATATCTTATTCGCATCAGTCACGGGGATCTGATAATCATCAATATCATTACTGCCCATTTGAGCACTTGAGTTGCTTTCCATTAGGCTCGGTCTTGTCGATTTACCTGAAAGGTGAAGTGCAGGTACTTGGGTGGTGCTGTGAATCATTTTCGCATTCGTTGCGTTGACGCCAGCCCCTGCCATGATGTCGACTCGACTATCGGCCTGTTTAACCATCTCTGCCAAGATATTGATGCCTTGCTCAGCATTAACAGCAAGCCCTGATGTCAGGACCCTTTCACATCCAAGTGCGATGACCTGTTCTAAGGTTGTTTGGTAATCAGAGCTTTGATCAATGGCTCTGTGAAACGTAATCCCAAGCTTTAATGAGTGCGCTTTGTCAGCCAGTTGCTGCATTTTTGGCATATCAATACTTCCATTCGGCGCTAACACGCCAAGTACGACCCCATTCAATCCTGCACTCGCACAAGCTTCAATATCTTCAAGCATACAGAGCATATCGTCATCATCGAAAATGAAGTCGCCCTGTCTTGGTCGTATCATAGCGTAGACAGGAACGGACGAAACTCTTGCCGCTTGTTTCATCATACCGAAGCTAGGAGTTAACCCGCCAAGTGCTAGTGAGGAGCAAAGTTCAATGCGATTTGCGCCGCCAGACAGCGCGTTGTGTAGAGATTCTAAGTTATCGATACAGACTTCAATTTCGATGTTCATCATGTTTATCCGTTTAAAAAGATACTGATGAAATCATAGCAATCTTGGGATGATTCTGAATAGGTAGAGATAGAGGAAAATAGAGGTAAAGTTTGGCTTTGCGGTTACCTCTATTCATAGTGGATATGAGCGAGGAATAAATCATTATTGAAGCAATAGATGCAAAAAGCCCGAAGCGTGAACTTCGGGCTTTGAATAAGACTTTACTTCTTAACTGATTGGCGGTGCGCTTTGCGCTATTAGCTTATGCTTTATTTCTCTTTATAGAGAGTCTTCCAACCATTAACCCGCGTTGAGTTCGGGCTTAAGAGGTAATTACTTGCTTAGGTCGTCAGCGTGCTCAGATAGGAATGCTGCAACACCTTTTGGAGATGCGTCCATACCTGATTTACCTTCTTCCCATTGTGCAGGACAAACTTCACCGTTCTTCTCGTGGAAGTTTAGTGCGTCTACCATGCGTAGCATTTCGTCGATGTTACGACCCAGTGGAAGGTCGTTAACTACTTGGTGACGTACAAGACCGTCAGCATCGATTAGGAAAGAACCACGGAAAGCAACGCCTGCTTCTGGGTGCTCAACATCGTATGCTTTGCAGATCTCGTGCTTAACGTCAGCAACTAGTGGGTATTTAACTTGACCGATACCGCCGTCAGCGATAGCAGTGTTACGCCATGCGTTGTGAGAGAATTGAGAATCGATAGAAACACCGATTACTTCAACGCCTTTAGCTTGGAAATCTTCAAGACGGTTGTCGAAAGCGATTAGCTCTGAAGGACAAACGAAAGTGAAGTCTAGTGGGTAGAAGAAAACTACAGCTTTCTTACCTTTAGTGAATTCTGCGAAGTTGAAGTTATCAACGATCTCACCGTTACCTAGAACAGCTGCTGCAGTAAAGTCAGGGGCTTGACGACCTACTAGTACCATTTTGGAATCTCCTAAAAAATTAGTTGGCCCAACACATCTTTGTTTGGGCTCCGTTTCTACGCGACAAACTATAGTACAATCGGTACTATAGAAAAAAGCGAATTAAATAGATTAAGTTAATCGAAAAAAGCGATAAGCTTATTCTTTGTCCTTTTCTCAGGTCTTATGACCTTCGTGTAACTTATCCTACTCATATTACAAAGTAATTTCATGAATAAATGGCCAAGTCTTAAGCAACTTCACTATCTTGTTACTCTTCACGAAACACGCCACTTTAGCGACGCAGCTGATCGCTGTTTCGTTAGCCAGTCTACTCTAAGTAAAGGTATTCAAAACCTAGAAGAGCTTATCGGTTGCCCTCTTTATGAGAAGAAAGATAAAAAGAGTCCATTGGTCTTCACGCAAGCGGGTGAGCTGGTGGTCAAGCATGGACGAGAGCTATTGGCGAAAGGGCAAGATCTTGTCGAACTCGGTAACCTATGTAACGGAGATGCGATGCAAGGGCAGCTGCGAGTAGGGTGTATTCCTACCATTGCACCGTTCCTTTTGTGCGATTTGGTACAAGAAGCGAACCAACGCTTTCCACAGTTGAATTTACTGTTACGTGAAGACACGACAACCAATCTGTTGGCTGCACTACGTCATGGTGAGTTAGATGTACTGATTTTGGCCTTGCCCGTCGATATCGACAACATGGAAAGCAAAGTTGTCGGGCAAGATCCATTTAGAATGGTGATCAGTCGAACTCAAGCCGATGGTATTCGTGTCCCGATTAAATATGATGACCTACCAGACGAGTCTGTATTCTTATTGGAAAATGAACACTGTTTAACCGAGCACGCAGTATCAGCCTGTAAGCTAACAGATAAAGAGAAGATAAACCCGTTTACAGCGACGAGTCTTCATACATTAGTGCAAATGGTAGCTAATGGTTTAGGAACCACCTTTATTCCGCAAATGGCGATTGATCACGGCTTGTTGGAAAATCAAAACCTAGTGGTGATTGATCCCCCAGGTCAGCAAGCGTATCGAGATATAGGCCTTGTTTGGCGTCCAAGCTCGTCACGTCGTGAAACCTTCCATCAATTAGCAGATGTGGTTTCTGAGTTGCTTTAAAATCTCAGTGTACGAATAGATAAAAATCTACCTTTGAGCGGCTATGTAAGCCGCTCTTTTATTTTTACGAATAATTGAACAAAACATCATTTCTAATTGTATATTTCGGGGGCGACTTTTTAATTATCTAATTAATCTTCGATTTTATTATCCTTTTTGTCATTCTACTTGCTAGGAAATGTGAGCCTAATTAAGTTAATGATAATTGTGTTTTATAAAAGTTGATGTTGCATTCTCTGTATGGATAGTAAGCCTAACTAATAATAAATAACTTTTATTGTTAGTTAGGTAAAGTAAATGACGATGATGTTATTTACTAATTAGTCAAAAATAAAATCAAAAGAATAATTATGAATGATACTAAACAACGTTTGGTAGGGCTTGTTGCACCCTTCTTTTTATTGTCAGGAATGGCTAATGCTTCAGGTGATAAAAACGGGAACGATTTGTTCGATGAGGTAAATTTAGAGCGAAATTGTTATCAGGAATTTATTGAAGGTGAACCTTGTTGGTCAAACCTACCTCAATTTTCTAATCAGCATGCAGTCATCGAAGAAACTTTATCGAAATTGTATCCTCAGTATGCCCAAAGTATTGAAAATAAGGACTTAACAGCTTTTCGTTATTTGGAACGTATGTTTACTCTCGATCCAAAAAGTGGCGAGATTATCGTTGCACTATCTGCAGTTAGAGAAGGAGTACCCTTCGATTCTTTATGGGGTATTGCAGAAAAACGTCAAGCTGACGATGCAGTTGAAGCTATTGAAAACCTCGTTGTCGAAACTTCCGACATGGAAGATTTAGAAGCGGTACTTTTTGATATTTATTATGATCGCGCTACAGCCGATTTTATTTTGGCTAATCGTTCTACTGACCAAGCTAGAATACAGTGGATTGAGCAAGCGAGTACCTCAACTGTAGAAAAATACCGTCAACAATCTTTCGATATTCTATTAAATGCTTTTGATGGCTATTGGAAGTTGATCGAAAACCACCCTCAAACATTTGCTAATGCGCAGCCATTTCGTGATGTAAAAAGTGCTCGATATCTAAATGACAAAGGACAGTCATTACCGGTATATCAAGAAGACCTTTTAATTACAGGTTATAAAGATGCTTTATTAGCTTATCAATTAATGAATGAGTTATTGTCTCAGCAAGTACAACTCAGTAAATTAAAGGCAGTATCGGCGAGCTCTGCAGAGCAAAAATCTAAGCTTGCATATGAAGCAAGCTCACTGCTTGAGCGAGTTTCTTTACAAGAGAAGCAGCTACGTCGTTTGTTAGGCGCTGATTCCTATATCCATATAATGTTGTCCTCTGAGCTTGATAAATTTAAAGGCAACATTGTTGATTTGAAATCTGTAGCCAATTGGCTCGAAGGTGGAGCTAACTATTTAGGGCTGCCTGATGATTTTGTTTTGTTGATGCCAGATTACAACTCGCAAGATAATATTGGGAACAGCTCATTCGAGTCTTTGGAAAAAGTGTTAGGTGGGATGTCACACTCATTAGAGTATTCATTGAATAAAGCTCAAAAAGAGCGTGTTGATTACCACTATCAATTGGATTCATTTGCACGAAACTTCGCTCAAGAAAATGACCGATTAAAGGCAAGATTGTTTACTTTACTCGGATGTTCGGTCGACTCGGATGTTAGACCTTGTAAAGAACAGACCGAGAGTCAACGTCAAGGAAGCTTAATCGGCTACCAGTTGAAAAGCGTTCAAGCTACAAAGACCGAAGTTGAACGAGCCTATAGACTTCATAGTGAGGTATTGAAAAACATATCGAAAGAAATTGAACGTATTGAGCAAGATAAGGATGTTAACAATGCGATCGATGAGATTACGGTTAAGTTGGGTCTTAATGATATTCCTTTCAAAAGCTTAATTGATGAAAGCCGAAAGTCGACTTTGGATATGAATTTAGTGCTGTCTTCCGAAGACGTTAAGCGCTCTCTTGATATCTTAGGCCGCTTTTTGAACGATATCGGTTCCACCGACTTGTCATCGACATTTTCTGCTATTGAAAGCTTACAAGGCGCTTTGAAGGGAAGCTCTCTTGAAGCTGAATTATATATTCAGAAGTTGGCTTTGCTCGAGCGTTCAAGAATCAAAGGCTTACGAGCAGAACAATTAGATGTCTTTACAGAAGGTCGGATTAAGGAACTAACGTTAGAGCTAGAAACTGCTAAAGCTGATATGGCTAAGTCGCTTTCTAATTTAGTTGATGATGCCGATAGATTGGTAGCCTTTAGTGCAGAAGCTCAGCGTTTGGTTGCTCAAATAGAACAAAATGAACATCTTAAATCTGAACGCTCTTATGCTAATCCGCTGAATTTCAGTGCGTTGACCGTTGAAACATCTCGAGCTGAATCAGAGTTCTCTAACCTTAAAGAATGGCTTTTTTATGCTGTACAAGCACTTGAGTATAAATGGCAGGAGTCGTTTTATGATCGCCTTGAGGGTTTTGATAAAAACTTTGTGTTTAAGCTCCAAGATACACAGCGATCAACCGCTTACTTAGATGCATTAAAGCGTTTTGACGATAAGAGGTATACGCCATTCGGCCAGAAAGTGACGGATGTTATTTCCCTAAAGGAACATGTTTTTGGTTACATCGATAATAATGGTGGGAAAACCATTTACTACCCTGCTCCTGATGGTAGCGGAGATATGTTGACTGCAGATGAAGCGTTTAACGCAAAGTTAAAGCTGCTTTCTCGTAACTTTGGCTTTGATAAATGGTTAACTGTAGAGTTCAGTACCGTGAAACACTTTCCTAAAACGAACCTTTTTCATGGCCCGATACTTGGCAACGAAGATGATGTGATGTGTTTAGAAGTTGCTGGGAATTACTCCGATAAAATTGACGGGATTTCGATTAACCTTGCAATCAATTATGACATATCGGGTGAATCTGCAACTCGCGCACTTCTTACTTATGGTGGTAATAACTACATGCGTAGCCGTATTCCAGGAATGTTAACTGATGATGGCGAAGGGCTTAAAGAAGATTTGATTCCCTATTCAACACGTTTTTCAGATATTTCCAATAACGGTGTTGTATCTAAAAGCAGTTTTAAACAGCATATGAGCGCTAATATCATGACTGGCTATCATGATAATAAAGAGCTCCTTAACCCAACTTATTCATTTAAAGAGAGAAGTGTAGCAGCTTCAGGGTGGAGGTTGTCTCTTCAGTTAGGTGACGAATATGGTGACATTGTTGAAACTGAAGCGATTGATGATATCCGAATGATAGTGCAGCACAACCTGAAGGCTCGACGTGCCTCAATTTGTAGCGGCGAATCTGGTCCTTTATAACAACATAAATAACTTAACTTTGAGCCTCATAGTTTTATGAGGCTCTTTCTATAGCTTCCGAGCGTTACTCTACTTCCGCTTCTTCTGGCTCGACTTCTTCTTGTAGCTCTAGCAAATTAATCGCGATTGTGACGAAGTCGCTGTCTGTAATAATCCCCACTAGTTCATGGTTTTCTACGACAGGTAAACAGCCCACTTTGTGTTTCTGCATATAGATAGCCGATTCTTTCAATCCTGCACGAGGTTCTACCGACATAACACTTTTGTGCATGATGTCGTTGAGGGGGGTGGCAAGAGTAAAAGATTGAGCTTGTGGGATATTTTGTAGGCTGGATTCTTGAGCTGCGAGAACATCTCGCTGAGTCACCACACCAAGCAGCTTTCTGTCGGAATCAACGACCGGAATATGGCGGATATCAAGTGCTTCCATCATGTGCTTAGCATCGGCCAGTGAGTGTGAGCGCAATAGAGTATGAGGGTTGCGAGTCATCATATCTTCAACCTTGATCATACGAACCTCCTTCTTTTTTATTTGTTACTATTACTATAGTTTTTTATCCCAAAAATAACTGAGATCTGACGCATTTTTGAGTGAGTTTTATGCAACTAATTTTTTAGTTTAAGGAGGTGAATCAGTAGCATTATTTTACGCCTCTTTACAATAATCCATTGCTGTAAACCTTGCTATTGCGGCTCGTGTGCCTATACTAGCCCACTGCGAAATTTTTAGTCGTGTTTGCGATATGTTTCCGGTAACGATTGACTTACCGTAACCATTGTCCAGCAACTACGATTTATAGTTCGTTAATGGCACAAATCTCATCAACTAAGACAAGACTAGACACATGCAAGTTTCAGATTTTCACTTTGACCTACCAGATGAACTCATTGCTCGCTACCCTCAAGAGGAGCGTACAGCAAGCCGCCTGCTTAAATTAGATGGCAATAGCGGTAACCTAGCTGATGGTTCGTTTAAAGACGTTTTAGACTTAGTTGAGCCAGGCGATCTTGTCGTTTTCAATAACACTCGAGTAATTCCTGCTCGTGTATTTGGTCGCAAGGCATCCGGCGGTAAGCTTGAAGTGTTGGTTGAACGTATGCTTGATGAGAAAAGCATTCTTGCGCATGTTCGTTGTTCTAAATCACCGAAGCCGGGCACCAAGTTGTTCCTTGGTGAGAACGATGAGTATGAAGCTGAAATGGTGGCGCGTCACGATGCGTTATTTGAAATCCATTTCACATCTGATCAAAGCGTTTTAGAGATTCTTAACAGTGTTGGTCACATGCCACTGCCTCCTTACATCGATCGTCCTGATGAAGATGCAGATAAAGAGCGCTACCAAACTGTCTATAATGAAAAGCCGGGTGCGGTTGCAGCGCCAACAGCAGGTCTTCACTTTGATGACAAGCTAATGGCTGGTATGAAAGAGAAAGGTGTCGAGTTTGCTTACGTGACGCTTCACGTTGGCGCTGGCACATTCCAGCCCGTTAAAGTAGACAACATCAATGACCACCACATGCATGCTGAGTACGTTGAAGTACCGCAAGAAGTGGTTGATGCCGTAGCGGCTGCAAAAGCGCGTGGTGGACGCATTATTGCCGTTGGTACAACATCGGTTCGCTCACTAGAGAGTGCAGCGCAAGATGCATTGAAGAAAGGCACAGAGTTAGTTCCATTCTTCGGTGACACTGAAATCTTCATCTTCCCTGGTTATGAGTACCAGTTGGTGGATTGCTTGATTACCAATTTCCACTTGCCAGAATCAACGCTGATTATGTTGGTAAGTGCATTTGCTGGCTACGACCATGTGATGGGCGCATACGATCACGCGGTGAAGAGCGAATATCGTTTCTTCAGCTACGGCGATGCCATGTTCATCAATAAGAAAACGAGCTAATTTAAGCTGGTTATAAACGATATAAACAGAATTTACGGGTGCTAGCAGTAAGCTAGGAGTCGGGCAGGGTGTCTGTCTAATCTCTCGCAAGGAATACGCGACCGCTCCTCATAGAACCCACTAAACTGAACTTTTGTTTGGCTTAAGGTTCTGAATTAACAGTCAGATTGTTTCTCTGGCATATTGGAGGCTTCGTGAAATTAAAATACGAACTTAAAAAAACTAATAGCGGCGCACGTCGTGGTCAACTTCAGTTTGAACGCGGTACCGTTGAAACCCCAGCATTCATGCCTGTAGGTACTTACGGTACTGTAAAAGGTATGACACCTGAAGAAGTGAAAGACACAGGCGCTGAAATTCTATTAGGTAACACATTCCATTTATGGCTACGTCCTGGTCAAGAAATCATGAAAATGCACGGCGACTTGCACGATTTCATGAACTGGCACGGTCCTATCCTGACTGATTCAGGCGGCTTCCAAGTGTTCAGCCTAGGTGCAATGCGTAAGATCACTGAAGAGGGTGTTCACTTCCGTAACCCTGTAAACGGTGACAAGATCTTCATGGACGCTGAGAAGTCTATGGAAATCCAAAAAGACCTAGGTTCAGACATCGTAATGATCTTCGATGAGTGTACGCCGTACCCAGCGACACACAAAGAAGCAAAAGACTCAATGGAGATGTCTCTTCGTTGGGCTGAGCGTTCACGCAACCACTTCGACAAGCTTGAAAATCCGAACTCACTATTCGGCATCGTTCAAGGTGGTGTGTATGAAGACCTTCGTGATGTATCTGTTAAAGGTCTAACTGAAATTGGTTTTGACGGTTATGCAGTTGGCGGCCTAGCAGTAGGCGAGCCAAAAGAAGATATGCACCGCATTCTTGAGCACACATGTCCTCAACTGCCTGAAGATAAGCCACGTTACCTAATGGGTGTAGGCAAACCAGAAGACCTAGTTGAAGGTGTTCGTCGTGGTATCGACATGTTTGACTGTGTAATGCCAACGCGAAATGCACGTAACGGCCACCTGTTTGTGACTGAAGGTGTGATCAAGATCCGTAATGCGAAGCATAAAACCGATACAACACCACTAGATTCAGAGTGTGACTGTTACACTTGTAAGAACTACAGCAAGTCGTACTTACACCATTTGGATCGTTGTAACGAAATCCTAGGTGCTCGACTGAACACGATTCATAACCTGCGTTTCTATCAACGAGTAATGTCAGACATTCGTCAGTCTATCGATGAAGATCGCTTTGAAGAGTTCGTTGCAGAGTTCTACGCAAGAATGGGGCGTGAAGTGCCACCACTAGGTAAAGAATCTTAGTATTTCTTTTTTGCGAGCCCTATCTCTCTTCCGAGTGATGGGGCTTGAAAATAAAGGGATGCGACCCAATTAGACAAACAATTACGAAAATATAAATAGAGGATGTTTTAAATGTTTATTTCTCAAGCTCACGCAGCAGCAGAAGGTGCACCAGCAGGCGGCGGTTTCGAAATGCTTATCATGCTAGGTATGTTCGCTGTGATCTTCTACTTCATGATCTACCGTCCACAAGCTAAGCGTGTTAAAGAACACAAGAACCTTATGTCTTCTATGGGCAAAGGCGATGAAGTTCTTACAAGCGGCGGCCTAATCGGCAAGATCACTAAGATTGCTGAAGACAGCGACTACGTTGCTATCGAACTGAATGCAAACAACGAAGTAGTTATCAAGAAAGACTTCGTTACAGCAGTGCTACCAAAAGGTACTCTGAAATCTCTATAAACAGCTAGAGGATCCTCGCTGTGCTAAACCGTTACCCGTTATGGAAGTATTTGATGGTGGTGTTTGCCATCGCTATCGCTGCGTTGTACGCTCTTCCAAATATATACGGTGAAGATCCGGCAGTTCAAGTTACAGGGGCGCGCGGCGCCTCTGTAGATATGTCTACGCTGGATGCTGTCACCAATGCTCTTGAAGCAGAAAACCTTTCTACTAAATCCGTTGCTCTCGAAAACGGTTCCATTCTTGTTCGCTTTAACGATACAGACTCTCAAATTAGTGCTCGTGATGTCATCACTGAAGCATTAGATGAAGATGTAATCGTTGCTTTAAACTTAGCGGCTTCAACTCCTGATTGGCTTGAATCTATTGGTGCTGCACCAATGAAGCTTGGTCTTGACCTACGTGGTGGTGTTCACTTCTTGATGGAAGTGGATATGGACGCTGCGATGCAAAAGCTGGTCGGCCAACAAGAAGAAGCGTTCCGTAGCGAACTTCGTGAAGAAAAAATCCGTTACCGTGCAATTCGCCCGTCTGGTAAAGATGCGGTTGAAGTGATTCTACGTAACGCAGAGCAGCTTGCTGAAGCGAAATCGCTACTGCAATCTAAGCACCAAGACATGACGTTTGTAGATTCTGAATCTAACGGTCGTTTTTCTTTGGTTGCTAGCTTCACAGAGACTCGTCTTCAAGAAATCCGCAACTACGCGGTAGAGCAAAACATTACCATTCTACGTAACCGTGTGAACGAACTTGGTGTTGCTGAGCCTTTGGTTCAACGTCAAGGTTCTAGCCGTATCGTAGTGGAATTGCCTGGTGTTCAAGACACGGCTCGCGCTAAAGAAATCCTTGGTGCGACTGCGACACTTGAGTTCCGTGAAGTGGATAGCAGTGCTGACTTAGCCGCTGCCGCTTCTGGTCGTGCTCCTGCGGGTAGCGAAATCAAGCAAGATCGTGATGGTCGCCCTGTGGTACTTAAGAAACGCGTTATTCTAGGCGGTTCGAGTATTACGGATGCAAGCTCAAGTGTTGATGAATATGGTCGTCCTCAAGTTAACATCTCGCTAGACAGCGAAGGTGGTAGCAAGATGTCTGCATTCTCTCGTCAGAATATCGGTAAGCTAATGGCAACGGTATTTGCAGAGTACAAGGACAGCGGTCGTAAAACACCGGAAGGTCGAGTTATCTTAAGTAAGCACGAAGAAGTAATTAACCAAGCGACGATTCAATCTGCACTTGGTCGTAACTTCCGTATTACTGGTATCGACTCAACGGCTGAAGCTCATAACTTGGCACTTCTACTACGTGCTGGTGCATTGATTGCGCCTATCTCGATTGTAGAAGAACGTACGATTGGTCCATCTATGGGGCAACAAAACATCGATATGGGTATCATGGCGATGGTTTGGGGTATGGCTGCAGTAATGTTGTTTACTCTGCTTTACTACCGTACTTTCGGTTTGATTGCGAACGTTGCGCTAATGGCTAACTTGGTGTTGATTATCGGTGTTATGTCGATGATTCCGGGGGCTACCATGACCCTGCCAGGTATTGCCGGTATCGTATTAACGGTCGGTATGGCAGTTGATGCCAACGTACTGATCTTTGAGCGTATACGTGAAGAACTTCGAGATGGACGCAGTCCACAACAAGCGATTCACCAAGGTTACGCGAACGCATTCAGCACTATCGCCGATGCCAACATCACCACACTACTAACAGCAATCATTCTATTTGCTGTGGGTACTGGTGCTATCAAAGGCTTCGCGGTAACGCTGTCTATCGGTATCTTGACTTCAATGTTTACAGCTATTGTCGGAACACGTTGTATCGTGAACCTGATGTATGGCGGTAAACGCGTTAAAAAACTGTCGATCTAAGGCTAGGAATTAATATGTTTCAGATTCTAAAAGCAGACAAAATGATCGACTTTATGCGTTGGTCAAAGGTTGCCTTTGTTTTTTCTATCTTGATGATTGGTACTGCTATCTTCACCCTAACAACGAAATCGTTGAACTGGGGGCTAGATTTTACTGGCGGTACTCTGATTGAAGTTGGTTTTGAACAGCCGGCACATCTTCCTGATATCCGTAGTGCACTAGAAGCAGAAGGCTTTGGTGATGCAACGGTACAGAACTTCGGTTCAGCTCGTGATGTAATGGTTCGTTTACGTCCACGTGATGGCGTAGCGGGCGAAACGCTTGGTAACCAAATCCTTTCTGCTATTGAGAATGGTACTGGTGAGCAAGTTGAAATGCGTCGTATCGAGTTCGTTGGTCCTAACGTGGGTGACGAATTAACAGAAGCGGGTGGCCTTGCTATCCTAGTTTCTCTTATCTGTATCTTGATCTACGTGTCAGTGCGATTCGAATGGCGTTTGGCGGCGGGTGCGGTATTAGCATTGGCGCACGATGTTATCATCACACTGGGTGTGTTCTCGATGATGCAAATCGAAGTGGACTTAACCATTGTCGCGGCATTGCTAACGGTAGTTGGTTATTCCCTCAATGATACCATCGTTGTATTTGACCGTATTCGTGAGAACTTCCGTAAGATGCGTAAAGGCGAAGCACCTGAAGTACTAAACAGCTCAATCACACAAACATTGAGCCGTACATTGATCACTTCTGGTACAACGTTATTCGTAGTTATCGCACTGTTCGTTCAGGGCGGCGCTATGATTCACGGATTCGCAACTGCACTTCTACTCGGTATTACTGTTGGTACTTACTCTTCTATCTACGTTGCATCTGCACTAGCAATGAAGTTGGGTATTACGCGTGAACATCTAATGCCACCACAAGTAGAAAAAGAAGGTGAAGAGTTTGACGAAATGCCTTAGGCCTTGGCTTAACAAGTTTCGCTAAACCAGAAAAACCGCTAGGTAACTAGCGGTTTTTTTACGTCTGTATTCTACGGGGAAGCTCAATGCAATTTAACGTTGAAGTGAGTTGTACTTCATTTCACTAAGAGACATTCGGATCGTATCTCGCATCTTGGAATCGCAGATACAAAAAAGCCTCGCAATCGCGAGGCTTTAGAATTTCTACGCTCTGCTATAAGAGAGCTTTAACGTAAGGTCTGAATTACTTCAGCATACCTTCGTTAGCGTTCTCACGAACGTGCTTAAGAATAGACTTAACACCACGTGCGCTTGAAGCAACAACATTACCAGAAGTCATGTAATCAGTACCGCCAGCAAAGTCAGTCATGATAGCACCAGCTTCACGAGCGATTAGGTCGCCAGCTGCTAGATCCCATGGCTTAAGGCCAAGTTCTAGGTAACCATCAACACGGCCAGCTGCTAGGTAACATAGGTCAAGAGCAGGAGAACCTGTACGACGGAAATCAGCACAGTCAATGAATAGACCAGAGATGATCTTCATGAAAGATTCAGAGTGTTGTTTTTGCTTGAATGGGAAACCAGTCGCTAGAACAGTACCTTGAAGGTCTTTTAGTTGAGTAACACGCATACGAGCGTTGTTAAGTTGAGCGCCAGCGCCACGTTGAGCTGTGAATAGCTCGTTTAGCATTGGGTCATAAACACAAGCAACTTCTGTACGACCGTTCATACGAACAGCGATAGATACAGAGAAGTGAGGGAAACCTTTTACAAAGTTGTTGGTGCCATCTAGTGGGTCAACGATCCATTGTACGTCAGAGTCTTTACCTTCAGTCAGGCCTTTCTCTTCAGAAATAATGCTGTGCTCTGGGTAAGATGCTTTGATTGTCTCAATAATCATGTACTCAGCTTCTTGAGCAATGTTAGTAACGTAATCGTTGTTACCTTTTAGAGACGATTCGATCTTATCAGTTGTTTCTAGAGATTTAGCAATATGGTTGCCAGCTTTACGCGCAGCGCGTATCGCAATGTTTAGCATTGGATGCATATGGTTTTTCCCACAAGATGTTAAAGAACAATTTAAAGCGGCGGCGAGTATACCAAAGTTTTACCAAAAGGGAAGTGGTTATTTTTTGAACTCTTGGTTTCACATTCCGCGAAGGGTCTGACCATTTTACTTTGCTATGTGTTAATATCTCGCGATTATTTTTAAAGTGGTGTCATATAGCATGTTAGACAATGTAAAAGTCGTTCTGGTTGGTACGTCTCATTCGGGAAATATCGGATCAGCAGCTCGCGCAATGAAAGTGATGGGTTTGAGTCAATTAGTTCTTGTAGACCCTCAATGTGAAGTTGACGAGCAGACCTTAGCACTGGCTGCTGGTGCAGGTGACATCGCAGAAAACGCGATGATTGTTTCTACTCTTGAAGAAGCAGTAAAAGACTGTGGCTTGGTTGTGGGTTCAAGTGCTCGCTCTCGTACGCTTGAATGGCCAATGCTTGAGCCTCGTGAGTGTGGTGAAAAGTTTGCGGTTGAAGGTCAGAAGCACCCAGTAGCATTAGTATTTGGCCGTGAACGTACTGGCTTAACTAATGATGAACTTCAGAAGTGCCACTTCCATGTATGTATCCCAGCTAACCCTGAATACAGCTCGCTAAACCTAGCAATGGCAGTGCAGACTCTGAGCTATGAAGTGCGTGTAGCTCACCTTGATATGGTCGCTAGCCAATATCAGCCACAGCAACAAGATGAGTACCCTCGTCACGAAGAACTAGAAATGTTCTACGAGCACCTTGAAAAAGTGATCATTGATACCCAATTTATCTCTAAGGATAAGCCAGGTCAGGTGATGAATAAGCTACGTCGCCTATTTAGTCGTGCTCGTCCAGAACTGCAAGAAATCAACACGCTTCGCGGTATTTTGACTTCGATTGAGAAGAGCAAAAACGACAAATAAAGCCCATACAACAGTTAAGGGTGAATACCTGACTAAAATAGTCAACTAAATACTTGACCAATTTAGTCGGGTATGGGAAGATTCCAACCACATAAACAATGTGGATACGGTGTGATATGAAACTTACATCTAAAGGAAGATATGCGGTAACAGCTATGCTAGATGTAGCACTGCATTCGCAAAAAAGCCCAGTTCCTCTGGCTGACATTTCAGAGCGACAAGGCATCTCGTTATCTTACTTAGAGCAACTATTTTCTAAGTTACGTAAAGCTGGCTTAGTTGCTAGTGTTCGCGGCCCTGGTGGTGGTTACCGTTTAGGTGCTGAAGCGAGCGACATCGCTGTTGGAACTGTGATTGCAGCAGTAGACGAATCAGTGGATGCGACTAAGTGTCACGGTCGAGCAGATTGCCAAGGTGGTAGTCGTTGTTTAACTCACACTCTATGGCGTGATTTAAGCTCCCGAATCAGCAGCTTCTTAAACGACATTACGCTCGGTGAGCTAATGAAAGATAACGAAGTTTTAGAAATTTCTGATCGCCAAGATATCGATCTTGCGGTTAATAATGGTTTTGCACATAAAAATACGAGCACTACAACGATTAGTGCAGCACCTCACGGTGTTAATGCCCGCTCTTAGCGGTCAGTTTTTACATTGGAGTAGAAAATGAAACTGCCTATTTACTTTGACTATTCAGCTACATGCCCAGTCGATCCACGAGTTGCTGAGAAAATGGTTCAGTGCATGACGATGGACGGTAACTTCGGTAACCCTGCATCTCGTTCACACCGTTACGGCTGGCAGGCAGAAGAAGCAGTAGATAATGCTCGTGAGCAAATTGCTGACCTACTAAATGCAGACCCACGTGAAATTGTTTTCACTTCTGGTGCTACAGAGTCAGATAACCTTGCTATTAAAGGTGCAGCGCACTTCTACGAGAAGAAAGGTAAGCACGTAATTACGTGCAAAACAGAACACAAAGCGGTTCTTGATCCATGTCGCCAACTAGAGCGTGAAGGTTTTGAGGTAACTTACCTTGAGCCAGAAGCAAACGGCATCATCGATCTAGACAAGCTACAAGCTGCAATGCGTGAAGACACTGTTCTAGTTTCTATCATGCACGTTAACAACGAGATTGGTGTAATCCAAGATATCTCTGCAATCGGCGAACTATGTCGTTCACGCAAGATCATCTTCCACGTTGATGCGGCTCAGTCTGCGGGTAAAATCCCACTAGACGTACAAGAGATGAAAGTTGACCTAATCTCACTTTCAGCTCACAAAATGTATGGCCCTAAAGGTATCGGTGCACTTTACGTTCGTCGTAAGCCACGTATTCGTCTTGAAGCACAAATGCACGGCGGCGGTCATGAGCGTGGTTTCCGTTCAGGTACGCTTGCTACTCATCAAATCGTGGGTATGGGCGAAGCTTGTGCTGTTGCTAAGCAAGACATGCAGAAAGATTACGATCACGCACTAGCACTTCGTGAGCGCCTATTGAAAGGTGTTCAAGATCTAGAAGCGGTAACGGTAAACGGTGACTTAGACCAACGTGTACCACACAACCTAAACGTGAGCTTTGCTTTCGTTGAAGGTGAATCTCTGCTTATGTCTCTAAAAGACCTAGCAGTATCATCAGGTTCTGCATGTACATCAGCAAGCCTAGAGCCTTCATACGTTCTTCGTGCTCTTGGTCTGAACGATGAACTGGCACACAGCTCAGTACGTTTCTCATTCGGCCGTTTCACAACGGAAGAAGAAATCGACTACGCGATTGCACAAATCCGTGTAGCGGTAAACAAATTACGCGACATGTCTCCTCTATGGGATATGTATAAAGAAGGGATTGATTTGAACACTGTTGAGTGGGCTCATCACTAATCTCACGGAAATAGAGGATTCGAGGTAACTATCATGGCATATAGCGAAAAAGTAATTGATCACTACGAAAACCCACGTAACGTAGGTTCGTTTGATAAAGAAGACCCAAGTGTAGGTAGCGGCATGGTTGGCGCACCAGCTTGTGGTGACGTAATGAAACTGCAAATCAAAGTATCTGCAGAAGGTATTATTGAAGACGCAAAATTCAAGACTTACGGTTGCGGTAGCGCAATCGCTTCTAGCTCACTAGTAACTGAGTGGGTTAAAGGTAAAAGCATTGATGAAGCAGCGGCTATCAAAAACTCTGAAATTGCAGAAGAACTAGAGTTGCCACCAGTGAAAGTTCACTGTTCAATTCTTGCTGAAGATGCAATCAAAGCAGCAGTTGCGGATTACAAAAAGAAGCACTAATCGCTTCTACAAGGTAATCACTTCAAAAAGTAATATTTGGGAGCACCCTTTGTGCTCCCCCTGAGTTCTCAATTTATATAAAACACAAGGTTGTAGTATGGCCATCACCATGACAGATACGGCAGCAAGCCGAGTTCAAGCTTTCCTAGATAACCGAGGTAAAGGTATCGGGTTGCGCTTAGCGGTAAAAACTACTGGCTGTTCGGGTATGGCGTATGTACTGGAATTCGTTGACGAGCTTAACGAAGAAGACGAAGTGTTCGAGCATTCAGGTGTTAAGGTCATCATTGATCCAAAGAGCCTAGTTTACCTCGACGGTACTGAGCTTGATTACGTAAAAGAAGGCCTAAACGAAGGTTTTGAATTCAACAACCCGAACGCGAAAGGCGAATGTGGTTGTGGTGAGAGCTTCAACGTATAAACGCTTCAATCGTTAAGCGTTTATAGTGAGCGAAGAATAAAATTAGGCTCTGATTGAAGAGCCTAAACTTAGGACCACCGTTACATGAATCATTTCGAATTATTTGGGCTACCACTTCAGTTTCAACTGGATGGTAGCCTTCTTTCTTCTCAGTTTAGAGATCTGCAACGCCAATTCCACCCTGATAAATTTGCCACTGCTTCTGAGCGTGATCGCTTGCTAGCCGTGCAAAAAGCTGCGCAAATCAATGATGCGTATCAGGTATTGAAACATCCAATCAGCCGAGCTGAGTACCTGTTAGTGCAACATGGTGAGGATATTCGCGGCGAGCAGCAGACCCTGCAAGATCCTATGTTCCTGATGGAGCAAATGGAATTGCGTGAAGAGCTTGAAGAGATCGCCGACAGTTCTGAACCTGAAGATGCTTTGTTTGCATTTGAAGGAAAGGTTAGCAAAATGTATAAACAACAATTAAGCGCTATCCAACAAGAACTCGACAGCGAAGCTTGGTTAGAAGCTGCAGACCGAGTAAGAAAGCTTAAGTTTATTGCAAAATTAAAGAATGAAATCGAATTAGTTGAAGATCGTTTGATCGGCTAGTTCGTATAACAAGGACACATCCATGGCACTACTTCAGATTGCAGAACCAGGGCAAAGCGCCGCTCCTCACCAGCACAAGCTTGCTGTGGGTATTGATTTAGGTACAACAAACTCATTGGTTGCGGCAGTGCGCAGTGGTGAGGCGAGCACACTGGTTGATCAACAAGGTCGCAGTATTCTGCCTTCCGTTGTTCACTATACGTCAGAGTCGTACACGACTGGTGATGAAGCTCGTGCAAATGCACAGACTGATCCTAAAAATACCATTATCTCGGTGAAGCGATTAATCGGTCGTTCATTGTCAGATATCCAACAGCGATACCCGTCTCTGCCATATCAGTTTGAAGAAAGTGATAATGGTCTGCCTGTGATTCGCACAGAACAAGGCAACAAGAACCCAATTCAAGTATCAGCAGACATTCTGCGAGCGCTAGGTCAACGTGCTGAATCAACACTTGGTGGCGAGTTATCTGGTGCTGTTATTACCGTTCCTGCTTACTTTGATGATGCACAGCGTGCTGGTACGAAAGACGCGGCGCAACTTGCTGGTCTTCACGTGTTACGTCTTCTTAATGAACCCACTGCAGCTGCGATTGCTTACGGCTTGGATTCAGGTAAAGAAGGAGTAATTGCTGTTTATGACTTAGGTGGTGGTACGTTTGATATCTCTATCCTACGCCTTTCTAAAGGTGTCTTTGAAGTTTTAGCAACAGGCGGCGACTCTGCATTAGGCGGCGATGACTTTGACCATTTAGTTGCGGATCATTTCCAAGAGCAAATGGGCTTATCAGAGCTAACTGCAGAACAGAATCGTATTCTTCTCGATGCCGCAACAGAAGCGAAGATTGGCTTATCTGAAACGGAAAGCGTTGAGGTTGACGTACTAGGTTGGTCTGGTTCATTAACTCGTGATGAGTTCGAAGCGATCATTAAACCTCTAGTTAAGAAAACACTGCTTTCATGCCGTCGTGCACTGAAAGATGCGGAAGTTGACGCGGATGAAGTACTAGAAGTCGTGATGGTCGGCGGTTCTACTCGCACATTGCTTGTACGTGAAATGGTGGGTGACTTCTTTGGTCGTATGCCATTAACCAGCATTAACCCTGATGAAGTGGTTGCGATTGGTGCATCGATTCAAGCGGATATCTTAGTCGGTAATAAGCCTGATTCTGAAATGCTGCTACTGGACGTTATCCCCCTGTCTCTTGGCATCGAAACCATGGGCGGCTTGGTCGAAAAGATCATCCCTCGTAACACCACAATCCCAGTTGCTCGCGCACAAGAATTTACCACGTTCAAAGACGGTCAAACTGCAATGACAGTGCACACCGTTCAAGGTGAACGTGAGATGGTTGATGACTGTCGTTCACTGGCTCGATTTGCTCTAAAAGGCATCCCGCCGATGACTGCTGGTGCGGCGCATATTCGTGTGACTTACCAAGTAGATGCAGATGGTCTACTATCGGTCACCGCTATGGAGAAGAGCACGGGTGTTCAAGCTGAAATCCAAGTTAAGCCTTCTTATGGCCTAAGTGATAACGAAGTAGCGAGCATGCTGAAAGACTCGATGACGTTTGCAAAAGAAGACATGCAAGCGCGTGCTCTTGCTGAGCAACGCGTAGAAGCGGATCGCGTTATTGAAGGCCTAATTGCTGCAATGCAAGCTGATGGCGATGAGCTGCTGGATGAGCAAGGTAAACAACAACTGGTTCAAGCGATTGAAGCACTGATTGAAGCGCGTAATGGCGATAATGCCGATGCCATTGAACTAGAAATTAAGAATACCGACAAAGCGAGTCAAGACTTTGCTTCTCGTCGTATGGATAAATCAATTCGTGCTGCACTGTCAGGTCAGTCAGTCGATAATATTTAATAGTTAGAGAATAGATAAACATGCCAAAGATTATTGTTTTACCTCACGAAGATCTATGTCCAGAAGGCGCTGTTTTAGAAGCAAAAACTGGTGAGACGGTTCTTGATGTTGCACTGAAGGCCGGTATTGGTATTGAACACGCATGTGAAAAATCGTGTGCATGTACGACATGTCACGTTGTGATTCGTGAAGGTTTTGATTCTTTAGAAGAGAGTGATGATCTAGAAGATGACATGCTAGATAAAGCATGGGGCTTAGAGATGGAATCTCGCCTTGGTTGCCAAGCAAAAGTGGCTAATGAAGATCTTGTAGTAGAGATTCCAAAGTACACATTGAACCTAGCGTCTGAAGATCACTAAGAACTTCTCTATGGTCATGGTGGTTTCGCCATGACTGATATTACGGTTTAACAAAACTGGCCTAAAATATAGATCATAAAGGTGACCAAGCGTCGCTAATAAATATAAGGAAGTGTTATGAGCTTGAAGTGGATTGATTCGCGAGATATCGCAATTGAGCTATGTGATTTGTACCCTGATACTGATCCTAAAACGGTACGTTTTACCGATCTACACCAATGGGTATTAGACCTTGAAGAGTTCGATGACGAGCCTAACCACTCGAATGAGAAAATCTTAGAGGCTATTATTTTATGTTGGATGGATGAGATGGATTAATCCTCTTGTCTAATTACTTGGTCGCGGGTTGGTATCAGTCAAATATAAAACGCAGCCAAGTTAACAATTCTTACCAAAAAAAGCGGACCTTATGGTCCGTTTTTTTATCAAAATGACATTTTCCTCCTACATAATGCTAACATCAGTGCGCTAATAAAAAATAATCAGAATCACACACTCAAAGTGGTTCATGACAAGGAGAAATCATGTCTACACAGATGTCAGTATTTTTAAGTCAAGAAGCTGCCCAGCCTCAGTGGGGAGCAAGAGCTATTTTATCGTTCTCAGAAGCAGGAGCGACCATTCACATTGGTGAAGGCCACGATCTAGGCGCAGTTCAACGTGCTGGTCGTACGCTTGACGGACAAGGTATCGCATTCGTTTCACTTCGTGGTGAAGGTTGGGATCTAGAAAGCGTTTGGGCTTTCTACCAAGGCTACCGTGGACCAAAGAAAAAGAATGCATTGGAATGGGATGCTCTTTCAGAAGCTGATCAAACTGAGCTTGAAGCTCGTATTCGTGCAACTGACTGGACGCGTGACATTATCAACAAAACCGCTGAAGAAGTGGCGCCTCGTCAATTAGCGACGATGGCAGCTGAATACATCAAATCAGTGGCGCCAGCGGGCACAGTAAAAGCAAAAATCGTTAAAGACAAAGATCTCCTAACTGAAGGTTGGGAAGGCATCTACGCGGTAGGCCGTGGCTCTGAGCGTACATCAGCAATGCTGCAACTGGACTTCAACCCAACAGGCGATGAAAACGCACCTGTATTTGCTTGCTTAGTGGGTAAAGGTATTACGTTCGATTCGGGCGGCTACAGCATTAAACCAGGTCAATTCATGACAGCGATGAAGGCTGACATGGGCGGCGCAGCAACGATTACGGGTGGTTTAGGTCTAGCGATTGAACGTGGCCTGAATAAGCGTATCAAGCTTATTCTATGTTGCGCAGAGAACATGATCTCTGGTCGCGCATTGAAGCTTGGCGACATCATTACTTACAAAAATGGTAAGACAGTTGAGATCATGAATACCGATGCGGAAGGTCGCTTGGTACTTGCTGATGGTCTGATGTACGCAAGTGCACAAAATCCTGAGTTGATTATCGACTGTGCAACGCTAACAGGCGCCGCTAAAAATGCATTAGGTAACGACTACCACGCACTATTAAGCTTCGACGATGAGCTGTCTCACCAAGCGCTAACGGCGGCAAACCAAGAGAAAGAAGGCCTATGGCCACTGCCTCTTGCTGATTTCCACCGTGGCATGTTGCCTTCAAACTTTGCTGATCTTTCAAACATCAGCACGGGCGATTACACGCCGGGTGCAAGTACAGCGGCTGCGTTCCTTTCTTACTTTGTAGATGACTACAAAAAAGGTTGGATTCACATGGATTGCGCAGGTACTTACCGTAAATCAGCAAGTGACAAATGGGCTGCAGGCGCAACCGGTATGGGCGTTCGTACACTAGCTCGTCTTCTTGTTGACCAAGCAAAATAATAATAAGAGTGAGCGGTATTTCGGTGTCGCTCATTCCTAAAACTCAGATCGAAAGATCTCAGTAATTTCAGTATTTAATAACAAAAAAATGAAGTGAAGGAATCCCTATGGCTCTAGAAAGAACGTTCTCAATTGTTAAGCCAGATGCAGTTAAGCGTAACCTTGTTGGTGAAATCTACCACCGTATCGAAAAAGCAGGCCTAGAAATTATTGCTGCTAAGATGGTTCGTCTTACTGAAGAGCAAGCGAGTGGCTTCTACGCAGAACATGAAGGTAAAGAATTCTTTGGTCCGCTAAAAGAGTTCATGACTTCTGGTCCTATCATGGTTCAAGTACTTGAAGGCGAAAACGCAATCGCTCGTTACCGTGAACTAATGGGTAAAACTAACCCAGAAGAAGCGGCGTGCGGCACTATCCGTGCAGACTACGCAATCAGCATGCGCTACAATTCAGTACACGGCAGCGACAGCCCTGAGTCTGCAGATCGCGAAATCGAATTCTTCTTCCCAGAATCTGAAATTTGCCCACGCCCAGCTCAATAATCGGCACAGCAAATCATTCTAAAGGCTTCACTTCGGTGAGGCCTTTTTTGTATGTGGATTTTACGTTAGAGATAGTTTACCTAGTCGTCATTCCCGATAGCGACGAAGGAGCGTAGTAGGGAGTCTGAGTTTGTTATTGGAGATTCCAGATACCCTCGTTCCTCAATTCTGGAGTGACGGGCTTTGAGGAGCTCGTGACCTGATGACGATGAATTGCGGGGACCACAATCTCGTAGTAAATCTTACCGAGCTGTTGGAGATTATTTACGTCATTCCCGAAAGCGACGGAGGAGTGTAATCGGGAATCTTTTCTTTAGATTGGGTAATCTCAAGCCGATAAATACAATTGTGCAATTTTTAATCGCTTAAGTTTGAATGTCTTAATAAACACAGGGTTTTACAGTGCTTGTTGAAGTTGCGTAAAGCCTGTACAATTCGCGCCCTTAATTATTGTTCCGTCATTGAGAGGCATCATGACCACAGCTAAAGTCAATCTACTCGATTTTGATCGTAAAGGTCTTCGTAAATTTTTCACAGAAGAACTGAATGAGAAAGCGTTTCGAGCAGAGCAAGTGATGAAGTGGATTTATCACTTCGGTGTCGATGACTTCGAACAGATGAACAACATCAACAAAAAACTGCGTGAAAAACTTCAACGTCGTTGTGAGATTGTTGCACCTGTTGTTTCTGAAGCTCAACACTCTTCAGATGGCACAATTAAATGGGCGATGAGCGTTGGCGACCAAGATGTTGAAACGGTATACATCCCAGATGGTGACCGTGCGACGCTGTGTGTATCTTCACAGGTTGGTTGTGCACTTGAATGTAAGTTCTGCTCTACAGCTCAACAAGGCTTCAACCGTAACCTAAAAGTTTCAGAGATTGTTGGCCAAATCTGGCGTGCATCTCGCGAAATCGGCCTAGAGAAAGAAACAGGTCGTCGTCCAATTACTAACGTCGTAATGATGGGTATGGGCGAGCCTCTATTGAACATGAAGAACCTAATGCCATCATTAGAAATCATGCTTGATGACCTAGGCTTCGCACTGTCTAAGCGTCGTGTAACTGTATCAACTTCTGGTGTTGTTTCTGGCCTTGACCAAATGACTGACAACATCGATGTGGCACTGGCTATTTCTCTACACGCGCCAAACGATGAACTTCGTAGCCAAATCATGCCGATCAACGATCGTTGGGATATTCAAGACTTCCTAGCATCTGTTCGTCGTTACATTGCATCTTCAAATGCTAACCGCGGTAAAGTGACGGTTGAGTATGTTCTATTGGATCATGTGAATGACGATATGGACCACGCTCGTGAACTTGCTGAGCTAATGAAAGATACGCCATGTAAGATCAACCTGATTCCATTTAACCCTTACCCGGGTTCGCCATACAAGAAGCCAAGCAACTCTCGTATTGACCGCTTCCAAAAAACGCTGATGGAATACAACTACACAGTAACCGTTCGTAAGACTCGTGGTGATGATATTGATGCCGCATGTGGTCAGTTAGTCGGTGATGTGATTGATAGAACCAAACGTACCAAAATGATCAAAGCAGCCTCAGAAGCGAACTTGATTGCCGGTGGTGTGATTGAAGTAAAAGCGGTATAAAACGCGAATTAAACCTAAACAAGCCAGAAGTCTTACTTCTGGCTTGTTGCTTTTCTGGGGTATAGTTTTTCTATTTTTGGACTTCTTGCCCACGCTTTCTTACATTTTTCGTCAAATTTTGGACAAAACCATGAGCTGACGGTAAATTTTGTTTAAAGTGTTTTTGCCTTGTAATGGCATTAGCTTATGATTAACTAATCTTAAATTAATTTAAGTGCTCGCTTGCTACTGATCATCAATATGTCTATTTAGGTTGGCTACTTGATAAACTAGCTTCCTGAGAAGGTCATCCATAACCATATGCGTGACGTTCGTCTTTAAGGGTTGATGATTTAGGTAACAGGAAAAATTCCACATAAAGTGGGTTGTTAGATTGAGCTTAAACGACAATAAAAACCGCTCTCGTCAACCTGCGATAATACTTTAGAAGTTCACTCTCTATGAACACAGAACACGAAACACAAACGCAAGAAACGATTGCTCCTGCTTTAGAAGCGGGAACGCTGCTTAAGAACAAGCGCGAATCTCTTGGTTTAACGCAAAAGCAGATTTCAGACCGCCTGAAACTTCGTATTACGTTGATCCAACAAATTGAAGAAAACCAATTCGAATCAGACCAAGTAGCGACGTTCATGCGTGGTTACATTCGTTCATACGCGAAATACGTCAATCTTGATGAAAAAGTGGTACTGAACGCACTTCACCATGCTGGTGATGCTCAACATCAAGAACAAGAAATGCTGAGCTTCTCTCGTAAAACAAAAACCGAGAAGCACAACAGCCGCATTATGATCCTTACTTGGAGCATTTTTGCTGTGATTGCTGGTATCTCTTCACTTTGGTGGTGGCAGAACCAACAACAAGACACGCTTTCTCAATCTCTAGTGAATACTGAGAGCTCAGAAGAGCTCGCTGTAGAAGAGTCACTTGATCCTGAATTTGCTTCTTTAGAAGTGATTGAAGCGGAGCAAAACGATGCAGCTGCCTCTGTTATCGAAGATACAGAAGGCCTTACTGCAATCAGTGACGCAGCAGATACTTCAGAGGCTTTAACGCAAACTGATGAGACTAACGCACAATCAGCAACAGAAACCGCAGATATAGCTGCTGCTGAGCCTGAAGTGGTTGAAGCAAGCACTGCTCCTGAAGCTGTAGCGAACGAGTTAGTGATGCAGTTCTCTGCTGATTGCTGGATCCAAGTAAAAGATGCAACGGGTAAAACCCTGTCGACTGGCATCAAAAAAGCAGGTCAGTCATTAAATCTATCAGGAACTGCGCCATATAAAGTGATTCTAGGTGCGCCAGAGGGCGTATCAATGACATTTGCAAGTGAACCTGTCGACCTTTCTGGGTATACTTCAGGCAAAGTAGCCAGAATAACCTTACCTTAGAGTTAATATGCAACACGAATCTCCTATTATTCGTCGCAAATCAACCCGTATTTATGTGGGTGATGTGCCGATCGGTGATGGTGCACCAATTGCTGTGCAATCCATGACCAACACAAGAACAACAGATGTAGCCGCGACCGTTGCTCAAATTCGAGCTTTGGAAAAAGTTGGCGCTGATATCGTTCGCGTATCTGTACCGACTATGGATGCCGCTGAAGCCTTTAAGCTAATCAAGCAGCAGGTCTCTGTTCCTTTGGTTGCTGACATTCACTTCGACTACCGTATTGCACTTAAAGTGGCAGAGTACGGCGTTGACTGTCTGCGTATCAACCCAGGTAACATCGGTAACGAAAGCCGTATCCGCTCAGTTGTTGATTGTGCACGCGATATGAATATTCCGATTCGTATTGGTGTTAACGGCGGTTCTCTTGAAAAAGAGATCCAAGAGAAATACACAGAACCTACAGCAGAAGCACTTGTTGAATCTGCAATGCGTCACGTAGACATCCTAGACCGTTTGAACTTTGATCAATTTAAAGTCAGCGTTAAGGCGTCTGATGTATTCCTTGCCGTCGGTTCTTACCGCTTGCTTGCTAAGCAGATTGACCAACCTCTTCATCTTGGCATTACCGAAGCGGGTGGTGCGCGTGCTGGTTCTGTGAAGTCCGCGGTAGGTTTAGGTATGCTTCTTTCTGAAGGTATCGGCGACACGCTGCGTATCTCGCTAGCGGCTGATCCTGTTGAAGAAATCAAAGTTGGTTTTGATATTCTTAAATCTTTGCGCATTCGTTCGCGTGGCATCAACTTCATTGCGTGTCCGAGCTGTTCTCGTCAAGAGTTCGATGTTATTAACACTGTTAATGCCCTTGAAGAGCGCTTAGAAGACGTGATCACTCCAATGGATGTGTCAATCATCGGTTGTGTGGTTAATGGCCCAGGTGAAGCTGAAGTGTCTCATTTAGGTCTTGCAGGTAGTGCACGCAAGAGTGCTTTCTACGAAGACGGTAAGCGTCAGAAAGAGCGATTCGACAACGATGACCTTGTCGACAAACTTGAAGCTAAGATTCGTGCAAAAGCATCAGTGCTTGATCAAGCAAATCGCATTGATGTAGAAAACTTAGAAGATTAATACAACGCGATGGGGTGTGATTGTCTATTCGCACTAACACCTGGTCGTGAGAAATTACGGAATAAATACTGTGGCTAAAAATATCCAAGCAATTCGAGGCATGAACGACTGCCTTCCAACTCAATCACCACTGTGGCAGAAAGTAGAAAGCGCAGTTAAAAACGTGGTGAGCGCATACGGTTACAACGAAGTACGTATGCCTATCGTTGAAGAAACAAACCTATTTAGCCGTGCAGTTGGTGAAGAAACTGACGTTGTTTCTAAAGAGATGTACACCTTTGATGACCGTAATGGCGACAGCCTAACGCTGCGTCCAGAAGGCACAGCTGGTTGTGTACGTTCATGTATTCAAAACAGCCTTATCAACCGTGATGAACAGCGCCTATGGTACATGGGCCCGATGTTCCGTCACGAGCGTCCTCAAAAAGGTCGTTACCGTCAATTCCACCAATGTGGTGTTGAGGTGTTTGGCCTAGACGGTCCAGACGTTGACGCAGAACTTATCATGATGACAGCACGTCTATGGCGTGAGCTAGGTATCGATAAGCACGTTCGCCTAGAGCTAAACTCAATCGGTTCTCAAGAAGATCGCGTAAGCTACCGCACTGCGTTAGTGGCTTTCCTTGAGCAACACATTGATGTGCTAGATGAAGACTGTAAACGTCGCATGCACACTAATCCTCTACGTGTACTTGATACTAAGAACCCTGATGTTCAAGCTATCTTAGGTGACGCACCTCGACTATCTGAATATCTAGGTGAAGAATCGAAGCAACATTTTGCTGGTTTATGTGAACTTCTTGACGCTGTTGGTATCGAATACCAAGTTAATGAGCGTCTAGTTCGTGGCCTAGATTACTACAACCGCACCGTATTTGAGTGGATCACTGATAGTCTTGGTGCTCAAGGTACAGTATGTGGCGGCGGCCGTTACGATGGTCTTGTTGAGCAATTAGGCGGCAAAGCAACCAATGCAGTTGGCTTCGCAATGGGTCTAGAGCGTCTGGTTCTGATGATGGAAACGCTAGAGCTAACAGAAGTTCGCCGTAGCGTTGATGTATACGTAGTTGCTGCTGGCGAAGGTACTATGATCGCGGGCATGCAGTTAGCGAATCAATTACGCGATACCGTTGAAGGCGTACGCGTAATGAACCACTTCGGTGGTGGTAACTTTAAGAAGCAATTCAAGCGTGCTGACAAAGTAGGTGCTGTTGTAGCACTGGTACTTGGTGAGAACGAAGTTGCTGACAATACAGTTGTGCTAAAAGATCTGGTTGGCGGCGAGCAAGAAACCGTGTCTCAAACGGAAGTTGCAGAGAAAGTTGCTGCGCTAATCTAATTAGCCATTGAGCAAACGCTCATAATGAATACTAACGTCAGCACTATGCTGGCGTTTAAAGAATTAAAGAGGACAGGAAGTGGAACTTTACGATAGCGAAGAGCAACAAGTTGAAGCCATTAAAGATTGGTGGAAAGAGAACGGTAAAGCCGTAATCTTTGGTGCGGTTATTGGTTTAGGTGGTCTATTTGGCTGGCGCTATTACCAAGATTCAGTCGTTGAAGCGCGTGAAGCTGCTTCAGAAAGCTACACCTCTGTAATTTCAGCTCTTGATGCTAAGGGCGTTGATGCTCAATCTGATATTCAAGCTTTCATCGACGCAAACAAAGATGCTGAGTACTCAGTACTTGCTGCTATGCAATTAGCAAAAGTACAAGTACAAGCGGGTGAGCTAGCAGCAGCACTTGAACAGCTAGAGTGGGCAAAATCGGCAACTAAGGACGCGGCACTTGCGCCACTACTTACTTACCGTGTTGCACGTATTAAAGCTGAGCAAGGTGAATTTGACGCAGCACTGGCTGATCTTGCTGCTATGACAGATGAATCTTGGAAAGGCCGTGTTGCCGAACTGCGTGGTGATATCTCACTTCGTAAAGGCGACACTGACGCAGCATACAGTGCTTACACAGAAGCACAGCAAGCTGTTGACGCTAGCCAAACGCTTCAAATCAAACTTGACGACCTAGCTAAATAAGGCGCTTTGAATGAAGAAGATGTTTCCAAAAGCGGCGTTGTGTGCGATTGCTCTTGGCCTACTAGCTGGCTGTGCGGGTGAAGAAGACACCGTAATCATGGCTCCAGTACCAACGGTAAACAGCGAGTTCACTCCTAGTCAGGAATGGTCTACGTCGGTTGGTGATGGTGTTGGTCACTACTTTTCAAAACTATCGCCAGAACTGGCTTATGACAAAGTGTTTGTTGCGAGCCGTGAAGGTATGGTTAAAGCGCTTGACCCTGAAACAGGTAAAGAGCTGTGGAAAGTCGATCTTGAGAAAGATGTACTGGCTCGTTTATCGGGTGGTTTAACGGCGGCTTACGGCAAAGTATTTGTTGGTTCTGAAAATGGCGAAGTGATCGCGATGGATGAATCAACAGGTGAAGAGCTGTGGCGTGTATCAGTGAATGGCGAGGTGCTTGCATCCCCTGCAACTGATAGCAACATGGTTATTGTTCATACCAGTCGCGGTATGTTGATCGCGTTAGATCAAGTAAGCGGCGAACAAAAATGGACCATCAGTACTGAAGTACCAAGCCTAACACTTCGTGGCGATAGCTCGCCTGTTGCGGTTTCTGGCGGTGTATTCTGGGGAACTGCAAATGGTCGTCTAGCTGCAGCTATCGTTGACCGTGGTCAGCTTATTTGGCAACAGCCAGTAGGTACGCCAAAAGGTGCAACGGAAATCGATCGTTTGGTTGATGTTGATGCATCTCCAATTGTTCTTGGTGGAACCCTGTATACTGTAGGTATCAACGGTCAGCTGATTGCAATCGATCTTCGTTCTGGTAAGCCAATTTGGAAACGTAACTATTCGTCAGCGATTGATTTAGCAAGTGATGGCAGCCGTTTGTTCGTTGTTACCGACAAAGACCATGTGGTTGCAGTTGATGCACGTAGTGGTACTGAACTTTGGAGCACTCCATTGTTAGAAAACCGCTTACTGACAGCACCTGCTATTATTAATGGGTATGTAGTCGTGGGTGATACAGAAGGTTATCTGCACTGGTTAGATCGTTCATCGGGTGAGTTTGTTGCTCAACAGCTTGTCGATGATAGCGGCTTTGCGGTTGCACCAATTGAACTGCCTGAAGGCTACTTAGTGACGACTCGCAATGGCGATGTAAAGAAACTAACGATTAGCCAATAAAAGCGTGATATAATTCACAGTCGGCTCCTGGTTGGTAACAGCCAGGAGCCGTTTTGTTGTTAAAAATTAATAAACCGTGTGGTTATAGGTAAGAGTTTAAACTTGCGAACAAGTGCTTACCTATAACTACATTTAGAGAAGAAATTGTAGAGGTTGTTATGGTACCTGTTGTTGCTCTAGTAGGGCGTCCGAACGTAGGTAAATCTACGTTATTTAACCGATTGACTCGAACTCGTGATGCATTGGTTGCGGATTTCCCTGGCTTAACGCGTGACCGTAAATACGGTCATGCTCACTTTAGCGAGCATGACTTTATTGTTATTGACACTGGCGGTATCGACGGTACTGAAGAAGGTGTTGAAACTAAAATGGCTGAACAGTCGCTAGCGGCGATTGATGAAGCTGATGTCGTTCTATTTATGGTAGATGGCCGTGCGGGTCTAACACCTTCAGACGTGGCGATTGCTAAGCACCTACGTCAACTAGAAAAGCCTTCAATGCTAGTAGTAAACAAGGTTGATGGTATCGACCCTGATGCTGCAAGTGCTGACTTCTGGCAACTAGGCGTAGAAGACATGTACCAAATCGCTGCGGCGCACGGTCGTGGTGTTACTGCACTTATTGACCTTGCTCTTAACCCATTCGCAGAAGCGCTAAAAGCGGAAAATGGCGAAGTAAGCGATTTGACTGAGTTTGAAGACGAAGAAGAAGAGCAGGTTGAGTTTACAGAAGAAGAAGCTGAAGAAGAATTCAAGCGCCTTCAAGATCAACCGATCAAGCTAGCGATCATTGGCCGTCCTAACGTAGGTAAATCAACGCTAACTAACCGTATTCTTGGTGAAGAGCGTGTGGTTGTTTACGATATGCCAGGCACAACTCGTGACTCTATCTACATCCCAATGCAACGTGATGAGCGTGAATACGTTTTAATCGATACTGCGGGTGTTCGTCGTCGTAAAAACATCAACGAAACGGTAGAAAAGTTCTCAGTGGTTAAAACACTGAAAGCGATTGAAGATGCTAACGTTGTATTGCTGCTTATCGATGCTCGCGAAAACATCTCTGATCAAGATCTAAGCTTGTTAGGCTTTGCGTTGAACGCTGGTCGTTCAATTGTTATTGCTGTAAACAAGTGGGATGGCCTAGATAATGACGTTAAAGAACGCGTTAAGAAAGAGCTAGATCGTCGCTTAGGCTTTGTTGATTTCGCACGTATTCACTTTATCTCTGCACTTCACGGTACAGGTGTTGGTCACTTATTTGAGTCTGTACAAGAAGCTTACAAGTCAGCGACGACTCGTGTTGGTACTTCTGTTCTAACTCGTATCATGAAAATGGCAACTGATGATCACCAACCGCCTATGGTTCGTGGCCGTCGTGTGAAACTGAAATACGCGCACGCTGGTGGCTATAACCCACCGATTATCGTTATCCACGGTAACCAAGTACGTAACTTGCCAGATTCATACAAACGATTCTTGATGAACTACTACCGCCGTTCACTAGAGATTATGGGTACACCAATTCGCATTCAATTCCAGAACAGCGAGAACCCATTTGAAGCTAAGACTAACAAGCTGACAATCTCTCAAGAGCGTAAACGTAAGCGTATGATGAGCATGGTTAAAGGCCGTAAATAGTCCTTTCCAATAGATTTGATACCCGAGCCTGTCTCGGGTATTTTTTTAAGCAAAATTCACGTTAATCCACAACGGCACATTTTTGTTTCGCTGTGGCTTAACGAATCAGACTAGATTCCAAAAGAAGAACGATATGACCACTAGCGATTTGATTACACAAGCTCAAGCAATCACGCCAACCATTACTCAATTCTGTCATCAAGCGTGGCAACTGACGGCGAAAGCGTTGTATGTAGAAAGTGACAGCAGTAAAACCTACCTGATCTATGATGTGACGCCTTTTCACCCTGTAAGTCATATTTGGCCTGATCACCCGGCAGACCAAGGGTTTGTGACTGTTGGTGACGTTCAATATTCAGTGGAAGACTGTCTTGTTGGTGCAATAGAACAATCTACTGGCAAGCTTCATATCGCAGCAGATATTCCTGTTAAGCGTGATGCGGAAGGCTGGGCGTTTGTGGTTGTCCACCAGCTACCCGCATCTGCTTCTATGATTAATGTTAACGACGAAGTGGTGTTGTCGGTAGATAAAGAGTATCAAGCAAGCTTGAGTCGTGGTCACAGTGCGGGGCACATTGCTTTCTTAGCGTTGAATAAAGTATTGGCTGAGAGCTACTGGCGTAAAGATGCCGACAGAAAAGATCCGCTCGGAAGTTACGACTTTAATAGCTACGCACAAGTGACCAGCTTTGTGACTCCTGAGCTATGTACTGATAAGTATCGTTTGGGTAAAACTCTGAAGAAGCGCGGCTTGAACGTTGCAGACATGCTTGCAAACCTTGAAGGTATCGAAGCCGACATTAACCAGATGATTTCAGGTTGGCTCACACAATCGACTCCAGTCGCGATGAGACTAGAAGGTGAGGCACTCACTGACTCTCGTTACTGGGAATGGCAACTGGATGCTGAGACGTTGGTGTCGATTCCGTGTGGTGGTACTCACATAGAGAACACCTCAGAGCTTAATGCATTATCGGTTAAATTAACCCAGCTAGATGACCAACACATTGAAATGCTGACGCATGTAATTCGATGATTTAGGTTACAGATCGAAATGACTTGTGCTGTTTATTTTGTTTTTGGATGTTACTTTTAATATAAATGACTATTTAAAATTGAAATGCAGCACATGTAACTTATGCTTTCGGTGTGTGGTGATATAAATATTCTTTTTGGGGTAGATCGCTGATCAAAATAGATAAAGCGAAAGATCAACCTATGATCTTCGATTGTGTGTGGTACTAATTTAGTGTGTTATTATTAACCAATAACAAGCTTGCATAAGAACAAGCTGTACCCGATTACACAATTGAAAGCCTTAGTGAATGGAACAACAATTTTTATTAGAAGGCCATCGAGCCGTTAATAGTTTGCTGCGGAAGCTTGCTCTTGGGATGGATCGCAAAGATTTAAATCACAAGATTATTCAGCTTACCGAGCAGCTTTTTGGGCAGCGTATGGCTTCAATCTTGCTGCTCAACTCAGAATCTAAAACTCTACACCTTGAATATGCCCCTAACCTGCCTGATTTTTACAATCAACAGATAGAAGGGGTGGGAATTGGTGCTGGGATTGGTTCCTGTGGTGAGGCCGCTGCGCTTAAGAAAGCAGTGATGGTCTCCAATATAAATGCACACCCAAACTGGGCACCTTTCTTAGTGTTAACCAACAAAGCTAACTTGCATGCTTGTTGGTCGGTGCCAATTATCTCATCGCGCGGTAATGTATTAGGTACCTTTGCCATTTATAGCCAGTACATCTCAGAGCCACATGAATTTGAGCTCGAGATCTTGGAACTATTGGCTTCCCTATATTCGGTAGCACTAGAAAAGTTTGAGTTGGAGAATCAGCTTAACTTTTTCGCCAATCGTGATTCTCTTACCCATTGCTTGAATCGTCGGGCACTGTTCAATGAAGCCGAAAAAGTATTGGCTAAACGATGTTTTGCACAGAAGGTGATGGCGTGTCTGTTTGTCGATGTCGATAAATTCAAATCAATTAATGACACCTACGGTCACAGCTTTGGTGATGATGTGCTATTGGCGGTTGCTAGAGTGCTTGATGATGCTACTACGGCGTGTGCCAAGATAGGCCGTTATGGTGGTGATGAGTTTGTGGTGTTCTCTTGTTTTGATGATCAAGAAAGCGTTGTTAACTTTTACCACAGCTTAGAGAAAGCACTACAGCAAGCGCTTTACATTAATGATGTGCAGTTCTCAGTGAGTGTTGGCCTTGCTTGTGAAAAAGATCCTCAAGGATTAGACCAGTTGATCGCACAAGCTGATAAGAACATGTATCAAATCAAGCAAGCTAAGTCTCAGCAGTAGTAGATTGTTGAAATAGTAGTGAATTAGGAAATGCTAATGAGTGAAAATATCTGCCCTAAGTGTCAGTCAGAGCTAGCTTGGGATGGCAAGTATCACTGTGAAAGTTGTCAGGCTCACTTTACTAAAGTTGGGTTTTGCCCTGAGTGCAGCAGCCAACTTGAGAAGCTTCAAGCCTGTGGTGCCGCGAGCTATTTTTGTAATGCTGACTGTAACGAGCTTAAGTCTAAATCGAGAGTAAAGTTCGAGTTCCAAGCTGCGGACTAACTTGAGAGCGATAACAGTAAGTATCGTAACCATAGCTTTCATTAAGAGGCCCAATACCTATATATTGGGCCTTTTTTGTGCTCACTCTGGGGTTATGTATCATCTTGGGTCATTCTTATTGTCACTGCACCAGTATGAAACATAGTGACATGGTTGCTATGCACGCTATTGGTGTGGTCTGTTTTTAAATCCATTTAATACAATCACTTATGTTTTTAATGGTTACTTATTGAGTTTGGCACTCTTCTTGTAACTCTGTAATTGAATAACAAAAATACAATTATGGAGTACTATCATGAACAAGGTGTTCAATTTATCGCTAGCTGCACTGTGTACAACACTTTCATTTTCTTCTGCATCAGTGTTTGCGGCTGACGAGACCATAAAGGTCGGCGTCCTACATTCACTATCTGGCACCATGGCGATCAGTGAAACCACACTGAAAGATACCGTGTTAATGCTCATCGAAGAGCAGAACAAAAAGGGCGGCTTGCTAGGTAAAAAGCTTGAGCCTGTAGTCGTTGACCCTGCGTCAAACTGGCCTCTATTTGCTGAAAAAGCGCGTGAGCTTATCGAGAAAGAGAAGGTCGACGTGGTTTTCGGTGGTTGGACATCGGTATCTCGTAAATCCATGCTGCCGGTATTCGAAGAGCTCAACAGCATCCTTTTCTACCCAGTTCAGTATGAAGGTGAAGAGTCTTCTAAAAACGTTTTCTACACGGGCGCAGCGCCAAACCAACAAGCGATTCCTGCCGTGGATTACTTAATGGAAGAGCTGGAAGTTGAGCGTTGGGTACTAGCAGGTACCGATTACGTTTACCCACGTACGACCAATAAGATCCTTGAAGCCTACCTAAAAGATAAAGGTGTCGCAGAAGAAGACATCATGATCAACTACACGCCATTTGGTCACTCTGACTGGCAATCTATTGTTTCAGACATCAAAAAATTCGGTGAAGCAGGTAAGAAAACCGCAGTGGTTTCTACTGTGAACGGCGATGCGAACGTCCCTTTCTACAAAGAGCTTGGCGCTCAGGGCATTTCATCTGAAGACATCCCAGTTATTGCATTCTCTGTTGGTGAAGAAGAATTGTCAGGTATGGATACTGAACCACTGGTTGGTCACCTAGCGGCTTGGAACTACTTCATGAGCGTTGATACCGAAGCCAATGAAGAGTTTGTTGAAACGTGGCAGTCATTCATTCAGAGTGAAAAACGCGTCACCAATGACCCAATGGAAGCGCACTATGTTGGCTTCAACATGTGGGCGCAAGCGGTAACCAACGCAGGCACAACCGATCCTGAATCTGTACAAGATGCCTTGATTGGCGTGTCTGTTCCTAACCTTTCTGGCGGCTACTCTACCATGCTGCCAAACCACCACATCACTAAACCTGTCCTGATCGGTGAAATCCAAGACGATGGTCAATTCGATATTGTTTGGGAAACCACAGGCCTTGTTGCGGGTGATGCTTGGTCTAGTTACTTACCTGAATCAGCGAAGCTGTTCTCTAGTTGGTCTAAGCCATTCTCATGTGGTGCGTTTAACGTCGAAACCAAGAAGTGTTCTGGCGGTAACTAGAGCGTTGATTTAGGAATATTGAGCCTTCTTGTTTGGGAAGAACGTCTCTCTGTATGAGGTGTAGCAAACGGAAGGCTCATCGTATCAACTAACAATAATTCTCCACATGTCCATTGAGCAAAAATAACAATATCTAGCTAGGTGGATTAAGGAAGCAGGGATGAAAAACGTATTGAACGTATTTAAGGCGCTATTGCTTATGGCAGTCAGTGCTCAGTTGGCTTTTGCTGGAATAACGGATGAAGCTAGCTTTACCAAGGCGCTAGTTGGTAAGAAAACATCGGATAAAGAATTGGCTATCGATTGGGTCATTGAGGCACAAACTGAAGACGTGTCGAAACCTATTTTGGATGGCTGGTTAAACGGAAATCTCTATTACTTTAATGACAAACAGAGCGAGCAATATAAACAGCTCTACCTGATTCAAAGCATTAAAACAGCAACCTCGGCTCAGTCGGTGTGGGATGAGTCAAGCCTCAGTATCGAGAATGCTAGGCAGTTTAAGAAGGTTCGCGTGAACAACAAGCTTCGCGGGATCTTGCGTGGGGAAATTGCCTCGATTGGACTGAACAGCAGTAACCCAGATACACGTTATAAAGCGGTTCTGGATCTGCTCGGTACCAAAGATCCTGACATTATCGATCGTTTAGCTGTGCTGAGAACCAGTGAGTCAGAGGGCAAAGTCGCTGAGTTGATGGACTTGTCGTTAGCCATTTTCACCTCTCTTGATAAGAGCGCCACAATTGAAGCTCGTGTGGCTTCAATTGAACGAGTTGGCGACTTCAAACAATCCGTCGTGCTAAAGACGCTAAACCAGCTGCTCAACAGCGAACAAGATCCAAAGGTCTTGGCTGCAACTGAACGTGCAATGGACGATTATCAACAGAGCCAAGCACTCTATTCGGGTGTTGAGACCGTGTTCTTTGGCTTGAGTTTGGGCTCTGTGTTGGTGTTGGCAGGCATAGGCTTGGCGATCACTTTTGGTGTGATGGGCGTAATCAACATGGCCCATGGCGAGCTGATCATGATTGGCGCTTACACCACCTATGTACTTCAGTTGCTAATGCCGAACCACATCGGTTTAGCGCTGATTCTATCTATTCCGGCTGCATTTATTGTGTCTGGTCTGGTCGGTATTGCGATTGAGCGCAGTGTGATTCGTCATCTCTACGGCCGTCCACTGGAAACCTTGCTCGCGACCTTCGGTATAAGCTTGATCTTGCAACAAGCCGTTCGCTCTATTTTCTCTCCACTTAACCGCTCAGTGAGCACGCCTGAATGGATGTCTGGCGCACTTCAATTGAACCCAATGTTATCTCTGACCTACAACCGACTTTATATCATCCTGTTCTGTGGTTTGGTGTTCATGGGCTTGTTGATGGTTCTGAAAAAGACACCACTAGGTTTACAGGTTCGTGCCGTTTCTCAAAACCGTGGTATGGCGCGTGCGATGGGTATTCGATCTGAACGAGTTGATGCGATGACCTTTGGTTTAGGTTCTGGCGTAGCGGGTGTCGCGGGTGTGGCACTGTCTCAGTTGACTAACGTTGGCCCGAATATGGGGCAAGCGTACATCATCGATTCTTTCATGGTGGTGGTGTTCGGCGGAGTCGGCAACTTGTGGGGAACACTCGTCGCAGGCTTAAGCCTTGGTTTATTCAATAAGATCTTAGAGCCCTGGGCTGGCGCAGTACTCGCTAAGATTTTAGTACTGGTTTTCATCATTCTATTTATTCAAAAACGCCCACGCGGATTGTTCCCGCAACGTGGTCGTGCGGCTGAAGGTTAAGGACAACATCATGCAGTCTAAATCATTTGTACTTTCGGCGATGCGTGGTGATAAAGGTGGCCAACTGACCATCCTTACCATTCTTGCGGCCGTGATTCTTATTCCACTGGCTAACACCATGTTGCCAAGTGGACACCCACTTCATGTTGAGACCTTCACTATCTCACTAATGGGCAAATACTTGAGCTATGCGATGTTGGCTTTGGCGCTCGATCTGGTGTGGGGCTACCTCGGAATACTGAGCCTAGGCCACGGCGCTTTCTTTGCGCTTGGCGGTTATGCGATGGGCATGTACTTAATGCGTCAGATTGGTGACCGTGGGGTTTATGGTGATCCAATCCTACCTGACTTTATGGTGTTCCTTGATTGGTCAGCGTTGCCGTGGTTTTGGCAGGGCTTTGATCAGTTCTGGTTCGCTTGTCTGATGGTGGTGTTGGTGCCGGGCGCATTGGCTTATTTGTTCGGTTATCTGGCTTTTCGCTCTCGTGTGTCAGGGGTTTACCTCTCTATCATGACTCAGGCATTAACTTACGCATTGATGTTGGCGTTCTTCCGCAACGAGATGGGCTTTGGTGGTAATAACGGATTGACGGATTTCAAAGACATCATCGGCCTGAGCTTGCAGAGTGATGCCGTTAAGATTGGCCTGTTTGTCGCGACGGGTATCTCGCTGATCCTAAGCTACATCGCGTGTCGAATGGTAGTGACCAGTCGATTAGGTCGTGTGGCACTGGCGATTCGTGATACCGAGTCTCGTACTCGTTTTATGGGGTACGACGTCGATGGCATCAAGTTATGGGTCTTCGTTTTGTCTGCAGTTATCGCGGGGATTGCGGGTGCTTTATATGTTCCTCAAGTCGGCATCATCAACCCGGGAGAGTTTGCGCCACTTAACTCGATTGAGATTGTGGTTTGGGTTGCATTGGGCGGTCGCGCCACTCTGTTTGGTGCCATTGTTGGTGCGTTGATCATCAACTACGCCAAGAGCTGGTTTACGGTTGAATTCCCAGAGGTGTGGCTTTTCGCTCTAGGTGGTCTATTCGTTCTCTCGACCATGTACTTCCCACAAGGTGTGATTGGCTTTGTCAGTGAAAAGTGGCAACAGTTACGCAAGGCATCGACTTCAAAAGGCGAAGGACAAGGTAAGGATGATCAACATAAAGGCAAGGAGGTGATCGCATGACCACATTTAACAGCGTAAAGGAATCGGTTCAGGCGTTCACTCGTCGAGACGAAGTTTTTGATTACCTCAAACCCGATGTTCATCCAGCCATCGATACCCGTCACAACGTGTTGTTGTACGTGGAAGGCGTTAATAAAAGCTTCGATGGTTTCCAAGCGATAAACGACCTCAATCTTTATATCAAAGAGGGCGAACTGCGCTGCATCATCGGTCCGAATGGCGCAGGTAAAACCACCATGATGGACATCATTACAGGCAAGACTAAGCCCGATACTGGAGAAGTGTGGCTAGGTTCGAACATCAATCTACTCAAGATGAACGAAGCTGAAATTGCTAATGCAGGTGTTGGACGCAAGTTCCAAAAGCCGACGGTAATTGAATGTTTAACCGTGTGGCAGAACCTTGAGTTGGCGATGTCGGGCGATCGCTCTGTGTGGGCAACTTTCACTGCTGTGATGTCTGGTGAGCAGAAAGACAAACTCACCTCGGTACTTGAGCTTATTCACCTCAAAGACGAAGCGGCAAACTTAGCGGGTAACCTGTCTCACGGACAAAAGCAGTGGTTAGAGATCGGTATGTTACTGATGCAAAACCCTAAGCTGTTGCTGGTGGATGAACCCGTTGCAGGTATGACTCACCAAGAGATGGATCGCACCTCTGAACTGCTCAACTCGCTGGCAGGCAAGCACTCGGTGGTCGTGGTTGAACACGATATGGATTTCGTTCGTTCGATTGCTAGCCATGTCACCGTGCTCCATCAAGGTCACGTGTTGGCTGAAGGCACCATGGATCAAGTGCAGGCTCACCCTGAAGTTAAACAAGTTTATCTCGGAGAATAGGATGTTAGAGGTTAAATCAGTTAATCAATATTACGGTGAGAGCCACACCTTATGGGACTTGGATATGCAGATCCCTGAAGGTAAATGCACGGTGTTAATGGGGCGCAATGGCGTCGGAAAAACCACCTTGCTGCAATGCATCATGGGGCTGGTTAAGGTTGAAAGCGGCGACATCTCTTTATCGGGTGAGTCGCTTTTGAAAACCGATGCCGAGGATCGTCCACGCCAAGGGATCGGCTATGTACCACAAGGTCGCCAGATCTTCCCAATGCTCACTGTTCAAGAAAATCTAGAGGTCGGTTTACCGATTCGTAAAAAGGGTGACCGCAAGATCCCTGAATTCATCTTCGATATTTTCCCAGTGTTAAAAGAGATGCTACATCGTCGCGGTGGTGATTTATCGGGTGGTCAGCAGCAACAGCTAGCGATTGGGCGTGCGCTGGTGGTTAATCCAAAGCTATTGATCTTGGATGAGCCGACGGAGGGTATTCAACCCAATATTGTGCAAGAGATTGGCGACATCATTCGCATGCTCAACGAGAAAATGGGGCTCACGGTTCTGTTGGTTGAACAGAAGCTGCCGTTTGCAAGAAAGGTCGGTGACCGTTTTTGTATTCTCGACCGTGGACGCCAAGTGGCAGAAGGTGAAATGACAGGGCTCGATGAGTCTTTGATTAAGGAGTACCTAACCGTATGAATTCTCTCTTTTCTCCGAATGAAGTAAGCAAGGCTTCTTTAGTAGAAGCCTTGTCTCTGAATGAAACCATCGAACAAGATATTCGTGATGGTTGGCAAGCGAGTTTAAACCTCACCTTTGTCGATCGCGGTGATAAAACCGTATTAAAGAATCGTCAGCAGTCTGGTCCGCTTGCGGTGCAACGCCCCCTGTATCCTGATGGGGAAACGTGTCACACCTACTTACTCCATCCCCCCGGCGGAGTGGTAGGTGGTGACACTCTCAATATTAACGTGAATCTTGAGCACGGTGCTCACGCGTTGATTACTACACCTGGTGCGACCAAGTTCTATCGTTCCAACAACAAGTACGCCAAGCAGAAGCAAACCTTACGTGTGGAGAAAGGGGCTCGCTTGGAGTGGGTGCCGCAAGAGAACATCTTTTTCCCCAATGCGCATGTTCGACTCGATACTGAAATACGCCTAGAAAAGGGTGCACAGTTTTGGGGTTGGGAGATGCACTGTTTTGGACGGCCTGCACAGAATGAGGGATTCGAGCATGGTCACCTCGTTGGGAAGACGGAAATCTATCTTGATAATCAAAGGCTTCTGACTGAAGGTTTTAATTTTCACGGTGGCGATAAGTTAATGATAAATATGGGGTTACTTGATTATTCAATGATGGGGACTTTTTATATCACCTCAAATGAGAAGCAAGATTTAGAGTTGGTACAGAGCTTGCTCTTATCTATTACACAGCAAGCTTCACAGCAATCAGTTACATCAAAAACGTCGAGTGAACCCACATTAATATTGGGTGCGACACAGATAGAAGGATTGATTGTGGTGCGAGCCTTGGGTTATTGGAGTGAAGACATCCTCCAGGCCTTTGGTCAGATATGGCAAGCAACTCGCTCTCATTTATGTGGTACGACTCCTGATTTACCAAGGATTTGGGCGACTTAGCGATTAGCCCTATTTGTACCGAGGGCGACTTCCGGCCCTCGGTACATTTTTTCAAGCTTGCTGTGACTGAATCCCACTTACTGCTCATGCGTTTCTGAGCAATAAGAAAACAACACTAACAGCGGGCGGCTAAATGGAATTAACACCAAGAGAAAAAGATAAGCTACTTATCTTCTGCGCAGGAATGCTGGCACAGCAGCGCAAACAAAAAGGCTTAAAACTCAACTATCCAGAATCTATTGCACTGATCAGCAGCGCCATTCTAGAAGGTGCCCGCGAGGGTAAAACCGTTTCGGAACTGATGGATTTTGGACGCACACTGCTTACCGTCGATGACGTCATGGAGGGGATCCCTTCCATGATCCCAGATGTACAAGTCGAAGCCACTTTTCCTGATGGCACCAAGCTGGTGACCGTTCATGAACCTATCGTGTAGGGAGAAGTAATATGGCTGGTTCCACCAAACATTATTCAGGCTTAGTTCCCGGGCAAGTCGAAACCGCTCCGGGCAACATTACTTTAAATGAAGGCCGAGACACGACGTCGGTTAAGGTGCAAAACATTGGCGACCGTCCTGTGCAAATCGGCTCTCATTACCATTTCTATGAAGCAAACCCTTCTTTGATCTTTGACCGAGAAGCCACTAAAGGATTTCGACTCAATATCCCTGCAGGTACTGCCACTCGTTTTGAACCGGGTCAGTCACGTAGCGTCGAGTTAGTGCGTTACGCCGGTAAGTTAGAGATTTATGGCTTCCAAGGAAAGGTGATGGGCAAGCTCTAAGCGCTCCCATAGAAAGAATTAAAACAACAAAGGATTGATCATGGCGACGATATCCAAACAGGCTTATGCCGAAATGTTTGGGCCAACAATCGGAGATCGAGTGCGTCTTGCTGATACCGATTTATGGCTAGAAGTTGAAAAGGATTACACCGTATACGGCGACGAAGTGAAGTTTGGCGGCGGTAAAGTGATTCGTGATGGGCAAGGGCAAAGCCAACGTCCAAGTGCCGAAACGCCAGATTTGGTGATCACTAACGCGATTGTGTTGGACTACTGGGGAATTGTAAAAGCGGATGTCGCAATCAAAGACGGCCGAGTTCAAGCGTTGGGTAAAGCGGGTAACCCAGACGTTCAACCAGGCGTCGATATAGTCATTGGCCCGGGCACGGAAATTTTGGCAGGTGAAGGCTCGATTCTCACCGCGGGTGGTATCGATTCACACATTCACTTTATCTGCCCACAACAGATTGAAGAGGCGCTGGCGTCGGGTGTGACTACCATGATAGGTGGTGGTACTGGGCCAAACACAGGCACCAATGCGACGACCTGTACACCTGGTCCGTGGAACATGCACCGTATGTTGGAGTCGCTCGACCAATTCCCAATGAACTTTGGTTTACTCGGGAAAGGCAATGCTAGCCAACCGGAAGCATTGCGTGAACAAGTCGCAGCCGGCGCAGTGGGCTTGAAGTTACATGAAGACTGGGGAACAACACCTGCATCAATTGATACTTGCTTGAGTGTTGCTGACGAGATGGACGTACAAGTTGCGATTCATACAGACACCTTGAATGAGTCAGGCTTTGTTGAATCGACTTTGGGTGCGATCGGTGATCGCGTGATTCATACCTATCACACCGAAGGTGCAGGCGGCGGCCACGCTCCCGATATTATTCGCGCAGCAGGTGAGCCGAATGTTCTGCCTTCTTCTACCAACCCGACACGACCTTACACCGTTAATACGGTCGATGAGCACTTGGATATGTTGATGGTGTGTCACCACTTGTCACCGTCGATTGCTGAAGATGTCGCGTTCGCTGAATCGCGTATTCGCCGTGAAACCATTGCTGCAGAAGACATTCTTCATGATCTTGGCGCGTTTTCGATGATTGCATCGGATTCGCAAGCAATGGGTCGCGTAGGCGAGGTGGTCACCCGTACTTGGCAAACTGCGCACAAGATGAAGGTGCAGCGTGGCAGCCTTAAGGAAGATTCTGACTACAGCGATAACTTCCGTCTTCGTCGCTACGTTGCAAAGTACACCATTAACCCAGCCATCACTCACGGTATGGCGCATGAAATCGGTTCGATTGAAGAAGGCAAACTGGCTGATCTAGTGCTGTGGAAACCAGCTTTTTTTGGAGTGAAACCAAGTGTGATTTTGAAAGGCGGCATGATCGCGATGGCACCGATGGGCGATCCTAATGCCTCTATCCCAACACCTCAGCCTGTTCACTACCGTTCTATGTTTGGTAGCTATGGCAAGGCGTGTCAGAACACATCGATGCTATTTGTTTCCAAAGAAGCCAAGGCACAGAACATCGATAAGCAGTTGGGACTAAAGAGCCTGATTGGTGTAGTCAGCAACTGCCGAAACATCAGCAAGGCTGACATGAAGCTGAACGACTGGATGCCGAAGATTGAGGTTGATTCTCAGACGTATCAAGTACGCGCTGATGGTGAACTGCTGACGTGTGAGCCGGCTGAAGAACTGCCAATGGCTCAGCGGTACTTTCTATTCTAAGCCTTTGACTAAAGAATCTTATTTTAGTGACCCTATTTTGAACGTTATAAATCTCACAAGGAGATTGAGGTAATAGCATGATTGAACTTACTCAAATTCAAGTGGAGTTGAACACGGCTCCAGATGGCTTTTTAAGCCTACCGATCGATAGCCGCATCAAAAGTCGCCTTAAAGTGACATTGGATGATGGCCGTGATGCCGGGCTGTTTTTACCACGCGGTCATATTTTGCGTGGCGGGGAACAATTAACTAGTGAGTGTGGTTTAACCGTTGAAGTGAAAGCGGCGCCGGAAACCGTGTCGACTGTTTACTGTGAAGACTCGCATCTGTTAACTCGTGTTGCTTACCACCTTGGTAACCGACATGTGCCACTGCAAGTCGAGGCGGGCTGGGTGCGTTATCAACACGATCATGTTTTGGACGAAATGGTTGAAGGTTTGGGGGCGACAGTGACGACCGAAAAACAACCTTTTGAACCTGAAGGTGGCGCTTATGGCGGTCGCTCAGGTGGTCATCATCACCATCATTAATCGAGTCATTTGAGACTCACCCATTTATTAGATACAACCACGATATTAATAACTATAAACGCAAGGAACTCGCGATGAACTTTAAAACAGCTGCAGGCTTATGCACTTTCACACTGGCTTCTCTAACAACATCGACATTGGCTTTGGCTCACCCGGGACATGGTTCGCATTCGGTTCATGAGTCTCACTCATTTATGTCTGGCCTAACTCACCCGGTAACAGGTATGGATCACCTGATCATGCTGATCGCTTTCGGTCTGTTAATTGGCGCACTGTCGTTTTCAACCAAGATAAAAGCCGCGTTGATTGGCGGTGGATTGGCTTCACTAGTCGTTGGGCTTATCGCAGGCCAAGCCTTAGGTTTCTCTGTATTTGTTGAACCAGCAATCATCGCTTCTCTGTTCGTCGTCAGTTTATGTCTATGGCACGTATTCTCACCATCAACCAAGCGTGTAAACAGCGTATTAGTCGCTTCCATTGCGATGTTGTTTTTTCATGGTTACGCACACGGCGTTGAAGCTGCGAGCAACCTAACTCAATTTGCAACAGGTATGAGCATCACTGCTTTGGCATTAATGGTTGTCGGTACGTTTGTTGGGCGCGCAGTTTACTCTAAATGGTTGTCAGTCGGTGTTGCTTCAGCAAGCGCAGTATTACTGTTAGGCGCGTAAGCTCTCGAACTTTTCGAATTTAGAAGACAGAGAGCAGAGTATGAGCACAACAGAAAATGTCGCGATTTATCGTCTGTTCCAATTGATCAGTCCCTCTTTGCCGATTGGTGGTTTCACTTATTCGCAAGGGCTAGAGCTAGCGGTTGAGGCGGGGTGGGTGACAAATCGCGATAGCATGGAGCAGTGGCTCAATACCATCGTCAGTTCCAGTGTCGCGACCTTGGAATTACCTATCTTAGAGCGTCTTTATCATGCTCTAGAAAAAGGTGAACTCGATGAGATTGAGCACTGGTGTAACTACTTGTACTCAAGCCGTGAAACCAGTGAATTACGAGCAGAAGAAAAGCAGCGCGGGCATGCATTGAATACCTTGTTAAAGCGCTTAGAGATCGATATTTCGCTGGTGGATTCTGTTGATAGTCACCCAAACCAGCTGTTAGGAATGTGCATCGCGGCTCAACATTGGGATATCGATTTAGAAAGCCTTAAGCAGGGTTATCTATGGAGCTGGCTTGAGAATATCGTTACGGCGGGAGTCAAACTGGTGCCTTTAGGCCAAACCGATGGGCAGTTGGCGCTGATTAATATCACTAACACCTTTCCTGAGGTGATTGAGAAAGCACGCATGATAGAAGATTGGATGATAGGTAGCTTTTCGCCTTCGATGGCATTAGCGAGTTCACTGCACGAAACACAATACACACGACTATTTCGTTCGTAGCGATCAGCGCTAACGAGGTAGCAAGAAAAGAATATAAGGAAGTAGATTATGGAAAGTTATAAGCAACCACTTCGAATTGGTATTGGTGGCCCAGTGGGGTCTGGTAAAACCGTACTGTTGGAAGTGCTGTGTAAGGCAATTCGCGACAAGCTAAACATTGCCGTAGTAACCAACGACATTTACACCCAAGAAGATGCAAAGATACTGACACGAGCTGAAGCTCTCGAACCTGACCGTATTATCGGTGTGGAAACAGGCGGTTGTCCGCACACTGCGATCCGTGAAGATGCGTCGATGAACCTCGCGGCAGTCGAAGAGCTGGCTAAGCTACATAAGAACCTTGATGTGGTGTTTGTAGAGAGTGGTGGTGATAACTTGAGTGCGACGTTCAGTCCTGAGTTAGCCGACCTTACTATCTACGTGATTGATGTAGCTGAAGGGGAAAAGATCCCACGTAAAGGTGGTCCGGGTATCACACGTTCTGATCTGTTGGTTATCAACAAGATCGATTTGGCACCGTATGTTGGTGCGTCACTTGAAGTCATGGAGCAAGACACACAACGTATGCGTCCAACCAAGCCTTACGTGTTCACCAACCTCAAAGAGAGCCAAGGGTTAGACTTCATCATCAACTTTATCGTGACCGAAGGGATGCTAACCATGAAAGAGCCTTCTACTACTGAGTAGGGTTGGAATCATTGAGTTTTTAAGCCGTTAGATACTAAAAAGCCCTGTCGATTATCGATAGGGCTTTCTGGTTTCAAACGTTCGAGTCAAACTTAAAGCTCGCTCTTAGTAACTCTTGTGGTCACTTGCGACTCAATCACACCGTCTTCAACTTGAGTGGTGATCACTTCACCCACTTCGACATCGTTAATCGATGATACCGTCTTGCTCGATGCAGAATGAGTAATGCTGTAACCACGTTTTAGAGTAGCCAGCGGGCTCACTGTTTCTAACTTCTCTGCAGCCATAGCGAGCTGGTGGCGAGTCGTTAGTAATGTCTTATCCATCGCATCTAATAGCTTTTGCTCTGAACGTTGCAGATGCAGTTTCTGTTCGCCAAGGCGTTTCACTGGCGAGTTCAAGTGAAGCTGGTGCTGTTTACGTTCAACACGCTGTGCATGCTGCTTCAAGTATTGAGCCATACCGCGACGCAGACGCATGTCTAGGTCATCAAGTTGCTGACTCTGCTTTTGCAGTTGGTAGCTCGGGTGTTGTTTCTCTAAGCGGTATTTCAACGTTTGAGTCGATTGCGCTTGTTTGATTAACACATGACGAATCGCACTGACTAAGCGAGCACGTTTAGACGCGAAAGCTTGTTCTTTATGACTGTTATCACGGCTAACTAATTCAGCGGCTGCTGATGGTGTTGGAGCGCGCATATCTGCGACGAAATCGGCGATAGTGACATCAACTTCGTGGCCAACTGCGCTGATAATCGGGATTTGGCTTGCTGCGATTGTGCGAGCTACGATCTCGTTATTGAAGCACCATAGGTCTTCTAAAGAACCGCCGCCACGACCCACAATCAACACATCACACTCATTGCGTTCGTTAGCTCGTCCAATTGCTTGTGCAATCTGAATAGCTGCCTCTTCGCCTTGAACCATGCTTGGGTAAACCACCACTGGCAGCGAAGGATCACGCCTCTTCAAGACATCAAGGATATCAAATAGCGCTGCACCGGTTTTCGATGTGATAACGCCAACACGCTTTGGATGCTCAGGAAGCGGTTGTTTACTTGATTGAGCAAACAGTCCTTCTGCGGCTAGGTTCATCTTCAGCTTTTCAAACTCTTGCTGAAGTTTACCGTCACCCTCTGGCTGCATGCTTTCGATGATCAGTTGATAGTCACCGCGTGGCTCATAAAGAGATAGGCGAGCTTTGACTAAAACTTGGTTGCCGTTCTGAGGTTTAAAGGTGACTCGGCGGTTATTGCCACGAAACATAGCGCATTTAACTTGAGCGCGAGAGTCTTTAAGCGTGAGGTACCAGTGACCAGAGACAGGTGCAGAGAAGTTTGAGATTTCACCAACGAGCCACACTATTCCCATTTCGTTTTCTAATAGGAGACGAACCTCTGAGTTGAGGCGAGAAACAGTAAAGATGTTTGGATTAGTCATAGAAGCACTATCTTTCCTTGAAGGAAGGTCTTTCTTGGAATCTCACAGGGCGTGAGTATGGAAGATAGCGGCAATATAATACATAGCAAGGGGGTAAATGCAAATTAAAAATACAAAAATGTGTAGCCAAGCGATTTCGCCGTGCGTATAATCCGTCTGCAATATCAAATCCAAATCACTTTATTATGCGAAACGATAAAGTTGGGTTTACTCCTTTTAACACCTTTGTTGTGAGATATTGCAAATGCTACGAATCGCAAAAGAAGCTTTAACTTTTGATGACGTTTTACTCGTCCCAGCACACTCAACCGTTCTTCCGAACACAGCTGATCTTCGCACTCAGTTAACGAAAAACATTTCTTTAAACATCCCAATGATCTCTGCATCTATGGATACTGTTACGGAAGCACGCCTAGCAATTGCCCTTGCGCAAGAAGGTGGTATTGGCTTTATTCATAAGAATATGTCAATCGAGCAGCAAGCTGAAATGGTTCGCCAGGTTAAAATTTACGAAGCTGGTGTGGTTTCTCACCCAGTAACTGTAAGCCCTGACGCGACAATCGCTGATGTTGTAGCCCTTACTCAAAAACACGGCTTCGCCGGTTTCCCTGTTGTTACTGAAACAAACGAATTGGTTGGTATCATTACTGGCCGTGACGTTCGCTTTGTTACTGATCTTTCTAAGAAAGTTGATGTAGTAATGACGCCTAAAGCTCGCCTTGCTTCTGTTAAAGAAGGTGCAACTCGTGAAGAAGTTCAAGAGAAAATGCACGAAGCGCGTGTTGAAAAAGTTCTTGTTGTAAATGATGACTTCCAACTGACTGGAATGATCACTGCAAAAGATTTCCACAAAGCAGAACGTAAACCAAACGCTTGTAAAGATGAGCGCGGCAGCCTACGTGTAGGTGCAGCTGTTGGTGCTGGTGCTGGTAACGAAGAGCGCGTTGCTGCTTTAGTTGAAGCTGGCGTAGACGTTCTACTTATCGACTCTTCACACGGTCACTCTGAAGGCGTACTTAACCGTATCCGCGAAACTCGCGCTGCATACCCTGACCTACAAATCATCGGTGGTAACGTAGCAACTGGCGCTGGCGCTCGTGCTCTTATCGAAGCGGGTGTTAGTGCAGTTAAAGTTGGTATCGGCCCTGGTTCAATCTGTACGACTCGTATTGTTACGGGTGTTGGTGTTCCTCAGGTAACAGCAATCGCAGACGCAGCTGAAGTTGCAAACGAATACGGTATTCCAGTAATCGCAGATGGCGGCATCCGTTTCTCTGGCGATATCTGTAAAGCTATCGTTGCTGGCGCATCTTGTGTGATGGTTGGTTCTATGTTTGCAGGTACTGAAGAAGCACCGGGTGAAGTTATCCTTTACAACGGTCGTTCTTACAAGTCTTACCGTGGTATGGGTTCTCTTGGCGCTATGTCTCAAGGTTCTTCTGACCGTTACTTCCAATCTGACAATGCTGCAGACAAGCTTGTTCCAGAAGGTATTGAAGGTCGTATCGCATACAAAGGTCGTCTAAAAGAGATCGTTCACCAACAGATGGGCGGTCTACGCTCAAGCATGGGCCTAACCGGTTCTGCAACTGTTGAAGACATGCGTACTAAAGCTGAGTTTGTTCGTATCTCTGGTGCGGGCATGAAAGAATCTCACGTACACGATGTTCAAATCACGAAAGAAGCACCTAACTACCGTTTAGGTTAATAATACGTCCAAACGTTTGAATAATGTGCTGATTTAGTCGGCACATTAATATACCAATCGTAGTAAATAACGGGTCATCCTAGCTTGTTAAAAAGCTCGATAACTTCGTTAGAATTTTTGATTGTAGAATAACTACTTATCAGAACTCTTTGTCGAATAGAGCAGCCTTGTTCTCAAGCTTTTTTCCTGCGCTATTCCTGAACACTTACTTACTGTGATTGGTATCATATCTACCGCCTGTTTTGTTGAAAGTCCGATTTTCTCAAAATACGGGGTTAAAGATATCCAACGAAAACGTTTGCTTTATTTCTTGAAGAGTTAATCAGAGGTGAGTAAACTCGCCTCCGTTTTATCACATAGCCAATAAGACTGCTTACAATGACTAAAAATATTCATGACCAACGTATTCTAATTCTGGACTTCGGTTCTCAATACACACAGCTAGTAGCTCGTCGTATTCGTGAGATCGGTGTTTACTGTGAACTTTGGAGCTGGGACGTAGACGAAGCGGATATTCGTGAATTCAATCCAGACGGTATCATCCTATCTGGTGGCCCTGAAAGTGTAACGGAAGAGAACTCTCCACGTGCACCTCAGTACGTATTTGATTCAGGTGTTCCTGTATTTGGTATTTGCTACGGCATGCAAACTATGGCTGAGCAACTTGGCGGTAAAGTAGCAACGTCTACTGAGCGCGAGTTCGGCTACGCTGCTGTACAAGTGACTGGTGAATCTGCACTTTTCGCTGACCTTGAGTCTACTCAAGATGTTTGGATGAGCCACGGTGACAAAGTAGTTGAAATCCCAGCTGATTTCACAAAGATCGCTGAAACAGACACTTGCCCATACGCTGCAATGGCAAACGAAGAGAAGAAGTACTACGGCGTACAATTCCACCCAGAAGTAACACACACTAAGAACGGCCTGAAAATGCTTGAGAACTTCGTTCTTAACGCATGTGGTTGTGAAGGTCTGTGGACTTCAGCTTCAATTATTGAAGATGCTGTTGCACGTATTAAAGAACAAGTAGGTGACGACGAAGTTATCCTTGGCCTTTCTGGTGGTGTTGATTCATCTGTAGTTGCGATGCTTGCTCACCGCGCTATCGGCGACAAACTAACATGTGTATTCGTAGATAACGGCCTTCTTCGTTTAAACGAAGCAGAGCAGGTTATGGAGATGTTCGGCAACAAGTTTGGCCTAAACATCATCAAAGTAGACGCTGAGCAACGCTTCCTTGACGCTCTTGAAGGCGAAGCTGAACCAGAAGCTAAGCGTAAGATCATCGGTCACGTATTCGTAGATATCTTCGATGAAGAGTCTAAGAAACTGAAGAATGCTAAATGGCTTGCTCAGGGTACTATCTACCCAGACGTAATCGAGTCTGCTGCATCTAAGACAGGTAAAGCACACGTAATCAAATCTCACCACAACGTTGGTGGTCTTCCTGATGATATGGAAATGGGCCTTGTTGAGCCTCTACGTGAGCTATTTAAAGATGAAGTACGTAAGATTGGTCTAGAGCTTGGTCTTCCATACAACATGCTTTACCGCCACCCATTCCCGGGTCCAGGTTTAGGTGTTCGTGTACTTGGCGAAGTTAAGAAAGAGTACTGTGATTTGCTGCGTCGTGCTGATGCTATCTTCATTGAAGAGCTTCATGCTGCTGACCTTTACCACAAAGTATCTCAAGCATTCACGGTATTCCTACCAGTACGTTCAGTTGGCGTAATGGGCGATGGTCGTAAGTACGATTGGGTTGTATCTCTACGTGCTGTAGAAACTATCGACTTCATGACTGCTCACTGGGCACACCTACCATACGACTTCCTAGGTAAGGTATCTAACCGTATTATCAACGAAGTTAACGGCATTTCACGTGTTGTTTACGATATTTCTGGTAAGCCACCAGCAACTATCGAGTGGGAATAATCTCTTAGAGATTTAACCAGCGTTGATTCAAACCCTAAGCCTCGAACTCAGTTCGGGGCTTTTTTCTATTCGATTCATTATATTGATTCATTGCATTAAAGGCTTATGAGCAATACCTCGAAATCAAATGAACAATACCTAGAAACCAAATGAGTTGGAAACTAGATATCAGCTCAAGAAACCATGAGACGCTTTGTTGTGTTGAGCTATATATCAAAAATATCACTCGCACTTTTTATAAATTCATACAGCTACAGCTAGGCCATTTCACATGTGAAGCATACTCTTTGATGGACTTATTAAGGACAGATAAGAGAATCCATCATGTTAAAAATCAAATATTTGGCGACAGTACTGGGCTGCACTTTGGCAGCACAAAGTCATGCGTCTTTGAACATTCAACCTGATCCGCAAAACCCGAATGGTTACCTTGTTGAAAAGTCGGCATTACAAGCTGCTGAACAAGCGAAAACCTCGGATCCTATGTACGCGATCTGGTCACAAGCATTACAAACTCGTTCGAACACTATCGTTGAAGCGATTGAACTCGGTTCACCTTCTAACCCTGAAAACGTAAAACGGGTTGAGCGTGTATTCCCTCAATCTGAATGGGATTTCCTTACTCAGATGGCGGCGCCAGAATACACTTACACTCGTTTCTTGCGCGCGATTGGTAAATTCCCAGCCTTCTGTGGAGAGTACACTGATGGCCGTGATTCTGATGCCATCTGTAAGAAATCCATCATCACCGCTTTTGCCCACTTCTCTCAAGAGACGGGCGGTCACATTGCAATAGACAACACTTCTGATAACCCATTAGCTCTTGAAGAGTGGCAGCAAGCGCTGGTGCATGTTCGTGAAATGGGGTGGTCTGAAGGGCAAGAAGGCTACACAACAGGTTGTGGCCAGAACGATTGGCAAAATGCACGCTGGCCATGCGCCGCGGGGCAGGGCTACTTCGGTCGTGGTGCTAAACAGCTTTCTTACCACTTTAATTACGGTGCATTCTCGGAAGTGATGTTCGATGGTGACGCAACCGTGCTGCTGAATAATCCGGGCTTAGTGGCGGATTCTTGGTTGAACTTGGCTTCTGCTATTTGGTTCTTCTTAACCCCACAAGCGCCTAAGCCAGCTATGCTGCATGTGATTGACCGTACATGGACGCCATCTCAACGTGAACTGGATGCAGGTATTGGTTATGGCTTTGGTACCACAATCAATGTGATCAACGGTGGTATTGAGTGTGGTGAACAGAATAAAGACAAAGGCCAACCAGTTAACCGCATTCGTTACTGGGAAGGGCTCGCGGCGCACTATGAAATTCCTGTAGAAGCTGATGAAGCGAATACTTGTTGGCAGCAAACTCCATACGGAAGCTTGAACCTCAACGGCGCAACAGATGTGCTGTACACCAACTGGGATGGTAACTGGAAATACTACGCAGACCGCCCTGAAGGCTATTCATTTGAATGTGAGCTTGTTGGATTCCAAACGGCTTATTCAGCGCTGGTTGCTGGGGATTACGAGAAGTGTGTGACTAACTTCTATGGATCTCATGCAAGCTGGCCTGAAGTGAAGGTGGTCGATAAGCTTGATCCGGTAGACCCAGGAACCGATCCGGGTGGCAATGGTTGGAACGCGACTAAGGTTTACAATGCGGGCGACCAAGTGACTCACAACGGTGCAACCTACGAAGCGAAATGGTGGACACAAGGGGATGACCCTGCCAATGGCGGCCCTTGGAAATTAGTGGCGGGTGAGCCAACACCACCCGTAGTGACTGATCCTGCGCCAGTCGACCCAGCTCCTGTTGATCCTGATCCGGTAGAGCCAACACCAGTTGACCCGCCTGTTACCGAGCCACCTGTCGTTGTTGACCCGTCGGTGTTTATCACATGGCAAGCGGGCGTTAGCCAAGTGAGTAACGGTGACAAGGTGACACATAACGGTAAGTGCTTCGTGGCTAAAAATGCTCCGGGTGTTTGGGAGAGTCCTGTTCAGTCGAATTGGTTCTGGGATGAAATCAGTTGTAATTGATAGTCTGAATACCGAAAAGGCGGTTTAAATGACGAGTTCAATATTACGACTGTAGCGATATAAATAATTGAAAGCCGAAAGTTTTTACTTTCGGTTTTTTTTCGTTTCGAACTTGGTGGCCTAGGAAGGTCGACTGGTCTATTAGGCTATGTTAAAGCGTATTTAAAGACTAATTATCCAGTTAGAGAATAAAGTCCTGTACAAATGATGGCTGTGAATTTATATTCAAATTTAATTTATATTTATTCTTTTATTTTAGGGTTAAGGTGTACCTATGGAACAGACAGATATCACGTCACTCATCCCCATTGTGATTACTTTGGTGTTGTCGTTGGCGACAAGGAATGTAGTGATAGGCCTATTTGCAGGCGTGCTGAGTGGTGTGGCAATGCTCACTGGTATGTTTAGCGAACTTAACCCGCTTGATACGTTTGGTACCATGGTGAAAGGTTACTTAGTCCCTCAACTTACCGACAGCTATAACGCAGGTGTGATCATGCTGTTGGTGTTCATCGGTGGCTTTGTTGCTTTGATGGAGAAGTCGGGAGGTGGTGTTGCGTTTGCCAAGCGTGTTACCCAATGGGTAAGCAATAAATGCCAAGCTCAAATCTCAGCATGGTTTGGGGGAATCGTTATATTTTTCTCTGACTTAGGTACTCCGTTAATTGTTGGTCCTGTCTTTCGTCCCCTTTTCGATAAACTAAAACTTTCAAGACAGAAGCTAGCATTTATCATCGACTCAACATCATCACCTGTCGCGATTCTTATCCCTTTTATCGGGTGGGGCGTTTACATCATGAGTCTGATTCAAAAAGAGTTTACCGCCTTGAATGTCAATATGTCTGACTGGGATGCCTTTATCGGTGCGATTCCTTTCCAGTTCTACGCATTCTTAGCGATTTTCATTGTTCCTTTGGTTTCTGTTAAAGGTTTAGACTTCGGACCAATGGCAAAAGCTGAACGTGATTGCCAAGCGGGAATTAATTCTGGCGTGAATAGCGAATCACTTAATCCTTTCTCGCATAAAAATGCAAAGGCATCTTTTGTCTGGGCACCGCTGCTGGTGATGGTTGTGGTGTTATGTGCCATGTTGGTTCCACAAGGCTTCCCGTTCCAAAAGGTTGCAGGTTCTTCATTCAGAGCAGCTTTATCATCGGCTTATTTCTTTGCCGCGATTACCTTAATCACGCTGATGGCTTACTACGGAGTAAGAAAGCTTTCAGATGGTGTTTCTGTGTACTTAAAAGGTATGGGAAACATGATGCCAGTGGCAATAATCTTGGTATTAGCTTGGGCGTTAAGCACTGTCGGTAAAGAGCTGGGTGCAGCGGCTTATATTGCTGAACAAGCACAGAGTGGCTTTCCATACTGGTTAGTACCTGCGGTCGCGTTTCTACTGTCTGCCATTATCTCATTCGCAACGGGCTCATCGTGGGGAACCTTTGCGATTATGATGCCACTTGTCATTCCAACTGCGATTGCTATTGATGCTCCACTTTTGGTTGCGATTGGCGCGGTGCTCTCTGGCGGTCTGTTTGGTGATCACTGCTCACCGATCTCTGAAACCACCATTCTATCTTCAACAGGGGCAGGGTGTGATCAGTTTGAGCACTTTAAGACACAACTGCCTTATGCGTTGATGAATGGTTCTATTGCTCTGGTGAGTTTCGTAGTGGCTGGTTTTACTGGAAGTTCGTTGGTTGTGTTAGGTGCGCTTGTCGCTCAGTTGGTTGTTGTAACGCTGCTGGCCAAGCGTGATGCAAGTAAGCATGCTCAATCAGAGGTGCAATCTCAAGTCTCTGAATCTAAAGCTCAACAAGCGTAGTTTAAGATGACGGGTGAGTGAATAGATACGGGATGCGAGTAAACGAGTAACGAAAAGCTCGCTCTCTTGTTCTTCATCTCACTTACTCGAACCTAAGTAATCCTCGTCATTCCCCACAGTGAGGGACGAACGTGATAGGGAATCTCTTTAGTGCGCCAAACGTGCTTATATCGAAGAGGAGATTCCAGGTACCTCGTTCCTCGATTCTGGAATGACGACTGAGAGCTAGGTACGGGATGTGAGTAAACGAGTATCGAAGAGCTCGCTCTCTATTGTCTAAGCTTGCTATTAAGCAGTCTCGCATACTCAAATCTAAAGACTCTTTTCGTGTCTCGTATCTCGTTACCCGCACCTTTTTCATATGCATATCACTTATTTCAATCTCAATACGCTCCTCTTATCCCGCTTACTCGAATCTACAGACTCTTTTCGCATCCCGTATCTCGTTACTCGCATCTTTTTTATAGCGTGACAGGGAATTTGTTTACTTATAGTTTCTATGAATTGATTGGTGTTGTTATGAAACTAATTTTCCATAGGATCATTTATACAATCTTAGTTTTCGATAACTGGATTACCTAGTTGAGCGGTTTATAGATTAAAATTTTCTTACAAATTTTATCGATTTTTTTTAATCAACCACTTTAATAAGGTAAATTCGCAATGTCGACCAAACTAGCTAACCCAGCGCCACTAGGCTTAATGGGTTTCGGTATGACCACTATTCTTCTTAATATCCACAACGCAGGTTTCTTTCCAATCGATTCAATGATTCTTGCTATGGGTATTTTTTACGGTGGTTTGAGCCAAGTTATCGTGGGCACAATGTGTTTCAAACGTGGTGACACGTTCGGTACAACTGCGTTTACTTCTTACGGCCTATTCTGGTTGTCTTTGGTTGGTTTAATCGTGATGCCTTACATGGGCCTTCCTGCAAGCCCTGCTGCATTCATGGGTTGGTACCTACTACTATGGGGCATCTTCACAGGCTTTATGTTCATCGGTTCTCTATGCTACCCAGTTGCGAAGCAAGTAGTATTCGGCTCACTGACTATCTTGTTCTTCCTACTTGCAGCTCGTGATTTCACTGGCAGCTCACTGATCGGCACTATCGCTGGTTTTGAAGGTATCTTCTGTGGTGCTTCAGCTATCTACTTTGCAATGGCACAAGTAATCAACAACGAATACGGCCGTACAGTACTGCCTATCGGTGAGAAGAAAGCACCTCAAATGGCAACACAAGAAATCGCTGCTTAATACTCTAACTCGGGAACAGTTAGTTTGTTATAAGCCGTTTATTGGTTATGAATAAAACAAAAGGGGTTAGCCGAAATGGCTAACCCCTTTTTTATGCGTTATGAATAGCGCTATTTGTCAAAGCGATCTATTTGCTAAGGAAAGCTTAAGCTGAAGGTTGCTCTACAGGTTTAGTGTCTGTAGTTTCTGCTTCAGGAGACTTGCCTGTTTTACGCTTGTACTTCTCTTCCCAGTAAGTTGCACCTTTAATGCCGAGTTTTACAGGGTTGAATGTGTACTCAGTTACGCCTTGTTTCTGCTGTTCTTCGTAGTCAGCTAGAGCTTTAAGCGCAGGCTTAGACATGAAGAAGATGATCAGAATACCCACGATGTTTAACCATGCCATCAAGCCAACACCAACATCACCCATTGCCCATGCAAGGTTCGCTGTTTTAACTGTGCCATAGAAAACCGCAGTGATAAGAACAAGCTTAAGTACGAACATCATGCCAGGGATCTTGATGGTACGACGTAGGTAAGCAATATTCGTTTCTGCGATGTAGTAGTAAGCAAGAATCGTTGTAAATGCGAAGAAGAACAGAGCAAATGCGATGAATGGCTTACCAATGCCTGGTAGTGCACTTTCAATAGCAAGCTGTGTAAATACAGGACCATTCGCACCGATGTTTGCTGCTAGGTTCTGAACAAGGAATACCCCCTCAGCGCCGCCGTGAACGTTGTATGCACCAGTGATGATGATCATGAACGCTGTAGCAGAACATACTAGAAGAGTATCGATGTAGATAGAGAATGCTTGTACCAAACCTTGCTGAGCTGGGTGATCAACACTTGCAGCCGCTGCCGCGTGAGGACCAGTACCTTGACCCGCTTCGTTTGAGTAAACACCACGCTTAACACCCCAACCAATTGCAGCACCGAAGCCTGCCATAGGTGTGAATGCATCACCAATAATCATTGCGAAAACAGTTGGCACTTGGCTGATGTTTAGCAGAATGATAACGAACGCGATAATGATGTAAGCCAATGCCATGAAAGGAACAACGATCTGTGTGAAGTTCGCAATACGTTTAACACCACCAAAGATGATGAAAGCAAGGATGATAGCAACAACAGTACCGGTGAAAATTTTAGCGAAACTGAATGTACCGACAGCTGTTTCAATCATATCACCTGAGCCAAATGCAGCTTCTACAGCATTACCAATACTGTTTGACTGAACACCTGGAAGCAAAATACCACATGCAAAAATAGTCGCGATTGCGAAGATCCATGCGTACCACTTCTGACCCATTGCTTTTTCAATGTAGTAAGCCGGACCACCACGGAACTGGCCTTCGTCTTCTTCTTTGTAGATTTGCGCTAGCGTAGATTCTGCATAAGCAGTCGCAGCGCCAAAGAAGGCTACAACCCACATCCAGAATACTGCACCTGGGCCACCGAAACCGATAGCGGCAGCAACACCTGCAATGTTACCTGTACCTACACGGCCAGATAGCGAAACGGCTAGAGCTTGAAAAGACGAGATGCCTTTTGATGAGCTTTTACCCGATAGTAGCAAGCGCCACATTTCAAAGAAGTGACGGATTTGAACAAATCGAGTCATGATGGAGTAGAACAAACCTGCACCTAAACATAGGTAGATAAGTACTGGGCTCCAGATTATTCCATTCAAAAAATCAACGAATGACTGCATGAGTATTTTCCCTGTTAGTTTTACTTATGATTGTTTTTCGAACAACACAATACTTCACTTGTAACCCAAGTGTTAAATTATTTAACTGCTCATTAGGATTACTGTGACATAAAGCAAGTTATAGAGGGCGTTTGTTAATGCTTAGTGCTAATTCTATAATCATTCCATTTAACTTGATATGCAACTAGTTTTGCTTTGTGGTGTTTTGCAAAGTGAATAAATAGTGATTAATACAAAAAGGGGGAATTTGAGGTGCGCATAAGAAACGAAATTGCGAAAAATAACGATTAAAGCCGCTTAGCATGAACGGCTGATATAGGAGTGGTGGGATAAGTAGGTTGGAATATATCACCTCTATCGTATGAACTAGCAGGCCTAAGAGATTGTGATTTTTGAAAGTTCGATAATTAAGGCTTTCATGTTTACCTAGTGAAAGTTGCTTATTTGATGCCTGTTTCAAACAACCACGAACCCTCGCACCTGCAATTCTTTAGTGAAGTCAGACTGAGTGTTTGGTTCGCCGTGAATCAAATGCACCTTTTTCGGTGGAGTCGCGATGCCCTCTATAAATCGATAGAGATCCTCTTTATCGGCGTGAGCCGAGTAGCCAGACATGCCATGAATTTGAGCATTCACTTCCACTTGTTTGTTGTCGATTGAAACCTGCATTTCACCTTGTTGCAACTCTCGTCCGAGCGTCCCTTGCGCTTGATAGCCCGCTAAAATTACATCGGTTCGTATATCGGGAAGCAAAGCCGATAAGTAGTTCATTATCCTGCCGCCCTGACACATTCCTGAAGCTGCAACCACAATCGCGGGTTCACCTGTCGACTTAAGGCGATTAACGATTTTCTTGTGCATTCTATGCCCATCAACAGTAATGCACTGCTCAAATGCAAGTGGGTGACGTTTCAGTTCTAGCCGTTGCTTTGCTTCTTGTCCCCAGAGTTCTTTAAAACGTCGATAGGAGCGTGTCACTTTCTCTGCCATCGGAGAATCGAGGATGATAGGAATGTCGGCACTGAGTTGATACTCATAGATCAGGTGTTCGATATCAAATAGCAACTCTTGTGTTCGACCGATACTGAAGGCCGGAATTAGGATGACACCCCCATCGAGTAGTGAACGATCTATGATCGCTTTAAGACGCTGTGCTCGTGTTGCAATATCATCATGTGTACTGGCGCCATAAGTGGATTCGATAAACAGATAGTCGGCCTGTTGTGGTGGTTTTGGATCGGGCAGCAGTGGTGTGTTACTTGGGCCCAAGTCGCCAGAAAACACAACTACTTCTTGATTAGGTAACTTTATCTCGATATAGGCAGAACCTAAGATATGTCCAGCAGGTTGAAAACGAGCATACAGAGTATTTGGCCTACTATGATCCTTTCCGTTATTTTGCTGTTTAGAGGTGATAGGAAACCAATCTCCATAAGGCTTGGGCGCAATTAGCGAATGAATCTTTTTAAGGATGAGTTTGGATTGTTTATGACTGAGCCCTTGCAGCTTTAGTCCGTCTTCAATCATTAAAGGGGCAAGTTCAGCCGTCGCTTGAGTGCAATAAATCGGTTGGTTAAAGCCACTGGCGAGTAACCAAGGTAATCGGCCAATATGATCAATGTGAGTATGGGTTAGCAGCAGGGCATTGAGGTGGGATGTTTCAAAATCGATATCAAGAGGGCGGCTGTCTTCTCCTTGAAGCTTTTTACCTTGAAGATCTAAACCTTGAAAAAGGCCACAGTCGATGAGCACCGCTTGGCCTGAATCTCTTAACTCGTGACAAGATCCGGTGACAGTATGTTTGCCGCCATGGTGAATCACTTCCATCGTTTACTCCCATTGCTCTATAAAGCCGTTAACGCCTGTTTTTATTTTGCGGATAAGCGCCAGCAAGTAAAACAAGAACAATGAGAGTTGCGATCGTTGAGTATCTTTTTAAGTAACTGAGCGATGACTCAGTGGGTTCGCTGTGAGTTAGTTCGTAGAAGAGCGGTCTGAATCCAACTCTGGGTTTTGCTGCGCCTCTAAACGAGCCACTTCGGCATCAAGCTCTGCTATTTTCTCTGCCATGAGTGCGTGACAGCGATTGGCCAGCTCCCTTGCATCACTAAGCTTGTATCCGGATACATCGATAGGTTCCAGCATCTCGGTGATCACAATGCCATTATTGGCACGATTAAAGTCGATCTTATTGTGCGTGGTGCTCGTGCACATCGGGGTGATAGGCACGCCGGCTTCAATCGCCATTCGGAAAGCGCCTGTTTTGAATGGCAGTAATCCACGCCCTTTACTACGGGTTCCTTCAGGGTAAACCCAAACAGACAGATCTCTCTGATGAATCGCTTCCGCCACTTGCTTGATGGTATCGCGTGCTTTGGATTTGTCTTCACGGTTAATCATGATGTTACCGGTGATCCAATACAGCAGGCCAAAGAAAGGCACGTACAACAAATCGCGTTTGCCCAATGAAACAGTGCGTGGTCTTAGCATTCCTGGATCGGTCACAAAGTCTAATATGCTTTGGTGGTTAGATATGTAGACGCTGTTTTCTGGTGTCGGGGCATTGTCTAGGCCGCGCTGTACCAGTTTTACACCGATGATCTTTTGGAGTTGGTTGAACCAACGACAGAAAACGTACACATGCTTGGGGTTCTTGGGGCTAAACAAGCAGTAAACAAAAGCACATAGAGTGGTGAAAATAATAAACACCGTAGCCAAAATAATACGAAGAACAGCAAGCACAATTCACTCCTTACTCACCGCAGATGGCAGTGATTAAATAGTTTTAGATGCTTGAAGTTTTCACTCTATTTAACCGAATTGCAACAATTAACTGTGATAGGGGGCAATTTTTAGATCTTTATATAAAACAAGGACTAACAATGGGTGTTTGACATGGTTATCGAGCTTACACGTGTTCACCAGTAATGAGCCATGATCACCAATACTGTTTATTTGGATCCGATTTTTCTACCCATTCTGGATCTTGACGAGCTTCTAGGTAGAGTTGTAGACCGTTATAAGACATGAAAGCTGCGGGGCCGCCAAGGTGTTCAAAATAGTCAAAATAATCATCTTCAAGCGCACATAGGTGAGCTAAATCTTCCACCTTGTTTGCGATTGCCCATTGAATCGCAAATACTGGAGCTGTTGAAGCTGCAACCGAGACTTCTTCGATATCTGGGTTAAACATCGCGTTAGCCTGTTCCAGCAAAATCTCTTGTTGTTCTGATTCTTGCTGCAGCACCTCGTCGATGATCGCCAAGCGCTTGGTATTCGAGACATTCTTATTCAGCTTCGCAATTCTCAGTGCGTAGCTAAACCTTTCTGATGAAACAATATTGATCAGCTCCGACAGCAGTTCTTTGTCTACGCCTGCAGCCTTGGTGAAATAGTCGATACAAGAATGGATTGAAGCATAACGAGTGCCTTCAAATTCAAAGCCACTGGTTTCGTCGTAGGCCTCAATGGCGGTGTTATCAACCGACAAAGGCCAGCCTTGATACTCGACTCGCTGCTTGGCTATTTGATACATCTTCCAAGCGCTGCGCCCAAACCCGCCAAGCGTCGAACCCGAGAAATCAGAATCAATAAGCTCTTGCTCCGTCCAGTTCTCACCGATGCCAAGGTGCTTAGCGTACTTGTCTATCAGAGTGTGTTTTATCTGATCGCGCACCGCCCAAATCGAAGTCAGGTCTTTCGCATACTTCACATTCGCGCACTCTTTACATGCAGGCAGTGCTATCGGCGCATGACCAACCTTGGAAAAAAGCGAAGTAGTTTTAGGAAACTCAACGCTGTTATTGGAAGGTTCACCACAAAACCAACAGGTGTGGCGTAGGTTGAACGGGATGTCTATGTATGAGTATGTGTTAACTGTCAATTTTGAACCATCATGTTTTATTGCGGTTGAGCTTGTAGGTGTGAACTGGCTACTTCAAGTTTTACAACTATAGAAGCCAACGCTTGATGTTTGCTGAGTTCGCAAGTGCTAGCTGATATTTCTTGGGAGTCGAAGAGAGTTTCTTGTTATCCACGCAAACATCTAAGCGTTTGAGCAAATACTTAATCAGTGCTCGTCGGCAACTAATTGTGAGTGGAGAATCATGCATTCCATAATCGACTTTCACAATGTGTTGCTGTGCAGGTGATAAATGTGGATTTGGAATGATTTCAATTACTTCTTCTGTTGTCCAATCTTCATCGTCTTCGATGTTAATATCTGATTCATTGAGCAGTTCAGGCTCTCCTCTAAATCGGCTTAACACGAAATCTAAGAACATTGCTCTTTCTTCACAATATGCTCTTACATGCCAACGGAACCCATCAAATACGATGGTGTGTGGAACGATGTTTCGACCTCGCCCCTCAGGGTTATCCATTGAAACATACTCAATATCAACTCTACGCCTTTCTCGTGCTGCTTGTAGAAGTCTACGAACGATTATAGGGGCTATTTGCCTATCTGGGACTGAAAGGACAATAGAGTCAGCAAAGCCAAGATCTTTTAAATCAAAGCCGTCTACATGGTCACTGTTGTATTTGTGTAGTAGCGACAAATACTCGTTAGGAGTGCCTTTTGTAAACTTTGGCGCAAAATGATCAGTAAGACGGTAGCCTTTAATACTACGATCATGAACAAGTGGTGGAGAAGAGAAGTGCTCCTGATAAGCTTTGATGTCTCTAGAGGCTTGCTGTCGCTTAATGTTGAAAGAGTTACATAGGTGATTAGTCGTAACGCGACCCTCCCATAATGCGACAACCTCGATTAATTTGAAGCGCAGTAACTGATCCCACTTTATTGTCATAACAATTATCTAATGCCTGAAAATGATACATGTTGATGTGTACAGAATATACGTACATTTTTTACATGGGTATAGTACACACTCAACGGTTAAAATTGCGTAGTGTTACGTAACGCAATGTAAGCTAAATCATACTTTTCTAATACTAAACACAATATTTGTTTGTAAAGCGAGTAAGATAAACAATTTGCATATGGTGGTGCTTATTCATCCACTCATTCCATTTTTTTATGGTTGTAAGTACCGTTACTTTTCCGTGTTTGATACTATTTATCTCCACAAAAAAAGTCCGTTTAATCCAATTTTGAAGAGATTCCTTTGAACTTAGAAAAAGCCCTCAGCATACTTTCTAAATCATCGCCCTACGCGGTAAGTACAGAAAGAGAGCAAACACAAGATCATCTGGCTAAATATAAGAGCCATGTGTACATCACTACAGATATAGAAGTCGACTTTAAAAAGTCGCTATTGTCCTCAAAGAAAAATGACATCATTTTCTTGTGTGGTAGTAGTGGTGACGGTAAGTCTGAGATCCTGACTCAATACAGCCAGAAGCATAAAGCGACGCATGAGTTTCATCTTGATGCGACCCACAGCTTTAATCCAAATCAAACCGCAATAAATGCACTGGATGAGCGATTTTCACAGTTCAAAGGAAATGAAAAGCCACTTGTTGTTGGTATTAATATTGGAATGTTGGGTAACTATGCTGAGGAAGGTGCCGAGCAACATGACGATATTAAATCTTCTATAAAAGCGTTCTTGGAAAACAAAACGGACGATATTCCAACGAACCACATTTTTTTAGATTTCGAACAATACCCGAAGTTTACGCTGGGCCATGAAGTTAGCACTTCTGACTTTGCAGCTAAGTTTTTAGCTCAATTGACTGAGCCAACGCTAAATAACCCGTTTTACGCACTTTATGACAGTGAAGTTCAAAAGCTAGGTCACAGCAAGCTCACAGCAAACTATGCGTTGCTGGGGCTAGAATCTGTGCAGAAGAATATTATTTCTTTGCTACTGAAAGCTCGCTTAATCAAAGATCAGTTCCTAACAGCACGAGCGCTACTGGACTTTGTGTACCAGATCTTAGCGGGCGATGATTACCTGTTCGATAATCTATTCTCTGGCTCAGATAACGAGCTTTTAGAGCATATTCAAAGCTTTGATCCAAGCAATATTCACACTCGTAAAATCGACGAATTCGTTCTTCAGTTTGGTTTGGGAATTGAAGACCAAGGCTTTACACAACTTAAAGATCAGGTGAAAGCACAAGGTGTATTTGATGTGCTCACTGCTGCTTCATACCTGCGCATGGTTTATCTGTTGAAAGACGAAGCGCAATTTGCGAATGATTACATTAATGAGCTGAAAGCAGACTTTGATAACTCTTTGGTCGATCAATACGCAAACATCTGGCTTCTTCACCGTGAGTTTGATGGTTCAGGAAAGCAGAAGAAAGAGCTGAATAAGTTCTATAAAGACACTCTCATTTCAGCTGTGCATCGCTACTGTAACCGCAATTCGCCATCACTCGATAAAGACCAATTCTTTATCTCTGAATACAACGGCTTCAAAACAGCGGCTGAACTTGAAGTGAAACCTGATTTTTCATCGATTAAAACACAAGCGGTGAGCAAGATAGGCTCATTTAACGCTCATATTCGAGTCGACGATCATTCACTTCTGCCAATGCCTATTAGCATTAATTTACTCGAGTTGTTGGAAAAAATTAACCAAGGGTACCGTCCGAATAAGCATGACAAAAATGCCGTACTTTTGTTGGATGAAGTGATTGAGCAGATCATCACGGTAGCGAATGAAAAGAATACTCTGTTTATTCTGAAAAACGATAAGCGCTACAAGATCGTGAATGAAGATGATGAATATTTCGAAGTGAGTGGTTTATAAAATGACAATGGATAATTACACCCAACCATTTAATCAATCGTTGCCACAAACTGCGGAAGGCGTACCGAATAAAAACAGCCTAAGCAGCTACTTACCTATTCGAACCAAGGGTAACGATTTTGATTTTGATGCTGTCATCGGCTTGGTTCTACGTGGGCTTCTGCGTAAAAAGGTAGAAGGTTATAGCTACGAACAGTTTGTGTCCGATTGCCAAAGTGCGTTTGAAGAAAAGCTTGGTGAAGAAGAGTTTTGGCAAGTGCTAGAAGATATGTATTTTGAAAACAAAGACATCTTTACAGTGAGCCCTGAACTCCTTCTGTTCCGTGCACAAAAAGGTGAATTTGCAGCAGGTGATTCACGTGTTGCTTCTATGTATACCAATTTACTTCAGAACATGCGTGTAGAAGAGTTTGATGCCAAATTAAACTTTATTGAACGTGAAATGCTTTCTACGCTTCGTGGAAAAATGAAGTCTGACTCGTCATTGCAAGCGAGCGAGAAACCGTATCTACCTTATCTTTCGAAAGCATTCCGTGACGACCTGAAATTCTTGGCTAGTCGCCCTAAGTATCTGCTTAGTGAAATAGAGTCGTTCCTGTCTTTTTATGGTTTCGCATACACTGCGCAGTTGAGTTTAGCGCTAACAGATTGGCGTAGTGGTCAAGAGCCAGTGGCTAAGCCTCTCTATTTCATTATGGATCATGAGCGTGCCAGTAATGAGCGTACTCATATTAAGAATCATGGCTATAAGCTGTTTAATGAGTCAGCCACTCGACTGTTCCCTATGCTGACGATGCTTGAGCTACTTCAGCCGGGTGTTGGAGATAAGAACGCGATAAAAGTACCCCTGTGGGAGATATCGAAGGGTATTCAAGAGTCGAAATCGACGCATCTAAAAGAACAACTAGAAAACTTTGCCAGAGCGTTTAAGTCACAGCGTAATCTCGACACAGCTCTAGATGAATCTGAACTGGCGCTCGACTGGCTCGGTAACATAATGAAGCTCGCATCCGCACAGTTTAGCTTCGGCGAACGTTTCAATATCAACAAGAAGTATGTGTCAGAAGTAGAAAAGTACCTAGCGTCTCACTTCATTCAAAGTCGAGGCCGCAGCGGTCGAGTATTAGTGCTCAACCAAGACTACATCATCTTATTGACCAACCTTGTTGTTGGAGAAAAGGATAAACTCCGTTTCCACGAACTGATCACGGCCTTTGAGCAACGTGGCATTTTCGTTGATAAACAAACAGAACAAGAACTAATTAAATTCTATGAGCGCATTGGTAACGTAGAGCGCATGAGTGATAGTGGAGACGCAGTATATGTCCGTAAAACAATTTGAGACCTTTCTAGTAGAGCAGTTTTTAGCTGATGCTGAAACACATATTAAGGCAGGTTTCCGCTATCAGTTTAAGTCGCCAGATAATGAAAATAGCATGCGCTTGTATCAGGCGATGACGGCTCATTCTGAAAACAGCATTGATGCAACTAACGATATCAAGTTGCCATTCATTGAGCTGTCTGGTTGCAAAATCGTACCTGTGATTCATAGCGAAAACCCAGCAGAGTTTGAAGGCTTCACTGAAAACTACATCTCACATCTGCGTGACGAAGTGGCGAGTCAATCAGGCTACTTAAAAGGTTGCGCACTAGTTGTGATCCACAACAGCTTGCTTGATACCTTGATTAATTCTGCAGAAGACTTGGCTCAAGTGGGACAGGTTTGGAGCGCATCAAAGATCAAAGCGGCAATGAAAGGGTTAATTGATCAGCAAGACAAAGGGCGCGATGTATCGAATTGCCTTCTTGATGACCAATTCGATGCCATTTTAGAAGATGGCGCAACCATGTTTGGTTTCGAGTCTCTATACAAAGCCGTTGAAGACGGTGACTTACGCTTCAATGAGTTGGGTATGTTTGAAGATCCGCTTGTAGCTGAAATGAGTGGTAACCCTAAGCAAATTAAAAAACGCCTAGAAGATAACCGTGCGCTTTATGAAGAGCTATCTTTTGAAGTTGAGCACTTTGGTGGTCAGCTTCAAGACCGCTTGAAATCATTCGGCGAGAAATTTATTAAAGAGAACTTCTCAGAAACAGATGCATGGAAAGACGTTGAGCTCGAAGCATTCCTACAAGAGAAAAAGCGCAATGCTCAGCAGCAACTTGTTCTTGAAGAGGAGCAAGCTAGCGATGGCATGACAATCACTGCACGTAACCGTGCAGAGACCAAAGCGGGCATGCGTGACCGCCATTTAATCATCGAGTTAGATGAGGGTGTAAATGAGTTTGAACTGAAGTTGCTCTTCCAAGGTGCGAGCAATCTTGATAAAAGCCAATTTAAAATTCAGCCAGCAAAAGCGCTTAATAACGAAGAAGTAATTGAAACACGTAACAGTTTTAAAACGACACGAGCTAGCTTGAAAGGTACGTATAAGCATGAGCCACTGTTTTTTAACTTAGCTCTAAAGCGTGAGAACAAATCTGAGGTTTATAACTTCCGTTGTTTAGTGGTTCGTAAAGGCGAGTTCTATATTGAGCCATTCAAAAACATCTTCTTGGTAGAGCCTGCGCCAGCAAAGCAGCGTTTAACCTTGAACATGGAAGAGAACAAACTGCAAATCAGAGCCAACGAAGGCAGCGCATGTTCACTGCTTGATGCTAAGCAGGTTGTTGATGTAGCAGATTACGCTGTAGTGGATTTTGAATCCTTAGCCAATGAAGCTGATGAAATTGATTTTTCCGTAAAATCTGGCGATAACCAGCTTAAGTTTAATGTTGAAGGTGCAGTAGCGACTGATTCATTGAGTTTGCCTTTACTGCTTAATAGAGGTCGTTATCACAAGCTTTTCAAAGATGAATACAACGGCGAGTTTTATTCTAAAAAAGGCAAAGTGGGTATCGATAATAGCGAGTTCGTTGTACCAGGTGTTCGTTTAAAGCTGCTTCGTTGGGAAGAAGAGTTCATCAACCAAAAAGTTGTTTCTATTGCTGATTCGGGTGCGCTTAAGCTTGATGAGCTGCAAGCGATTGATGAGGCTATTCACTCTTCTTACGTTGAGCTTTTTGATTACCTTGAGCAGCGCCGTAGTACGCCATCATTGGCGTCTTGGGGCGATGAGTTTACAACACTCGTCCAAAATACAGTTGATGCTTGCTTAGCGTATTTTGAAGCAATTCCAACAGGTAGCATGCTGACAAAAGATCAAAAATCAGCGTTGAAAATCGGATTGGTACAATCTGAAGGTGAAGAGTACTACTCACCTTTCCACCCGCTTATTTTGGCTTATTACCTCAACCTAAGAGGTGCGATTCGTGATGATAAGAGCTTTGCTCAGCTTCCTGATGTCACTTTTGAACGCTTGTCGCCAAAAGGTTTGCTGCCATATGTTTACCATCCAAAGCATGAGTTTTCCTACAACCAACAGGTGAAAGAGAACGCGTTTTGGATCAAGAGCGTGCCTCAAGAGAAAAGCTCTCTTACGTTCGTTCGCAAGCTGGTAAAAGAGAAAATCGACGAGTTCCAAACGGCATTCAGCCAATTGTTCACTGGCTCTGAGAAGAGCATTATCGTTAATGCGGTGAACCAAGACAGCGCTGAAGAGTTATTTATGGGGCTGGTGGATTATGTCCGCAGTAACCAAGATCAGGCTGCGTCGATTCATATTAATCTGTATGACGACAAGTTAGCGTTTAATGCGTTTGACCGATTCGCAGAAACAGCCAATTACGATGAATTGAAAGAGTGGTTAGAGCTGAACAAGGGTAAAGTTCGTGAAGTTGCCGATACTATTATCGATATTCTTCGCACGCGATTAACTTACAGCAAGTTCACTAATGCCCAAGCCGAAAAAGATGGTCAGTCTTATGCACATCTGTCCTTTTTCCGTAATAACGACAAAGTCGATTGCTCAGACATTGCGATTGAAGATATGGCATCAGGCATAGCTTGTGACGGTCTACTAACGGGTGATGCTTCTGAAAGTAAATCTGGCTCGTACTTTACGGGTTTTGGCTTGAAAGGAACGGATTACCAAGACTACCCACATTTGATGATGGCTAAATACGTCGGTGCTCTGTTAAAACCTGCGCTCAAGCCGAATACTCAATATCACGGTGCAAATGCAGTTGCCCTTGCCGTAAGTGAAGACTTTAAAGGTTTACTGGAACGTTCATACGATAGCTCTATCTGGACGACCATCATTGATCCTAAGGTGACGTTGGACTTCTTCCACAGCAATGAAGACGTAGTATTGATTCACTATTCAGATCAGTACACCAGCTCTTCTAGCTACGATGCAATCACCGTTACCGCGCAGCGAGGTTTGTTTGAGAAAGTCATCAAGCAAGGTGATGGTGGCCAAATCAATGAGTTCAACGCGTTCAACGGTGATTGGCTGTTGAAAATGATGACTTGCGCGCCGACCATCAATAAAGAGCGCAAAGGCGTGATTGGTGCCTACAAGTTCGTTACTAGCCTAGTGCATGACTCAGACATTACATGGGTGCCGCTGTCTGTTGCTGAGATGATTCGTGTATCGGGTAATATTGGTCTGAAGATGTCTGACAGCGAATTCTCTCGTAACGTTCAAGGCTACAAGAAAGGCGAAATTTCTGACGATGTATTATTGGTTGGTTTCAAAGACCAAGACATGTACTTGCTACCTGTTGAAGTGAAAACGGGTTCGGTGCCGAATTATAATAAAGCCGTTAAACAATCGAAAGAGCTATTGCGTTACTTAAGCCAAGACTTACTTGGTAACAAAGACTTAGCGAGCAAGTTATACCGTGGCTTGTTCATGCGCCAAGTTTTGATGCAAGTTGATAAGTATCGCTTATACAAAGTATTTGCTGATGATTACTTCGACACTTTACTGGCAAACAAAGAAGAGTGGCTAAGAGGCGACTATTCACTTGGCCAAATCGCAGATTACCCAGAAGGCTTTGTGGTTAGCCACCTTGAAGGGGCTGGCTGTTTACAACCTGACTACCATATGATGGAAGGGGTGTTAAAAGTCGACCTACCTATGGGGCTACTTCCTGGCTTGGTGGAAACTCCGCTGCAAGAAGTGTTGAACGAATTAGATGTAGTGAAACTTTGCCACGTGCCAAGTGAGTATGTGCTGAATGGTGAAACTCGATTAGAGAAACTTGCTGAAGTTGAACCTCAGCCAGTACTTGTGGAATCTGATGAGGTTGAAACTACAGAGCCAGTGCAGCCTGAACAGCCTGTTGTTGAAGAGCAAGTATCGCCAGTCGTTGAACCTATGAAGGTTGAGTCTAACAGCAACTTAAACGTGTTGTTTGGTCATAATGCGCTAACACAAGCACCACTGAACTGGGAGCCAACGAATACCGCCAAATTCATGAATACCAATACTGGTATTATCGGCACCATGGGGACGGGTAAAACGCAGTTTACCAAGTCGGTGATCACTCAGCTTTACCGTAATCAAGTAGACAACGTAAACGGTGCGCCAATTGGGATGCTTATTTTCGACTACAAATCCGATTATGTAGACGATAAGTTCCAACAAGCGACTGCGGGTAAGAAGTTTAACCTTCACAAACTGCCATACAACCCATTGAGCTTATTTGGTGATACGCCGATGCTGCCTGTACACACAGCTCGCGGCTTCTCTGAAACCATGGGTAAAGCGTTTGGCTTGGGCCAAAAGCAGCAACTGCGTTTGCGTAAGCTGGTGGGTGAAGCGTATGAGTTAGCGGGTATTCGTAAAGCAGATCCAAGCACTTGGTCAAAACCAGCGCCGACAATCTCACAAGTATGGGACTTATTCATTGAAACAGACCCAGATGAAGATTCATTATATGCGGCACTTGAGAGCTTATATGAGCTAGAGATCTTCGAAGACGACAATACCAAGTGCATGAGCCTTTACGATCTTGTAGATGGCATTACAGTTGTGGAGCTAGCAGGTTACCCAGCAGAGATTCAAAACCTTGTAGTCGCACTGACATTAGACCTTTTCTACTCACAGATGCAGAAGAAAGGTAAGCCTGAAGTACAGGGCGATTTCCGTCAAATTACTAAAATGATTTTGGTGGATGAAGCCGATAACTTCATGTCTCAGAACTTCCCAAGCTTACGTAAGATCTTGAAGGAAGGCCGTGAGTACGGTGTTGGTGTGATCCTTTCTACACAAGACATTACGCACTTTCAAACTGGTGAGAATGACTACTCAAGCTACGTACTTACTTGGGTAATCCACCGCGTAGCGAAGATTCGCCCGCAAGAGCTAAAAGCCATGTTTGGTGTAAACGAAAAAGCTGAGCAAGAGAAGCTGATGGAAACCATCAATAAGCTAGAGAAGCACTATAGCTTATACATTGATGGTGCGAAGAAGATACTCCCAATGAGAGATAGAGCATTCTGGGAATTAATTAATAAGGATTGTAAATGAAGGTAACGCCGGAATATAAATCATTTGGTGAGCTTTTTCATGAAAGTAACGTCTTTGAAACACCTATGTTTCAAAGAGACTATTCTTGGGAAGGTGAGCAAATCGAGCAGTTTACAAATGATATAAAAGAAGCTCTTGACAAGAAGTCGGAAGAACAAGATTACCAGCATTTTTTTGGAGGAATTGTTTGTGCGCAAGAAGAAGGTGTGGGAAATCGTAAAATAGTAAATGCTTTAATTGATGGGCAACAAAGGCTCTCTACTATTGTTATGTTTTTCTCACGCTTAAATTTTGCTTTAAAGAACTTAGAGTGTGATGGAGAAGATCTGATTTTCAAAGGTACTCTTCAAAATTTAATGTCAAAGTATCTTAAGTATACAGAGCGAAAAAATAGAGAAAGTGTATTTCATCCGAGGCTTACTATCGGTGTGGCTGACAATGAGTTCTTTCAGTCTGTAATCAATTCTTGTGATGTCGAGTCAGAAAGAGATTCTCATAAGCTAATTAAATCTGCTAGTAATGATCTTTATAATTTCATTATTAACGATCTATTTAGTAGTAAAACAGTGACAGAAGTGCTGGATATTGTTGATGATATAATTAGTATTTTCGAAGAGTCTTTTTTACTTATTCACATTATTACTACTAGTGTAGATGATGCTTACAAGCTGTTCATGGTACTTAATGACCGAGGCTTAAACCTAACTGAAGGTGAATTACTAAAAGCACATACACTTGGTAATTATGATCCTAAAAACCCACTTGTTTCGCAAATGGCAAAGGATTGGGACTATATTTTGTCTCATGAAGCAAATAAAGTCAGTGATTACCTGAGATGGTCTGCGACGATGATCAAGGGCCGTCATATTACTGCGAATGAAACTTTAGAAGAATTCAAGTCAGGTTATTTTGAGAATTCATTAGATATTGAAGAAATGGCGAAGAATGTAAAGTCGTTGAGAAAGAGTGTCTTTAAATTATCATTAATCTCAGAAGCTGAGTGGCCTTATGAAAGAAGCGAAAAGTATACTAGTTTTCATTCGACAAAGTTAGAGTGGTTAATTAAAAAGCTTAAGCATACCCATGCAATGCCGTTACTGCTTGCTAGTTCATATCTAGATGAAAAGCTGTTTCAATCTGTCATCAATGAAACAGTTAAATTTTTCATTAGATACAAAGTTATTAGTAACCTCCATGCTTCTGTTTTTTCTAAGGTATATCCGTCATTAGCTAAGAGTATTCATGAAGATAGCGATAACTTTAACATAAAGAGCCTTCATGAAACCTATCAAAAACAACTAGATAGCAAAGACCCTAATGATCTAGCTTTAGAAACAGGTATTAGGAGTATGTATTATCAAAGAAAAGGTGATAACAGACCCCTAAAATATTTGCTTATAACATTGCAAGAAAACTGGGCTTGGGTAACAGATGGATATAAAACAGGGCCAGCAAACAGGTTAAAGAGGGAAGATATTACAACTGTATTTGACTTCAATAATACATCTCTAGAGCATCTGTACCCATATAGTGCAAAACCTGAAGATGTTTCAGAAGATATGGAAGCAATAAAAAACTCAGTTGGAAATTTAGTATTATTGGACTTAGATAGAAACAGGTCTAATGATAATAAAATTTTTGAGGAAAAAAGAGATGTATTTGATAACACTGGTATTGGAGTGCATAAATTAGTTTTCGATAGCGAAAGTTGGGGAAATGAAGAAGCAAAAGTTCTAGAAGAAAAGTATCTCGAGTGTGCGAAGCGAGTTTTTTGTTTTAAAAGAATCTTATAAGCTCTTTACACTCAATAGCAGACCACAAAAGCCCTGAGGTTAAAAACATGCCCACTTAATAACTATAAAGTGGGCATTACACTAGATAAATTTATATTTTTAGTGCTAATTCAGTTAATGATCTGTGGTTCCTTATAGAAGCAATTCCATCTTCAACATGCGCTGCCCAAGCTTGTTGATACTCTTTAGCATCAAGCTCTGGGTAGTACATTTTTAACATTAACTCAGTCACTTCACCAGTTTCACCAAGCCATGTGTACTTATCTAGCACCAGTGAGCCATCTAACTTGGCTTCTTGACCTTGGTATCGGAAATCACTTTCAATAGAACGAAAGAAAGCAATACGTGCCGAAACGTTTGGAGTGATTCCAGTATAGCCCTTCAACTTTTTAAGCTGCTCTTCGGTAGAGCGGGTTAAGTTCATGCGGTTAGGTAGCATTACACAGCCTCCTTAATCGATTCTTTCCAGAAGTAACCTTCCTTCAACGTTGAAGACTTGGTTGTGCCGTCGAAACAGATCTCGTAAGTACGAGCAAGATCGTCTTGGATGAGGCTTGTGTAGTTCCTATCAATTTCTGTGTCTGTCGATAAAATTACCACTTGGTGGCTTGCTGTTGGGAAATAATTCTCAACCAGTTTGTCACGGTGATGCGAATCTAATCGGCCTAATGGTGTATCAATGATAATTGGCAGCTTACGACCAGATGTACGCCCAAGTGCCTCTAGAATCGAGATTGCGTATATTTGCTTCTCACCAGCAGACATCGCCTTACGGTTGATCTTAATACCGTGTTCATCAACTAACTCAACATCGAACGTAGCTGGATTGATCGAAGCTGTAAGCTGCAAGTCTTCTTTTCGGGCTAGTTTTTTGTATGATTGAACGAATTCATTTTCTAACTGATTTACACGCGCTTTGGTTAACTGTTCACCAAACTTCTCTAGTAATAAAATCGAGTTTTGGGCGTTGCTAACACTTTGATCTTTGTTGGATTGATCTTTGTGCTTATCGTGTAGCTTTTGAATTTGGCGAGCTGTATCCAGAGCTAGTCGAAGCTCTCGTTTGGCTTTTTCTAGCAAGTCATGGTATTCAATAATCAGTTGTTCTTTCTTCTTATCTAGAGCACGGACATCTGCAAACAACTCTTGCACTTGTTCTTGCTCAGGGGCGCGCGCGATATTACTGGAAGCGTTGTCGATCTCTTCTTCAACTTTTTGAAGACGTACTCGTGCCCTATCAAAGCGAGCAAAAGAGTCTTGCGAAAGGTTAGATAACTGGTAATCGATGGTGTTTGACTGACGGTCAGAAATATCTAGAAGTAGGTCTGTAGAATCAAATTCACCTACATGAGCTTTAAAGCTGTCTGCGATTGCATTTTGCGCCATCTCTGTATCAAAGCTTGGGTATTTTGAGCATAGGGTTTCTAAGAATGAATCTAGCTCATTACCAAAGCTCTGTTTCTTCTTAACTTGTTGCTCTTGCTTGATTTGAGTTTGAAGCCTTTGCATTGCCTTTGGAGCAAGTGAAAATGGAAGGTTAGTTTCCATTTCCATGCGGATTTGCTTCTCCAGTTCCACTTTCTCTTTAAGAAGGCTCTCTACTTTTTGTTGTTCATCTTCTCTGGTCTTAGCCCAAGCGCCGCCACTTTGCGTTAGCTCAGCTTCTTTCACGTGTATATTTCGGGATTCCTCCCTTATGTTCTCAACGATAAAGTCGGCTTTGCTACGCAGCTTTTCAGCTTTACGTTCGTGAATAATGCGTTGCTCGTCTAGGGAATTCATCTCTTCTTTTAAAGACTGACTTAAAGCTCCGGCTCCTTGTTTCTTTAAGAAAATGTTGAGGTCGCTTTTTAGTTTCGCGATTACATCTAAACCAAGTAGACGACGCACAGCCGTTTTAAGAACGCTACCAGATTCATCTTCTGCTAGCTCAGCGATTTTCTCGCCGTCGAAGAAGAACAGATCAGCAATACCTGTTGGAATAAGCTCATTAAGAAAGCCTTGGCACTGCTCGTAATTCAACTCAGGAATTTGAATACCATCTTTCTCAAGGCACAGGTTATCTTTCTTACCGCGCTTCCAACCGCGAATCACTTTATAAGTGTTCTCTTCACCGTTTTGGCTGTATTTAAACTCAAGCTCGATCGATGCATTATCTTGAACGCCGCCATGGCCGACACCTTTGTGAATCAGTTCCGATAAAGCGTCAACGTAGTCACCATTTGAAAGTAATTGGCTAAATGATTGACGCCCGAAAAGCGCTAAGCGAACTGCTGTCAGTATTGATGTTTTACCGGCACCATTTAAGCCGCCAAACAAAATAATTGGTCGTTCGGTCCCTTCGATAGGGCCACTTTTACTTAAACGAGCCGGAGCGGGGCGCAAGTCAATTTCATGCACACCGCGAAACACGCGAAAGTTGTTTAAAGTTAGTTTTGTAATCAACATTTCAGTATTTAAAACTCTTTTTGAAGCTGTTTATCTAGGTCAGCAAGCTGTTCGTTATAGCGCTCAATTTCTTGTTGGTGAATATCAAACTCGGCTTTGCTTTGTAGTGAAGCATGCTTTTGTTTGATTTCTTCCAAGCTTCCCCAGTCTCGTTTCAATAGCGATGCGATCTTGTTCGAGATGCCACTACGACGGCTCAAACCTTCCATAGATACCTCAAGCTCGATGAGTTTCATGATCATTTCAGGTTCGACATCGAAGTTATTGCAAAGCTCATGGATCAGCTGTGCGTCATCTTTACCAAAACTTGCGTTATCGTCATACACCCAATCAAGGTCGTAGCCATAAACGTCTTTAAAAATAGTTGGTAGAGAGTCATCCCAATCCGGTTCGTTTGGATCGTGGATCCACTCTTGGCGAATAGCATGCAGCTCTGGCACTGTGATTAACTCAATCTCTCGGCCTTCAGCTTTGTATTTCTTATCTAGCTCTAGTAATTCACGGAGCCATTGACGGCGGTATTTAAGCCAGTAAGGACCCGGGACGTGTTTACGCTCGCTAGCAATATCTTCGCCTTCTTTCGCGTATTGGTAGCTTACGCGACCGGTACGACGTTTATGGTTTCTGAACTCTGCTTTGTTAGCAGGATCTGTCGTCATTGCTAACTTATTGCGGAACTCAAGAAGAGGTGCCATCCACTCTTCGCCATTTTGGATAAGGCTTTCCATCGCTCGGTCTTTGGTTACTACGGTACATGTCCAGCAACCAAAACGAGAGTTACCACAAGAGGGGGTAGTTTCGTCAATCACCATTGGACATTCACCTTGGCCTGAAGAGTCTTTATATAGATTCCAAAGCACTAGGTTTTTACCGCCCCATGGGTTTTCCCATTCTAGGTCATAGTCATCTTTCCAGATGTTTCTAGTACCTAGTGGCGTTTCTTTTGTCTCTAGGTGACATAAACGCAAGATCTTCCAAACATCATCAACAGCCCATGTATCAATAGGGGTGTAAATAAATGCATTGGCTAGCGTTGTATGACGAGCTAGACGAGAGCCATCAATTTTGTGTTTAGCGATAACCTGAGCACGCGAGGCACTTTCTTGGCTACGTGAGCCCAATACAACAATCACCTCATCAAATTGAGATACTTTGCTTTTGATGAAGTCACTAACCGGATCGATCTTCATTCGCTCCGTACACCAGCGAAATGAACGTGTCGGTGCTGGGTAGCCTTTACCAAGAAGGCTTGACCAGAACGTTTGGTCTGACTCAGGTACAACTTTGTGGCAGCTGATTGGCAAGTCGTCACGCTTAGCGCCTTTTTGTATTGCCGCTAGGGAGTCTTTAATGTGGTTAACAACAACAGGTGTCTCAACCAGTGTGTCTGATGAAACGACAAATACGGGTTTGTGGCGTTGTTCTTTCTCTAGACCAAGTAGTGCCATATAGATTAAAGACATGATAGCGGAGGAATCTTTACCACCACTGTAGCCGATCACCCATGGGCGGTTGTCTGCACAATAGACGCGTTGAACGTCAGCAACATAGTAGCTGAGTTTATTATTTGCGAACTCTTCAGCGTTGATGAATTCTTGGTATTCTTCGGCGAGATCTTCTGCCAATTTTAGCTCGTGTATCATGATAACTGCTTCTCTAGAGCTTTTTCTTCTGGGGTTAGTGGTAACCCAAGTTCAATTTTAAGTGCGTTTGCCGTGAGCTGAATGTTGATGTTCGATTTACTCAACTTGCCGTGGTTCATGCTGCGCTTTATCCATTCAGGATTGGTTTTCAACCAATTGACTTTCCCTAGTAGTTGAAGTTTTTCTTTCCATTGCTTTGGCTCTTGGCACAACAGGTGTTTACCCAAGACGCCAATCGCATGTAGCCCGACACCATGTGCGTGGATGTATTCTTGGCGAAGCTGTGCTGGGGATACTTGTTTGTCGATCACCATTTGCCAATCTTTGATATGGCGAGTGACCTCTTCCCAAAACTCAGACGCTAACTGCTTCTCTTCTTCAGTGAAACCATCTTTTGGTCCTTTACTTAAAAGTGCTCTTGTTGATTGTTTAATGCTGCTTAAAGTAAATAGCTTGTTCGACTTTGGACTGATGTTGGATTTTTCCATTTCAGTCATTCCAATGAAGGGTTTCACTTTAGCTGCTAATTCACGCGCTAATTCAGAGCTTTCGTCTCGGTGATCGTAGAGAGTACCAAGAGATGGACTGGGTTTTACTGCGTATTTGTTTAAGTCAGCAAACATTTGTTGGCTTCTACCTAAACCTTCATCGATGAAGAACAATACTGGAATGTTGTCTTGCCCAAGGTCTGGGTTTTCTCTTAGTGCTTCTTCTATCGCTTTACGACGGTGTTGGCCATCGTTAATTAGAATCTGCGCATCCATCGGGATTTGAAGCGTCCCTAAGTTAGGGGCTCCTTCGTGATCGTGGAAAGATATATCAACTCCAACCGATGCTGTTAATGCTGAGAATACGTACTCTTTAGGGTTGTCGAGTAGGTATCTGACCATTTCAGGTATGCGAGTCTTGTTTAATGTCCTTTGAGCTCTAAGCTCTGGTGGAACATCATCTTCGTTGTAACTGAAAATCTTCGGGATGATTCGAAGAGGGCATGTCGCAATGTAAAATGGACGTCCTGCTTGAATACCTCTGACAGCTGGAAATGAATAGCAATAGCCTGAATCTTGATTTTGCATAGTGAACTCTAAGTTATGTTATTTGTCTATGACATAAACCATAGTTGGTATGTCATATTTTGACAAACTAAGCTTTCGGTTTGTTATGCTTTAGTCTTATCTATGCGAATTATTACATAGGTATGCCAAAATAGGCTGAATATTTTACAGGTATGTAGGCCAGATATCTATGGTAACGATAGGTTTTTATAGTACTAAAAAAGCGCTATTTTGAACTTAGCGTAAACCCTTTGATTTCTTTATGTTCCTTCTCTAAAAGCACCTCAAATTCTGTTCTCATCATCTGTGTTTCCTCACTTGCTTCAAACTCCATGAGCTTCGCCAATCGTTTATCAAAGCTCTGTTGTTTCTTGTAGTTCTCGTGCTCGGTTGGCATGTAAAGATACTTATTGAGCAGTGGCGGCCTGCGATCTTCATTAATGTAATCGAAGAAGTCGATGTCTTGTTCTGCCATTTTTATCTTTATGCGCTCTACTAAGAACGGCACAGATTTTTCAAAGTCGTCATAAGCAGTCAGGGTAAGTTTCCCGGATGTGATATGAATTTTAATTAGGTCTATTTCTTCATCCAGTTCGCCATACATTTGTAACCCTGCACCAACGTAGACTCGCAGCACTAGTGGTAAGTTGTCGATAAAGTCTCTATGTAGGATCAGTGAATGTCCTTCGTTTAGCAGGCTTGCTGGCAGTTGGCTGTGTGCTTTCTCGCATTGCTGATGAATTAAGTCGGTGTCGGCAATCGCAAACAGTAATTCTGCAGCCAGGTTGATCGCGGTTTTGTAATCATCAAACAAGGCTTTGATGTCGCGCTTTAGCGGCTCTGGTTGCTGCGTATAGGTTTTTCTTTTCTCAAACAGTCCCATAGCAAAGTAGAGGAGAAGATCTTCTTTTCGGCTCTTTTCTGCTTGTTCAAACTCTTTGGTATCAAACATCTCTTGCAGTAAGTTAAAGGTTTTTCTGTGTGAGCCAACCAGCTCTCTTACTTTGTCTGATTGTTCAAATTCATCATTGGCAGGAATACGCCCTAGCTCTAAGCAGGTATTCCAAAAGTCATTAAACAAGTCTTGATGTTGAGTAATAAGCAGTTTGGCTTTGTCTTTGGCTTCAATAGGCTCTGGCGAAGTCAGTTGCTGCCATTTATGGTGGCGTTTGTATTTACTCTGTAGGTACTGTTGCTCTTCCAATTTGTCTTTGAAGATATAGAAGATACCAGGCGCGACGGTAATGGCATCTTCTTGTAGGCTTCTCTCTATGTACGCTTTGATCTCTGATTGCGCATAGTATTTTTGGAAGGTGTTACGAGAGGTGATCACCCCATCCTTATAAGGTTTGAACTGAGCAATGTAGTTTTCGTTGGCCAGCATGACAGAAACCACCAGAAGCTTGTCTGCCAGCTCCCATGCGCCTAGTAGGGCATCGAGTCTTTCATCTTGATCTTCTATTACGTTAAGAACAAAACCTATGTTTACGATATCAGAATTGGATTTGTCGTTGTCGGGTTGAAAGTTCGGATCCCAACCTAGAGCGTCGAGGCCATGTGCTTCGAGCTCTCTTAAATCGTCTCCGCGGCCGCAGCCGTAATCGAAAATTGAGTGTTCGCCTTTTAAGTAACCATGTTTAACGAGAGTCTTCATTGGTGCGGAGAGTTCATGACGCACGATGGCCGTTCTGTGCCTATCAATCCCTGCCTGCTCTTGCGTTGTCACAGAGGAACATCGGAATAGTCGACCATCGACAAGCTCGTAACCATGGCGTGCTATTAGGTTTTCCCAAGAACGTTTAAAACCAATCAAACGGCTGTTCTCATAAAGCCCTGCATTCTCGCCTTCTTGTGTGAGTGAAACGAAGTGCTCGTAATATTCACTCGTAGGCAAAACCATGGTTTCTTTTCTATGTAAGATCGGCGGGTTTTCAGATTCGAGATAACCTGTAATTTTGTGGCTTAGTTTAGAGAGGTCGACATTGAGGCTTTGTTCTAATGCGGGATAGGAATCAGTATAAAAATTAGGGTAGTGAAGAAGAGATAAGCGGAACTCTTTTTTAAACAGTTTAACGAGGTTCCAGTCTTCTTCATCTAAGTTAACGGCTTTTGCTACGGCAGGAATAAACTGTGTTAATACTTTAGGCAATGCGCTGAATGCGTCTTTATGAAGATAAATGGCATCGGGAAGTTGTTTTCCAACTTTTATTTGAGAAGTAAGTTCAGCAAATAGCTCTTCGTTCATTCCTATTCCTTAGGCGTTTTTGAAGATTATAAATCATCAAACAATGCCTGTGTGGCGCTGCCTTTTGCACTTTTTGTGTTTACGCGAAGCCCATCACTTCGGCGTTGTCGGATAAGGGCATATTTTGAATTATCAGCCCCAACGCTAATATGCAGAGGTTTATCTTTGCCATAAAAATAGAGGCGGTCGAATTCTAAATGTGTACAGATAAATCGAGCGACCTCATCCATACGTTGCTCATACCCTTCAACATAAATATCACACGCAGCCCCATTGCGCTTACAGATACGGCTATCCCGGGAGTTGAGTTCCATAGAGGCATGTTGGTCAATATCGGGCGCCATATCCCCAGGGCTATTTTTCAATATCCACCTTAAAAGAGGATGGCTTGTATAACCATAGGTTACCGTTACTTCTCCTAGTGAGCGTTCGATAGGTTGTAAAATTTGAACCGCTAAACACTGGAGCTCAGTGGCAGAAAGTTTATTAACCTTGTTGTCTCCTAAGTAATTAGGGTGTCTAGACTTATGCCAATCAATAAGCTTGTGGTGCATATTCTGTCCTTAGGGTTCTAGGTTGCTACTATATTTAACGAACGACGACAGCAAAATCAATGCAATCTGGAGGCTATGTATGTTGTTTATTCTCGCTTTGCTCTGCATTTTCTTATTAGGATATCTCGCCCAAACCACAGGCCTTTGTATGGTGAGAGGAGTAAAAGAGGCGATTAAAGGATCACCAATGTTCATCGTTGCGATTGTTTTTAGTGGATCGCTGGCTTGGGTATCAATGGGGTTAGGTTCAGTGGTTGAGGGGCGTCAGTTGTCCATAGCTTTTTGGCCGAGTTTGTTCTCACTGTTTGGGGGCTTTCTGTTTGGTATTGGAGCGGCAATTAATAGTGGTTGCGGGGTATCTACCGTAAGCCGTTTAGCTCGCGGCGAAGTGGTTATGTTGGGGACTATATTCGGTTGGTTTGTTGCTTGGTTGGTGTTTGCTCCAGTTTTGCCTTCGGAGTTGAAAGGATCTAGGTTAGTACTGTCCGACTTTTCCAGATACATATTTCTTGGAAGTATCTCGCTCACAATTGTGGTGAGTTGTTACTTTATGAACTCGGTCAATCGTAAGCTGTGGTTTTCAATGCTGGGCATTGGGTTGATGGCCGGTTTCGTATTCTTGTATGAACCGCATTGGACGCCAAGTGGTTTGCTGAAATCTATGGGTACTTCAATTTGGCATGGGAAGACAGAAGACTGGCCGAGTAGTGAGCGTTTTATATTGATGACCTCGCTGTTAGTTGGAATGATCAGTGCTGCACTATTTACAGGATCTTTTTCATTGAGGTTTAGCCCGATACGTCGGTTTGGTAAACATTTAATTGCCGGTGTACTGATGGGGTTTGGAGCCGTAATGGCCGGAGGAGGGAATGACACTCAACTTCTTGTTGCCATGCCGGTGCTCTCTCTAGCGGGTGTTTTTTCTGTGTTGAGTATCATTGTTGGTATATATACCGGAGTTAAGTTGATCCAAAGTCGATAGTTAGCGACAGTACGTAGATTACATGTATACGTAATTTGAGATGACAATGAAATACATCGGAATTGATGGCTGTAAGGCGGGATGGATCGCTTGGATTGTTTCTGATAATCAGGCGCCAGTGTTCAAAGTGGTAAAGGCGCTTGATGAGCTAGCGAGTGATCTTGTCGGTTCGACGGCACTTATCGATATGCCGATTGGTTTTAGTGACGCACAGACTCCAGATAGATTATGCGATAAAGCAGCAAGACGTTTCCTCACCAGCAAGCGTGGATCTTCGGTGTTTCCAGTGCCGTGCCGAGAGGCGGTTTATCAAACCGATTACATTGCGGGGTGTAATGCCAATGTGGAGCAGCTTGGTAAGAAGTTCTCTAAACAGACTTGGGGCATAGTTCCCAAGATCCGCGAGCTTGATGAACTCATTGAATCTCATCCCAATCTTTCTATCAGGGAATCACATCCTGAGGTGGTGTTTGCAGCTTTGAAAGGGGAACCGCTTACCTTTTCTAAGCGGACTCAAGAGGGCAAAGAGGAAAGGCTTTCTATTATTCAGCAACTCATCCCGCAATGCTGTGAAGGCTTGGCGTTGGCCATTTCAAACACCAAGCGTAAAGATGTCGCGATAGATGATATTTATGACGCATTCATATTGATGTTGATTGCGTATCACGCTCCAACATTGTCGTGCTTGCCTGAATTTTCTGATATTGGCGGAAAGGCGGATAAGGATCAGAACGGACGAGTTCGAGAGATTGTCTATTGGGACAAAACGCGCTAACAAAGCGTGCGTTTAGTTTTGTTTAATGTGTTATTTTTCAACCCCTGTTGATTTCCACTCCTATTTTTTGAGTCTCTGATATGAAACGTTTTATTGTTGGTTTGCTGACAACCTTGATCAGTGTGGCGAGTTACGGCCAAGTTGCGCCTGTCTCTCAGTGGCAATGCGACATGATGAAAAAGAACAAGGTATTGAATAGTGGAGCGCCTGTTGGTTGTGAGCGACTATCCAAAGTGGATTTCGATTTCATTAATTTCAACGGGGAAACGCAACAGGGCAATATAATCGTGCTTGATGTTGTTGCACCTTCCGTTGAACGAATCTTTTCAGAGCTCAAACAACGCAATTTTCCTCTTCATTCCGCTCGCCTAATGCGTGAATTTAACGGTGACGATAACGCCTCAATGGACGCGAACAACAGCAGCGCGTTTAATGCTCGGCCTATCACTGGCGGAGGAGGTTGGTCGAAGCATGCTTACGGTGTGGCAATCGACATCAACCCAGTTCAAAACCCTTTCTTAGCGTTCGATAGCAACGGAACCATCACGGTTAAGCCATCACAATCGGCAACCAGCTATGTAAACAGAACGCGCTTTCGTGCTCGTAATGATATTGAGCGCCGAGGCATGGCGGAAGATGTGGTCGAGCTGTTTGCACATCATGGTTTTATGATCTGGGGAGGAGACTGGAATGCCCCAATCGATACTCAGCATTTCGAGGTCGGTTCGAGAAAGTTCGTTAATCAACTGCTCTCTAAACCCAAACCAGAAGCCAAGGTGTTATTTGAGCGATACGTCGAATCTTACCGCCAATGTTTTAATAAAAATAAAGTCGAGGGCGCAGAAAAAGCTCGTGCTATCTGTGCAAAGAAAACAGTCGGGACTTTTTAGTGCTATGTTTATCTAGAACCGTTTGTGTTTTAGCAAGTTAAGCTCGCTTCAAGGGTATTTTGAATCGCTAAGGTCAACGCGCGTCGTTGGCCTTTTTTATATTCGTTTCTCCTATAGAACACCGAGTAATCAAAAGGTTATTGGGTATCCGTTAGTCAATAATTGATGAAGTAATACGGCGCAAAGTCATCGGTTTGTCATTGAAAAAGTCATAGCGTAAACGTTATGTGAGAACCATTGCTGGTGGGGGAACTTATTGCCTTTTCACCAGTATTATTAGTGAACTGATCACAACGGACCAACTAATGAAAAAGATACCTTTGGCTCTAACTCTTTTAAGCACTCTACTTTTTTCACAATATTCTTTGGCTACAGACACTTCACACACCACGCAAAATCCGACTTACGAACTCGATGGTAAGGCGGTATTAGGCCGTACTGAGAATGTGTACCTCTCTAGCGTTCAAGGGCTTAAAGACGTTCCTTTCATTGGCAAAATCGACACTGGTGCTGAAACCACTTCCATGCATGCAGAAGACATTCATGTAAAAAGCACACATGCCGATTACAAGAACCTCAAAGACAAAGAGTTGATGGCGGCATTAACCGAAGATGTGCTGAACAATAGCGGCGTTGATTACGATGATTGGGATGGCAGCACCTTTGCGAAATATGAAGCGGTGGTCTCTTTTAAGGTTCAAAACCCACGATCGGGAGACATGGTATTAATCGAAGCGCCTTTAGAGCGTGTCAGCATGATCCGCAGCCGCACCAGCAGCACGCCTTTGCTTCGCCCGACGATTAAAATGTCGCTTACCATTGCGGATCAAGAATTAAAAACAGACGTTAACCTTACCGACAGAAGCCACTTCTCTGCGCCTGTGCTGATTGGTAAAACCTTCCTTGCGGATAACGCTTTAGTGTTTGCGGGTTATGACTACTTGCAAGAGCAAGAAAATGCGACGGTTGTTGGCCGTAAAGAGGTGGTGTCTATCTCTGGAATGGCGATGAATGCGACCTTCTCTTTAAAGAACCGCTACAGCATTTTGCATGCAAAAGACATCGACATAGACAAAAAGAACAAACAAGTGACGTTTGATATGTTCGACAACGACGGCAAACAAAAAGAGATGACATTGCCATTAGTTCGTATGTTAAGCGTGAGTGGTAAGAAGAGACCTTTAGTCTATGTGCCTGTTCAACTCGATGAAAACACAACTAAAGACGTTTTGGTGTACCTACGTGAGCGCTCGAGTAATGAGTCGCAGTTGAGATTTGGTACCAGTACCGCCAGCGAACTTTTCATGATTGACACCAGTGCGGAGAATATTTTATCAGAAGGTTCAGAGAGCTTTAGTGATGTGGCTGAGTCTGGTGAGCCTATGATTATCTCGCCGGAAGAGGACATCACCCTAGATGACTTCCCGCTTAAGGCTGTGGCTTCTTTCACTGTCAATACGCCTTTGCTGAAGGTCGACAGTTTTGAAATGTCAGGTAAAGGCAAAGAGGCTTCTGTTGAATTTTATCTTACGGATGTAAATGGTGAGAAGCAGAAGGTAACAAAGCCAATTATTAAGAAGCTTAAAGTCGGTGATGATACTCGTCCGGTTGTAAGTGGTGAGTTTGCGGTCTCTGGAAACGTTCGTACGCAAGAGTTTGCCATCGACGTGCTCAACACAAATGAGAAAGAAGCGTACTTTATTTTAGGTAAGAAGATGGCAAAAGAAGGCGTTTACGTTAATACGCGTTCTGACTACCTTCTGAAAGCTGAGCCACTGTTTAAAGTTGGGCACATCGAAGTTGTTGAAGTGAATGGTATGAAGTTCCCGGCCAAGCTAGATACTGGCGCGGATGTAAGTTCAATGAACGCAGTTAATATCAAACGATTCAAGAAAGATGGCCAAGACATGGTGAGTTTTACCTATCAAAACAACCAAGGCGATAAGCAAGATTTCACTAAGCCAGTGATTGATGTGATGCGCATTAAAGCTAAAAAAGGCGAGAAGGTGAACATTCGCCCTGTAGTAGAAATGAAGGTTAAGTTGGGTGACCTAGAAAAAGAGGTGAGGGTAAACCTTCAAGACCGTTCGCGCTTCGAATACAGCATGATTCTAGGTAAGAACTTCTTAAAGCACGGCGCAGTAGTGAGTAGCGATGAAGATTATGTGCTGGGTGATATGGAGTAACACCTAAACTTATCTAAGTTCGTATCAGAACAGTTCTAAACGGCCACACATTTCAGCAATAGGATGTGTGGCTTTTTGTTGATTGTCTGTTTTTTGATATTGATGCGCTGGTGGTTAAGTGTTTGTTATAAATGAATTTACCCACTAATTCATAAGATGCAGACAAACAAAAAGGGCCAACTCTTTCGAGTTGGCCCTTTCCAAACGTTTGGTGGAGCTGGCGGGAGTTGAACCCGCGTCCAAAAATCATTCATCATTGGTACTACATGCTTAGTCGATCTTTAATTTCACCAGCAACCTGCGAACCGACACGCTAGTTAAAGGCTAACCTGAATTATAATTCGCGCTTTTCCTCTCAGGTGGGAGAAGCCACGCTAGCTAGTTTGGGTTTGATCTCTTATTGGTCCCCGTCTTACGAGCGGAAGCTAGGGTAAGAGAGCTCTGAGCAGGTTATTAAGCTGCTAGTGCGTAGTTTTCGTCGTTTGCGACTATTTTTTTGCGGCTTTTAACGTGGCCAACCGCCCCACGGCATGCACCTCAGACTTCAAAATTCCTGTCGAATCCTAAATCAGCCCCAAGTGTTATTTGCATAGTACCAGAAAAGCTTACCCTGTCTAGCACTGTGCGTTTAAGTGCTTAAAATTAACGCAAATTACTCTTCATAATTCGTGCTTTATCTCTCGCCCAATCTTTTTCTTTCATATCAGTACGTTTATCGTGCAGCTTTTTACCTTTCGCTACGCCAACTTTAATCTTCGCCCAAGAGCGAGACCAGTAAAGTGCGGTTGCGACAAGTGTCATGCCTTCACGGTTAATACGACCGATAAGGTTGTCGAGCTCTTTTCTCGACATAAGGAGTTTACGGATACGTGTTGGGTTCGCCACGATATGAGTACTCGCTTGAGTAAGCGGAGTAATCGTCATACCACTGATGAATGCTTCGCCATCTCGGATGTAAACGTAGCTTTCTGCGATATTGGTTTTGCCTTCACGTAGGGATTTTACTTCCCAGCCTTGTAGCTCAAGCCCCGCTTCTATCTCATCATCGATGAAATATTCGTGGCGAGCTTTCTTATTAAGCGCAATGGTATTGCTACCGGCTTTTGATTTTGATTTATTCTTTGCCATAATGGCCTCATTATACGGATTGCACCCTAGTTGGGGAATCCTTTTTATTTGCGCTCTGGCCCAATACAATTAAAATTGCAGTTTGTGTTAATGTAACGCTGTCTTTAACAGGAGTCTATATGCCAAAGGTTACTCGTTCAGCATTAGTGTCGTTTAGTGCCGACCAGATGTTCAGCTTGGTCAATGATGTTGCTCGTTATCACGAGTTTTTGCCAGGGTGTTCTGGTTCACGTGTGATCGAATCTTCAGATTCAACTATGGTAGCTTCGGTTGATGTCTCTAAAGCGGGTATCAGCAAAACATTTACCACATCGAATCGCTTAGCGGATGGTGCTGAGATTTTGATGGAGTTGGTGGACGGCCCGTTCAAAAAGCTGCAGGGTGGTTGGTACTTTACTCCGCTCGACGAGCAAGCTTGTAAGGTTGAACTTAAGCTAGAGTTTGAGTTCTCTAGCCGAATGATTGAAATGGCATTTGGTAAGATTTTCAATGAGCTGACGAGCAATATGGTCAGTGCTTTTACTCAACGCGCGAAACAGGTCTACTAAGCCATGACTATTGAATCGGATATGATCCACGTAGAGGTTGTCTTTGCACTTCCTCAAGAACAGCGTGTGTTTACTTTGGTAGTGAACAAGCACGCGACCGTTGAAGAGATCATTGCGCAGTCTGGCGTTTTGGAATTGTACCCAGAGATCGACTTAGCGAAAAATAAGGTTGGTGTATTCAGCCGCAACGTTAAGCTAGATGCGACGGTTCGTGATAAAGACCGTATCGAAATCTACCGTGCATTGTTGGCCGATCCAAAAGAGATTCGTCGTAAGCGTGCTGAACAAGCGAAAGCGGCCGCAGCTAAATCGTAACGCAAAACAAATTTAACTAAGAAGAGAGCTCGCTATATTGGCGAGCTTTTTTGTGGCTGTTAGTTAGACACAGCAGCTAATTTGTAGCAGATATTAAAAAACCTGCTCATGAGCAGGCTTTGACGATTCTTGCTTGAGAGCTTTGTTGGCTGAAAGCTAGCGAAGGCTTTCGAAGAACTCATCACTGGCTTCAAAATCACCATTGATCGTTACTAGAGTGCCTGTAGCATCAAAGTTCACGACAAGGTTTTTCTGAATAGGGTCGTTGTGACCTTTTTGATGGTGGTAAATGTAATACCACGTATCTGGGTAGCCATTTTCGATAAGCATAGGTGAGCCCATAACGTAACGAACTTGTGTTTTTGTCATGCCAAACTTGAGCTGGTCGACAGCTTCTTGTTCAACATAGTTACCCTGATTGATGTCAATTCGATAAACCAACTTCTCTAATAGAGAGCAACCGGTCAACATTGTTAGTGCAAGTGGAACTGCAACTAACCACTTTTTAATTCGCATAGTTTGAGATCTTTCTTCGCTAAAATACTGCCTGATAATAAACAAGCTCCAGCAAGAAGTAAAAAGCTCCTTGCGCTTTGAGCTTGTTATGACTGGCAATTTTGAATTAAGTTGCAAAATTGCCAAGATTTTTCGGTAAATTATCAGAAAGTTGCTGAATATGTAACCTAAGCTGCGATTAATAACTCTTTTGCGTTGGCAAGCGTCGATTCGGTAATTTGGCTACCACCAAGCAGTCGAGCAAGCTCTGAAATGCGCTGTTGTTGATCCAAGGTGTGCATTTGGGTCTCTGTCTTACCCGATTTAGTGTTCTTAGCTACGAACAGTTGTTGGTGCCCGCAACCTGCCACTTGAGGTAAGTGCGTCACACACATCACCTGCGTAGATTCGCCCAGCTTACGTAGCATTTTTCCGACAACAGCCGCTGTTGGACCACTGATACCCACATCGACTTCATCGAAAATCAGGCTTGGTGTGTCTACTTTTTGCGCTGTGATTACCTGAATCGCGAGTGAGATACGCGACAGCTCACCACCAGACGCTACTTTAGCAATGGGCTGCATTGGTTGACCTGGGTTCGTCGACACAATGAAGGTCACGTTGTCCATGCCCAATGGCGACGGGTGGGTGTTGGTGTTGTTCACTTCAATGGCAAACTGTGCTTTTTCCATGCTCAGTTCGTGCATGCTTTGCGTGATCAGTTTGTTTAGTTCTTTTGCGTAACGAGTTCGAGATTTATGAAGCTTCTCTGATTTAGCAACGAACGATTGGTATTGGTTTTCTACCTCGTTTGCCAATTCTTCCAACTTTTCATCAGAGCAATCAAGCGCTTCAACTTGTTGTAGTAAGTCTTGATGATGCTTATAAAGCTCTTCAGGCAACACGTGGTGTTTACGAGATATCGACATCACTTTTGAGAAACGTTCTTCAACATAAGCCATACGACCGGGATCGACATCAATGCTGTCTAGGTATGTTCTTAACTCGTTGTTGGTTTCTTCAATCTGAATAATCGCTTCAGAGAGTAAATTCGGTAATTCAGCCAACTTTTCATCGAGCTCAGCTAACTGAATTAAGGAGTTATTGGCCGATTGCAGAATACCAAGCGCATTAACTTCTTCGCCTTCATAAATAAGCTCGATAGCTTGCTGGCAGGTTGTGGCCAGTTCTCCGCTATTGGAGAGGCGCTTATGCTCTTGTTCGAGGTCTTCATATTCTTCCTCCCCAATAGATAGCTCATTTAACTCTTTGATTTGGTATTCAAGAAGTTGTTTTTGAGCTTGGTTTTGCTGGCTATTTTCACGTAACTCTTTTAAGTGATTATCCGCTTGTCGCCATGCTTGGTAAGCGTTACGTGTCGACTTCAATAGGTTCAAGTGGCCTGCGTATTGATCAAGCATGGCCATTTGGTAGTCGCTCTTCATTAACTGATGATGAGCATGTTGACCATGAATGTTGATCAGCAGTTGGCCAAGTGATTTCAATTGCGAAAGAGGAACCGGGCTGCCGTTGATGAATGCGCGAGAGCGACCTTCTTTAGAGATAGTTCTGCGTAAGATGCACTCGCTGCCATCAAGTAGTTCGTTGTCTTCTAACCAGCGGGTAGCGTGCAGATTGTTCTCAAGTAAAAAAGCGGCACTGACTTCGGTTTTTTCTTCACCCTGTCTAACCATTCCTGCATCTGATCGTCCTCCAAGACATAAGCCTAAAGCGTCGATAGCGATAGATTTACCTGCACCAGTTTCCCCGGTGATTGTTGTCATGCCTTTAGAGAGTTCTAGCTGTAAAGACTTAACAATAGCGAAATTATTAACACTTAAATGAGCCAGCATTTTTATTTACCTGTATAACTGAACAATACTGTATATAAGCTCAGTATATACTGTTTCTTTATACAGTAAAGTCGACAGGTGAAAATTTTTTGCGATAGCTCTCAGAATTGAACTTGTCTGTAGATCACTGAAAGCAATATAGATTCCCAACTCAGTCGTTCCTCCCTCTTGGGAATGACTGTGTGATGGGTTGGCATGAAGATATAGATGGTGGGCTTTTAATCGGCAATAAAAAAGGCTGACGAATGTCGTCAGCCTTTCAAAATTATTCACTATTTACTTAGAACAGCTTACTCGACCAGCCTAGCTTGTTACGTAGGACATGGTAGTAATTGTAGTCTTTAGGGTGGATCAACTTGAGCACATTTGGGCTTTGGTAAATGTGAATCTCATCGCCAGGAGAAACAGGCAGCGAGATTTGACCATCACAGCTCACTTCCTGAGTTCCGCGGTTATCAGGCGATACGATAAGCTTGATACGACGCTTGCCATCCACCACAAGTGGGCGACTTGAAAGGGTGTGCGGGAACATTGGTACTAGTGAGATAGCATTTAGGCTTGATGACAGGATAGGGCCGCCGCCAGAAAGCGAGTAGGCGGTAGAACCTGTCGGTGTTGAGACGATCAAGCCATCAGAACGCTGTGAGAAGGCGAAGCTGTCATCGATATATACTTCGAACTCGATCATGTGAGCAACTTGGCCGGGGTGAAGTACCGCTTCGTTGAGTGCCGCATTATGGCTTTTTATTTGGCCGTGACGGTGAATTTCTGTTTCAAGCAGGAAGCGTTCTTCTTCCATGAACTCGCCTTTGAGAACATCAGTAAGCGCACTCTGGAAATTTTCAGGGTTGAGGTCGGTAAGGAAGCCAAGATTACCTCGGTTAACCCCAATCACTGAAATGTCGAAACGTGACAAGATTCTAGCGGCACCGAGCATATTTCCGTCGCCACCGACCACAATGGCGAGATCGGCGCGCTTACCTAATTCAATCAGGCTAGAAAAATGTTCTTTTGGGATGTCGTCTAAAATAGTGGCGAGTCTGTCATCAACAAACACTTGATAACCCTCAGCACTTAACCACTGATAGAGCTCTCTATGAGTCTGAATTGCTTGCTGATCTCGAGGTTTACCGATAATGGCGATGACTTCAAATGGCTTTTTCATAACGTTTCCAAACGAATTAGGCTTGAATCAAAATTCTTCATCCCCATAATAAAGGCAAGTTGAACGTCTATGCGAGTGTTTTATATCAATTTGGGGCGCAAACACGCCTGTCACTTGCATTGAAAACGAATTCTGGAGATATCATGAGCAACGAAGAAAACAAAGTAACCGAAGAAGAGCTAGATCAGATCATCGCTGAAGCTGAGAAAGTTGAAGAAGCTGAGCTGAATGAAGACGCTGCTGATGAGCAGGAAGCAAAAATCGCTCAACTGGAAGCTGCACTGCTTTCTAGCGAATCTAAAGTGAAAGAGCAGCAAGATTCTGTTCTTCGCGCTAAAGCTGAAGTTGAAAACATGCGTCGCCGTAGCGAACAAGAAATTGATAAAGCGCGTAAATTCGCTTTGAACAAGTTTGCTGAAGGTCTGCTTCCTGTAATCGACAACCTAGAGCGTGCAATGCAAGCGGCAGACGCTGAAAACGAAGTGGTTAAGCCACTGTTTGAAGGTGTTGAACTAACGCACAAGACGTTCGTAGACACAGTTGCTAAGTTTGGTCTTAAAGAGATCAACCCTGAAGGTGAAGCGTTCAACCCTGAATTCCACCAAGCAATGTCTATCCAAGAAAGCCCAGACCACGAATCAAACACGGTTATGTTTGTAATGCAAAAAGGCTATGAACTAAACGGCCGTGTGGTTCGCCCAGCGATGGTTATGGTTGCTAAGTAATTACTTATTACGTTGCCAGCTGATTGATTAGCGCATTGACTGAGTAAGTCGTGGCGGCAAAATAAATCACTGGTTTACGTGAAGTGAAAAGAGAGGCATATGCCTCTCTTTTTTTATGTCTATAGCTTGAGAGTCCACGTAAATAAGCATCAAAACCGTATTGAGAATGTCGTTCTTTTTATTTCATTTAGATCAGCGATTTAGAGTTTTGTGTTATGAAACTTGTTGTGAATGAGTAAATGTTTTGATGTCACATTTGTGATGTTTTTGTAAATAAACACTTTTAATTGTTATCTTTGTATGTAAAATCCACTGCCATATAGCGATTTTGATCGCATATATAACTATAAAAGTACAAATTTCAAACACAACAAACTGGAGAAGAACGATGGATAAATCGCTCTCAAGTAAAATTTTTGTAGGCTTGTTTGCTGGTCTACTTATTGGTACTGCTATTCAGTACCTATTCAGCGGTATTGCTATTTTTGATACGTATCTACTTGGTGCTGCAGAAGGTGCTGGTGGTATGTTCGTATCACTTATCAAGTTACTTGTAGTTCCTCTTGTATACGTATCTATTGTTTGCGGTATTGTTGAGCTAAAAGATATTCGTTCATTTGGTCGTCTTGGTGGTAAAACCTTTGGTCTTTACATTATTAACACCATCATCGCGATCTCAGCAGCGCTAACGATTGGTCTTATTTTCCAACCAGGTGCAGGTGCGAATCTAGCGGGTACGGTTTCTGAGACAATTGCGCTTACAACAACTGAAACACCAGACATCTTCTCTCTTGTTGTTAACATCGTTCCTAGCAACCCTGTAGAAGCGTTCGCAAGCGGCGACATGCTGCAAATCATCTTCATGGCAATTTTGACAGGTCTTGCTATTCAAGCGCTTGATTCTCGTGGTGGCCCAGCTATCAAGACATTCAAGATGGCTAACGAAATCATGATGAAGCTTATCGGCCTAGTAATGAGCTTGGCGCCTTACGGTGTATTTGCTCTGATGATTCAACTGGGCGCAACACTGGATGCAGACACGCTAATGTCAGTTGCTGGCTATGTGGCGCTTGTGGTTGCAATGCTAGTGTTCTGGATTTTCTTCTTCTACCCAATGATGGTTGGTTCATTCACTGGTATTTCTCCAAAGCAGTTCCTACGTGCAACGCGTGAGCAAGTTCTATTCTCACTATCTACAGCAAGTTCGAATGCAACAATCCCAGTAACTATGCGTACTCTTACTGACAAACTAAACGTATCTAAGTCAGTAGCAGGTTTCGGTGTACCACTAGGTGCAACAATGAACATGTCTGGTGTATCTATCTACATCGCACTAGCGACTATGTTCGTAGCAAACGCATTTGGTCAGCCAATCAACACTGCTGATATCTTCACTCTAGGTCTAACTATCCTGCTTCTTTCTATCGGTGCTGGTGGTGTTCCAGGTGGCGGTGTAGTAATGGTAGGTGTTCTATTGCACCAACTAGGTCTACCACCAGAAGGTCTAGCGATTGTTGCTGCTGTTGACCGTATCTGTGACATGTTCTGTACTTCTTCAAACGTAGTAGGTGATACAGCGGTGAACACTATCGTTGCTAAATCTGAAAACGAAATTGGCGTTGAAGCTAATGAAGAAGCTGAGCTACAGGAAGCAGAAGCTTAATTCAGAGACTCTTTCCGCTATAGATTTAATCTGAGCTGAAACCCTGAGTAGATAAACGGAGCCCAAGTGGCTCCGTTTTTTATTGGGTGAGAAGGTCACTTTATCTACTTTTACTCAACAAACGATAGTGCGGCCTTAATTGTTGTGTGAGGGAGCCTCTTTGAGAGTCCGTTTACAGAAACAAGACTTTGCTACAAGAAAGGATAGTCGAGGGTGAATAAACCCAGTTATGGGACTTATGTAGGCGGTAATGATATGTATTCGTGCCTAATCATTCCTTTTATTAAAATAAATGTAAAAAAATCCATTTTCACCCTTGAAAAGGCTTCGTGAGCCCTTATCTATGGTGCATACGAAAGCAAATTACATTTGCACTTAAATTTTGTGTATTAGGGTTGAATCCCTGATTACCGCCCCCCACATATGTGGGTATAGCAAAAAACTAATATAGATTATATTTCGGAGATAGCCTGATGGGTCGAATCATTGGTATTGATTTAGGTACTACTAACTCTTGTGTTGCTGTTTTAGACGGCGACAAACCACGCGTACTAGAAAATGCTGAAGGCGAACGCACAACAGCATCGGTAATCGCATACACTGACGGCGAGACGCTAGTTGGTCAACCTGCGAAACGTCAAGCAGTTACTAACCCTCAAAACACGCTATACGCAATTAAGCGTCTAATCGGTCGTCGTTTTGAAGATGAAGAAGTTCAACGCGATATCGAAATCATGCCTTTTAACATTGTTAAAGCTGATAACGGTGATGCATGGGTTGAAGCGCAAGGCCAAAAAATGGCTGCTCCTCAAGTATCTGCTGAAGTTCTTAAGAAAATGAAGAAAACAGCTGAAGACTTCCTAGGCGAAGAAGTAACTGGCGCAGTTGTTACTGTTCCTGCTTACTTCAACGATGCTCAACGTCAAGCAACTAAAGATGCTGGCCGTATCGCTGGTCTAGATGTTAAACGTATCATCAACGAACCAACTGCTGCTGCTCTAGCTTACGGCCTAGACAAGCAAGGTGGTGACCGCACTATCGCTGTATACGACCTTGGTGGTGGTACATTCGATATCTCTATCATCGAAATCGATGAAGTAGAAGGCGAGAAAACTTTCGAAGTTCTTTCAACTAACGGTGACACTCACCTTGGTGGTGAAGATTTCGATAACCGCATGATCAACTACCTAGTAGATGAGTTCAAGAAAGAGCAAGGTATCGACCTTAAAGCTGATCCACTAGCAATGCAGCGTGTTAAAGAAGCAGCAGAAAAAGCGAAAATCGAGCTTTCTTCTACTACTCAAACTGACGTAAACCTACCTTACGTTACTGCTGATGCGACTGGTCCTAAGCACATGAACATCAAAGTGACTCGTGCGAAGCTTGAGTCTCTAGTTGAAGACCTAGTTCAACGTTCTCTTGAGCCACTAAAAGTAGCTCTAGCAGATGCTGACCTATCTGTAGGCGAAATCACTGACGTTATCCTAGTTGGTGGTCAAACTCGTATGCCTATGGTTCAAGCTAAAGTAACTGAATTCTTCGGTAAAGAGCCACGTAAAGACGTGAACCCTGACGAAGCTGTTGCAATGGGTGCTGCTGTTCAAGGTGGTGTACTAGCTGGTGACGTTAAAGACGTTCTACTACTAGACGTTACTCCTCTATCTTTCGGTATCGAAACGATGGGCGGCGTGATGACTAAGCTTATCGAGAAAAACACAACTATCCCTACTAAAGCGGATCAAGTGTTCTCTACAGCTGAAGACAACCAAAACGCAGTAACTATCCACGTTCTTCAAGGTGAGCGTAAGCAAGCGACTTACAACAAGTCTCTTGGTCAGTTCAACCTAGAAGGTATCCAACCAGCACCACGTGGCATGCCACAAATCGAAGTAACATTCGACCTAGATGCTGATGGTATCCTGAACGTATCTGCTAAAGATAAAGCAACAGGTAAAGAGCAGAAGATCACTATCCAAGCATCAGGCGGCCTGTCTGAGGAAGAGATCGAAGCAATGGTACAAGAAGCAGAAGCTAACAAAGAAGCGGACAAAAAGTTCGAAGAGCTAGTAACTGCACGTAACCAAGCTGACCAAATGATTCACGGCACTAAGAAGCAAGTAGAAGAAGCTGGTGAAGCTCTACCTGCAGACGAGAAAGCTAAAATCGAAGCAGCTATCACGGCACTAGAAGAAGTTAAGTCTGGTAACGACAAAGAAGCTATCGACGCTAAAGTTCAAGAACTTATGCAAGCAGCTCAGAAGCTAATGGAAATTGCTCAACAGAAAGCTCAAGCTGAACAAGCTGGTGCTGACGCTGGTGAACAACCTAAGCAAGACGACGATGTGGTAGACGCAGAGTTTGAAGAAGTTAAAGACGACAAAAAATAATTTCGTCGCAGAGTAGCCTGATTTCGTTGTCGGAAGTGCTCACCTACTAGCGTAGGCTCCGCGCTTCCTCCTAGAACTCAAGCTATCTGCTTAGAAATTTGTCTCGAAGACTTATTAATACGGGCGTCAGAGGTAACTCTCACGCCCGTAAATTTGTATTTAGACTTGTCGATCTAGATAATAGCTTTATTCGGCATTTCAGCCGGCAGAACTTTTATCTAGATTGATACACAGACTACTGAAGTGATCATTCGGTAGTAGCAATTATTTTGGTGACCTAGAACATGTCAAAACGTGATTTTTACGAAGTATTAGGCGTAAGCCGCGATGCATCAGAGCGCGATATTAAAAAAGCGTACAAACGCTTAGCGATGAAATTCCACCCGGACCGTAACCAGGGTGACGAAACCGCAGCAGATAAGTTTAAAGAAGTAAAAGTAGCGTACGAGATCCTAACTGACTCTCAAAAGAAAGCAGCTTACGACCAATACGGTCACGCAGCCTTTGAACAAGGTGGCATGGGCGGCGGCGGTGGTTTCGGCGGCGGTGGCCAAGGTGACTTCGGCGATATCTTCGGTGACGTATTTGGCGATATCTTCGGCGGCGGTCGTCGTGGTGGCGGTCAACAGCGCGCACAACGCGGTTCAGATCTACGTTACAACATGGAGCTTTCTTTAGAAGAAGCGGTTCGTGGTGTTTCTAAAGAAATCGAAGTACCAACTCTTGTCGAGTGTGATACTTGTGACGGTAGCGGCGCGAAAGCGGGCTCTTCTGCACAAACATGTGGCACTTGTCATGGCCACGGCCAAGTACAAATGCGCCAAGGTTTCTTTGCGGTTCAACAGACTTGTCCTACTTGTAATGGTAAAGGCAAGATCATCAAAGACCCATGTAACTCATGTCATGGTCAAGGTCGCAAACAGAAGACGAAAACACTTAACGTTAAGATCCCTGCTGGTGTTGATACTGGCGATCGTATTCGTCTATCTGGCGAAGGCGAAGCGGGAGAGCAAGGCGCTCCAGCTGGCGACCTGTACGTACAAGTACACGTAAAAGAACACAACATCTTTGAGCGTGACGGCAACAACCTTTACTGTGAGGTTCCAGTAAGCTTCTCAATGGCTGCTTTAGGCGGTGAAGTTGAAGTTCCTACACTGGATGGTCGTGTAAACCTTAAAGTGCCAGAAGAAACACAAACGGGCCGTATGTTCCGTATGCGTGGCAAAGGCGTGAAAGGCGTTCGTGGCGGCGGTGTGGGTGACCTAATCGTTAAGCTAGTGGTTGAGACTCCAGTTAAGCTAAGCTCTCGCCAAAAAGAACTACTGCGTGAATTCGAAGAAACATGTTGTGGTGAAGCGGCAAGTAAGCATAAGCCAAAATCTGAAGGTTTCTTTAGCGGCGTTAAAAACTTCTTCGATGACCTAACTAAGTAATCAATTCATTGATGTATTAGGTTATTGATACTTTAGGTTGTTGATAATATTAGAAAAGCCTGCTCATGTAGCAGGCTTTTTTGTGTCTGTAGGTTAGAGAAAGAAGCTCATAGAGGAAAGAATTGAGGTTGCACAGATAAATTCTAGAGCCCTTTGGTGGTTGCTCTTGTTACTTCCAACACGCTTCTGGCTCTGAAACGCCAGAATGGTGTAGCTCCAAAATATCGGTCGTTGAGTCTAAGCAGTCATCGTTTGTCTGTGGGGCGTGCGGCTCAGCTTGAATAGTATAGGTGGTGCTGCTTGCTGAGATAGCGAGCGTGTATCGGCTTGTATCGGTATCGCAAAAACTGCATGTCCCGGTGGAAATAATCCCTTGCGCTGCGGATGCATAATCGCCCACATATAGTGTTTCCATCTCTAATTGTATCTTGGTCATGTCGGCTAACGCGGTGACACGATGCGCCTTCATGACATGGTTGGTATAACTCGGGTAGGCGATTGCCCCAAGTACTCCCACGATGACCACTGCCAGCAATAACTCGATCAATGTCATCCCTCTCATACTTATGTTGTTGCTGTTGCATATATTTTTTCGAATCATCGCGAGTAGTTTCCTTTCATAGCTCAGCCCATTCTTCTCCGGTGGTAGCATCGCTGCAAGATTAAATGCGGTTACGCATTGAGTTACATAGGAATTTGGGAAATGACTCGCGGGTTTACTTTGTTAGAGCTGTTAATAACAGTATCGGTACTGTCGATACTGATAGCGACGGCTGCCCCTAGTTTTAGTTCTCTGTTAACGTCCTCCAAAATTCAAAGACTCGCCCCTGAGGTTCATGGTTTCTTGGTTACTGCGCGATCCGAAGCCATTGCCCGAAATCAAGAACTACACCTTCTATTTTTGGTTTCGAATACGTTAGGTGCGATTGAGGATACAGAAGGTGAGTGGGATTTGGTTCTCAGCACTACCGCTTCTTATGTGCCAGGTAATGTGGTGATGCATCTTGATGGTTCAGCCTATCAAGATATCACAGTCTCGTTCAGCTTTTTAAATCAGAACTCAATCTCTATTGATGGAGTAAGAGGTCGCTTTATTAATGGTAACGTCACCATAGCTTCAGTGAGTACACCGTCTGAAGAACTTTCTATTAAGGCATCAAATACAACAGGGCGTATTCGGATTTGCAGCAGCGACCCTAATAGCTATGGGCGCAACAGCATTGGTCACTATGGTTATGAGATCTGCAACTAAGCTTGCTCAAGGTAGTACCTTGGTAGAAATGATGGTGGCCTCTGCTATAGGCGTGATTGTTATAGGGACGATTGGTAGTGTGTTCATTACTAACCAACGTCTAAGCTCAGAGAAAAGCCTGGAGGTGCTCCTTTCACAAAACTTGTTCTCCACTGCACAAATGATGAAAGAAGAGATTTTGCGTGCCGGATATAACGCCAATGCCGGACAGTCGGTAACGTTATCAGGTGCACCAAATACGATTTATGCCCAGCAAGTCAGTGCTGATGAAGCTTATCTTGGTTTTGTTTATCTGCAAAATAGTACCTCATCTGCTTATCGAAATATTGTTTATCAGTTCAAAGACAATAAGCTCAACTACTGCCTTGGAGAATCGACCGATCTTTTGGCTATCGATGAAAAGCCATTTAGCAATGCAAGCGGTGATGTGACGATGATGTGTCAAAGTTTGTTCTTCGAACGACAAATTCAGATAGATGCGTTCTCTGTTTCTGTGGAAGACATATCGAGCAGTCAGGCGAGTTCTCAAAGGATCAACATGACGCTTGAGGCGTCGTTAGTGAATGCGGATTTGAGCCAAAAAGTGATGACATCCGTTGTGCAAAGGAACTGGCAATGACGAGTGATAAGCAACAAGGAGCGATAACGCTGATGTTAGTCAGTATTCTCTTGATTGGTGTACTGATCGTTTCTCTTGGTTCATTTAAGGTCACGTTCTATCAAATCAAGCGGGCGCAAAATGAGGTCCAAGCGCGCAAAGAACACTGGCGATCGGAAGGGGGCTTAGAGTGTACCTACTCCTACTTACTTGAATTAGACAAGACAATTGCTGATATCAAAGACGCGAGTACTCGTCCTGCAGATTTTTCTGATTGGTGTTCTCCTTACGAAAATAAACCGCAGATCGAAATCTCGGATAGTGCAATTTCTAGCGCTTACATCGTAGCGTCATCCTCAAACGTACAGTCACTTTTTAAGACAATAAGAGAAAGATCTCAGCTCGGTAGTGGGGCGATTCAGTCTACTGGTCCTATCGAACTTATTGGAACTTTGAGCCTGAAGCCGACAGCGAAAGAAGACCCTTTAAGTGGCAATGAATATGAGTGTGTCAGTGTCTCTTTTGCTGATCTGTTCACCTATCAATATAACGAAACCCATAGTAATTCAGGACAGGCATTAGGGTTAGAGGTACTCGATCCTATTGCTGATGGTCCATTTTCTGGCTTCGATGGCATTTGCCATAGCGACTATAAAACAGCGATCCCTAAAGGCGTTTCTGGTAGCTCTTATTCGATCTATGCCCCTGATTATTATCAAGGAACCAATCCAGCGCCTTTTAAGAAGGACTTTAATCCGGATCCGAATATGAATCCCTTTTACACCTTTTTTGGTGTTGTTAAAACCGAGCAAAATATTGTCGACCTGTCACAAGATACGGATTTGTTTAAGCATGTTCAGCTATTGAATGCGACTGAGTGCGGCACTGAGATTATGGAGCACTTTACGGCAGGGCAAACCAAGGGGCTGTGGGTTGAAGGCAACTGCCATATTAATGCTGCGGTTGCGGCCACAATCAATCCATCACAGCTGTTGGTTGTGCAAGATGGTGTGTTGGCACTAAATGGAGCCATGGCTTACAACGGAGTGATTTATCATTTGGTCGATTATCAAAAGAGCCATGTAAAAACGCGTGTCGATGACTTTTGGAAGAACCTTTTGCCGAATAACGTATTTGCGCCTTTTATTAAAGACATAGATAACGCCAGTGTCGTCAAAAAAAGTGTCGGGATTCAGTTTGCATCTGGTTTGCCTTCTGGTGGCCTTATTTTTGATTCACCTGCAGGTGTGACGACCATTGTTGGTGACATGGACTTAGATTTTCGTGCGGATTCTAATCCGATTGATCTGCCTTCAACTTATCAGTGGAAGCGAGGATCATGGAATGATTTCTAAGAACTCAGGTTTTAGCTTGATAGAGGTTCTTATCTCTTTTCTGTTGATTGGCGTTGCCTCGTTAGGTCTGGTTAAATTGCAGGTCTACGCTGAACAAAAATCGGATTTTGCGCTCCACAGCGTAGAGGCGCTGCATTTTGCTGAAAGGCAGATGGAGTATTATCGAACTCGGGTATCTAATGCGAGTGGGGCGGTAGGTTTAATTCCTTTTTCGGAACTAAATCAGGCGAGTCACTGTCTCAATAGAGGCAGTTCAGATCCTTTATCCGGTTTGTCGGGTTCTGCCTATGCCATGACCTGTGAAGTGACTAATGCAGGCGGTGCTTTGTCCGATGCGTTAAAAAATATTACTGTCACAATTGCATGGCGAGATCGTATGAACCATGCGCAAAGTATTTACCTCGAAACTATGCTATCCAAATACAGTGAGTTTGATTGACCTACAAGCAAACGTTTACTGCATGCCAAGGCTCATGCCACTTCTTTTACTGATAATTTTCACTCCTCGGACATTGTTTGCGTGCTAGTTAAAACTCTGTATATGGAATGGTGTTTTTTGTGTTTTTATATTGTTGTGGTTGTATGGTATTTTTGCAAAATATGTCTCCATTTATGGAAAATCAGGTGGAATCTTGTGCTTTTTAACAACGACTTTAATAGAATATGTGCTGTACCAATAGGCCGTGGTCAAAACTTATATTAGGCCTAAACAAAACAACATCACATATGGAGTTACAATGAGTAACCAAGCCGTAAAAAAAGCACCATCGACTGAGAAGATCAGTGGCATGGACCGCTTTCTAAACTTCATTGAACGCGCCGGCAACAAAATTCCAGATCCAGCAATTCTGTTCTTCTGGGCTCTAGTTATTGTATGGGTAGCATCTGCACTTTTATCGAATCTTTCATTCGACTTAATCAACCCTCAAACGGGTGCTGCTCTTGAAGTAAACAACCTACTAACTGGTGAAGCACTTGCTAGCTTCCTAGCGAATATGGTTACCACGTTCACAGGCTTCGCACCTCTAGGTATCGTACTTGTTGCTATGCTAGGTGTAGGCGTTGCTGACTCTTCAGGCTTCATTACGACTGGCCTTAAGAAGATGCTTAACTTCACGCCAGCTAAGCTACTAACGCCAATGCTAATCCTTGTTGCTATCGTGTCTCACACAGCAGCAGATGCAGGTTACGTTCTAGTCATCCCTCTTGGCGGTATCATCTTCCACGCTGCGGGTCGTCACCCTCTAGCGGGTATTGCAGCAGCGTTTGCTGGTGTATCAGGTGGTTTCTCTGCGAACTTCATCCCTTCAGGTATTGACCCGTTACTAGCTGGTTTCACTCAAACAGCGGCAAACGTTCTTGACCCTGAATACGTGATTAACCCTCTAGCGAACATCTTCTTTACTGGCCTATCTTCAGTTCTTATTGTTGCTATCGGTTGGTACGTAACTGAGAAAATTATCGAGCCTCGCCTTGCTAATACGCCAGTTGATGAAGATGCAGAAGCGGCACCTGATCTTGGTACGTTCACTGCAATCGAATCTAAAGCATTCCGTTACGCTGGTTGGGCAATGGTTGCGGGTATTGGTCTGCTTATCGCGGCTCTAGTTCCTGAAAACTCAGCGCTTCGTTCACCTGAAGGTGAGCTAACAGCGTTCTCTGCTCCAGTTATGAAGTCTATCGTTCCTCTGATCTTCATCCTGTTCATCATTCCAGGTATCGTCTACGGCCGTGTAGCGGGTACTTTCAAGAACAGCAATGACGTAATCAAAGCAATGTCAGAGACAATGGCTACGATGGGCGCATACATTGTAATGTCGTTCTTCTGTGCACAGTTCCTATCTGCATTCGGTCAATCAAACATCGGTACAATGCTTGCGCTTTACGGTGCTGAAGGTCTGAAAGCGATGGACCTTCCTGGTGAAGCAACGGTTGTTGGTATGATTCTACTAACGGCTTCAGTCAACCTGCTTGTAGGTTCGGCTTCGGCTAAGTGGGCGCTTATCGGTCCAATCCTAGTTCCAATGCTAATGGTCGTGGGTATCTCTCCTGAGCTATCTCAAGCGGCTTACCGTGTAGGTGACTCAGTGTCTAACATCATCTCTCCACTAATGGTGTTCTTCCCACTGGTTGTTGTTTACTGTCAGCGCTACGTTAAGTCGACAGGTATTGGTACTCTAGCTTCTCTAATGATGCCATTCTCGATTGCCATGCTAATCGGTTGGTCTTTGTTCTTGCTAGCTTACTGGGCTCTTGGTATCCCACTAGGTATCCAAGCACCTTATACTTACACTATGTAAGATTGAACTAAGCGATATTAAGCTTTACTCATTCCTAAGCCCGCACCGAAATGTGCGGGCTTTTTTTTCGCTATCTTTTTCTATTTTTTTATATCAAAAACTTTTTATATTCAAAATAAAGGCACTCAGCTTATAATCCGGATTACGGCTAATTGTTGGCCGGTAAATTTAGGAAATCCAAGCCACATGAAAATTCTGCTTTTAGTAGGGTTAATTGTTTTAAATGGTCTGTTTGCCATGTCAGAGATTGCATTGGTAGCAGCAAAAAATAGTCGGCTGAAACGCTTAGCCGAAAAACACCGTTCCGCTCAGATTGCTCTTGAGCTCAAAGAAAACCCAACCCGCTTCCTCTCGACTATTCAAATCGGTATCACAGTAATCGGCCTGCTCAGCGGTATTGTGGGCGAGGCAACGCTATCGGCTCCACTGGCCGTTCAACTTGAACTATGGGGACTCGATCCAACACAAGCGAATATCTTGTCTACTGCGGTTGTGGTGGTGGGTATTACTTATTTCGCCATCGTTGTCGGTGAGTTGGTACCAAAGCGTTTTGCTCAATCTCAAGCTGAAAACATTGCTGTGTTAGTCGCGCTGCCAATCTTCTGGTTATCTAAAATCGCGACGCCGTTTGTGTTTGCGCTGTCGGCTTCTACGGAAGGCATTCTCAAGTTGATGGGGCGAGGTGGTGACGAAGATAGCGTAACTGAAGATGATATCCATGCACTTGTGAAAGAGGGTTCTGAATCGGGTGTGATTGAACGCGGCGAACAAGAGATGATTCGTAATATCTTGCAGCTTGATGATCGCCTTGTGAGCTCTTTAATGACTCCGCGTCGAGACATCGACTTTTTGGATGTCGACCAACCAGTAGAGCAAATCTTAAAGAAACTACGTTCATCAAAGCACAGTGTGTTTCCATTGTGCCAAGATCACCTCAATAAAGTGGTGGGTACGGTGTCAGCCAAAGCCTTGCTGAATCAGGCAGGCAATCTAAGCATTCAAGTGATCATGGGGCTGTCTCGCTCACCGATCTATGTTCCAGAATCGATGAAAGCTCTGCGTTTACTTGGCTACTTTAAAGAGTCGGGTACTGAGATGGCATTCATTGTCGACGAGTATGGCGATGTTCAAGGTCTTGTGACTCATTACGATATTCTTGAGGCGATTGCTGGCGAACTATCGAATAACCCGAACGATCTTTGGACTGAGCAAGTGGAAGACGGTTTGCTGGTGGATGGATTGATTCCGATCAGTGAACTGAAAAACCGTTTAGAGCTGTCGGATTCTGAGGGTGAAAGCGAGAGCTTCCAAACGTTGAATGGCCTTGTGACTTGGCTAATAGGACGATTACCTGATGCAGGCGAGGTTGTTCAATACCAACAGTGGCAGTTTGAAATTATCTCTGTTGAGAACAATCGCATTGTGAGCATCAAAGCGACGCCAATAGCCGAGAGCATAGAAGACGTTAATAGCTAACAGTTCGACCAACTAGCAAGCGGCAATCGTTCATTGTCTCTTGTTGTCTATTATCTCTTTATTGTTCATTATCACGAAGATTAGGTATGCTTCACCGCATACCTAATTTCGTTTTAATCCTTTGTTTTCTGGAGTTCCCTTTGTCAGACCATCAATTCACCCCTCAAGATGAAATCTTCATGCGACGCGCCATCGAGGTAGCTAAGCAAGCAGAGAGTGAGGGAGAGGTTCCTGTGGGTGCTATATTAGTGAAAGATGGGGAGATTATCTCTGAAGGGTGGAACCGTTCGATTGGCAGCCACGATGCAACGGCACACGCAGAAATTGAAACTCTGCGTAAAGCGGGTCAAACCTTAGAAAACTATCGCCTGCTCGATACCACTTTATACGTCACGCTCGAGCCTTGCCCAATGTGTGCAGGTGCTTTGCTACACAGTCGAGTAAAGCGCATTGTGTTTGGCGCTCCAGACTTAAAAGCGGGCGCTGCAGGTACAGTGTTGAATTTGTTTGAAAGTCAGGCCTCATACCACTATGCCGACGTTGAACATGGCTTGTTAGAGGAAGAGTGCCGTGAGCAATTACAATCGTTTTTCAAGCGTCGTAGAAAAGAGATAAAAGAGAAGCGCAAGCAAGAACGTCTGCTGGAAGAGCAGCGTGTAGAAGCAGATATGAAGGCTGGTAACAAGAAGTAGCAGCGAGCTATAGGCACTCTCAATCGCACGAGTGCCAAGCAAACTGACTTGGTAATTACATTTACTCAGCAATCATCTGCATGAAAGCGCGATTGCGCCAAATGATCTTCTTCTTATTATTTGAAAGCATACGCTTACGACGGTTTGCAGCAACGGTCTTATCAAGGCGTTTCGATTTCAGTTTCTTCATCATTTCAATGATTTCCTATGTGTCGTCTGACTTTTTAGTTTGGACTAACGATTTAATTATAGTGTTATTCGTTTGTTTGGCCTGTCGCACACTTGGCTTACTTAGAAGAGCTGTTCTAGTCTAAAGCCAGCATCGCAGTGCAGCAGAGCATAATCTTGATTGTGGTGTGCCGTTATAAGGTTCGATTGTTACTGCAATATGACACTCGAGATCTGATCATTATTTTCCTGCCTGTGTCCCTTATCCTGTAGCGACGAAAGAAGAGTCGAAAAAAGCAATAAAAAAGAGCAATGCTAGATGGCATTGCTCTTTTGGTTTTTACTGCGAAGGCTCAGAACTGCTTACTGTCGATTGAGCTGCGCTGATACTTGATTCAGCACCTGAGGTTTCTAAAGGTGGGATCACCACCAAACCTTCAAGGCTTGCTTCTTGTTCTTTATTACGCTGATTTACATGGCCAATAATGCTCTGGTAATAGCGGCGAATGTTCTCAACGTAATTCCTTGCTTCATCACCACGCGCATAGCCGTATCGAGTTTGGCTGTAGTACTTCTTCTGCCTCAACAGAGGAAGTCGATCTTTTACATCACCCCAAGCGTCAGGGTTGCCGCCTTGTGCTTTGGTTAAGCGGCGAGCATCCATCATGTGACCGTAACCTACGTTATATGAAGCGAGGGCAAACCAGATCTTTTCATGTTGAGTAATAGAGTCTGGAACTCGGTTAACGATACGGCGCAGGTACTCGACACCGCCTTGTACTGACTGTTTCGGGTCAAGACGATTGGTAACACCTACGCTCTTCGCGGTTGGCAGCGTCAACATCATCATGCCTCGAACACCAGTAGGAGAACGCGCGACTGGGTTCCAGTGTGACTCTTGGTATGCCAAAGCAGCAATCAAGCGCCAATCAAATTCTTGCGAGTATTGCTGAAATAGTGGTGACCATTTAGGTAGCTTACTATCCAATGCGCGGATAAAGGCACGAGTATCAACGTAGTCAAAGGTACCAATGTGGCCGATGTATTTCTCTTCCAGTGAAGCCAGTTCACCAGACTGTTTAAGGTTACCGAAGAACTCAATCAGCAATGCATACAGACTCTCATCTTCTGAACGCTCTAAGTACCAAGAGATAGGTTGGTCTTCTGTTAGTTCAAAAGCCAAAGCTACATCAGGGTATAAACGCTGCGCCAACGAGAGCTCAATGGAGTCTGCAACGGTAAACAGTCGCTCTCCGGTTGATACTTCTTTTAGCAGGTCATTGATGTCCGCATTACCGACCGCATCGTAGATAAAGTCATCGTGTATGTTCTGAAGCTGTTTTAGTGTTGGTTCAAAGTGTGAGTCTTTCACCACAACTAAAGATGGCGTCAGTGTTTCATTTGATGCCGTTTCTTCTGATTCAGATTGTTCTTTTACAAATTCGGCCTGACGCTCGTTCTCAAACTTGATCAGTTGATCGAGGTTTCTTGGTCGCCATTGACCTTTCTTGTACACTACTTGTTGGCTTACATAGTAATAAGCAGGTGCGGCGCGATAAGCGCGTGTCAGGTTGTTATTTTGCGTTAAGCCAGTCGCGATAAGATCGATCTCACCTTTCTGCAGTGCAGGGAACAAGCCAGACAAACGGTAAGCGGGTTTAACCTCAAGCTTTACACCAAGCTCCTGCGCAAACTCACGAGCTAATTCGTAATCTAAGCCGGCTGGGCCATCAGGACCGATGTAATAAGAGAGTTGGTTATTTAGGGTGCCGACACGAAGAACGCCACGATCTCGTATCTGCTCAAGGACACTTTTAGGTTCAGATTCAATCTGACATCCAGCCAACCCAACTAGGGCGATGGTGAGCAGAAGGAACTTAGACGAAAAGATGAGCGTAAATTTAGGCATCAAAATGAAATCTCGAAAAGTGGAAGCCCCTTTATACCAAACCCCGCAAGGCTGGCAAAGCAGGTTTAATTAAACAGTTGTAAAAGTGGTGATAAATGCAGCAAAAGTACCATTTACGGAGAAAGATAAAAAAAATCACGCAAACGGTTGCTTTTGGTGTTACGTCACAAAAAGAAATGCTTTATAATGCGCTCGCATTGAAGAGGTGGAATCGGCATAGGTTTGGCAACCTTCGGGAATAGCTTCGAAGAAAACAGTTAGGTTGTTCCTATAACCCACTGAATTTATTCCAATACTACCTTAATCAACTGCATAAGAGACGTAAGCACATGAGAATTTTGCGTGGCTCCCCAGCTCTATCTGAGTTTCGTGTTAACAAGCTTTTAGAGCTTTGTCGTGAATTAAGCTTACCTGTAACAGGTATTTACGCTGAGTTTGCCCACTTTGCTGATCTAACGGCAGACCTAGATGAGTCTGAAGTTGAGAAGCTAGAAAAGCTACTGACTTACGGTCCAACGATTGAAGAGCATGAACCTGAAGGTTTACTGCTGCTTGCAACGCCACGCCCGGGCACTATCTCGCCTTGGTCTTCAAAATCAACAGATATCGCACATAACTGTGGACTGGCTAAAGTGTCACGTCTAGAGCGCGGTACTGCTTTCTACATTGAAACCTCTGCTGAACTTTCTGAGCTTCAACTTGTTGAGCTGAAAGCAATCCTGCACGACCGTATGATGGAAGTCGTTTTCACTGACTTCGAATCAGCGGCGGCGCTTTTCACTGTTGCTGAGCCTGCTCCTTATGCGGAAGTTGACCTATTAGCTGGCGGACGTAAAGCGCTTGAAAAAGCAAACGTTACCCTAGGTCTTGCTCTTGCAGAAGATGAGATTGATTACCTTCTTGAAAGCTTCACTGAGAAGCTAGGTCGTAACCCGACTGACATCGAGCTAATGATGTTTGCACAAGCGAACTCAGAGCACTGTCGTCACAAGATCTTTAACGCTGACTGGACTATCGACGGCGTTAAGCAAGAAAAATCACTGTTTAAAATGATCAAAAATACGTTTGAAGTTACTCCTGATAACGTACTTTCTGCATATAAAGATAACGCAGCAGTTATGACTGGCTCTGAAGTCGGTCGTTTCTTCCCAGATCCAGAAACTCGTCAGTACAACTACCACCAAGAGAAAACACACATCTTGATGAAAGTTGAAACGCACAACCACCCAACGGCAATCTCTCCATGGCCGGGCGCATCTACAGGTTCAGGCGGTGAAATCCGTGATGAAGGCGCAACAGGTATTGGTGGTAAACCAAAAGCTGGTCTGGTGGCGTTCTCTGTATCTAACCTTAAGATCCCGAACTTCGTTCAACCTTGGGAAACTGACTTTGGCAAGCCAAGCCGTATCGTTACTGCTTTGGATATCATGCTTGAAGGTCCTCTTGGTGGCGCGGCATTCAACAACGAATTTGGTCGTCCAAACCTACTAGGTTACTTCCGTACTTACGAAGAGAAAGTAAACTCTCACGCAGGTGAAGAAGTACGCGGTTACCACAAGCCGATCATGCTAGCTGGTGGCCTAGGTAACATCCGTGATGAGCACGTTCAGAAGAAAGAGATCCCAGTAGGTGCAAGCCTAATTGTTCTGGGTGGCCCTGCAATGAACATCGGCCTTGGTGGCGGTGCGGCATCTTCAATGGACTCTGGTTCTTCTTCTGAAGATCTTGATTTCGCTTCTGTTCAACGTGAAAACCCAGAGATGGAACGTCGTTGTCAGGAAGTGATCGACCGTTGTTGGCAGCTAGGTGATGCGAACCCAATCGCATTCATCCACGATGTGGGCGCGGGCGGTATCTCAAATGCACTTCCTGAGCTAGTAGACGATGGCGAGCGTGGCGGTATCTTCAACCTACGTGACGTGCCAAACGATGAGCCGGGCATGAGCCCACTTGAGATCTGGTGTAACGAATCTCAAGAGCGTTACGTAATGGCGGTTGCTGACAAAGACATGGCAACGTTCGACGCTATTTGTAAGCGTGAGCGCGCACCTTACGCTGTGGTTGGTAAAGCAACAGAAGAACGTGATCTTAAATTAGAAGATTCTCACTTCGACAACACGCCAATCGACATGCCAATGGACATCCTATTAGGTAAGACACCTAAGATGCACCGTGACGCGAAAACGCTAAAAGCGAACAACCCTGCGATTGACCGTTCTGGTATCGAAATGAACGAAGCGGTTGACCGTGTTCTTCGTCTACCAACAGTTGCTGAGAAAACATTCCTTATCACCATCGGTGACCGCTCGGTAACTGGCCTTGTTGCTCGCGACCAAATGGTTGGCCCATGGCAGGTTCCTGTTGCTAACTGTGCTGTAACTGCAGCAAGTTACGACTCTTACCACGGTGAAGCGATGTCTCTTGGTGAGCGCACGCCAGTAGCTTTACTAGACTTCGGCGCATCGGCTCGCCTAGCAGTTGGTGAAGCAATCACAAACATCGCTGCGACCAACATCGGCGATATCAAACACATTAAATTGTCGGCTAACTGGATGTCACCTGCGGGTCACCCAGGTGAAGATGCAGGTCTTTATGAAGCGGTGAAAGCGGTGGGTGAAGAACTATGTCCAGCACTGGGTCTAACTATCCCTGTGGGTAAAGATTCAATGTCGATGAAGACCAAGTGGGAAGAGAACGGCGAGCAGAAAGAAGTAACGTCTCCGCTATCTCTTGTTATCACTGCGTTCGCACGTGTTGAAGATGTTCGTAAGACGATTACGCCTCAACTGCGCACTGACAAAGGTAACACAAGCCTAGTTCTTATCGACCTAGGTAACGGCAAAAACCGTCTAGGTGCAACGGCACTGGCACAGGTTTACAAGCAGCTTGGTGACAAGCCAGCAGACGTAGACAACGCAGCGCAACTGAAAGGTTTCTACGAAGGCGTTCAAGCACTTGTTGCTAACGACCAAGTTGTGGCTTACCACGATAAAGGTGACGGTGGTCTATTCGTAACACTGGCTGAAATGGCGTTCGCAGGTCACTGTGGTGTTAATGCAAATATTGAAGCGCTAGGCGAAGACACACTAGCAGCGCTATTCAACGAAGAGCTAGGTGCGGTAATCCAAGTTCGTAACGACGACCTAGACGCAGTACTTGCTACGCTTGCAGCAAACGGTCTAGAAGCGTGTTCACACGTAATCGGCTCTGTTGAAGCATCTGATGAGCTAGTGATTAAGTCTGGCGAGTCTGTAGTAGTTGAACGTAACCGTACTGAACTGCGTACTATCTGGGCTGAGACGACGCACAAAATGCAAGGTTTACGTGATAACCCTGTATGTGCAGATCAAGAACACGAAGCGAAGAAAGACAACTCAGACCCAGGTCTGAACGTGAAACTAAGCTTTGACGTAAACGAAGACATTGCTGCTCCTTACATCAACACGGGCGCTAAGCCTAAGATGGCAATTCTACGTGAGCAGGGTGTTAACTCTCACGTTGAAATGGCAGCAGCATTCGACCGTGCAGGCTTCGAAGCGACTGATATTCACATGAGCGACATCCTAACGGGTCAAGCGGTACTCGAAGAGTACAACGGCCTTGTGGCTTGTGGTGGTTTCTCTTACGGTGATGTACTGGGCGCTGGTGAAGGTTGGGCTAAATCAGTTCTGTTTAACGATTCGACTCGTGACCAATTTGAAAACTTCTTCAAACGTGAAGATACTTTCTCTCTAGGTGTATGTAACGGTTGTCAGATGTTGTCTAACCTGCGTGAACTTATCCCTGGAGCTGAATACTGGCCACGTTTCGTTCGCAATGAGTCTGAGCGTTTTGAAGCACGTTTCAGCCTCGTTGAAGTTCAGAAGTCTGATTCTGTATTCTTCAATGGCATGGAAGGTTCTCGTATGCCAATCGCAGTTTCTCACGGTGAAGGCCGCGTAGAAGTGCGTGACAATGACCACCTAAATGCGATTGAAAACTCAGGTACGGTTGCTCTACGTTACGTTGATAACAACGGTAACCAAACGCAGCAATACCCGAACAACCCGAACGGTTCGCCAAACGCTATCACTGGCCTAACAACGACCGATGGCCGTGTGACTATCATGATGCCTCACCCAGAGCGTGTATTCCGCACGGTTGCAAACTCTTGGTCTCCAGAAGGTTGGGGCGAGAATGGTGCTTGGATGCGTATGTTCCAAAACGCTCGTAAGAATGTAGGTTAATCACTTTCATACAGATCGCATTAATCTAGGCTAGGTTAATCAAAAATGAAAAGCGTAGATCGAAAGGTCTGCGCTTTTTTATTTCTTAAAATTTAGGAACCAGAGCGAAAAAATTAATGGTTGCAGTTTGCTGTTCTAAAAATCTCCACTACGCTAAATGTTATGGAATCAATTTGTTAGGCGAATAATTCTTGCACTCGAGCAAGGAAAACTTCGTTCGGCTATGCAAAAACTGAATCAATCATCGTGGCATAAGAGGGATCTATGAAAACAACAATTACAAAAGCAGTAGCAGTGGCAGCGATTGTCATGTCGTTAGCTGGATGTGTCGGTAGCAACGCCGTTACTGGTAAATTAATGAAGTTCAACGTCGAGGTGGTGGATAACCGTTACGCTCGTGCGGGTGTCAACTTCTTGCTTGCTCCGGTTTACGCACTCACCACCGCAGCCGATTACATTGTCTTTAACTCAATCGAATTCTGGGCGGGTAAAAACCCACTCACAGGCGCACCTCACATCTTTGATAGCAAAGTCGATACCATGATTGATGTGAATGACAGCCTTGATGATTCACTAAAAGAAGCCCCACTTGGTTTCAATAATCGTCAGATCGAATGGGGTGAGATGCAGCAAATTGATGAGAACACGATTCGTATGGACATCACTTATAACGATGGTCAGAAAGCCGTTCTGACTGGTGTTCGTGATGGCGACAAGGTCAGCTACTACATGGATGGTACGCTAGTATCAGAAACCTCTATTCAAGCGCTTGAACAGCTAGCCGCAGAGAAAGCGTAATCCTTCTAGTAATATACCAATAAAATAAAAGCCGCTGGATTCAACTCCAGCGGCTTCGTATTTTCTAGCATCTAGCATCTAGCATCTAGCGCTTAGATTAGTTGTTGCTGTGTAGCTCGCTGTTCAGTTCAACAGCAGACTTGTTCGCTAGACATTCAATTTGACCAGTGATCGAGTTGCGACGGAACAGAAGGTCAGAAACGCCAGCTAGGTCGCGAGCTTTAATGATTTCTACTTCGTTGCCTTCTTTATCTAGCATGCGAACTTTCGTACCAGCAGTCACATATAGGCCAGACTCAACAGTACAGCGGTCGCCCATTGGGAAGCCAAGACCCGCGTTTGCGCCTAGTAGGCAGTTTTCGCCGATAGAGATAACCATAGTACCGCCACCAGACAAAGTACCCATGATAGAAGCGCCGCCGCCGATGTCTGAACCGTTACCTACAACAACACCTGCAGAGATACGACCTTCAACCATGCTTACGCCAGTTGTACCTGCATTGAAGTTGATGAAACCTTCATGCATTACTGTTGTGCCTTCACCCACATGTGCGCCTAGACGAACACGAGAAGTATCAGCAATACGAATACCTGTAGGTACCACGTAATCAACCATTTTAGGGAACTTGTCGACACAATCTACAGATAGGGCACGACCAGCAAGGCGAGCTTCGATTTGACGCTCAGCAAGCTCAGGAAAGTCGATTGGACCCTCGTTTGTCCATGCGATGTTGTGCAGTAGACCGAAGATGCCGTCTAGTACTGTACCGTGTGGTTGAACTAGGCGGTTAGAGATGAGTTGCAGTTTTAGGAAGCCTTCAGCAATAGATGTTGGCTTCTCGTCTGTCGCAAGAACAACAAGAACAAGTGGCTGTTCAGATGCTGCTGCTTTTTCTGCGAAAGATGCGTTAGCTGCATCATCGTTTGCTGCGAATGCTTTCGCGAGTTCTGCGCTTTGTGCTGCAGAGATTTCGATAGCTTGGTTGCCTTCAGAGTAACCTGATACTTCTGCCACAGCGGCTACAAGAGCATCGCTTGGGTTTAGAAGTGGGTTAGGGAAGAACGCTTCAATGATTTTATTGTCGCGATTTTTGGTTGCCGTACCGAAGGCTAGTGAAAAGTAAGCCATGTTGAATCTCCATGTGTTGAGTCTTGATTTTGCTATTCCAAAACAACGGCTCGAATAACAAGCGCTGCCGCTAGCAAAGTTAATTTAATTGCGTTCATCATAAAGAGAGCGCCCTCGTTATGAAAGGGCGCATTGGGATAAAGTCTGTAAAATGATATTGCTTGTCTTTCTGGCGATAGTTTTCATTATCCGGATACTGCACCATGTTCTTAATGCTACGGCGTTTTATTCAACCACTCAGTATGCTTTCATTTCTATATCCGTCACTCATATTCAACTCACCTTGTTGTTAGCAGTATCAATAGGCTGAGTCACACTTTCTTTATAAATTTATGTTTATTATCAGAATTATTCGACTTCTGTTGATTAATCGCTTGTGCCTACAGTCCGAGTAAATACTCAAATTTTCAGCTGCGTAATTAAGATGAAGATCACTATAACCCTATATTAATTAAGTATATTTCCAGCCATAACGACATTAAAACGATTAATAAAGGATCTTCTATGAATTTTACTAAGTCTTTACTGGTGCTCTCTATCGGCGTAGCGATGGTTGGCTGTGGCTCGGACAATGATGATACGGCAGTGACATGTGATACTGCGGCTTCTTGTACCAAGTTTACCGTTTTACATACCAATGATAACCACGGTCGTTTTTGGGAGAATAGTAAGGGTGAGTACGGAATGGCTGCTCGCAAGACTTTGATCGATAGCATTCGTGCAGAAGTCACTCAAAACGGTGGTGAAACCATTCTATTGTCTGGTGGTGATATTAATACCGGTGTGCCTGAGTCTGATATGCAGGACGCGGTACCAGATTTTGTTGGTATGAACCTTCTTGGTTACGACGCAATGGCATTAGGTAATCATGAGTTCGACAATAGCTTAGATGTGCTAGAGATGCAGGCTGAACTGGCTGATTTCCCAATGCTAGCGGCGAATATTTATATCAAAGATGGAGACACAGTTACTGATGAACGCCTTTTCTCTCCATACAAAGTATTCACTATTAATGGGTTAAAGGTTGCGGTTATTGGCCTGACAACTAAAGATACGGCTAAATTAGTTAATCCTGACAACGTCGCGACAATTCACTTTGCCGACCCACAAGTTGAAATTAAAAAAGCCATAAAAGAAATCGAGGCCAATGAAACGGTTGACCTGATTTTTGCTACCACGCATATGGGGCACTACGCCGATGGTCAACATGGTAGTGAAGCTCCTGGTGATGTGTTACTTGCTCGTTCACTGGAGGAAGGGCAATTGGATGCCATTATTGGCGGGCACTCCCAAAACCCTGTCTGTATGGAAGGCAATGAATACGCAGACTTTAATCCGGGAGATGATTGTAAGCCAGATCAGCAAAATGGTACTTACATCATGCAAGCTCATGAATGGGGTAAGTATGTAGGCAGAGCTGACTTTGAGTTTTATGACGGTAAACTGCATTTAGCGAAGTACGACTTAGTGCCGGTGAACTTGAAAGAGAAAGACGAAAATGGTGATTATCAGTTTATCCAAGCTGAAATTGAACCCAACGCAACAGTTATTGCTACCCTTTCCGCGTATCAGCAACAAGGCCAAGAGTTGCTTGATGAAATTATTTCAAACACCGATGCGAAGCTTGAAGGTGATCGTAATGTTGTTCGATCTGAGCAAACCAATCTTGGTCATTTGTTAGGTGAAGCATACCGTACTTACGACTTAGTGAATGCTGACTTCGGTGTTATGAATTCTGGTGGTGTTCGTGATTCTATTCAGGCGGGAGATGTTACATATCGTGACGTGCTGACTGTGCAACCTTTCGGAAATTTCGTGACTAAAGCAACGATGACTGGGGCTGAGGTGAAAGCGTACTTAGATGTTGTTGCGACTATGACTGCAGGCTCAGGCGCTTACGCTCAATTGGATAATATTAGTTTAACTGTAGACTGTGATTTGGGTGATGTGACCATTCGTGACATCAACGGCAAAGGCTTTGACTTAGCGGACACCTACACGTTCTCCGTGATAAGTTTCAGTGCTGCTGGTGGTGATGACTACCCAGTAATTGATGTTGAATCGACGCAGTTAACGGATGCCTCAGTGCTACGCGAGTTCTTTGTTAAGAACCCCGATGTCACTGCAGCGAATTATGCACCAGTGGATGGTGATCTAATCTACATGAGTAATGGTTCAGAAGTAAAAGGCTGCCCTGCGAACTAATTTATAACTCATAAACAAAAACGACAAAGAAAATAGCCAGCAAATAGCTGGCTATTTTTGTATTATATTTTTGTAGTTTGAGCTTAAACAAACAGCGCCTTGTAAGCCTGTTCTATCCCCTCAATCAGCATCTGCATACCGATAACGGCGAGTATCAAACCCATCATTCGTGTAATTACATTCAATGCGCTTGGTCCAACTGCTTTAACGAAGCGCTCGCCGAATACAAATAAGACATAGGTTAGGGTGCAGAGGAGGCCAAATGCCACAATGGTAATTATGGTCTCGTAAATCCCCTCTGTGCTGGCAAAGTTCATCGCAGTGGCAATGGTGCCGGGGCCTGCCAGAATTGGCATGGCTAAAGGTGATACTGCGATGCTTAGCGCCGCGTCTCGTTGGGCGTCTGAGTTGACTTTCTCTTTCGCTTTGGCGTGTGTTGAGTCACCTTGCAGCATGTGGAAGCCAATCAAAAAGACCAGAATACCGCCTGTGATGCGCAGTGCATACAGTGTGATACCAAAGAGATCAAAGATCAGTTTGCCTGAGAGCGCAAAAGTACTGACGATGATGAATGCGATAAACACTGAACGGAAGGCGATGGATTTGACCGTTTCTCTGTCATTGTCACCGGTTAATCCAAGAAAGATCGGAGTGTTGGCGATAGGGTTCATTATGGCAAAAAAGCCCATGAACACGGTAATGGTATGAATGATGAGCTCTTTCATATTAATCCTTTGAAAAGATGCAGTTAAATACTAATGGTTTGTGTATTTAATCTCAGATACAAATAATTATTAGAAATAGATAGTAGAGCAAGTGTGAATAAAAAACAGCCAGCATAAGGCTGGCTGTTTGGTTTTAGTGATAGGTGTAGGGTTTTGGTCGTCCGTTATTGCTTGTTTCTCAGTTTACGGACTCCACTCTATGGATAGATTGTGGTGCTCAACGTTGTCGTTATACGCTTTGAGATTCGCTCACTGCTACAGCCAATGCAACCGTCGCACCCACCATTGGGTTGTTGCCCATGCCGATGAAGCCCATCATTGCCACGTGAGCAGGGACAGAAGAGCTACCTGCGAACTGCGCGTCAGCGTGCATTCTGCCCATGGTATCTGTCATGCCGTAAGACGCTGGACCTGCGGCTACGTTGTCTGGGTGCAATGTACGGCCGGTACCGCCGCCTGAAGCGACTGAGAAGTAAGGCAAGCCTTGGCGAGTGCGCTCTGCTTTGTAGATACCAGCAACAGGGTGTTGGAAGCGTGTTGGGTTGGTTGAGTTACCCGTGATACTCACATCCACTTCTTCTCGGTGCATGATCGCTACACCTTCACGTACATCATCTGCGCCGTAACACAAGATCTCTCCACGAGGGCCTTGTGAGAAGCGGCGACGTTCTGTTTCAACTAACTCACCCGTTTGGTAATCAAATTGAGTGCGAACATAGGTAAAGCCATTGATGCGAGAGATTAAGTAAGCCGCATCTTTACCTAGACCATTTAAGATCACTTTCAATGGGTTTTGACGTGATGTGTTGACGTTTAGCGCAATTTTAATCGCCCCTTCTGCTGCAGCAAAAGATTCATGGCCCGCAAGGAAAGCAAAACAATGGCTCTCTTCATTGAGAAGACGAGCTGCTAGCGCGCCATGCCCAATACCAACTTGGCGTTGCTCTGCAACACTGCCGGGTTTGGTGAATGCTTGAAGGCCTTCACCAATAATATTCGCTGCTTGTTCTGCGCTAGTGGCTTTACGAAATAGCGCTAGTGCTGAGCCAAGAATATAGGCATCGGCAGCGCTTTCAAAAGCGATAGGCTGGGTGTCCATTACTAACGCTTTTGGATCAACGTTGTGGGCTTTGCAGTATTGGTCAGCTTGCTCCAAAGAGTCGAAGTTCATTTCTGCCAATACGCGAGTTACTGATTCATTAAATTGAGTGTTCATCATATCTTTCCCCTAAATTGGCAAAATTACTGTTGGCGTGGGTTAATGGTGGTAACGGCTTCATCGAAGCGACCATAAGTCCCCGTCGCAAGGTCAGCAGCTTCATTGGCAGGCATGCCTTGATTAATCGCCTTCATCATTTTGCCGAGGTTGAGATACTCGTAGCCAATCACTTCGCTGTGATCATCAAGTGCAAGCTTGGTCACGTAACCTTCTGCAAGCTCTAGGTAACGAACGCCTTTCGCTGAGGTTGAGTAGCTAGTACCTACTTGGCTGCGCTGTGTTTGACCTAGGTCTTCTAATGCGGCGCCAATTTCTAGGCCGCCTTCAGAGAATGCAGACTGAGTTCGACCGTAAACAAACTGCAGGAAGATTTCGCGCATCGCTACGTTGATCGCATCGCACACCAAGTCTGTATTGAGTGCTTCGAGAATGGTTTTTCCAGTGAGGATTTCGGCTGCCATCGCGGCTGATTGAGTCATGCCTGAGCAACCAATCGTTTCGATTAGCGCTTCTTCGATGATGCCGCTTTTTACGTTAAGTGTCAGTTTGGCTGCACCTTGTTGTGGTGCACAAGTGCCCACGCCATGGCTTAAGCCAGAAATAGCGATGACATCTTTTGGGCTAACCATTGCGCCTTCAACTGGAATTGGCGCTGAATTGTGCAGATCACCCCTTTGAATAGGGCACATGGATTGAATTTCTGAAGAGTAATGCATAATGTTTTCTCACTAATAAAGTCGTAATGACCTAGGGCGTTGAGAAAACAGGACGTGTTGGAAGAGGTGCGGCTAATTCACTACAGATCTTGAGTATCGATAATCCAAAGGTGTCATGAAGCTCGGTCTTAATAGACTAAGTCCATTTCAAAATGGAGGAATAGCGATACACCCAACAGTATTACCTGTTTTCGATTCTGTAGGAGTCATTAGCACGGTTCGAAAGAACGGGCGGTTGAAGCAAAAGCTTAGGTGGAACCCCATCACCTGATGGCTATAGATTAGATCTTCATCACACTTTTGTGCAAGCGAATGTTTAGAGCGATTTCGACTATAAACAGAGTTCATTATATTTCGATAAGCATAAAAAAACGCCAATAACGGACTCTGATTAGAGGTGTCATTGACGTTTTTTAGAGAACTCCAGCTAGTTACGCTGCATCTTCTTCTGCGTCTTCAACAGCTTCAAGCTTCTTAGCTTTTTTCGGAGCTGGCTTACGCTTAGCACCTAATGCGTAAAGAACTTCTTCTTTGTTCTTTGCTAGGTACATTGCAAGTTCTTCTTGCTTGCCTTCATCTTCAACTAAATCGCTTTTGCCTAAAAGTTCAAAAAGCTCATCAGCCATATCCAGCATTTTGTCGTATGCGTCGGCTTCGGCTTTAGAGGTAAAAGTCATTTTCTCTTCTCCGTTGCGTTCCACCACGTACTTGACGATAACAGCCATGGTTAATCCTCTAAGTTTGATAAATTTTACTGGCTTTTTATACAGTTTCTGATGTTAAAAGTCCAGTTGGAGCCCCAACTATGCGGCCTCAATCTTGATGTGTAGCCCAGTCTTCACAATAACTCATGAAAGATTTCAGTAGTGGGCTCTGGTATTTGTCCTTGTGTACCAGCATCCAGAAACGTCGTTTCATGTCGAGTGGCACATCGAGCGCTTTCACTCGGCCTGAATCAATCGCGCGTTGTGCTGCTAAACGCGATAAACAGGCAAAGCCAAGTCCTGCAGAAACAGAGTTGATGATCGCTTCAGTGGTGTTGAGTTCAAAGGATTCATACCAATGTTCGATGCGAGGCGCAACGGCACGAAGGAAAAACTCGCGGGTCCCTGAGCCTGATTCACGTAGAATCCAGTGACTATCTTCCAAATCGCTTAAAGTCACTTTTTCTTTTGAAACGAGAGGATGTTGATTACTAACAATAATACACATTTCATCGCAGCTAAACTGACTCGAAATGAGTTCAGGGTGTAATGTTTTTCCTTCAATTAGCGCGATATCAAGTTCATAATCCACCAACTTTTGGCAGATCAGGGCACTGTTTGAAATGAACAAGCTTTGATCCTGATGCTGAGTTCGTTCACGAAAGCCAGATAGAATAAATGGCGCAACCTGATTACCTATTGTGTCACTCGCGCCTACCTTTAGATTGCCACTTAAGGGCTGGTCGTCACGGAACAAAACATCAATACCAGCAGCACGATGTAATATCTCATCGGCCAATGGGAGCAACTTATGCCCTTCTTGGTTGAGAATTAATCGGTTGTTGACCCGGTCAAATAGAGAGTGACCGAGTTGCTTCTCCATTTCGCCTAGTGCCATGCTGACCGCAGCTTTAGACAAAAACAGCGCTTCTGATGCGGCGGTAAGCGTCGAATGCTGGGTAATGGTGACAAACACTTTGAGTTGTTTAATTGAAATATTAGCCATCAGATCCCTAGTTTTACTCTGCTGGTGAAAATGGGTTATGTTCAGTATTGATGAACACTTGTTATATATAATTGGATATTATTTAACGAAGCGCAAGCGTATTATGGCTTCAACAAGCTGATGAGTTCACAAGTTTAGTGAATTAAGTTTAAGAGAGGCTGACATGATTCAACGTATTAAATATAGATTAACAGGAGCTCCAACACCCATGGCAGGGTTAGCACTAGCAATCGCAAGCTTAGGCTGGTGCTGGGATGGAGTTTTAGTCGCACAAGGTATTTTGCACACTCCAGGCTTAGTCCAGTGGATCAGTGCAGGTATTGCAGCGGTATTGCTTCTTGTTTTAGCTGTGAAATTTTTGATTCATGGCCACCTATTGCGTGAAGATCTTGCTCACCCTGTTGTCGGCAGTGTGGTACCAACATTTGCGATGGGGTGCATGGTGGTGTCAGCGTCTTTGGCGCCAATCTCTCAATTCTTACAAGAAGCTATGTGGTTGGCTTCTGTGGCTTTGCACGTTGTGTTTCTAATGAGCTTTTTGTACCACAGAGCTAAAAACTTTGAGATTCACCACATGGTACCAAGCTGGTTTGTGCCACCGATCGGTATTATCGTCGCTGACGTTTCTTTCTCTGGTAATCCAGTTTTAGAGCCAGTAGCTAACGCGACTTTGGTATTCGGCTTATTGGTTTACGCAGTAATGCTACCAATAATGGTTTACCGCTTGATCTTCTCTCACGAAGTGCCAGATGCGGCAAAACCAACGATTGCGATTATGGCAGCACCGGCAAGCCTATCTTTGGCGGGTTATCTAACAGTGACAGCAAGCCCTTCACCAGTGATTATTGGTTTGCTATTTGGTATTGCAGTGTTGATGACGTTCATTATCTATATGGCGTTTTTCAAACTACTTCGTCTGCCATTCAGCCCTGGTTATGCAGCGTTTACCTTCCCAATCGTGATTGGTGCAACAGCCTTGTTTAAACTGGCTGCGTGGATGCAAGCACAAGGTATTGAAGCGCATTACATCAATCAAGTGTTTGGCCTAGCGTATCTTGAATTGATTGTGGCTACATTGGTAGTGGGTTATGTAGCTGTTCGTTACTACATGAACTACAAACCTCATCGTGTTTTAGGCGCGGTAGCGGGTAGATTGTAAGAGGCGATAGTTCAAAAGATAAACGAAGCTTAAGTTTTCAGTATTTCATAAGCTTATATTGCTCATCCAAACTTAGCACTTATGCTAATCTGGCTTTATATTGTGGCAAGATTAGCGTGAGTGCACTTTGTTTACTGTTTACCATTCCAATAAAGTTGATACTTTAAAAATTCTTCTCGTTCACTTAATCAAAAGTGACCCTTTAGCCAATCCCTTCGAAAAAGAGCAGATTCTGGTTCAGAGCCCGGGTATGTCTCAGTGGCTTAAGATGGAACTCGCCAAAGAATTTGGTGTAGCAGCAAATATCGATTTCCCACTCCCAGCAACCTTCATTTGGGATATGTTTACCCAGGTGCTTCCTGATGTGCCTAAGCGCAGTGCTTTTAACAAAGAAGCGATGACGTGGAAGCTGATGAGTTTGCTACCCGCGAAACTTGACCATCCTGATTTCTTACCGCTACAGCGCTATCTTGAAAACGACGAAGATGATTCAAAGCTGTATCAATTAGCCGAGAAAATTGCCGATATCTTCGATGGCTACTTAGTATATCGTCCTGAGTGGATGGCGATGTGGGAAGCGGGAGAGCCCGTTACAGAACTGGTCGATAGTGAAGGGCAGCAAGAGCACCCTTGGCAGCCTATTTTGTGGAAAGCGCTTTATGATCAGACCCTCTCCCAAGGCCAATCGAAATATCACCGTGGTAATTTGTATCACGACTTCATTGAAGCGTTAGCTAATCAACAAGGCCAGTTACAACACCTACCGAAACGTCTGTTTGTGTTTGGTATTTCGTCGCTGCCTCCCCGCTATATGGATGCCTTGAAAGCGCTGGGCGAGCAGATTGATGTTCACCTAATGTTTACTAACCCTTGTCAGCATTACTGGGGCGATATTCGTGACCGTAAGTACTTGGCGAGAGTGGAAGCGCAGCGTCGCAAGCAGTTTGCATTGGTTGATGGCTTACCTCAGCTTGAAGGCGAAGTATCGCCATTGAAAGATGGTATTGAAGCCAACGTTGAAGATGAACTACACACCAGCCAAGCGGTGGGTAATAGTTTGCTTGCGTCTATGGGGAAGCTGGGCAGAGATAACCTGTTCTTGTTGTCTCAATCAGACAGCGAAGAGCACGAGTTCTTTATTGATGTTGAGAGAGACAGTCTGCTGCATCAACTGCAAGCCGATATTCTCCAGTTAGAAGAACACCAAGATGATCACATCTTAGATTCCAGCAACCACAAACAAGTGGTTGAACTGGGTGATCGCTCATTGACTGTGCACGCTTGTCACAGCCCTATGCGTGAGGTGGAAGTTCTTCATGACCAGCTGTTAGCAATGTTCGACGCTGATCCGACATTAAAACCACGCGACATCATCGTGATGGTGGCTGATATCAATGCCTACAGCCCTGCGATTCAGGCGGTATTTGGTAATGCTCCGGGTGAGCGTTATATCCCATACTCGATCTCGGATAGAACGGCAGACCAAGAGAGCCCGATTCTGACCGCGTTCATGCAGCTGGTCGCGCTACCGAACACGCGTTGTTTAGCGTCTGAGTTGTTAGAGCTACTGGAAATCCCAGCGATGATGGCACGCTTTGGTATTGATGAATTTCAATTTGAGCAAGCCAAGCAGTGGGTTGAAGAAGCGGGTATCCGCTGGGGCGTCGATTCGTCTACGGCAACTGAGTTTGATTTGCCAGCCACGGAGCAAAATACCTGGCTATTTGGTATCCAGCGCATGCTCCTGGGCTATGCGATGTCGGATTCTGCAGGTTTGTTTGAAACTGAACACTCTCCAATTGCAGCTTATAACGAAGTTCAGGGCATTAACGCCGAACTTGCGGGTAAGCTAGCGCACTTTATTGATCGTATTACCCATTACCGCCAACGCCTTGCTGAGACGCAGTCCATCGATATGTGGCGTGAAACCTTGCTGCAAATGATTGATGACTTCTTCGCCGTTGAGCTAGAAGGCGAGGTGGTGCTTAAGTCGATTCGTGATGCACTTTCTCAACTGAATGAACAGCTTGATGACGCCTTGTACGAACAAGAGCTATCGCCAAGTATCATCTATCAGTACTTAAACAATAAACTTTCAGGCGCGCGTATTAGTCAGCGTTTCTTAGCGGGGCAAGTGAACTTCTGTACTCTGATGCCGATGCGTTCTATCCCGTTCAAAACCGTTTGTCTATTAGGCATGAATGACGGGGTTTACCCTCGCTCAATGCCGCCAGAAGGTTTCGATTTGATGAACGGACGTACTCGTCCCGGTGACCGTTCTCGTCGTGATGATGACCGTTACCTATTCTTAGAGGCGATGTTGTCGGCGCAAGAATGTTTGTACATCAGTTACGTCGGCCGCTCGATTCAAGATAATACTGAGCGAGTACCGTCGGTGTTGGTTTCAGAGTTGATTGAGTACTGCCAGCAGAACTACTGCCTAAATGACGATCAAGCGCTACCAAGTGATGATTCTGGTATCAAGCTGACTCAAGCGATCAGCTTTGAGCACACCATGACGCCGTTCAGCCCGGCAGCCTTTACACAAGGTGATGAAAGCCATGTATTGAGCTACGCCAAAGAGTGGCTTCCTGCGGCCAACCGTTCTGGTGAGCGCAGTGGTGAATTCAATCGCGCGTTGGATGACTACTTGCTTGGTGCGACTTATCCGTTAGAACTCGATTTGGTTGAGCTACAGCGTTTCTGGCGCTTGCCAGTGCAATACTTCTTTAATCGCCGCTTAAAGGTAGTGTTTGAGCCACCGCTTCCGGTAATGGAAGACGATGAGCCGTTCGTGCTTAATGGCTTAGAAAGCTTCCAGCTTAAGGATGCTCTGCTGCAAGTGTTGCTAGACCATCCAGAAGGGGCTGATGAAGCGGTTCGATTGTTTGTCTCTGAGCAAAAAGCACAGGGCCGATTACCGGTCGGAGCTTTTGGTGATATCGAATTTGAAACCAATCGCGTTCAAGCGGAAGACTTAGCCAAAGAGATTCGATTTGTGAGCGGATCACCGCAACAAGATCTCGAAGTGAATATCGAATTTGATGTGTTAGGCGAGGGTAAACCCGTTCGTTTGATGGGTTGGCTTACTCAAAACTATCAATCAGGGCTGGTACGTTTTCGTAGTGGCAAAATTCGTTCGCAAGATTACTTGGCCGCGTGGATCGATCACTTGTGTTGCGCAGTGATGGGGCACGGCAAAACGACTCATATTATTGGTTATGACAGAAAAGAAGGTGTGGTTCACCAAACGCTACAACCTATCGGTGATGCGCAGCAGGCGAAGAGTTTATTGGCTGAGTTAGTGCGACTGTTTTATCAAGGTATGACGGCACCACTGCCGTACTTCCCTAAAACCGCCTTGGCTGGCGTTGAAGCGGGTTTTAGCCGCGGTAAATGGGTCGATGATGAAGAGAAGTCGCTCAAGAAAATGGCCGATACTTTTAATGACAGCTTCGCTTTCACTGGCGAGGGTCGAGATACCTACATCTCGCGTATTTGGCCTAAGTGGGACGATGAGCTGGCGGCTGAGTCGCGTATGTATTCAACGCTTGTGTTACAGGCGGCAAGGTTGGCTGCTGCCGATCTGGAAGATCAGGAGTAAGTGGCTGTGATCGATAAGATCAATTGTGTGTACGCTGAACTAATGAAAGACGAAATAGAGTCGTTGGTAAGCATTTGGGACGCTTGCTTTCAAGGTGAAGGGAATCAAGATGAAGAGAAGCAAGGTACAGGAAATAAAGTGGCCGCCAGTAAATCATTATTAGTGTAGGGCGTTCGCTGTACGGCCACAGGTCAGAGGGACCATTATTCTGTGGTTCTAAGTAGGCAATGAGTATAAGACTCGAATCGCGCTCCTGAACTCGTGGGCGCATAGTAGCGAGGCGATCTGAATTGATCCGTGAGAGAGATCGCACTAACTATTAACAAATCAGCGTAGGACGTAAATTGAATGACGTTTTCCATGCTAGGTCACATTTGTAACAACATATTTATCAGAAGGCAGTAAGGCATGACGACCACAAGCAGTGTTCAGGTAATTGCTCCACAGACACTCAATACCATGACGTTTCCACTTCATGGCGCGCGTTTAATTGAAGCATCGGCGGGTACAGGTAAAACATTTACCATCGCTGGCTTGTACTTACGCTTACTGCTCGGACACGGCACGGCAACACCACAAGGTGAGCTTACAGAAGCCACCCGACACCATGAGCCACTAACCGTAGACCAAATTCTGGTGGTGACTTTTACTGAAGCAGCAACGGCTGAGCTGCGAGATCGTATCCGTGCTCGAATCCATGATGCGCGCATTGCGTTTGCTCGCGGGCAAAGTGACGACCCAGTGATTGCTCCTTTGCTGCAAGAAATCGAAGACCACGCTGGCGCTGCGAAAACTCTGCTTAATGCCGAAAGGCAAATGGATGAGGCCGCGGTATACACCATTCACGGTTTCTGTCAGCGCATGTTGACCCAAAATGCTTTTGAATCAGGAAGCCGTTTTGATAATGAGTTTGTGACCGACGAAAGCCATCTGAAAGCACAAGTAGTTGCTGACTATTGGCGTAAGCAGTTTTATCCGCTACCTATTCAACTGGCTGGTGAGGTGCGTAATATCTGGGGTTCACCGGCTGCATTGTTAGCAGACGTCAATCGTTACCTGACGGGCTCTCCATTGAAGTTAACTGTCGACGCGATGTCGGGTGATTTGCAAACTCTGCACAACCAGAACCTAGACAAAGTGAAGCAGCTCAAAGCGCTGTGGTGTGAGTCTGAAGCGGATTTTTTAGCTTTGATCTCTGGCTCGGATGTGAACAAACGCAGTTACACCAAGAAGTCTCTGCCGACATGGCTAGAGGCGGTGACGGCATGGGCGCAAAGCGACACCCATGATTATCAATATCCAGACAAGTTAGAGAAGTTCTCTCAAGCCACTTTAATCGAGAAAACACCGAAAGGCACCGCACCGCAGCATGTCGTTTTCGAAGCGATTGAAGATTTCTTAAATAACCCTGCCGACTTGAAAGCTCCGTTATTGGCGCATGCGATTACCCATTGTCGAACTATGCTAGCCAAGGCTAAACAGCAGAAGCAGTGGTTGTCGTTTGATGACTTGCTGACCCAGTTATCTGCGTCGATAGATGTCGATGAGCAATCCTTGCTGGTGGAAAGAATTCGCACACTCTACCCGGTGGCGATGATCGATGAATTCCAAGATACCGATCCGCTGCAATACAGTATTTTTAGCCGAATCTATCTCGATAATCCGCAGTGCGGCTTGTTTATGATCGGTGACCCGAAGCAGGCGATTTATGGCTTTCGTGGCGCAGATATCTTTACCTATATCAAGGCGAGAAACCAAGTTAGTGCTCACTACACCTTAGGCACTAACTGGCGTTCGAGTGCTGATATGGTCAGTGCAGTAAACCAAGTGTTTATGAATTCAGACAGTCCGTTTATCTATGATCAAGACATTCCATTTTTGCCTGTTGCAGCCAGTCCATCGGCTGATAAGCGCCAATGGGTGATGAACGGAGAAACTCAGCACGCACTCACCTTTTGGCTACAAGAGGCTGAAGACAAGCCGTTACCAAAGGGCGAATATCACAAGGCAATGGCTGAGGCGACGGCGAGTCAAATTCAAACTATTCTGACCGCTTCTCAAAACCAGCAAGCCTATTTTGATAACGGCAAAAAACAACATGCCGTGAATGCGGGTGATATTGCTGTCTTGGTTCGAACTGGTAGTGAAGGTCGTCTGATCAAGAATGCACTCTCTGAACAAGGCATTGCAAGTGTGTATTTGTCTAACCGAGACAGTGTATTCACCAGCTTGGTTGCGCAAGATATTCAACGCTTGTTACAAGCGGTGCTGACACCTGAGAATGACCGTGCATTGCGCGCGAGTTTAGCCTCTGAGTTGTTTGCTCTGGATGCGTCTTCATTGGATGAACTCAACAACGATGAAGTCGTGTGGGAAAACGTCGTTAACGAATTTCGAGAATATCGTAAGTTGTGGCTACAGCGTGGCGTACTACCAATGCTTCGTAGCGTGATTAGCAAGCGACATCTCGCGGAACGCTTACTGGAAGAAGAAAATGGTGAGCGCTCACTCACTGATTTGATGCACATTGGCGAATTGCTACAACAAGCAAGGCAGGAACTCGACAGCGACTACGGCTTGTTACGTTGGCTGGCAGAAGCGATCTCTGATGCTCAAAATGGTTTAGGCGGCAGTGAAGATGACATTCAGCGTCTTGAGTCAGAAAGAAATTTAGTTCAAATCGTTACCATTCATAAGTCGAAAGGTTTGGAATATGACTTAGTATTTCTGCCATTTGTCGCGAGTTACCGAGAAGCGAGCGAAGGCAAATTCTACGACCATGATTCAGATACCACAGTACTGGATATTACAGGTAGTGACAGTGCCTTAGCTCAAGCGGATAAAGAGCGTTTGGCGGAAGATCTACGCTTGATTTATGTAGCACTGACTCGTGCGGTTTATGGCTGTTTTATTGGTATGGCGCCACTGCGTAAAGGGCGTTCAACCAAAGAGCCGACCGGCGTGCATTTGAGTGCGATGGGCTATTTGGTTCAAAACGGTCAAGAGCAAGGTATTGCCGAATTGCATCAGGCTCTTGCAGCCATTGAGGGCAAGAACTCAAGTGTGCTGCTAGCCGAGACTCCAACCGCGCACGAGCAAGTGTTTGTACAGACAGAGCAAGTGAGCGAAGACTTACATGCGAACGAGCTAAAGGCTTCAATCGACAGGGCTTGGCGTATCACCAGTTACTCGGGGCTTGTAAAGCAAGGCAGTCACGGTGCGAGTCATGACGCGACCATTGAGGTATCTGGCTTTGATATTGACTCGGCTGATGAGCAGGATGAATCTGAGTTGATTGAACCTGAACGATCTATCTTTACGTTCCCACGTGGTGCTCGCCCAGGTACTTTCTTGCACACCTTGTTTGAGGAGGTTGAATTTACCGAACCAGCAACCAGTGAGCATAACACGCAAGTAATCACTCACTTATTAGAATCAGAGCAATATGAATTAGAGTGGCTACCTGTGCTTCAGCAACTGGTCGACACGGTGTTGAACACCGCGTTGGATGGCAAAAATCTAAAGCTAAGTGAGAAAGACTCGACTCAACGATTAGTCGAAATGGAGTTCTTGTTGCCTATCGAAGTGTTGGCCGCATCTGAATTGAATCAAACCATTCAATATCATGATCCGTTATCAGCCAAAGCGGGTGATCTAGGCTTCCAAACCGTACAAGGCATGTTGAAAGGCTTCATCGATTTGGTGTTCGAGCACCAAGGTAAATACTATGTGCTCGACTGGAAATCGAACCATTTAGGTGATGACGTTGCCGTCTACCATGGTGAAGCATTGAAATCGGCGATGGCAGACCACCGCTACGATCTACAATATCAAATCTATGCATTGGCACTGCACCGCTTTTTACGGAGTCGTGTTGCCAATTACAGCTACGAACAACATTTTGGTGGGGTTTATTACTTGTTTTTAAGAGGAATGGACGGCCAATCTCAACAAGGTATTTTCTCGGCGAAACCTACATTGGCTTTGCTCAATGAAATGGATCAATTGATTGACGGTAAAGTGATAGACAGACGTTCAGCACAATTGAATGACAATGAAACTGGACAGATGGGGCTTCTATAATGACGACAACGACCGCGAATACCAGCATAGAGACAGCCAACTTTGTTAAGCCAGTTTCACTTATCCCTGAGCAGCTCATGGATGTATTAAAGTTCCTCGCCGACAAGGGCTCAATTCGTCAACTGGATTATCAGTTTGCTCGTTTCATCGCTCAGCAAGCGACGAGTCACTCTCAAGAGCTCGGCTTTCTAGCTGGGGTGGTGAGCCATGAATTAGGCAAAGGACACATTTGTACTCAGCTGATACATCAGCATACGGTAGACCTTGAGCAAACGGCAGATCTAGCCCAGTTACTTGGGTTGTACGGTGAAACGGCACTGCAACTGAACCAGAAATTGTTAGGTATTGATTGGGCGGCTGTTCTGCAATCATCTAATCTCGTTGGAACAACGAATGACTGCGTTAAGCCGCTGATGTTTGATGGACAACGTGTCTACTTACAGCGTTATTGGAACTATGAAGTTGTGTTGGCTGAAACGTTAAACCGTTTAAGTAAGCCAGTAGAATTCAATATTGAGCAGAAAAAAGCACTGACTAAAACGCTCAATCAGCTGTTTGCACGCAGTTATCACTTCCTGTTTAATGCCTTAGCCAAGGCTGAAGCGAACCAACAAACCTCTCAGGTATTACGCCAACAGCTGGTGTGTGATCATCTTGATATCGTCGATGAGCAATCTTTGAATTGGGGCGCAATTGATCAAACGATTGTAGAAGCTAAGCAAGTGACGGACCTAGATGTTCTAGACGGCTTGGTACCGTTATCGGCATGCTTGAACTGGCAAAAAGTGGCGGCAGCGGTAGCGCTGAGTCGTCGCTTCGCGGTGATTTCTGGTGGGCCGGGTACCGGTAAAACGACCACCGTAACCAAATTACTGTCGGCAATGGTCGAGCAATCACTAAGCCAAGGTAAAACACCAACGATTAAGCTAGTTGCACCAACGGGTAAAGCGGCGGCACGTTTAACTGAGTCGATTGGTAAAGCGATTGAACAGTTGCCATTAGCGCCTGAAGTGAAAGCCAACATACCAACGGAATCGAGCACTTTACACCGATTACTTGGTGCGATTCCCAACCGTGCTGAGTTTAGACACAACCGACGTAATCCACTTCACCTTGATATCTTGGTGGTGGATGAAGCTTCTATGGTCGATCTGTCGATGATGTATAAGCTGGTGGATGCACTCCCGGAGCACGCAAGGTTGATTCTGCTTGGTGATAAAGATCAGCTCGCTTCAGTAGAAGCGGGCGCGGTGTTGGGCGATATCTGCTCGTTTAATTCAACAGGCTACAGCTCAGCGCAAGGCAATTTGATTGCGGAAATGACAGGCTTTGATGCGATAGCTAAACCAAGACAAGTCAAAACAGGATCGGTTAACCCTCCTGCGATTGCTGATAGCTTGTGTATGCTGCAGAAGAGTTATCGTTTCGATGCCCGTTCAGGTATCGGGCAGTTAGCAAAAGCAATCAATAACGGCTCTGCGAATCAAGTAGACCAAGTGTTTGCCAAAGGATTTGGCGATATTGAGAACCATCCTCTATCGAGCGACAGCTATAACTTGATGCTACGTACCTTGGTTAATGAGTATGGTGCGTATCTCAACCGAATGAATGTGCCATTGGAAGAGTTAGAGACTCAAGACGCGAGAGCCAAATCGGTACTCGATTTGTTCAGTCAATGCCGACTGTTGTGTTCTATTCGTGAAGGTGATTTTGGTGTTAAAGGCCTCAACCACCGAATTGAAAGAGCGCTTGCCGCAAGACGTTTAGTGAACCCACACAACGACGAGCTGTGGTATCACGGGCGACCTGTCATGGTGACGCGAAATGATCATGGCTTGGGATTATACAATGGTGATATTGGTATTTGTATGCTTGAGGCGGATTCAAGCCAACCTGATTCAACTCCTCGCTTGAAGGTCTATTTTGAGTTGCCCGATGGCAGCGTGAAAGCTGTGCTACCAAGCCGAGTGCCCGATCATGAAACAGCTTATGCGATGACGATACATAAATCTCAGGGTAGTGAATTTGATCTGACCTTAATGATCTTGCCGCCGGATTTCAGCCCTATTTTAACGCGAGAGCTTATCTATACCGGTATTACACGTGCCAAGAAACGACTGATGATGTTCAGCGACACAAATGTGTTGAAGCGTGGGATTAAGGTGAAAACAGAGCGAGTGAGTGGTTTAGGCAGTCGCTTAACGAATTAGTTGTTAATTACTGCTAGAAAGGACTTGAACTTAAGCTAGATAAACACAAAGCAACCATCCCTGGTTGCTTTGAACGTTATTAAGACTCTTTGCTTAAAAACGCTCGAGTAAACGATATGTGGTTTATCTTGTATTTTGCTTGGCAATTCAAAATAAACTCTTTTAGATTTTCGCTCACAGGGAACACGCAGTGTACGTCTAGCCCTTCTAAGAATTGGTTATCAGCCATATCCCAAAAACTTTGCAGCGAGTTACAAACAATGGTTCTCATATCAATGTTGCTCTTTTTGCTGTTTATATTAACGAGCAGAGCTAATGTTAGCGTGCTGACCGTCAACGGGTATAGCAATCCGTGCAGTGACCACCTCAATGCATGTGATATGACAACCGAGATGGTAATTCCAATAAAAACATTTGTTATTTTGTTAAAGCGACCAAATTCTATACAATTTTACGTGTGAGTTAAAGTGCATAGTTAATAAATCTCATATAGAAAACGATTACGTTTACAATTATTTTTATGTTGAAGTGAGATTTTGCTCCAAAACTTTATTTATACGTTAAGTGCTAGGATCTTTGAGTTACGTTGATAGTTGTATAGCCCTTGTTTTTCCATCGGTAATTCATCAACTGCTATCTCGTAAAAACCTTGTTCACGGAACCAATGAAGGCTGTGTGTCGTTAGGACAAATATTTGGTCGATATCGCGAGATTTTGATTGGTGGCGCATGTAATCCAGCAGTAATTGTCCACGATTTCCATCACGATAATCAGGATGAATTGCAACACATGCCATCTCTGCCATGTGATCTTCCGGGTAGGCGTATAGCGCTGCGCAACCAATAATTAGCCCGTCTTTTTCGATAATGGTAAATCGATGGATCTCTTGCTCTAATTGTTCTCTTGATCGGCGAACCAAGATGCCTTGTTCTTCTAAAGGGCGAATGAGATCAAAGATACCACCGATATCATCAATCTGAGCTTGTCTGACTTGCTCGGCACTCGCCATGACCACTTGCGTGCCAATACCATCAAAAGAGAACAGCTCTTGGATTAATGCGCCATCGACTTTGTAGCTGATGAGGTGACAACGAGGGACTCCGGCACGACAAGCAGAGATCGCTCCTTTCAAGAAGCGCAGTGTTCCTGTGCTCATGTCTTCGGCAGGCTTTTGAGATTCCGTTAAGCGTTCTAGAATTTGCTTGGCGTCTTTAGGGAAGAGTTCGGCGAGTACAGTGCCGCTTTCATCTGTTACCCCTTGTTCGGAGCAGAAACCAATCAGTTTGTCGGCTTTTAAACGAATCGCAACTTGGGTGGCGACTTCTTCAGAAAGCAGATTAAAGCTTTCGCCTGTCACGGAACTAGCGATAGGGCCCAGCAGTACGATGGATCCTTGGTCGAGTGTGCGATTTATTCCTTCGATATCGATTCGACGAATACGCCCGCTGTGGCAATAATCCGTACCGTCATCCACACCTAGCGGCTGAGCCGTAATGAAGTTACCACTCATCACATTGAGTTGAGTACCTGCCATCGGAGTGTTGTTCAAACTCATCGAAAGGCGCGCGGTGATAGCAAGTTGCAGCTGTCCAGCAGCTTGCATTGCTACACCCAGAGAATATTCATCAGTGACCCTAATGTTCTTATGATAAGGCGTATGGCAATCTTGTTTTGCTAGCAGTTGGTTGATCTGTGGCCTTGCCCCGTGAACGAGAACAATCTTCACGCCAAGGCTGTGGAGTAGGGCAATGTCGCTAATAATGTTACCAAAGTTTCTATCGGCAACAGCTTCGCCTCCCAGCATAATGACCATGGTTTTGCCACGGTGAGCATTCACGTAAGGGGTTGATTGTCTGAAACCTTTTACTAGCGCTGTACTTCTTAATTTCACAGAACAAGTCCATTTGTGTTTATTTATTCGTTAATTTAGCATTTAAATTCAAATCTAAACAACACCTTTTTGGAATAAAGCGCAAACTATTCTTATGTAGGCTTCAATATATAAACTGTCTCAGTGTAGAATGCGCATAGCATCCTTATGAGTCGTAAACGAATGCAGCAAGCTCCAGCTACAAAGAACAAGATCGATGAGATCACTAAAGGCCTCTATAGTGAAGCAGATCAGCGCAATCAATCTAAGTTGAAGCGTAAGATCATTGAGCGCTGCTTAATGGTTTTAGCCTTGGTGGGTTCATTTGCTGTGGTTTCTTTATTTGGTGATGTGCTTTCCCGAGTGCAAGATGCGGCGACGCCTGATCATCTAATATATGGCACTTGGATAGAGCAGGATGTTGCACATTATGCGACAGATGAGTTTGTACTGAATGCTAATGGTGTGTCAGTTCGTGGATCTGTTGTTTCGACGACCTTTGATTTTGACGGTAATTACTTTGAATACAAGGCGGGTGATAAAACCTATCGCTTCCGCATGACCAACTCTGACAATACAGAAATGGTGCTCGATTCTGACAGTCACTACAATCCCATCTTCCGTCTTAAAGGTCACATCGATAACTCCGTCCGATAGGTTATCTTATTGTAAACTCTTACAATCTACGATTGTGTTATCTGACTGTTTTTGTCATCCTCGATGCATAGAATTTTTAGGATGACTCTTGTGATTAAAAAATGGCTTCCCCTAGTCGCGGCCTCTTTGTTATTTGGCTGTGCTCAACCCACTGATCTTGCTCAACAACACCTTGATGACGAATTTCCTCGTACCTTGAATAAGGTCGATCAGGTTGAATCCAATAAACCAAGAGACTATACCGAATTTGCAGAACAAGCTGAGATGGTGGTTTCTAAATCCCTTTCAATGGCTAAAATCTATGAGCCGCTTTATCAACAACTCAATGAGTGGGCGATGCTGAGTGGAGATCCAAGCGAACTCGCTAATTTTGGCGTTCAAACTGCTCAACTAGGTGGTGGTGATAAACAAGGCAATGTTTTGTTTACAGGCTACTTTTCTCCTGTTATGGAACTGCGCCACGAAGCGAATGAAGAATACCGTTACCCAGTTTACGGGCTTCCTGAGTGTGGTAAAGAGTGTCCAACACGCGAAGAGATTTACAACGGCGCATTAGAAGGTCAAGGCCTTGAGTTAGGTTACTCAGCAAACCGTATCGACCCATTTATGATGGAAGTGCAGGGCAGTGGGTTCGTGCACTTCGGTGATGATGATACGCTGCAGTATTTCGCATACGCAGGTAAGAACAATAAAGCTTATGTAAGCATTGGCCGTGTTTTGATTGAGCGAGGCTTAGTTCCACGCGAAAAAATGTCACTAAAAGCAATCAAAGAGTGGGTGTTGGCAAACGATCCTGAAGTGGTCAAAGAGTTGCTTGAGAAAAATCCATCTTTCGTGTTTTTTGAAGCGAGAGACGACTTGTCAGTAATGGGCAGTGCTGGGATTCCTCTATTGCCAATGGCTGCAGTAGCAGGCGATCGCTCTATCTTGCCTATGGGAACTCCCATTTTGGCTGAGGTTCCTTTATTGAATGCGGATGGTACTTGGAGCGGTGCGCACCAATTAAGATTGTTATTGGTTTTGGATACGGGCGGCGCGGTTAAGCAGAACCATTTGGATCTCTACCATGGTATGGGGCCGCGAGCAGGCACTGAAGCGGGTCACTACAAGCATTTTGGTCGCGTGTGGAAGCTCGGCTTAGATGGCAGCGCAACCGAAGCGCCTTGGGCTTTGCCTCCTGAAAAGGTTGAGTAAGCGACAATAAAATAGGGCATTGAAAGCGAATCGCTAATCCCCTAGACTTTTTATTCAAGAGTGCGTATAAAACGCACTCTTTTCTTTTTCTCAGAAATAAATTGGCGGCAACAATGCGTGAATTGACCACTCCAGCTTCAGAAAACTATGACCAACGATTTGGTGGCACTCGTCGTCTGTATGGCAATAGTGAAGTCGACATACTTAGAGCTGCACACGTGTGTGTTATCGGTATTGGCGGTGTAGGTTCATGGGCTGTTGAAGCACTTGCTCGTACTGGTTTAGGTGAGCTTACTTTGATCGATATGGATGATGTGTGTGTGACTAACATCAACCGTCAAATTCATGCAATGTCGGGCACGGTTGGTAAGAGCAAAATCGAAGTGATGGCCGAGCGTGTTAAGCTGATTAACCCTGAGTGTAAAGTTAACCTGATTGACGATTTCATCGGTCCTGATAATCAGGCGGAATACTTATCGAAAGAGTTCGATTTTGTGTTGGATGCGATCGATAGCATGAAGGCTAAGGCTTCGCTATTGGCGTATTGCCGCAGTAACAAAATCAAAGTAATCACCACTGGTGGTGCGGGGGGGCAAATCGACCCAACGCAAATCAAAGTGGCCGATTTGACCAAGACGATTCAAGATCCGCTAGCGAAGAAGCTTAAAGATACCCTTCGTCGTCATCATAATTTCCCTAAGAATCCAGCGCGTAAGTTTGGTATCGATTGTGTGTTCTCGACTGAACAGCTGAAATACCCTCAAGCTGACGGCAGTGTATGTGCTGCGAAAGCAACAGCTGAAGGTCCAAAGCGCATGGATTGTGCGACGGGCTTTGGTGCGGCAACCGTAGTAACGGCGACTTTTGGTTTTGTGGCTGTTTCGCGTATTGTAGAAAAGCTGATTCAAAAGCACGCTAAGTAACGTCTTCTATTCAATTAATAATCGACTGGATATTAAAATGACCACATTCCCAAGCTCTCCATTCGGCACTGAAATTACCAGTGATGATATCGTCGCGAAGATGCAGACATTCAGCGGCTGGGAAGACCGTTATCGCCAAGTCATTCAATGGGGTAAGAAACTGCCAACTATGCCTGATGAACTGAAAAGTGAACAGGTGATTGTCTCTGGCTGTGAAAGCCAAGTGTGGTTGGTTTCTCAAAATATCGATGGTGTTTGGCACTTTTGTGCTGACTCTGATGCTCGTATCGTTCGCGGTCTGATTGCATTAGTGATGGCTGCGTATGATGGAAAAACATCAGAGCAGGTTCAATTGTTCGATATTGATGGCTACTTCGAACAAATCGGTTTAATTACCCATCTAAGCCCATCCCGCGGTAATGGATTAAAAGCGATTGTTGCTCAAATCCAAGAGCTAAGTGCTTAACATTTCTTAATATACACAGAAACAAAAAGGGTTGACGCTAAACGCCAACCCTACATAATTTCGCTACTCGCTACTCGCTACTCGCTACTCGCTACTCGCTACTCGCTACTCGCTACTCGCTACTCGCTACTCGCTACTCGCTAAAGCATCTCAACGGCTTTTTCTATCGCCGCTACGAGTTTTTCAACATCATCCATGTTGTTGTAAATACCAAATGAAATTCGAACCGTTCCTTTCACTCCAAGTGCATCCATTAATGGGTGAGCACAGTGGTGCCCTGCACGTACCGCGATACCTTGCTGATCCAACAGCGTAGCAATGTCTTGGTGGTGAACGCCATCCATCACAAAAGTAATCACACTTGAATTTGGTTTGTAGCCAAGGATTTGGATGTCATCCAATTGATTGAGTGCTTGGTAGGTTTTCTGTTGTAGCTGGTGGATATGATTTTCGACATCTTGTTGTGCAAAACCACTTAACCACTCAATTGCGGTGCTTAATGCTATAGCACCGGCAACATTTGGTGTGCCCGCTTCGAACTTCCCTGGCAGTTCAGAAAAAGTAGTGCCAGAGAACGCAACTCGCTCGACCATTTTGCCACCGCCATGCCAAGGGGGCATCGCTTCGAGTAATTCAAGCTTGCCATAAAGCGCGCCGATACCCGCAGGGGCATAGAGTTTGTGCCCAGAGAATACGTAGAAATCCGCACCTAAAGATGAAACATCAACAGGCTCATGAACGATGCCTTGTGCGCCATCGACCACAACAATCGCATTCATTTTGTGTGCTTTCTCGATGACGACTTCAATCGGCTGACGAGAACCTGTTACGTTGGTTATCTGAGCTAATGCAACAATTTTGGTTTGTTCATTTAAAAGTGCATCAAACGCAGTGAGGTCAAATTCGCAATCCGATGTCATTGGTACTTTAACGACTTTAGCGCCGGTTTGTTCTGCAACAATTTGCCAAGGCACTATGTTGGCGTGATGTTCCATTTCACTCACTAAGATCTCATCGCCAGGTTGAAGGGTACTTCTTGCGTAAGTTTGAGCAATTAAATTGAGTGCTTCGGTGGCACCACGAGTCCAGATGATCTCTTTTGATGAGGCTGCGCCAATGAACTGAGCGACCTTATCTCTAGCAGCTTCAAACTGACTGGTCGCGTTCGCTGTTAAGCTATGACTACCACGGTGAACATTGGCATTTTGTTTGGAGTAATATTGGCTAATGGCATCAATAACTACCTGAGGTTTTTGTGTTGTTGCCGCGCTGTCTAAGTAAATCAATGGTTGTTGATTGATGGTTTGTGATAGCGCAGGAAACTGCTCTCGGATGTGATTGATATCAAACATCTATTCTTACCTAAAATCTTGGAAATTGGTGCTAGCGTTGTGCTTAGCGGTATTGTTATTTTATCGCGACTTGTTAACCGTTGCTGACTAATCTTGATGATTCCAGCTATTTTCTTGCTCTTTGACCTGATCGAACAGCTTTTGGTTAACGGGAACTTTTATCTGATGCTTAAGCGCTGTTTTTATTAGGTGCCCAGTGATGAAGTCGATCTCTGTCTTGCGTTGGTAAAACATATCCTGCTTCATGGATGAGTTGTTCTGCGCTGTGGCTTGGATTACCTGTTTGACGCTGGCTTCTAATTCGTCGAATGAACAAGCGATCTCTTCGGCTTGCATAACTTTTGTGAGCTCTTCAACGATAGAGCTTAAAGTATCCCCAAACTTTTGGTCTGCAAGTTTGCCATTCTTGATTTGTTCCAACCCAGTCAGTGGATTGATAGCACAATTGATGGCGAGTTTGGTCCAAAGCGCGGTTTTTATTTGTGGGTTCCAACTCACAGCGGGGAGAGCGTGTTCCAATACATCAACTAAAAACGTGCACTGCTGACCTGTTTGATTAAAAGCACCCAGTTGAGTTTGTCCTAACCCTGTGTGACAAACATTATTCTTGTCGGGCTTGAATGCGGCTTGAGTGGTAGTTGCTAGTACTACCGGGTGGTCATTAATTTGAGCCGCTATCTGATCAACTGCGCCCATTCCGTTATGCATGAACATGAGAATGGTATCAGAGTCGAGATATTGAAGTAACGGAGTGGTGGCTTCTTCTACTTGCCAAGCTTTGACTGTGGAGATCACTAAGTCACTCGCAGATAGTTTTTCGATATTGTTATTACTGAAGGAAAGTGAAGCTTGCTCATCAAGTGATAGGTCCATTGAGGTTTCAGGGGAGCGGCTCCACAAAGAGACATTATGACCAGCTTGAAGTAGTTTTATTGCCCATAAAGAGCCAATTGCTCCAGGTCCAACAATCGTGATGTTCACAGCAATACCGAGATAAGAAAGTGATGTTGCAAGGATAGCGAGGCATTAAACGAAAGCAATAAAAAATGGCACCCGAGGGTGCCATTTTGGAAACTTTCTTAGAAGTTCGATTAGAACTTGTAAGTTACTGCTACGTAGTGACCTACGCCAGAAGATTCAGCTTGTGTAGATGCATCCCATGGAAGGTTTGCGCCATCTTTAAAGCCGTATACATCGCTGTATAGTTTCAAGCCGTAACCAACTGCAAAGCGATCTGAGTGCCAGTAAAGACCGTTAAACATCGCGCCGCCGTTGCTTACTTGAGAGTACTCATCTTGCATACCGAATTGGTAATCGATGTAACCTTGGTAAGAGATGAATGAACCGTTCTCGAAGAAGTAGAATGGCTTGAACCAGTTAGTCGAGATTTGGAAACCGTTCCAGTCTTTGTTGTTTGAGTCGTATGTACCGTAAAGGTTTAGACCCATTTTGCCAAACCATGGAACCATTACATCAGAACCAAGACCAACTTTTTGAGTGTTAACGCCAGAGTTACCACCCCATTCCATAAGCGTAGATACGTAAAGCTCTTGAACTGGACCGAAAGAAAGATCTTTACCTGTTAGCCCGTCAAGAGACATACGAGGAGCAAACTTCATGAAGATTTTTTCTTGGCCATTTTTATCACTACCTGGATCAGAAGTTAGGTTGAATACGTCAACGTAACCGTAAAGATCAAAGATTCCAGAGCGACCACCAAATTCCATCTCTAGGTAATCATGAGTAGACTCAGTAACGCCTTTCTCATTGAATGCACCCATAAGGTTGAACTGCATCCATTTGTAATCGTTCTTATGGATGTCGCCGTCAGAATAATCAGCTGCCATTACTGGAGCAGATACTGCTGCAAGTAAGCCAAGAGTTAAAAGTGATTTACGCATAATGGAACTCTCTATGTTTGAAATAAGTAACCCGCTAATCCGTGCGTGTTTATGATGTCCGAATGCCGAGCATAATAGCGATTTTGTTCTCAAATAAAAGTGAGACAGAGTGAAAACTACAATTATTAAGGTGAGGTTGATCACACTACTGATCTAAATGATGGAACTTTAAGATGGCAATGCATCTCGATGCAGCTCTAATTCTATTGATTTTGTGAAATTCGATTATTTTATGGATAAATAGGTGAAATACTGCTCTAAGCAAACGATTCTACTAATTAGAGTGATATGCATATCAAAATCAACAGTATTCTTTTCTATGTAATTTATCCCCAGAAAACGACTAAATCTCTCCTCAGTTAGATCCTCTCTTTGATCTATTTTTAACCAACTCCGTAATGGTGGTGGAATCAATTGATGACCAACTCATGTGATGACTGACTAGGGATTAAAACTAACTACTTTTTGAATCACGGAGAACCAACGACAGTTCACTGCACTAGATTTTGAAACAATTTTTAAAGGTTAGTTATTGGACTAACTATTTGTGTGACGAACTGGTCTAACTTTTTTGGAGAGAAGACCATGAAATATTCACCATTATTAGCGGTAGCAATATCAACTCTGTTCATTGTTGGGTGTGACGATGACGATGAACCTACTACACAACTACAAGCTGTTCATGCATCCCCCGATGCTCCTTTAGCTAATGTTATCGTTAACAGTCAGGCTCGTTGGACTGGTGTCGATTATGCTCAAGCGTCTGGGTACGCTTCAGTAAATCAAGGCCAGACAACTCTTCAAGTCGATGTCCAACTCCCAGGTGACGCAGTTGCCACTGTAATTTCGCCAAGCCAATTCGATTTGAGCGGTGAATTAGATTACACCGTGATGGTGGTCGGTGACGCTGACGGTTCTAATAACCCGGTTGAGGCTTTAGTTGTGACGCGACCTTCTGAGGGAACGGCAACGAGTTCAAGTTTAGATGTGCAAGTTGTTCACGCGGCAACAGGGGTTGGAGATGTGAACTTATACGTAACGGCGCCGAATGATCCATTGGGTGCTCCGCTTGGCACTCTCGGTTATAAAGACTTTACTGACGTACTCAATATTCCAGCAGGGCAATACCGAGTGAGATTAGAAACCGTGAGCGGCAATGCTATTGCTTTTGACTCCGGAGAAATAACTCTGTCTGGCGGTAGCGAGCTAACGATCGCGGCTGTGCCAAGAGCTGACTCCAATAGCACTTCCCCAGTAAAATTGATGGTATTGGACGGTTCGGGCTCATCTTTAATCTACGACATGGCAGAAACTGCAGAAGTAAGAGTCGGTCATCTCGTTGATGTCGCCCCAGATGTAGATGTTTTTGTCAACGGAGCTGCATTTGCACCTCTTGCTGATTTGATGTTTAAAGAGATCCGCGGTTTTATCGATTTAGCCGCAGGAAGTTATGACATTGACATCTTTGCTGATGGCACTACAACCAATGCACTGATTGATGCAGATGGAGTCGCGGTATTTGCTGGTATGGATTACAGCATCTATGCAGTAGGGACGGTAACTCCACTGAGTTTGGAACCATTGGTTATTCCTGAAAACCGTCGTCCGGTTGCGACCAGCGCGGTGCTAAACATTACCCACGCCGCTGCTAACCCAATAGCGGCTTCGGTGGATATTTACTTAACAGAAAACGCGGGGATCTCTGGTAGCACTCCAGCGCTAAGTGATGTGAAGTTCAAAGATTATGCGAATGGCATTTATGTTGCGGCGGGGTCTTATTTTGTGACGATTACTGTAGCGGGTCAGCCGTCGGTTGTGGCTATCGACTCTGCGCCCGCAACCTTAGCTGATGGTGTAGTGTATCAAGTGGTGGCGATCGATGACTCGGCTGGCACAGGCTTCAACCTTATTGTGAGTGATACAACAGACTAGTTCTTACAGGTTACTAGTGACAAAGAAAAAGAGGGTAGCGTGATGCTACCTTCTTTTCTTTTGCTTTTTTGTTCAACTACTCTTGGTTGGTTTTTGCTTTTTCCAGTAAATCTGTGAAAAAGTGGCGCAACGAATAGAGCATGATCAAACTTGGAATCACCATAAGTGCGGTTAGTATAAAGAAGGTTGACCAATCATTGAGGTAATCAACCAACTCACCACTGAATGAAGCCAGCGTTGTTCGACCGAAATTCCCCAACGATGCTAACAAGGCATACTGTGTCGCTGAGAAAGCTTGCCCGGTTAATAGTGTTAAGAAAGAGACAAACGCTACGGTTGAAAACGCAGTTGTAAAGTTATCGACAATGATGGTTGCCAAGAACAAGGTTTCACTCGGGCCAGTGTGAGCGATCCACGCAAACATTAGATTACTGGCCGCCATTGCCACACCGCCGATCATCAGTCCGCGTACAATACCGAATTTCACATTGAAGACACTGCCTACCAAAGTGAAGAATATCGTCGCGCCCCAGCCAATTAACTTGGAGTAATGACCGATCTGTTCATTACTGAAACCTATCTCTTTATAGAAGGTGATCGACATGCGACCTAGGAAGGCTTCACCTATCTTAAATAGGAACACAAACAGCAATAGAGTAATGGCAACTTGAACTCCGTTTCTTTTGAAGAAATCATAAAATGGTTCAATTACCGTCACACTGAACCAAGCGACAAGCTTTGAGCCGACCACTTTATTGTGTCGCTGTTGTGCTTGTTCTTGTAGGGCTTCACGTTGTGTATTTGGCTCTCCGACAAAAAGAGTAAACAGCATTAATACAACAACGACACCTGCCATTCCGTAATACACGCCATTCCAACCGATTGAGTCTGCATTAATAAAGGCAAGGTAGCCTGGTAGTGAATAACCCGTCCACCACCCAATTACGGCCATTGCGGAAGCTTGCGGCAGTTTTGATGCTTCGGATTTTGGGAAGGTATCAATACGAAATGCATCAATCGCGATGTCTTGCGTGGCTGAGGCAATGGCAATAGCGAGCGCCAACATTGAGGTAAACGCCAAATTCTCTGCGGGATTGACGCCTGCGATGAATAAGGTGCCGATTAAAACAATGGTTTGGCAGAAAAAGATCCAACTGCGGCGCTGGCCGAGTATTGCGTGAAGCACCGGCAGTTTTACTCGGTCTACCAATGGTGCCCATAAAAAGTTAATCGCATACACGGCAAACACACTACCAAAGTAGCCAATGGCAGCACGCGTTAAACCTGCATCTTTTAGCCAGCCAGACATGTTGGATCCAATAAGAACCCATGGGAAGCCACTCGAACAGCCGAGCATAAACACCCAAAGTAGACGTTTATCTAGGTAGCTGCGAAAAGTCTGCATCCAAGAAAGAGAGGGAGTGCCTGATGACATAGGGCGTCCTTGTATAGAAAAACGCCCTTAAGAAATAAGGGCGTTACATTGGATTACTTAAGAAGGGTCACTTTAGTGATGACGATTGGGTCGACTGGGATGTCTGACATGCGGCCCATTCGCTTGGTTGGAATCGTTGCCATCTTTTGAACAACATCAAAACCTTCAGTTACTTTGCCAAATACAGCGTAGCCTGGGTTACCACCTTTTGCGTTCAAAAAATCATTATCAGAGAAGTTAATGAAGAACTGGCGAGTTGCAGAATCTGGCGCATTAGTACGAGCCATAGCGATTGTTGCTGTATCGTTCTTCAGGCCGTTGCTGCCTTCATTCTTGATAGGAGCATAAGTCGCTTGTTGATTCATGTCTTGATCGAAGCCGCCACCTTGTGCCATGAAACCAGGGATAACACGGTGGAAGATAGTGCCTTCGTAGCTGCCGTCTGCAACGTATTTTAGGAAGTTCTCCGCGCTAACCGGTGCTTGTTCTTGGTTTAGCTCAATTGTGAAGTCGCCTAATGTTGTTTCTACGTTCACTTTAGGACCAGCCCAAACGCTCACGCTCACCAACATTAATGCGATAGAAGATAAAATACGAACCATTAGAAACGTTCCTTCATGTAAGTTTGTAGCTCTTGGTCGTTAGCGATTTCCGTAAGAACCAAGTTAATCACGTCATTAAGAACCATAGAGATGTCGTCATTTGACGCACTCAAGGCACCAGTGCGCGTTGCAGTACCGTTGAATGTTTTCACTAACTTGCCTTCAGGCGTTTCAGCCGTAACTTCAAGCGTTACTTTACCGTCCATTTTGTTTTCCATAATGGTGTGTTCTACGGTAACAAGCGCTTCTTGAATCTCCAAAACAATTGAGTTTTCACTGTTTACGCTTGCACGAAAACCTTGAGACTCTAACTGCTGAGCAATAGCGTTTTCTAGAGAAATACGCATGTTTTGCTTAGCATGAATTGGTTGAATGTTTGAACGGCCACTATCAACCAATGCAACATATTGAGCGGCACGAACATCTTTACTGGTTAGTGTGTATGTTTTGCCTTGTACAAGGTTGCTTGAGCTTAGTGAAGCTTCTGGCATTACATTGATTTGTTCTTGCTGAGGGGCTGAACATGCTGTCAAAGCCATAATAGAAGCAGCCAAAATCAGTTTTTTCATTCCTTTATCCTTTCTAAATTCACACCAGAAGCTCGGTATCTTAAATTCTTGTGAAGTCGTTTCTGCTTATTTATTAAAATTCGCAGGCTCTCTTGTTGCTTGTAATATCTCAAATTTTTGGTTTAGTTCAAGCGTTTCAACGTTAGCTTCACCAAATAGTCTCGCTAGTTTGACATCGTATCCGAGGTGTCGGTTGCCAATAACAATTAATTTGCCTCCATTGCTAAGAACATGCTTTGCATCACAGAACATTTGCCATGCAATGTGATCAGTAATCGCTTGTTGCTGATGGAATGGAGGATTACACATCACTAAGTAGGTGCTGTTTTTCTTAAAGCCATCTAAACAGTTGTTGGCGATGAACTGGAAGTTGCCGTCTTCACCAAGGTTATCCTTGACGTTTTGGCGTGCTGACTCCACAGCCATAAAGCTTTCATCCACACAGGTAATACGAGCTTGTGGGTTCAATTGCCCTGCTTTTACGCTCAATACACCGTTGCCACAGCCTAGGTCGATGATATGACGCAGCTCTGGATCTTGAGGGATATGCTCTAGCATATAGCGAGCGCCTTGATCGAGTGCTTCCCCTGAGTAAACATTTGGTAAATTTTTCAGGCGGATATCTTCACCGTCTACATCCCACTCCACAAAAGGCTCTACCGTTTGAACAGGTTGGCAATTTGGAGAAGAGAAAACCAAGCGGTGCTTTTTCTTCGCTAACGAGGTTTTGGTCTCGCCTAGGTACTTCTCGAAAAGGTTAAGTGTAGAGGTGTGGATCTCTTTGACTTTGTTGACACCGATCACTTGGCAGCCTTCTGACAGTGCTTGGCGTAACTGACTTAACTGCCATACTAGGTGGCGGTTGGTCTTTGGTAGCTGCATGATCACAAGGTCGATACCGTGCGGGATATCATCCATGGTGTTTAAAAAGTTGACTCGATTACATTGATTACGCTGTAAGTTTTTTAGCGCACCGCGATGAGAAATAAATGAGTCGCTCATCATGGTGACATCATGATCTTTCGAGAACCAAGTGGATAGGGCACCAAAGCTGTCGTTCATGATCAGAATGTGTTTGCCAGGTTCAAGATTCATCTCTTCAACATGACTGATCAGGTATTCGTCGCCCGCATCCCAAGCTTGAAGGGTTTCATTTGAACGTTTTGGGAAACGATGTAAGGTCAAAGTTCTGTCGTGAAAGGTAAGTTCGGTTTTCATTGCTTGAGATACTTATGTAAGAAATAACAAAGATATTGTCTCAAATGCGGCCTGAACAAGATAGATAAAACTCAACCAAACCTATGCCATTCGCTATTAAATACTCGGACACTCGACCTATTAGGGTTTATACTCACCCCACGGATAATGCCAATACGTTATAAAGGAATCACAATGATCCAAGAAGTTATCGAAACAAAATTGCACAATGAGTTTTCACCAAGTCATTTAAACGTGATCAATGAGAGCTATATGCACAATGTTCCGGCCGGTTCTGAGAGTCATTTTAAAGTGATTGTTGTCAGCGATGCGTTTGAAGGTTTACGCCTTATTGCTCGTCATCGAGCGGTAAATAAAGCTCTTTCAGAAGAGCTTGCGAACAATATTCACGCACTGTCCATTCACACTTATACAAAAGATGAATGGTTGAAGCAGCTAGATAACGTGCCAGATAGCCCAATGTGTATGGGCGGTGGGAAATAGTAGAGTAATCGAATATAGAAGAGGTGGCGATGCCACCTTTTTTGTTGCCAAATACATCTGTTTTTCGTTGTTATATCACTCAAACTGATGGTAAATCGAGCGGTTGAAAATACCCACAACGAGTAGTGTTTTTATTAACAGTGTTTCAACATAACTCGAAAAATATGAGTTTGTGACAGAGTATTAATCTCTTGTTTAAAACACGATTCAAAAGCCATTTTATCTGTGCGGCTCGTCAAATTTATACATATTTTAGAGTCCATATGCTTCAAATCTCACCAAATATAGGCCGTATTCAAGTTATTGGTCATGGCATCAAGTTGTCAAAAAATGCTAGAATACGGCACCTGATAAATCTCACATAATCTTTGTGGTGAATTTATTAATGTAATGTTGCGATTTTGGTATCTCAAATTTACCAAAACCGGACACTGTAATGTCGTGTCTAAGGGCGATTTTAAAACGTCCTGAATTTACGCAATTAAAAGAATCTTTTTCCCGATAAAGTAGTGCAAGTGCGTATGATTACAATAAAGAAGGGTTTGGATCTTCCTATCGCAGGAACTCCATCCCAGGTGATTAATGATGGTAAGTCCATCACTAAAGTCGCCTTGCTTGGCGAAGAGTACGTTGGTATGCGTCCTACGATGCATGCTCGCGTTGGTGATGAAGTGAAGAAAGGCCAAGTTCTTTTTGCAGATAAAAAGAACCCAGGTGTTGTATTTACTTCTCCAGCAAGCGGTAAAGTTATTGAAGTGAACCGTGGTGCTAAGCGTGTTCTTCAATCAGTAGTGATTGAAGTAGCAGGCAATGAGCAAATCACGTTCAATAGCTATGAAGCTAACCAACTAGCAAGTCTTGACCGTGAAACGGTTAAAGCTCAGTTAGTTGAGTCTGGCGCATGGACCGCTTTGCGAACTCGTCCGTTCAGCAAGGTTCCAGCAGTTGATTCTGAAACTCAGGCTATTTTCGTTACTGCTATGGATACTAATCCGCTAGCAGCTGAGCCAGAATTAATCATTAACGAGCAGTCTGATGCTTTCGTTGCTGGTTTAGATCTTCTTTCAACTCTGACTAACGGTAAAGTGTACGTTTGTAAAAAAGGTACTAGCTTACCTCGTTCAGCTCAGTCTAACGTTGAAGAACATGTTTTTGATGGCCCACACCCTGCAGGTCTTGCAGGCACGCATATGCATTACCTATACCCGGTAAATGCACAAAATGTAGCGTGGAGCATTAACTACCAAGACGTTATCGCATTCGGTAAGTTGTTCCTTACTGGTGAGATTTACTCTGAGCGTGTTGTTTCTCTGGCTGGTCCAGTAGTTAATAACCCACGCCTAGTTCGTACTCAAATTGGTGCTAGCCTTGAAGAGTTGACGGACAGCGAGTTGATGCCAGGTGAAGTTCGCCTGATCTCAGGTTCAGTATTATCTGGTGTTCACGCTTCAGGTCCACATGCTTACCTTGGCCGTTACCATCAACAGGTTTCGGTTCTTCGTGAAGGTCGTGATAAAGAGCTATTTGGCTGGGCTATGCCTGGTAAGAACAAGTTCTCTGTTACTCGTTCATTCCTTGGTCACGTGTTTAAAGGTCAGTTGTTCAACATGACAACGACAACAAACGGTAGTGATCGCTCTATGGTTCCAATTGGTAACTACGAGAAAGTAATGCCATTAGATATGGAGCCTACTTTGCTGCTTCGCGATCTATGTGCTGGCGACGTTGATAGTGCACAAGCACTTGGTGCGCTAGAGCTAGATGAAGAAGATTTAGCACTGTGTACCTTTGTATGTCCTGGTAAGTACGAGTACGGTCAGTTACTTCGTGAATGCCTAGATACAATTGTGAAGGAAGGGTAATTTTCATGGGCCTTAAAAAGTTTATTGAAGACATCGAGCATCATTTTGAACCAGGTGGTAAACACGAAACGTGGTTTGCGCTTTACGAAGCTGCAGCAACACTTTTCTACACACCAGGTACAGTTACAAAGAAAAGCTCGCATGTCCGTGATAGCGTTGACTTAAAACGTATCATGATCATGGTTTGGCTTGCGGTATTCCCAGCAATGTTCTGGGGTATGTACAACGCAGGTGGTCAAGCTATTGCAGCACTAAACCACATGTATTCAGGTGCAGAACTAGTTTCTATCATTGATGGTAACTGGCACTACTGGCTAACCGAAATGCTTGGAGCCTCCTTAGGAGCCGATGCAGGTTGGGGCAGTAAGATGCTCTTGGGTGCGACTTACTTCTTACCTATCTACGCGACGGTCTTTATCGTTGGTGGTTTCTGGGAAGTACTGTTCTGTATGGTGCGTAAGCACGAAGTTAACGAAGGTTTCTTTGTTACTTCTATCTTGTTCGCGCTTATTGTTCCGCCAACACTTCCTCTATGGCAAGCTGCACTAGGTATTACCTTCGGTGTTGTTGTTGCTAAAGAGATCTTTGGTGGTACGGGTCGTAACTTCCTAAACCCTGCACTTGCTGGCCGTGCGTTCCTATTCTTTGCATACCCTGCTCAGATTTCTGGTGACGTAGTTTGGACTGCAGCTGACGGTTTCTCTGGTGCAACAGCGCTTAGCCAATGGGCTCAAGGCGGTGGTAGCGCGCTAATGAACACGGTATCTGGTGAGACGATCACTTGGATGGACGCATTCATTGGTAACATTCCAGGTTCTATCGGTGAAGTATCAACGCTTGCACTTATGATCGGTGCTGCAATGATCGTATACATGGGCATTGCTTCATGGCGCATCATTGCTGGTGTTATGATCGGTATGATTGCTGTATCAACATTGTTTAATGTGATCGGTTCTGACACTAACGCAATGTTCAGCATGCCTTGGCACTGGCACCTAGTTCTAGGTGGCTTCGCATTTGGTATGTTCTTCATGGCAACAGACCCTGTATCAGCGTCATTTACCAATGGTGGTAAGTGGTGGTACGGCATCCTAATCGGCGCAATGTGTGTAATGATTCGTGTAGTTAACCCTGCATACCCAGAAGGCATGATGCTTGCGATCCTATTCGCAAACCTATTTGCTCCTCTGTTTGACCACGTTGTAATCGAGAAGAACATTAAGCGGAGACTAGCGCGCTATGGCAAGTAATAACGATAGCATTAAAAAGACGCTGTTTGTTGTTATCGCATTGAGCTTAGTGTGCTCAATCATCGTTTCAACAGCTGCAGTTGTTCTTAAACCTAAGCAACAAGCTAACGCAGTTCTGGATCAGCAAACTAAGATCCTTGAAGTTGCGGGCATTGAACTTGCGGGTAATATTCCAGCACTGTACGCAGAGAACATTGAACCTCGTCTAGTTGATTTCGCTACTGGCGATTTCGTTGACGGCGACGCTGCTGCATACGACCAACGTAAAGCGGCAAAAGATCCAGCTCAGTCAATCAAGCTTTCAGCTGAAGATGACATCGCTAAGATCATTCGTCGTGCTAACACGGGTACTGTATACCTAGTGAAAGATGGCGCTGAAACTTCTAAAGTTATCATCCCTGTTCACGGTAACGGTCTATGGTCAATGATGTACGCATTCGTTGCGGTAGAAACTGATGGCAACACAGTTTCTGGTATCACTTACTACGAGCAAGGTGAAACTCCTGGACTTGGTGGTGAAGTTGAGAACCCAACTTGGCGTGCTCAATTCGTTGGTAAGAAATTATTCGACGAAAACCACAAGCCTGCTATTCAGGTTGTTAAAGGTGGCGCTCCTCAAGGTTCTGAGCACGGTGTAGATGGCCTTTCTGGTGCAACACTGACTAGCGTTGGTGTTCAACATACATTTGACTTCTGGTTAGGTGATATGGGCTTTGGTCCGTTCCTAGCAAAAGTTCGTGACGGAGGTCTGAACTAATGTCTAGTGCAAAAGAAATTAAAAAGAGCATCTTAGCGCCGGTGTTGGACAACAACCCAATTGCGCTACAGGTTCTTGGTGTGTGTTCTGCTCTTGCGGTAACCACTAAGCTAGAAACAGCATTTGTTATGACTATCGCGGTAATGTTTGTTACTGCTCTGTCTAACTTCTTCGTTTCTTTGATCCGTAACCACATTCCTAACAGTGTGCGTATCATCGTTCAGATGGCAATTATCGCATCACTAGTAATCGTGGTAGACCAAGTGCTTAAAGCATACCTATACGATATCTCTAAGCAGCTATCTGTATTCGTTGGCCTAATCATTACTAACTGTATTGTAATGGGTCGTGCTGAAGCATTCGCAATGAAGTCTGCACCAATCCCATCTCTAATCGATGGTCTTGGTAACGGTCTTGGTTACGGTTTCGTTCTTATCACTGTTGGTTTCTTCCGTGAGCTTCTAGGCTCTGGCAAACTATTTGGTATGGAAGTACTACCTCTAGTGAGCAACGGTGGTTGGTATCAGCCAAACGGCTTGATGCTTCTAGCACCTTCTGCATTCTTCCTAATTGGTTTCTTGATTTGGGCAATTCGTGTGTTCAAACCAGAACAAGTAGAAGCGAAGGGGTAAGGTAGTCATGGAACATTATATTAGTCTGCTAGTTAAATCGATTTTCATCGAAAACATGGCGCTTTCTTTCTTCCTAGGTATGTGTACATTCCTAGCGGTATCTAAGAAAGTTAAAACTTCTTTTGGTCTTGGTGTTGCGGTAGTTGTAGTACTTACAATCGCTGTTCCTGTAAACAACCTTGTTTACACACACATCCTAAAAGAAAACGCGCTTGTTGAAGGTGTCGATTTAAGTTTCCTTAACTTCATCGCATTCATCGGTGTTATCGCGGCACTTGTACAAATCCTAGAGATGGTTCTAGACCGTTTCTTCCCACCTTTGTACAACGCACTAGGTATCTTCCTTCCACTGATCACAGTTAACTGTGCAATCTTTGGTGGTGTATCTTTCATGGTAACTCGTGACTATAACTTTGCTGAATCTGTTGTTTACGGCTTCGGTTCTGGTGTGGGTTGGATGTTAGCTATCGTTGCTCTTGCGGGTATCCGTGAGAAGATGAAGTACTCTGACGTACCTCCAGGTCTACGTGGCCTTGGTATCACGTTCATTACTGTTGGTCTGATGGCGTTAGGCTTTATGTCTTTCTCTGGTGTTCAACTGTAGGGTAAGCACCCAGTAATAAGGAATAACAAATGCAAAGCATTATTCTTGGCGTAGCGATGTTTACCATTATTGTATTGGCTCTAGTACTAGTGATTCTTTTCGCTAAGTCTAAGCTGGTACCATCAGGTGACATCACTATTTCAGTAAACGGCGACCCTGAAAAGGCGATCGTTACTCAACCTGGTAGCAAGCTACTTGGTGCCCTAGCTGGCGCTGGTATCTTCGTATCTTCTGCTTGTGGTGGCGGTGGCTCTTGTGGTCAGTGTCGTGTAAAAGTTAAGTCTGGCGGTGGCGACATCCTGCCAACTGAACTTGATCACATCACAAAAGGCGAAGCTCGCGAAGGCGAACGTCTTGCATGTCAAGTTGCTATGAAAACTGACATGGAGATTGAACTAGACGAAGATATCTTTGGTGTTAAAAAGTGGGAATGTACTGTTATCTCGAATAACAACGAAGCTACTTTCATCAAAGAACTTGCTCTAGCAATCCCTGAAGGTGAAGAAGTACCGTTCCGCGCGGGTGGTTACATTCAGATTGAAGCTGAACCACATCACGTGAAATACGCAGATTACGATATTCCTGAGGAATACCGTGGTGACTGGGATAAGTTCAACTTGTTCCGTTACGAGTCTATCGTTAAAGAGCATTCGATCCGTGCTTACTCTATGGCTTCATACCCAGAAGAGAAAGGCATCATCAAGCTTAACGTGCGTATCGCAACTCCGCCGCCAAACAACCCTGACGTAGCTCCTGGTGTGATGTCTTCATACATCTGGTCTCTTAAAGAAGGCGACAAATGTACTATTTCTGGTCCATTTGGTGAGTTCTTTGCTAAAGACACAGACAATGAAATGGTATTCATCGGTGGTGGTGCAGGTATGGCGCCAATGCGTTCACATATCTTCGACCAACTTAAGCGTCTTAACTCTACTCGTAAGATGTCTTATTGGTATGGTGCACGTTCTAAGCGTGAGATGTTCTACATTGAAGATTTCGATGGCCTAGCGGCTGCAAACGAGAACTTCGTGTGGCACTGTGCTCTGTCTGATCCTCAACCTGAGGACAACTGGGACGGTTACACAGGTTTCATCCACAACGTATTGTACGAGAACTACCTGAAGGATCACGAAGCTCCTGAAGACTGTGAGTACTACATGTGTGGTCCACCAATGATGAATGCGGCTGTTATCGGCATGCTGAAAGATCTTGGTGTAGAAGATGAAAACATCCTACTAGATGACTTCGGTGGTTAATCCATTTAAGTGATTGATATTATGGCTGACTCTCACGAGTCAGCCATTTGTTTTTCTAAGACTATTTTTGACAACATACTGGCTTATATAAGAAAGAGTAAGGCATTCAAAATACCTATTTTTTACTCTTATTTTTCCTTATATAAATCCTTAACATTAGACAGGAGTAAGCAAGTGAGAATTTGGCTTGTTGCATTAACTTCTTTAATTTTTCTTGCTGGCTGTGAACAGCCAAGAGAGCAAGTGCATTTAAGTGGCCCGACAATGGGCACCAGTTACAATATTAAATACATCAATGGTGATGAATTTCCGGAGTCTAACGAAGTTCATACTGAGATCGATCGTCTACTTGAAGAAGTGAATGATCAAATGTCGACTTACCGTGAAGACTCAGAGCTGAGTCGTTTCAACCAACACAAAGGTGCGGACGCATTCGAAGTCTCTGAACAAACCGCTATCGTTGTGAAAGAAGCAATTCGTTTGAACGGTCTTACTGAAGGTGCGCTGGATGTTACGGTTGGTCCATTAGTTAACCTTTGGGGTTTTGGTCCTGAAGCTCGTCCGGAAGTGGTTCCATCAGATGAAGAGCTTGCTGCTCGTAAAGCTAAAGTTGGTATTCATCACTTGAGCGTTGAAGGCAACAAGTTAACTAAAGACTTGCCTAATTTGTACGTCGACCTGTCAACCATTGCAAAAGGTTGGGGCGTTGATGTTGTTGCTGATTACCTTGATTCAATTGGTATTCACAACTACATGGTAGAAGTAGGTGGTGAAATCCGCTTGAAAGGCCTAAACCGAGAAAATGTAGGCTGGCGTATTGCCATCGAGAAGCCAAGTATTGACGAACGCAACATTCAAGAGATCATCGAACCTGGTGATATGGCGATCGCAACGTCTGGTGACTACCGCAACTATTTTGAGCGTGATGGTGTTCGTTACTCACACATCATCAACCCAGAAACAGGAAAGCCTCTTCATCATAAAGTGGTTTCTGTGACTGTTTTAAACCCGTCTTCAATGACTGCAGACGGCTTATCTACTGGCCTTATGGTCTTAGGTGAGGAAAAAGGAATGGAAGTCGCAAACCAACATAACATTCCAGTGTTCATGGTGGTAAAAACAGCAGATGGCTTTAAAGAAATTGCTTCTGAAGCATTTAAGCCATACTTAGGTAAATAAGGTAAGCGAGATAATTATGAATACATTTCTGATTACATTTGGTGTTTTTCTTGCAGTAATCGCAGCAATGTCAATTGGCTACATTATTCAAAAGAAAGTTGTGAAAGGTAGCTGTGGTGGCTTAGGTGCTGTTGGTATTGATAAAGTATGTAACTGTCCTGAACCCTGTGACGCGCGTAAGAAGCGTGAAGCACGTGAAGCTTACCGTGAAGAGAAGCTAGCTGAACGCCAACAAAAAGAAGCGGCTTGGAGTAAAGACCGTATCGCCTAATTAGTGACAGTCATAGGGATAGAGTTATCTGTGTCCTTAAATTGAAAAGCTCAAGATTATCTTCTTGAGCTTTTTTTGTTTTGAGGCTTAGTCATTTATCTTGGCAGATTAAAAATGGAAACAAAAACGAATGCCTATTGTTCGATTTGCATGCTGTTACGCGCAAACACTAGCTGGTTTCTACCTTGCTCTTTTGCCGTATAAAGAAGCTCGTCAGCGGCTTTGATCTGTTCATCTAACTTCGCGTCTAAATCGGTTACGCCGATACTGATACTGACCTTGATTCTTTGAGAGTCATGTACAACTACGTGGCTTTCAATGGCTTCTCTCATGGACTCTAAATTGTCAACAAAGCTCTCAAACGCACCGCATGACTGAATACAAAACTCTTCACCCCCGAAGCGTACAGCGACATCGTCTTTAAAATGATCTTTGATGATTTTCCCTACATCGATCAGCACGGCATCACCACCATCGTGGCCAAAGGTATCATTCACTTTCTTAAAGAAGTCGATATCCATCATCGCGATATTTCGTTGATCGCAGCCCTTACAAGGATGATTGAACAGGTAGCGACGATTCCATAAGCCAGTAAGAGCATCCTCGTTGGCATGTCGAAACAGCTCATTGGCCGCTTCTTTCATATCAAGCAGTTGATGGATTCGGCAGAAAAACTCTTCTTGGTTAAAAGGTTTGTAAAGGAAGTCGTTAGCTCCTGCTTTCAGAAATCGAGCTGTCATGGTGCGGTCATCGCTGCCTGACAGTCCTAGAATAGCTAATTGGTTTCTATCATGATCACGTCGAATATCACGGATCATCGCTATACCATCTTTCTTCGGCATATCATGGTCTGTAACAACGAATGTAATCTCAGGGTCGTTATGAAGAAGCTTTAATGCTTGTTCGCCGTCTTCGGCTTGGATAGTTTGGATATATTGGTGTTCTAGAAGTTGAGCTATGTAACGGCGAACGACCGCAGAATCATCGACAACCAATGCTTTGTGGTGACGATTATTTGAAATTCTTTGAACCAGAGGGAGTAGGTAGCTTACTGATGACATACTGTCTTTAAGTATGTAGTCAATAACGCCTTTTGCTAGGACTTGCTCTCGCAGTTGATTGTCGAACATCCCGGTAAGAACAATTATTTTCTGTTGATAGCTTAATACGAGATCAATGATCTCACCGTCTTGCCCGTCAGGTAAGCAGTAATCTAATACGGCACACAAGAAATCCGTCTCTTGTTCCAAGATGTTTTTTGCCTCTGCAATCGATTCAGCAAGTGCGACCTCATAACCGCTATTTTTAAGCTGTTGGTACAGGTAGTTGCGGAATGCTCGGCTATCTTCCACTACTAGTATTTTTTCACTCACAAGCGATCCCTACTTATAGACTAAATACTCGTTAACAATAGTATCAGAAGAGCTTATGACTATTGAAGCGAAACCTCTTTAGCTGGACTCGAGATCGTTTTAAATCTGATAATAATTGGATTATACTGTTTATAGATACAGTTGTAAGGTCGAGTAATTCCTAGATGTGTAGCGCGGGTGAAGAGAGAGTAAGAAAAATAATTCATGTCGATATGGATTGTTTTTACGCGGCTGTAGAAATGCGTGATAACCCTGCTTACCGAAATCGCCCGTTAGCTGTTGGTGGGCATGAAAAGCAACGCGGCGTTTTGAGCACCTGTAATTATGAAGCCCGCAAGTTTGGTGTTCGCTCTGCAATGCCGACAGGAAAAGCCCTACAGCTTTGTCCTAATCTATTGGTTGTGCCGGGAAGAATGTCGGTCTATGTCGAGATATCTAAAAAGATCCGTGAAATATTCTCTCGATACACATCAGTCATTGAGCCCCTTTCTTTGGATGAAGCTTTCCTTGATGTCACCGATTCTAAGCAGTGTCATGGTTCAGCTACACTTATTGCTGAGTCGATTCGCCGTGATATTTGGAATGAACTGAATCTGACGGCTTCTGCAGGTATTGCACCGATTAAATTTTTGGCGAAAGTGGCCTCGGATCTGAATAAGCCCAATGGTCAGTTTGTTATCCCTCCACAAGATGTGCAATCAGTGATCGATGAGCTACCACTTGAAAAGATTCCTGGTGTCGGCAAGGTGAGTATTGAAAAGTTGCATCAAGCAGGCTTTTTTACTTGTAAGGATATCAAGGAGTCTGACTATCGAGACCTGCTACTCAAGTTTGGCCGTCAAGGTGCATCACTCTGGAAGCGCAGTCATGGCATTGATGATCGAGAAGTTATCATCGAGCGCGAGCGAAAATCGGTAGGCGTAGAGCGCACCTTTACCCAAAATATTTCAACCTACGCCGAATGCTGGCAGGTAATCGAAGACAAGTTGTTTCCTGAACTCGAAACTCGTTTAGAAAAAGCCAGCCCAAGCAAAGCGATCATCAAACAGGGCATTAAGCTCAAGTTTGCTGACTTTCAACAAACTACTATTGAGCACATCCACGCCTCTTTAGATCGTGAACACTTCAAAGAACTGTTAAGTGAAATATTGAAAAGACAACAGGGGCGAGAAATACGCCTGCTTGGTTTAAGTGTGATGCTGCAACCCAAAGATCAAATGCGCCAGTTGAGTTTCTTTTAGGGTAAGGTGTTGGGAGTATAGATTTAGAAGTGTTGGTATTTGAATGCCGACTAGGTTTGATAACCTAGTCGGTTTTTTCTAATCAAGGAAATTAGCTTATCTAGGAAGTTGCTTAACTCGCGCTAAGGTATCACTGAATGGTTGCTGCTCTAGCTTACCGTAACCAACCATTTTGCTGGCTTTAAGCTTGGTTGAAAGTGGGGTGGCGATTCCGCATAAGAAGCGAGTAATAGCTTCTTCGGTAATCAATTGTTGGCTAGCAGAAATAAATTCATGTATCCATGTCATCACCGTCTCATCATCGACAGGTTCAACATCAACGCTTGGCAAGGTTGCTACTTGACCGCGGCATACGGAGCAGTGACCGCAGGCTTTTGGCGCTTCGTTGTCTGCAAAGTAGCTTGCTAGGCGCGAGCTTAGGCAGGAGTCAGCCTCAAAGAAATTCAGCATTTGGTTAAGACGGTTTATCTCGCTGTTCTCTTTTGCTTTAAACAACTCAGTTAGACGCTCGGACAGTTGCATCATATCTTCAGAAGTATTGTGGATCGTGTAGACATCCGTGATCTGCTTGCTCTCCAATTCAATCCAACCTTGTTCATTGAAGTAATCGATAGCTGCAATTACGCGCTGACGATCGGCTTGGAAGTGAGTCCAAAGTGCATCGAAGTCGACTTGGCACCACACTCTTGCTTGAGGAGAGCATTGGAAAATCGCTTCTACAAATTGACGACGTTCACTTTGAAATTGCTCTGTGATCTGCTGCTTTGGGCGAATGAACTTAAATTTGTAATCAGCAAAGTAGCTGTACTTCGGCTCAATCACACCTTCAATTTCGAGATACACCAGTAGTGTTTTAAGCGGTAATTGACGAATGTTGGATTCACGTGATAGCTGGTTAAGCATGATCTCCCATTGGTTCGAGCCAGAAGCGCCAATGTTTTGATTTTCGTAGATCTCTTTCAATACTGCCTGGATCGATATGTTGTCGGGCGTATCACCAAAAACGAAGTTCTCGAGTGTGCTTAAACCATGTTTGTTAGCGAGTAGAATACATTCAGACGCTTGACCATCTCGGCCAGCTCTGCCGATCTCTTGTGAGTAGTTCTCTATCGATTTTGGTAAATCAAAGTGAATTACTCGGCGAATGTTGGACTTATCCACGCCCATACCAAACGCAATGGTTGCGACGATACAGCTCACTTCATCATTCATGAATTGATGTTGAATAGCATCTCTATTTTCAGGCTTAAGACCCGCATGGTAAGCCACCGCATTAACGCCAGCATTGCGAAGTTGCTGAGCAACCATCTCTGCTGTTTGTTGAAGGGTGACATAAACAATAGTCGGAGCGAGAGAAGCTTGGTTAACGACATTACACAAGGTTTCTAGCTTGCTGGTTTGTTCGCAAGGTTGAATCGACAGGTCGAGGTTTTGACGATAGAACCCCGTAACCACAACACGTTCCTCATCAATTTCGAACTTCGATTTCATATCTTGGATAACAGATGTCGTCGCGGTTGCTGTCAGTAGCAGCACTTGAGGAATATTGAGCTGTTTCTGATATTGAGGAAGCTTCAGGTAATCTGGTCTGAAGTTGTGTCCCCATTCTGAAATACAGTGCGCTTCATCGACCACAAGCAGTGAGAGCGGCACTTGAGAGATAAACTGACGAAAGCGCTCGTTCTTCAAGCGTTCAACGGAGATCATGAGGATCTTTGTATCACCGTTACGTACCGACTGCATGACCTGTTGGGTGGTTTGTCTGTCTTGGCTTGATTCGATTGCTGCCGCGCTAATGCCTTTACTGTGCAGGAAAGCGAGTTGGTCTTTCATCAAGGCTAACAGCGGTGATATCACCAAGGTTAAGTGCGGCAATTCTAATGCTGGTAATTGATAACACAGAGATTTACCTGAGCCTGTAGGGAATATGGCCGCAGTTGAGTGACCAGATAGAACATTATTAATGACTTGCTTTTGTCCATTACGCAGTGAGTCGAATCCGAATACTTGTTTTAGCTTCTGCTCAATCATTTATGTTCTACCTGAGTTATTAAGTGTCGTATTGATGCTAAAGCGGGCGCCTATTCATGATAGCGCCGCTTGATGAATCAAATGTCTTGCACCTGATTGTACCTAATTCTATTCTGTAGCTCCTATAGAAAAGCACCCCAATAGTATGAATAAGTCTGAGCTTCGCCAAATAATTATAGAGCAACTCGAATCCCGATTACGTATCGCACAATCTGCCACTCAATGCGCGATTGACGCTGCGACAGATGAAGAGACAGTGCCTGAACATAAGTACGATACATTGGCGCTAGAAGCTTCATATCTTGCCCATGGTCAAGCGGTGAGGGTGCAAGAGTGTGAGGACGACATTCAGTGTTATCGTAACTTAGTGCTGCGTGATAGTGAGAAGATTACGGTGAGCAGCTATGTTGTGGTCATTGACGAGCGAGATAAATATAAACACTTCTTTATGGGGCCGAGAGTTGGGGGGCTGTCTGTCACGTGGAATGATAATGAAGTAGCTATCGTGACGGCAAATGCACCTTTTGGTCAGGCGTTAATGGGTAAAGAAGTCGGTGATGAAATTGAATTTAAAGTTGCTGATAAACAGTTTTGCTACGAAGTGATATCGGTTGACTGAATAATTGGCTAAGGAATATAAGACGTTGCTCTGACAAAGAAGCATAAACCCAAGGTATAGTAATTTGTCAGATTGATGAGAGGATGTTATGAAAAGCAATGTATTAATCGCATCGTTAACAGCGGTAATCTCTTTTGTGAGCCTGCCAACTTTTGCTGCTCAGTGTCGCGTTGATTTGAAGAATGAATTACGAATCGATGATCAAAAAGTCGAAATCCATCAAGTGAATGGCGATACTGCCGTTTTTGATGGCAACAACGATCTCTATATTCATGGTGAGAAGGTTGAGCTTGATGCCAACCAACAAGCGGCGATTGAGAAATACCGCGAAAACATGAGTGAGTACTTACCACGCGCAAAACAAATGGCGAATGACAGCTTAGCCTTGGCGAATGATGTTATTGATGACATCGCTGCCAGCCTAGATTCTCCAGAGTCGTTTGATAATGTAAAAGAATCAATGAAAACCTACTTTGCTGAGCTGGAAGCGCGTTACTATAAAGATGGCGAGTTAGTGCTACCAGCAGAAAGCTTTGATTCGATGGCCAATGGTTGGTCTGAAGATTTCGAGAAGGCTAAAGAGATCTTTAACCAAGAATTTATTTCTAGCGCTTTTAATGCGATGTCAGAAAAAATGAAACAAGACGGTGGTCTAAACCTTACCGAACTAGCTGACAGTATGGCTGAATTAAAGCTGAAAGTTGAAGAGCGAATGAAAGAACACTCTCAACAAGTACAAGAAGAAGCAAACGAGTTCTGTGATTCTCTTGATGAGATGGCGGAACAAGAGCAAGAGTTGCATGAAATCATTCCGAACCTAAAAGACTATCAAGTCTTCACGATCTAATCTGGATCGACTTATGAATAGCAAGAGCATCGGTTGGTGCTCTTTTTGTTTGTACAAATGTAGCCACACGGCGAGTATTTATCTCAATTTAATCCATTTCCTTTTCAAGCCTGCCACCTCGCTTTATTGCTTTTAATTGAACGATAAGACTGGTCGTTTGTTAATTTTATGGTTCTAAATAGCGTATTGATTGTAAAAATTAGATAATTGTTCATTTATTGGTTGTACCTATCATTGCTTTTTATTACTGTACTTCCCAACTAGTTCACTGATTTTTAATGCGGGCGATATGGACCAACAATCTTCCTCTTCAAGAGAGCATTTTAGCTCTCGTTTAGGCTTTATTTTAGCAGCGGCTGGTGCAGCGGTTGGCTTAGGTAATATTTGGGGGTTCCCGACTCAAGTTGCCAGCAATGGTGGCGGTGCTTTCCTTTTGGTCTATTTGATCATGATCTTTGTGGTTGCTTTCCCAATGCTAGTGGTTGAGATGGCGATCGGTCGTCACGGCCAAGCAAACCCAGTTGATAGCATGCGCTCGTTGACGGCAAACCCTTTAGGTAAAAAAGTCGGTGAGTTTGTTGGTTGGATTGGCTTAAGTGTACCAAGTGCCGTATTGGCGTTTTACAGTATTGTTGGTGGTTGGTTAATCTGCTTCCTAATTGGCGCCGTCGCTGATCTGATTGGTTTAGAGGCTGCTGCTGATTGGTTTAAAGGCTTCAGCGTTGAGCGTAATGTATTTGGTACCGTCGCGTTCTATGTGCTGACGATTCTGATTGTACAGGGTGGTGTTAAGCAAGGCATCGAGAAGTGGTCGACGCGTTTGATGCCAGCACTGTTTGTGTTGTTCGGCCTATTGTTTGTCTACATCATGACGCAAGCTGGTGCGATGGAAGGCTTAAAACATTACCTAGTTCCAGACTTTGAGAAAGTGTGGGATAGAAAGCTGATTCTAGCGGCGATGGGGCAAGGCTTCTTCTCGCTAACGATTGGTGGCTGTTCAATGTTGGTTTATGGCTCTTACTTGAGTAAGAAAGAGAACCTACCAAAAATGGCGATGAACGTAACCTTGGTTGATACTGCTGTAGCCTTTATTGCCGGCTTAGTCGTGATGCCTGCGATGTTTGTTGCGATGCAAAAAGGCGTTCAAATCTACGCCGAAGATGGATCGCTGTTAAGTTCTGACACGCTGGTGTTTACAGTTCTGCCTTTGATGTTTGATAGTTTAGGTGTGCTTGGTCAGATCTTCGCGATTGTTTTCTTCTTGTTGCTAACCATTGCCGCGCTGACTTCTTCGATCTCAATGCTAGAGGGCCCGGTGGCGTTAGTGAGTGAGCGTTTTAATACTAGACGCACGCCAACAAGCTGGGTGATTGGTGGCGCTATCGCGCTGTTTAGTGTGGTGATTGTTTACAACTTTGCTGCGATGTTTGGCATGGTAGCGACGATTGCAACTCAGTACCTTCAACCGATCGCCGCATTGATGTTCTGTTTGTTCGGCGGCTGGGTATGGAGCCGAGCTTCAAAAGTGAAAGAGCTTGAGCAAGGTTGCTCTGATTTCCAATTGGGTTGGTTTGGTAAGGTTTGGCCTATGTATGTGAAGTTCGTGTGCCCAATCTTGGTAGCAACGGTAATCTGGGCTTCTTTCGGCTAATTAGCCATTATTGTCCATTTGTCTATTGTTCACTCGTCTTAATTTAACAAAGCCGCTCTCATAGAGCGGCTTTGTTGTATCTGAATGATGGCGATGTAACGTGACAGTTTTTCGATACTAAAAAGGCGCATACCTGAGGGGATGCGCCTTTCAAATAGAGGGGAGTTAAGTAATGGCTTACTTAATTTCCATACCTTGAGCTTGTAAGTCTGCATGGTAAGAAGAACGTACAAATGGACCACAAGCTGCGTGAGTGAAGCCAAGCTCTAGAGCAATCTCTTTCAGCTCATCGAACTCAGAAGGCGGCACGTAGCGTTCTACTGGTAAGTGGTGGCGGCTTGGTGCTAGGTATTGGCCTAGTGTCAGCATAGTCACACCATGTTCGCGAAGGTCTTTCAGTACTTGAACGATCTCTTCTTTCGTCTCACCAAGACCCATCATCACACCTGATTTTGTTGGAATATCAGGGTGCTGCTCTTTGAATTTCTTCAGTAGATCAAGAGACCACTTGTAGTTCGCACCTGGACGCGCTTTACGGTATAGACGTGGCGCTGTCTCTAGGTTGTGGTTGAAAACATCTGGCGGGTTGTCTTTCATTAGATCAAGCGCAACATCCATACGACCGCGGAAGTCTGGAACCAGTGTTTCGATACGAATATGTGGGTTTAGTTCGCGAATCTCACGGTTACAATCAGCAAAGTGCTGAGCACCGCCGTCACGCAAGTCATCACGGTCAACTGAAGTGATTACTACGTACTTCAGTTTCATGTCTTTAATCGTCTTAGCCAGTTTCTTCGGCTCTTCTGCTTCAGGAGCAACAGGACGACCATGGGCAACATCACAGAACGGGCAGCGACGAGTACAGATAGCGCCAAGAATCATAAACGTTGCCGTACCGTGGTTGAAACACTCGGCTAGGTTAGGGCAAGACGCTTCTTCACAAACTGAGTGCAGGTTGTTTTTGCGCATTGCTGATTTGATTTCTTGAATACGATGGCTGTCTGAAGGAAGTTTAATCTTCATCCATTCAGGCTTACGTAGAACTTCTTTCTGTTCAGCAGGCATATTCTTTACGGGAATTAATGCCATTTTGTCAGCGTCACGATATTTAACGCCTTTTTCCATTTGGATTGGTTTGCTCATGATTTTATGCTTCTGCTGTAATGTTACTGGTGGCTTGAATGTCTACTTGGTCATAGCCGAGTAGCTCTACGAGCTCTTGTATTAACTGTTGCTCAACGTTTTCTAGTTCACTTGGTCCGCCGAGTTGGCTTACCTGCGCCATTTCCATTCCTTGGTAACCACATGGGTTAATACGTAGAAATGGAGACAGGTCCATATCGACGTTGAGTGCTAGTCCGTGGAACGAGCAGCCACGTCGAATACGTAATCCGAGTGAACAGATTTTCTTGCCATCGACATAAACACCAGGAGCGTCAGGTCGGGCAGCTGAATCTATATTGTAAGCTTTCAGAGTATTGATTACGAGGTTCTCGATATGAGTAACCAAATCACGCACTCCGAATTTCTTGCGGCGGATGTTAATCAGAAAGTAAGCAACTAATTGGCCTGGACCGTGGTAAGTCACTTGGCCACCGCGATCGCTTTGTATCACAGGGATATCACCGGCATTTAATACATGCTCAGCTTTGCCTGCTTGTCCTTGAGTGAAGACAGGGTTGTGCTCAACCAACCAAACTTGGTCTACGTCTTCTTCCGTGCGTTCGTCTGTGAACTTATGCATGGCTTTCCATACAGGTTCGTAATCCTGACGGCCTAATTTTTTTACGATTAGCTTGTTTTGCAAAGCTGCACTCCCTCAAGGATTAATAAAGTGAACGCATTATAAACGCGAAACATGATTCTAACTACAGACGGACTGCAAGGTTTTTCAACTTTCTTTGTATTTATTGAAAATTAAGTTGAGTGAATTTGAGTTCTTTATGGGGCTTTAAACAAAAACAGCGGCAATAAGCCGCTGTTTTCTCATGTGTAACTGGAGATTACAGAACCATACGAACGATTTCGATCTCGCCCAGTTCTTTATAAAGAGTTTCTACTTGTTCAATTGAAGTCGCAGTAATATTGATAGAAACAGAGTGGTAGTTACCTTTCGCACTCGGTTTTAGCGTTGGGCTGTAGTCACCAGGAGCGTGGCGCTGGATCACTTCTAGCACTAGCTCAGTCAGTTCTGGCTTAGCGTGGCCCATTACTTTGTAAGTGAATGAACAAGGGAACTCTAAGAGGTCTTTTAGTTTTGCATCAGAATTGATGTTCATGATTAGCTCCAAAAGGCTAGACTCTCGCAAATTGGCGAAATGTCGATAAAAAGCGTATTCGGTCAACAGACACGAGTAATAAGGCGGAATATTACGTGTAAATATCACCGAACTCAAGATCAACAAAAGCCGCACATGGCGGCTTTTGGTTCACTAATGAGTAAATCATGAACTTACTCATTAGGTTAGCTAGACAACAAGCTTAGGTTTTACTTAGAACAAACCTTTGGCTGGTTTAGAATAAACCCTTGAACAGAAGAACTAGGTAGTCCCATAGGCGGCTGAATAGGCTGCCTTGGTCTACATCCTCAAGTGCTAGTAGTGGGTATTCAGCAACGTCTTCACCATCGACTTGGTAGAATAGTTTACCAACCACATCGCCTTTGCTGATTGGCGCTTCTAGCTCTTTCTCAAGAACGAAGCTTGCCTTCAGGTTCTTAGCTTGACCACGAGGTAGCGTAACGAAAGTATCTTCGTCGACACCCAGTGCAACGGTGTCTTTACTGCCCATCCAGATCTTCTCTTCTACGAAGGTTTCACCCGCTGTGTGTGGTGCCACTGTTTCGAAGAAGCGGAAGCCGTAGCTAAGCAGCTTTTTACTTTCTGTCTTACGAGCATTAGCATTCTTGGTACCCATAACTACAGCAACTAGGCGCATTTTGCCTTCGGTCGCTGAGCTTACTAGGCTGTAACCTGCATTGCTTGTGTGGCCCGTTTTGATGCCATCAACGTTCATGCTCTTATCCCATAACAGACCGTTACGGTTGTACTGGGTGATGCCGTTGTAAGTGAATTTCTTCTGTGAGTAGATACGGTACTCGTCTGGTACGTCGCGAATCAGAGCCTGACCAAGTAGCGCCATATCGTAAGGCGTTGAGTATAGGTTCGGGTTGTCTAGACCGTGCACGTTAGCGAAGTGCGTGTCTTTCATACCGATAGAGCTTGCCCATGCGTTCATTAGGTCAACGAATGCATCTTCAGATCCGGCGATGTGTTCAGCCATCGCAACACAAGCATCGTTACCTGACTGAACAATGATACCGCGGTTCAGTTCTTCAACTTTAACCGTTGTACCGACTTCAACGAACATCTTAGATGAATCTGGGAAGTTTTTAGCCCAAGCATTTTCACTGATTACAACATCGTCGTTTAAGTTGATGTTGCCACGTTCTAGCTCTTGGCCAATTACGTAGCTCGTCATCATCTTGGTTAAACTTGCTGGAGAAAGTTGAGTATTCATCTCTTTCTCTGCTAGTACTTTGCCTGAATGGTAATCCATCAGAACAAAACCTTTAGCGGCGATTTGAGGTGCATCAGGAACAACAATAGGAGCGGCGAATGACGATGTAGCTATCGTTGCAGAAAGAGCAACAGAAGTAGCAAAAATCGATTTAACAAGTTTATTAGATTTAATCATTTTGAATGCAATTATTTGGTGAACTATTCATATATTAACAGAATCACTCTGTCACACCAGAGCGCTGATTACCAGAAGTAACTGTTAGATTAATTAGCGAGTTAGGGTGTGTTTTTTTATATAAGCTGACGGGTAACCCATTAGCTTAACTTGTTCTAATTTTTCTTGAGTCAGAGCATAGTCATGAAATGGCCCAATCATCAGACGGTAGTTGTCATCATTTGGCTGCAAGAACGTTGCTACTTCTAGCTTTTCGGCTAGATCTTTAGCTAACTTCTCGGTTCTATCTTCATGCGGAGATGTTGCGACTTGAATGATAAATTGCGGTAAAGCGGCCTTTTTATTTGCGTCGGTTGGCATAGCCACAGTAATGACTTCAATCTCAACATTTGCCGTGCCCGTTCTCAGCACATCGAGCTTATAAGCTGCCGCATAACTAAGGTCAATGATTCGGCCTTCATGGAATGGACCACGGTCATTGATACGAACAATAGTGGTTTTGTTATTGTCGGTATTCGTCACTTTTACATAGCTTGGAATTGGCAATGTTTTGTGAGCTGCTGACATCGAATACATGTCGTAGATCTCGCCGTTAGACGTTAAGTGACCATGAAATTTCTTACCGTACCAAGAGGCCTTGCCTTTCTCAGTAAACCCTTCGGTCTTTTTTACGATCTTGTAGTCTTCGCCACGCAGAGTGTAATCCGTATTACCACCTAAACTATAAGGTTCATACTGAGGGTGAGCATCTTCTAAATGCTCTACCGAAATCGGTGCGTCTGGTGCAATATCTGAATCAATATCGTAGCGACCTGTTGGCTTTTGTGAAGAACACCCATTGATTAAAACCGCTAGCCCTAAGATAGAGACTATTTTTTTGATTGGCAGCTCATCAACTAAGGATGCTTTTTTTGGAAACGTTGTAATAGACATCGATTAGGTCGCCTTTGAGAATGCTTTTCTGTGTGTATGGATCGACATTAAAATACCAAAACCAGCCATAAGGGTAACCATTGAAGTACCGCCATAACTGACCAGAGGAAGAGGAACACCTACAACAGGTAGAATGCCACTTACCATGCCAATGTTTACAAAAATGTAGACGAAGAAGCTCAGTACAATGCTGCCGCCCATCATTCGGCCGAATGCTGTTTGAGCTTGGCTAGCGAGCACTAAGCCACGTCCAATAATAAACAGGTAGATGGCAAGCAAGAACAAGATACCAATCATGCCCCACTCTTCGGCAATTACCGCAAAAATGAAGTCGGTATGGCGCTCTGGAATGAACTCTAGTTGGGATTGAGTGCCTTGCAGCCAACCTTTTCCTGATATACCACCAGAACCTATCGCAATCTTACTTTGAATGATGTGGTAACCCGCACCTAATGGATCGGATTCAGGATCAAAAAGGGTTCTTACACGTACTTTTTGATATTCACGCATCAAGAAGAACCATAAGATTGGGATAAATGCCCCCAACGCTATTGCCGCACTAGCAATGATTTTCCAACTGATACCTGCTAGGAATATCACGAAGATACCGGATGCGGCGATAAGGATAGATGTGCCTAGGTCGGGTTGCTTTGCGATTAGAATCGTAGGTACAAACACCATCACTAGCGAGATCGCTAATGTTTGGAAGGTGGGTGGAAGTGAGCGCTTACCGATAAATCGCGCCAGCATCAAAGGTACCGCCAGCTTTAACAGCTCTGAGGGTTGGAATCGAACAAAGCCGAAGTTTAACCAACGCTGTGCACCTTTAGAGGCTTCACCAAAGAACAATACGCCTAATAGCAAGATGACACCACCTGCAAACAGTAGTGGCGCCAAGGTCTCATAAGTGCGAGGTGAGATTTGCGCTAGGAAGATCATCACACCTAAAGACAAAGCCATACGCATCGCCTGGCGATCCATCATCGCAAGGCTTTGTCCGCTTGCGCTGTACATGATCAGTAGGGCAAAGCCCATTAAAACCAGAATGCCAAGTAAAAGCGGCAGGTCGATATGCAGCCTTTCGAATAAGGCTCTATTTCGTCCAGTTGAAGGATCAAGTTTCATTATTTAATTGGCTCACTTTGATAATCTTCTGCAAGGATAATATGGTCTAAAATCCTTCTTACTACTGGGCCGCCGTTAGAAGAGCCGCCACCTGCGTTTTCTAGAACGATAGTCACGACGGCTTCAGGATCTTCAAAAGGCGCGTAACCCGTAAAGAGGGCGTGATCGCGTAAGTGCTCTGCGATTTCATCCGCGTTGTACTCTTCATCTTCTTTTAAGCCGAACACCTGCGCGGTACCCGATTTACCAGCGGTTTGGTAAGACATCTTCTGGAATGAACGTCTTGCTGTGCCTTTCTTACCGTGGTTAGCCAGTCTCATGCCTTCCTGAGCGATATCCCAATACTTCTTCTTAACCCCGGTTAGTGGTGGGTAAGTTTCAATATCCGACATAATTTGTTCATCGAATGGGCGACCGTTGTCAATGGTTGAACGCAGTAGGTGAGGGGCTGTTACTTCCCCTTCATTAACTAAAACTGATGTGGCTTTTGCAATCTGCATTGGTGTTGCTGTCCAGTAGCCTTGGCCAATGCCGACAGGGATAGTGTCACCTTGGTACCAAGGCACACGGTGTCTTGCCATTTTCCAATCACGAGTTGGCATATTGGCTTTACTTTCTTCATAAATATCGATGCCGGTATAATCACCGAATCCGAACATCATCATCCATTTGGATATGCGATCAATACCAAGGTCATAAGCAATTTGGTAAAAGAAAGTATCCACTGACTCTTCTATCGCTTTCTCGATATCAACGACACCGTGTCCCCAACGCAACCAGTCACGGAATGGTCTTGTTTTTGAGTTAGGGATCTTCCAATAACCTGGGTCATTACGCGTTGTATTGGGCGTAATCACGCCTTCTTGCAGAGCCGCAACAGCAATGAAAGGTTTGATCGTCGACGCTGGTGGATAAATACCTAGCGTTGCACGGTTAACCAAAGGTCGGTCTTTGTCTTGAAGTAGCGCGTTATAACCTTTAGAGGAGATACCATGCACAAATGCATTTGGGTCGTAGCTTGGGCTAGACACCATGGCTAACACGCCATTGTCTTTAGGGTCGAGAACGATGGCTGAGCCACGGCGACCATCAAGTAATTTATGTACGTATAGCTGTAGCTTGATGTCCAAGTTGAGCACGATATCTTTACCCGGAACCGAAGGCACAAACTTCAGAGTGCGGATCACTCGTCCGCGGCTGTTTACTTCGACTTCTTGATAACCAGCGGTACCGTGCAACATGTCTTCGTAGTAGCGCTCAATGCCAAGTTTACCGATGTCACGAGTCGCTTGGTAATTAGCGTCTTTCTCTTCTCGTGCTAGGCGCTGCATATCACGGTCATTGATACGCGATACATAACCAATAACGTGAGTCAGCACATCACCATAAGGGTAGAAACGTTTTAACGTGCCTGTGACCTCAACACCAGGGAACTTATGTTGGTTTACAGAGAAGACCGCTACTTGTTCTTCTGTGAGTTGGTTCAGAATCGGTACTGACTTGAAGCGTCTTGAATTACGGCGATCACGATTAAAACGCTCGATGCGTTCTGGTGGGATCTCGATTAACTCTTGTAGACGGACAAGCGTGTCATCCATATCGTTGATTTTTTCTGGTGTGATTTCTAGGTTGAAAACGGGGCGGTTTTCGGCAAGAAGTACACCGTTGCGATCGTAAATCAAACCGCGGTTGGGCGCGATAGGCACAACCTTAATTCGGTTGTCGTTCGATCGAGTTTTATAGTCCTGATATTGGTTGACCTGAATGTTATACAGATTAACAACCAACATAGTCATCATGACTATGATCCCTATAAACGCAACAAAAGCACGACTAGTAAATAGTCGTGCTTCTGCTTTGTAGTCTCGGATTTGGCTACGTTTACGTAACATTAACGCTTATTCTCGATGATAAGGGTGGTTAGCAGTGATGCTCCAAGCTCGATACAAGCTTTCAGCCATGATAACGCGTACTAATGGGTGAGGGAGAGTAAGCGCAGACAGAGACCAACTTTGGTCTGCTGCCGCTTTACATGCAGGTGCTAATCCTTCAGGTCCGCCAATCAGGATAGAAACGTCACGTCCATCCAACTTCCAGCTTTCCAGTTGCTCAGCCAGTTGTGGTGTATCCCATCTTTTACCTGGGATGTCGAGCGTGACAATTCTGTTGCCTTTTGGCACCGCTGCCAGCATCGCTTCACCTTCTTTCTGAAGAATGCGTGCAATATCGGCATTTTTACCGCGCTTTCCTGCAGTAATTTCAATGAGCTCTAACGGCATATCGTGAGGGAAGCGACGTTTGTATTCTTTAAACCCTTCTTCAACCCACTTTGGCATTTTTGTACCAACTGCGATTAACTGGATCTTCAAAGCTTAGCCCCAAAGTTTTTCTAGTTGGTACAGTTCACGGTGTTCTTCTTGCATAACGTGAAGCATGCTTGTGCCCATATCTAGAACAACCCATTCACCTTCTTGCTGGCCGTCCATGCCTAGTGGTTGCATGCCTGCTTTACGTACTTCATCAGCAACATGCTGTGCAATAGAAGCAACATGGCGTTTAGAGGTGCCAGTACAAACAATCATGTAATCAGTAACACTTGATTTGCCTTCTACATCGATAGTCACAATCGATTCTGCTTTCATGTCGTCGGCTTTGTCTGCAAGAAAATCTTTTAGTTCTTCACGTAACACGGGGTGTTCCTTTAATCTGAATTTAGCTTTTTAGGGGCTGTTGACCCTAGAATATACCACGCTTTTATGCGTGAAATGGTATTGAAGCTGAAGGGATACAAAACTCTACGCTTAACTGATGAATTAGTGGCCAAGGCGACTGCTCATATTGAGTTTTTGTCATCAATTCAGCTTGAGTGAGCAACGCGAACAAAGAGTGTAATTGAGAAATCGAAACTCTTGTTAGCGCGGCGTTATAAAGAGGCTTTTTTGATTGCCAGATGCGGTGTTTCTCGAAGACCTGACCAATCGGCATCTGTTTCATTTGTTGTTGCATTTGCAGCAGTAAGGCGAGTTCTCGCTGCACGCTACGCAGTAAAATAACAGGCTCAACACCCTCAGCTTCTAATTGTCTTAAAATTCGCTGCGCTCGATTCCCTTTACCCGCCAGTAAGGCGTCACTCCAGTGGAACGGCGTAAAGTGGTTGTGGCGACTCAGCGATTCTTCTAAGCGCACTAAAGTGAGCTTTCCATCCGGGTATTGTAGCGCTAGTTTCTCTAGGCTCTGAGTCAATGCAAAAAGGTTGCCTTCGTGCCATTGTGCCAACATTTGAATCGCCTCAGGATCTGGCGTTAAACCTATTTGACGGCAGCGAGCTTGGACAAATTGAGGTAATCGACTGACATCTGGCGTTAAGCAACTGACCCAGTGTCCTTGATTCGAGAGAGCCTTAAACCACTTAGCGTTTTCTTGAGCTTTAGTTAGTTTAGTACCCACTAAGATCAACAAAATATCGTTATGGATATGCTCGGAGATTGCGAGTAGCTCTTTTGCTATTGCGGCATTGACGCCTGACTCTGGCAGCTCCAGCTCGATGACTTGACGGCTAGAGAATAGGCTCAGTGCTTGAGTGCAGTCGTAGACTTGATTCCAGTCCAGACTGCTATCAATCGCAAAGCGGTGACGTTCTTCAAAGCCTTGCTGTTTTGCAGCCTTTTGAATCGCTTCTCGGCTCTCTTGCAACAGTAGAGGCTCGTTACCAAAAATGAGGTAAACATTACTCAACTGTTTAGCAAGTTGCTCTGATAAGCGGTCAGCAAAAATACGCATCAAATAAACCTATTACTCAGCCGATTCGCTAAGTGTTGGTTGCTCTGCTGAAGCCGGTACGATCTCAACGTCGTCAATTTCAGCATTCTTGATGTTGTATTGCTTTTCAAGTTCTTTTACTTGAACGTGCTCTAGTTCTTCTAGGTTCATGTTACCAGCGGCAATAGTCGCTTTAAGGCGAGCCATTTGGCGAAGAATTTGGCTTGTTGCCAGCTTACGCATTTCGTCTTCGATCATGTCGCGCTCAACTGATTTCGCAAGTGCTGTTAGCGGGTTATCTAGATAGCTACGGGTTACGCTAGTAGAGAATGTCTTGGAGCCAATTTCAGGGATAGTGACACGATAAGAAGAGCGGAATGTCAGCTCTTTTTCTGCAGCACGAGTGTTTTGGTACAGAGACAGAGTTCGCTCACCAATGCTCTCACTAATAATGTGCAGGTTAGGGGTATTCTCAGCCGGTGGCACAATTTCTACATCATTCATACGTAGCTGACCTTTCATCATACGTGTAAACGTACTGTATTGGTCGTAACTGGTTACGGAGATCTTGTTGAGTTCTTCTGGTACGGAGTAATCACCACGCAGGTGGAAACCACACGCACTTAACAGGCTGACGGTTAAAACAACAATAGTAACTTTCAATGAAGATAGTGAAATCAGGCGCATTATTTGATGGCTCTCATGAAGGTAGAATACTTATTTAAAGGCTTTAGCTAGATTGAGTTGTTAGGCTCAAATCTAAAGCGCTTAAATAAGTAGACAGGGCAATTAGCTACCCTGTCTACAGACTGCTTTTGATGAATTAAGTTCGTTAATTCTTTAGCAATTGCACTGTACTAACGAAATTAGCTAGCAACAATGTTTAGAAGCTTACCAGGAACGAAGATAACTTTACGAATCGTTAGGCCATCTAGGAACTTCTTAGCGTTCTCATCGTTTAGACCAAGCTCACGAACTTGCTCTTCGGTTGCGTCTGCAGCAACTGTTAGTTTTGCACGCAGCTTACCGTTGATCATCACAACGATAGTCTTCTCGTCTTCAACTAGTGCTTTTTCGTCAAACGTTGGCCATATTGCTGAGTCTACGTTTGATTCGCCAAGAGCAATCCACATTTCGTAAGAGATGTGTGGAGTCATTGGGTAAAGCATACGAACTACTGCTTTTAGCGCTTCATCAAGAATGGCACGATCTTGTACTGACTCTTGAGGTGCTTTCGCTAGCTTGTTCATCAGCTCCATGATTGCAGCGATAGCTGTGTTGAACGTTTGGCGGCGGCCAATATCGTCCGTTACTTTCGCGATAGTCTTGTGGATATCACGACGAAGTGCTTTTTGGTCGCCAGATAGCGCAGAAGCATCAACAGATTCAGCTACACCTTTAGAAGAGTGAGCGTGAACCAATTTCCAAACACGTTTAAGGAAACGGTTAGCACCTTCAACGCCAGACTCTTGCCACTCAAGCGTCATGTCTGCAGGTGATGCAAACATCATGAATAGACGTACTGTATCAGCGCCGTACTTGTCTACCATCTCTTGTGGGTCGATACCGTTGTTCTTAGACTTAGACATTTTGATCATGCCTGAGTGTTCAACTTCGCGGCCTTGAGCGTCGACTGCTTTTTCGATGCGACCTTTACCGTCACGTTCAACCGTTACGTCAGTCGGAGCAATCCACTCTTTAGTGCCTTTTTCGTTTTCGTGATAGAACGCGTCAGCCAGAACCATACCTTGACATAGTAGTTGCTTGAACGGTTCGTCAGACGTTACGTAACCAGCGTCACGTAGAAGCTTATGGAAGAAACGAGAGTAAAGTAGGTGCATACAAGCGTGCTCGATACCACCAACGTATTGGTCAACTGGCAGCCAGTAGTTTGCTTTCTCTGGATCTAGAATGTCGTCTGCTTGTGGTGAACAGTAACGAGCGTAGTACCAAGAAGATTCCATGAACGTATCGAACGTGTCAGTCTCACGTAGAGCAGGTTCACCGTTGAATGTTGTTTCAGCCCAAGACTTGTCAGCCTTGATTGGGCTCGTTACGCCATCCATAACTACGTCTTCTGGAAGAACAACAGGCAGTTGGTCTGCTGGTACTGGGTGAACTTCACCGTCTTCAGTGGTTACCATTGGAATTGGAGCACCCCAGTAACGTTGACGAGAAACGCCCCAGTCACGTAGACGGAAGTTTACTGTTTTCTTACCTTTGCCTTCTGCTTCAAGCTTCGCAGCAATTGCATCGAATGCTTCTTGGAACGCAAGACCATCGAATTCGCCAGAATCGAACAGTACACCTTTCTCAGTGTAAGCCGCTTCAGACACATCTAGTTCAGAACCGTCTTCAGGTTTGATTACTGGGATGATATCGATGCCGTACTTAGTTGCGAACTCGTAGTCACGTTGATCGTGAGCAGGAACCGCCATTACCGCACCTGTGCCGTAATCCATAAGTACGAAGTTTGCTACGTATACAGGAACAACACGACCGTTAAGAGGGTGGATAGCCGTTAGGCCAGTATCCATACCTTTCTTTTCCATCGTTGCTAGTTCAGCTTCAGCAACTTTAGTGTTACGACACTCTTCAACGAATGCAGCAAGTTCTGGGTTGTTCTTCGATGCTTTCTCTGCAAGAGGGTGACCTGCAGCGATACCAACGTAAGAAACACCCATTAGTGTATCAGGACGTGTTGTGTACACTTCTAGTGGCGCTTCTTCGCCGTTAACAGCGAAAGACAGCTCAACACCTTCAGAGCGGCCGATCCAGTTGCGCTGCATGGTTTTAACCATTTCAGGCCAGCCTTCAAGGTTGTCTAGATCGTCTAGTAGCTCTTGAGCGTACTCAGTGATTTTGATGAACCACTGAGGAATTTTCTTTTGTTCTACCGGAGTATCACAACGCCAGCAGCAACCGTCTTCTACTTGCTCGTTTGCCAGTACAGTTTGGTCATTTGGACACCAGTTCACAGAAGAAGTCTTCTTGTAAACTAGGCCTTTTTCGTAAAGCTTAGTGAAGAACTCTTGTTCCCAACGGTAGTACTCTGGAGTACATGTTGCGAATTCACGGTTCCAGTCGTAACCAAAGCCTAGAAGCTTAAGCTGGTTTTTCATGTACTCAATGTTTTCGTAAGTCCATGGCGCAGGCGCTGTGTTGTTTTTAACAGCTGCGTTTTCTGCAGGTAGGCCGAATGCATCCCAACCAATTGGCTGCATTACGTTTTTGCCTTGTAGACGTTGGAAACGAGATACCACATCACCGATGGTGTAGTTACGCACGTGACCCATGTGCAGTCGGCCACTTGGGTAAGGGAACATAGAAAGACAGTAGAATTTTTCTTTGTTTGGGTCTTCACTTACAACGAAAGTTTCGCTGTTATCCCAGTGTTGTTGAACCTTTTGTTCAATCTCTTGCGGGTTATATTGTTCTTGCATCGATGGTATCCGGTTATCTTGGAATTTGTGAGTTCGGTTAGAACAGAATCTTACAGATCGTCATAGAATACCTAAAGGAGCTGAGTACAACAATAGTTATACCCTTCATACTTGCAGTTGCTGCCTAGTAGATTGTGTAATTTTCACTGAATTTCGCAGGGCAACTATACTTAAGAGTATGAATTGCATTTGTTTGTGAGCGGGAGTGCATTGCGGCGCATCCGTTTGCTCGCTTCAAGGTTGGTTATCTTAAGGAGGTTGTTATGCCGAAGAAAAAAGCACTCTATGAAGAAGTTGTTGAAGAGGTCATCGAAACGCTGAAGCATAGTCCTGAAGAGCTCAACAACAAAATCGAAACGTCAGGCAAGTATGCGAAAGCAGCCAACGACATGACCAAAGATGAATTATCGCTGATTTCAGCCTACGTGAAGTCGGACTTGAAAGAGTTTTCTGAAAGCTATGAAGAGAGTAAAAGCGGTCCATTCTATTTGATGATTGCAGACTCTATATGGCAAGGTCTTCTAGACATAACCGATCGAACGAAAGTTGAATGGGTTGAGCTGTTCCAAGATCTTGAACATCAGGGCTTATATCAAGCGGGTGAAGTCATTGGGTTAGGCACCTTGGTATGTGACGAGTGTGGCCATCAAACTGAATATAACCACCCAACCAATATCATTCCATGCATTAAATGTGGCTCTACAGGGTTTAGCCGCAAAGCACTTAAGCCGTAAACATGTAATTAACTTCAAACCGCGGCAATAAAAAAGGGTTGACCCACCAGTCAACCCTCGAATCTAAAATCACTTTTCGTCGAATCTAGCTCTTTGGCTGTCTTATTAGCCAACCAATCACCAAGCTGAGCATTGCCCAAATATACAGTGGCCAAGTACCTACTGTGTGATAAGGCGTTTGCCCATCCGTTGAAATGAGCTCGGCTTTTAACACTGCCGTTTCGAACTGAGGTATTTGCTTGATGATGTTGCCTTTGTAATCGGTAACTGCCGTCACACCATTGTTGGTAGAGCGAATAAGCGGCTTACCAAGCTCCAGAGCGCGCATTTGTGCGATTTCCATATGTTGTAATGGCCCAATAGAACGACCAAACCACGCATCGTTAGAGAGTGTGAGGATAAAGTCAGTCTCATCAGTCACATTCTGTCTAACTTGATCATTAAAGATGATCTCATAGCACAACGCTGGCGCTAAGTGGCGTCCATTTGCCACGATGTTTGGTTGAACAAAATCACCACGGCTGAATGATGACATCGGCAAATTAAAGAATGGTGCTAACGGGCGTAGGATATCTTCAAACGGGACAAACTCACCAAATGGCAATAAGTGATGTTTATGATAGCGTTCGTCTGGATCGTAGCTGTACTCACCATATGGGTTCACGCCAAGTGAAAGAACACTGTTGTAGTATTTCTTATCTTCAGACTGATTAAGCACGCCTGTGATGATAGAGCTGTTGTTCATCTTCGCTGCGCTATCTAAGTTACGTAGGAAAGAAGGAATCTCTACCTCAAACGCAGGGATAGCGGCTTCAGGCCAGATGATGATATCAGCGTCCCAATTTTCTCTGCTTAGGTCGGTGTACTTCATCATGGTTGGCCAACGATGACTTGGTAGCCATTTGCTATCTTGATCGACGTTGCCTTGTATTAAAACGACTGACGTGGTTTTTTCAGGGTTCGGCGTTACCCAATCGATGTTGCGAATACCAAAGCCAGTACTAAATACGACCGCAGGAATAACAGCGATACTCCAGGCTCTATTGATAACAGCATAAGCAAACGCTGATGCTGAAACAATGATCGCTAGAGTTACTAACTCTACGCCGCCAATCGGTGCAAAGGACCCTAATGGCGAATCGATTTGGCTGTAGCCTAACCAAAGCCAAGGGAACCCTGTCATTACCCATCCACGTAGCCAATCACTGATTAACCATAGTGCAGGTGCTGCGAGGAAAAAGCGGCTTAGATTATTAGCAGGGAAGAACTTGTTCAAACTCCAAGTAAATAGACCTGAATAAACAGCTAGGTAGCCAACAAGTAATGCCATCAAAAATAGGTTAGCTGCCAGTGGCATACCACCAAAACCATCAATGCTGACGTATACCCAGCTGATACCTGTCGTGAATTGACCTAAACCCCATCCGTAGCCAATCCAAAGCGCACTTTTAGGAGAGCGGTTATGAATCAGTAACAGCAACAAAGCTGGGCTGAGAATAGCAAGAGGCCATATAGAGTATGGAGCGAATGAAAGGGTGGTTATAGCGCCAACAAAAACGGCCGCAAGCGGCCGTAATAGGCGATGAATAAAAGTCTTAGTCATCTAATTTCTGTCATCTCTTTAGAGAGAAGTTGTTATTCTTCGATAGTCGGAAGAGGTTGCTCGTCAGGAATGGTTACCTGTAGCTGAATCACACGGCGGTTATCTGCTGATGTTATTTTGAAATGGTAGTTTTCAATCTCTACAATTTCGCCACGAACAGGCAGGTGACCGAGTGCGGTCATAACCATACCGCCTACCGTATCCACTTCATCGTCACTAAAGGTAGTGTTAAACGTATCGTTGAACTCTTCAATAGTGGTTAAAGCTTTTACAGAGAAGGTATGCTTACTCAGCTTACGAATATCTAGCTCTTCTTCATCGTCGAACTCGTCTTCAATTTCACCAACGATTTCTTCGAGGATATCTTCAATGGTTACTAGGCCAGAAACTCCGCCAAACTCATCGACAACGATAGACATGTGGTAGCGCTCTTCTTGGAACTCTTTAAGCAGGCGATCTACTCGCTTACTTTCAGGAACAACCACAACAGGGCGAATCACTTGTTCGATATCAAATGGGGCACTTTCTGAACCCAAATACTTAAGTAGGTCCTTTGCTAATAGAATGCCTTCAACATGGTCTTTATCTTCACTGATCACTGGGTAGCGAGAGTGTTGAGCATCAGTAATAAGCGCAATCAATGTATCTAAATCATCGGTGCGTTCAACTGTAACCATTTGAGAGCGAGGCAGCATGATATCGCGTACTCGCATCTCTGAAATTTCCATAACACCCTCGAGCATGTCGCGCGTGTCATGGTCAATTAGGTCATTAATTTCTGAGTCGCGGATTACATCCACGAGCTCTTGGCGATCTTTTACTTCACCTTGAAATAGTTGGCCTAGGCGTTCAAAGAAGGACTTTCTACTCGGACCTTCAGATTTTTTACTTCCCTCAGAAGTGGGGGGGTTACCTTCGTTCATGATTTCTCAAAAAATAACGCTATCAGAAGTGTGATAGCACACGTTACAACTCAGATTCCTGCGGAAATCGCAGGTTCGATGAGTTATTGTTTCTCTGCAACCTACTTTACTAGAATCAGTTTACTTTTCTAGAATATAAGGGTCTTCAAACCCCATAGATTGCATGATTTCTGTCTCGAGTGACTCCATCTCTTCAGCTTCATCATCTTCGATATGATCATAACCTAGCAGATGCAGACTGCCATGTACAACCATATGAGCCCAGTGTGCTAGCAGAGGCTTACTTTGCTCTTCTGCTTCTTTTTCGACAACTTGGCGGCAGATAATGAGGTCGCCAAGTAGATCTAACTCGATCCCTGGAGGAGCCTCGAATGGAAAAGACAACACGTTAGTTGGCTTGTCTTTGCCACGATATTCATGATTGAGCTGGTGGCTTTCTTGTATATCAACGATACGAACCGTCAACTCAGCGTTCTCTTGAAACTGAGGAATTGTCTTGTCCAGCCAAATCTGAATATCTTGCTCAGTTGGAAGACCTTGCTCATTTTCGACCGCTAATTGCAGGTCTAGTTCAATAGACATCTATTTATCACCTTGCTCTGCAATTACAGAGCTATTTTGTGTTGCTAATTGTGTCGTAACGGCCTGCTGAGCCTCAAGAAGTTTGGCTTCGCGCTCTTCACGTTTACGCTTTTCAAACTCTTTGCGTTCTTTCTGGTCTTTCGCTTCCCACTTCTCGTAGGCGTTGACGATTCGAGCAACTACAGGGTGACGAACGACGTCTTCAGACATGAAGAAGTTAAAACTAATGTCATCCACTTCACTGAGCACTTCAGTCGCATGGCGTAAGCCTGACTTTGCACCACGAGGTAAATCGATTTGCGTAATATCACCAGTGATCACAGCACGTGAATTAAAGCCGATACGGGTTAAGAACATCTTCATTTGTTCTACCGTGGTGTTTTGGCTCTCATCAAGAATGATAAACGCATCATTCAACGTACGACCTCGCATATACGCCAGTGGTGCAACTTCAATCACGTTACGTTCAATCAGCTTCTCGACTCGCTCAAAGCCAAGCATCTCAAACAGTGCATCGTAAAGTGGACGCAAATATGGGTCTACTTTTTGGCTTAAATCACCCGGTAGGAAACCAAGCTTCTCACCAGCTTCAACAGCAGGGCGAGTCAGTAGGATTCGGCGAACCTCTTGGCGCTCAAGTGCATCAACTGCTGCAGCAACGGCTAAGTATGTTTTACCTGTACCGGCTGGTCCAATACCAAAAGTGATGTCATGAGTGACCATGTTCATTAGGTATTGTGCTTGGTTTGGCGTACGAGGTTTGATGACGCCTTTTTTAGTCTTAATGGTCACTTCTTTGCCGTAGTTTATTTCAGACTCGACGTGTTGCTCCAAAATGCCAGACTCGGTGATCGCCAGATGCACTTGTTCTGGTTCGATATCGATTATGTTGCCTTTAACTGGAGCCGTTTCAACATAGAGGTGTTTGATGATGTCTAAAGCTGCGGCTGTCGTGTGAGGCTTACCGACAATCGTAAAAAAGTTGCTACGGTAATTAACCTCAACGCCCAGACGACGCTCAAGATGTTTGATGTTGTCGTCGAATGGCCCGCATAAACTTGCCAAGCGCTTGTTGTCTGCTGGCTCTAGATTTATCTCTAAGGTAACGATTTTATTGCTCAAATTAGCCTCTCATTTTGTGCCACTCACTCTTAAATAAAAAAAAAGAGCAAAAAGCCCGATTTAGACCGGGCTTCTGATGGTGATATCCCTATTTCTAAGATGGTCACTTAGTTAGGTAATTTCAAGCTTTGTGTTTGCGCTTTGTGCTCAAACAGTTGTATTGCCTATGGCGTAAATGTTGCTACACCTAGCTCGTCTTCACGTTTTGTTTTTTCCATCATTTCTGCTGGAGTCATAACAACGCGTAGCCCCATGTCTTTTTCTGTACGAACTAGCTCACCACGTAGTGAGTTGGTGTAAACCTCAGTGATCTTCACATCTACGAACTGACCGATTAGGTCTGCAGAACCTTCGAAGTTCACAACACGGCTGTTTTCTGTACGGCCGCGAAGTTCCATTAGGTTCTTTCTTGATGGGCCTTCAACAAGGATACGTTGCTCTGTGCCTAACATTAGACGCGAGAAACGCATTGCTTGTGTGTTTACCGTTTGTTGCAGTTCGTACAGACGATCTTTCTTCTCTTGTGCTGGTACATCACATGGGTAATCTGCTGCTGGCGTACCTGGACGAGGAGAGAAGACAAAGCTGAAGCTCATATCGAAATCAACTTCTTTAATTAGCTTCATTGTATCTTGGAAGTCTTGTTTAGACTCACCAGGGAAACCAACAATAAAGTCTGAACTGATTTGAATGTCAGGACGAGCTTTACGCAGTTTACGGATAATAGATTTGTACTCGATCGCCGTATGTGGACGCTTCATCATTGTAAGAATACGGTCACTACCACTTTGTACTGGCAGGTGAAGGAAGCTCACTAGTTCAGGTGTATCTTTGTAAACGTCAATGATGTCGTCACCAAACTCAAGCGGGTGGCTGGTTGTGAAACGAATACGGTCGATACCATCGATAGAAGCAACAAGACGAAGCAGTTCTGCGAATGAACAGATATCGCCTTCGTGTGTTGGACCGCGGTAGGCGTTTACGTTCTGACCCAGTAGGTTAACTTCACGTACGCCTTGCTCTGCAAGTTGAGCAACTTCGAACAGTACATCATCCATCGGACGGCTAACTTCTTCACCACGCGTATATGGTACAACGCAGTAAGTACAGTATTTAGAACAACCTTCCATAATAGAAACGAATGCTGTCGCGCCTTCAGCTTTTGGCTCTGGCAGATTATCGAACTTTTCGATTTCTGGGAAAGAGATGTCCATTACTGGCTTTTCGTTAGACAGTGATGATTTAATCATCTCTGGCAAACGGTGCAATGTTTGTGGGCCAAAGATAACGTCTACGTATGGTGCACGTTGACGAATGTGATCACCTTCTTGAGTCGCTACACAGCCACCCACACCGATCACCACACCTTCTTTTTTATCTTTCAGCGTTTTCCAACGACCAAGCTGGTGGAATACTTTCTCTTGCGCTTTTTCACGGATAGAACAAGTATTCAATAGTAGTACGTCTGCTTCCTCAGGTACTTCAGTTAGCTCATAGCCATTTGCAGCGTTAAGCAGGTCGGCCATTTTTGATGAATCATATTCATTCATCTGACAGCCCCAAGTTTTAATTAGCAGTTTCTTACTCATTATATGTTCGCTCGATCGTTAGTTTAATTTAAGGGAGCAAATCGCCCATTATTCATCCACTAGCCCTGTTTGTCATAATTCGGTATTCAATTTTATGACAGGCTCTAGCGGCAAGCGGCGTATTGTACTGGTTTCAAAACCGACTGACTAGTAGTCTGAACAAATCTCTTATGTAGTGGTTTTTATTATCGTTAACGCCATATGCCATAAGGGATAACCCTTTTTTCGAATAAGGTTTTTGGTTACAAGTTAGTTATGAAAAAGTACAATCAAAAACAGTCAAAGAATCAAACTGATAAGTACAAAATATGAACAGTTACGATATTGTAGTAGTCGGTGGCGGCATGGTTGGTGCAGCAACAGCAATTGGTTTTGCAAAGCAAGGTCTGAGTGTTGCGGTGATCGAAGGTTTTGCTCCACAAGCTTTTGATGAGTCACAAGCGATGGATATTCGTGTTTCCGCTATTTCTCAAGCATCGGTCGATTTGCTTAACGATCTTGGCGCATGGCAACACATAGAAGCGATGCGAGTATGTTCTTATAAGCGCTTAGAGACGTGGGAGCACCCAGAATGTCGTACTCGGTTTGATGCAGAGTCACTTGATTTGCCTCGTTTAGGCTACATTGTTGAAAACCGACTCATTCAATTGGGCTTATGGTCTCAGTTTGATGCTTATGAAAATTTAGAACTGTTATGTCCAGAAAAGCTCGATGAGATTGAGTTTGGTGAAACCAATATCGTTAAGCTTCAATCAGGGGGAGAGCTATCCGCGAAGTGGGTGGTTGGTGCTGATGGTGCGAATTCAGCCGTTCGTCAACAAGCTGGAATTGGTATTACGGCTTGGGATTATCGACAACACTGTATGCTTATCAACGTAGAAACAGAACAGCCTCAGCAAGATATTACTTGGCAGCAATTCCTACCAAGTGGCCCTCGTTCATTTTTGCCTTTGTGTTCTCTAACCTCTGACGATCAAGAAGTCGGGCAGGGCTCGTTAGTTTGGTATGACTCTCCACTGCGTATCAAGCAACTGTCAGCAATGACCCCTGAAAAACTACGTAACGAAGTACTTACTCACTTTCCTAAAGAGTTAGGTGATATCAAAGTCTTGAATTCGGGGTCTTTTCCTCTGATACGACGTCATGCTCAATCATATTCGAAGAATAACTGTATTTTAGTCGGGGATTCTGCGCATACGATTAACCCATTGGCTGGGCAGGGTGTTAACTTAGGCTTCAAAGATGTATCAGTACTGTTGCATTCCACCAAAGAAAAGGGTGAATTGAATCAGTCTGTAGCAAGACGCTATGAAGTGATGAGAAGAGGCGACAACCTAATGATGCAGAGTGGCATGGATTTCTTCTACAAGACATTCAGCAACGACATTGGTCCGCTCAAGTTTGTACGTAATGCTGCGCTAAAATTAGCAGAAAACTCTGGGCCGATTAAAACTCAAGTATTGAAATACGCCTTAGGTCTTTAATTTATTAGTTCAGGTTATCTATATAGAGAAGGAGAGCAGATGCTCTCCTTTTTTGTATGGTGTTGAATGTTATAGCTGCTGTGTAACGCAAACTGGTGCGTCGATCTCTAAAGAGTATCCTGTATAAACCAAAGACCCATCCTCATTATCTCGCTTGAATGAGGTGATGTTGTTGGAGTGTTGGTTTGCTGCGATAAGCCATCGTCCGCAGTCAGTAATATGAAAATCACGAGGGAAGCTGCCTTCAGTATTATAGCTATCAATAAAAATAGGCATTTTCGTTGTAGGCTCGATTCTGAAGCAACTGATCATCGATTGGTGTCGACATGATACATAGAGGAATTGCTCATCCGGCGATAGCTTTATTGCAGCTGTAGCCTCTCCTTTTTCCACATTTGGGAGCGCGTCAATCTCTTCGACAATACTCCAGTTCCCAAGAGTTTTTTCCATCATCAGTATCGTTTCAGAGAGCTCACAGATCACATAGGCTTTGTCTTCATCTTTATTGAAGACGAGGTGACGAGGTCCATTGCCCGCAGGAACTTTAATAGATTGCATAGGTTCGTCTAGAAACTCTTCTTGCTCTTCATCAAAGCAATAGAAGTTGATTCGATCAGCACCAAGGTCGACGGTGACAAATTGTGGTGAATTTTGTAAGAACAGACATTGATGAGCATGTGGAGCTGTTTGGCGTTCTTTGTTAGTCCCTGAACCCACCATAGCAATCGTTTTGAGTCGCTTATCGATATTGCCATTAATACTTAAACTAAAAATATCGAATGAGCCGGATGAGTATTGAGACGTAATAGCAAATTTGTGGCTAGGATCAATTGCGATGTGGCAAGGGTGAGCACCAGCGATAGTGCCGGAGTTCTTAACCGCCTTTGAGTTAGGGCTAGGTATATGAATTAACTGTGGCTGTTTTGGCTGATCAACTTCAGACGCGGTATAGATACCAAGCTCGGTTGCTACGACAAAAGACGGGTTAGTGCACTCTGCAACGAGATCTAAAGGTAATAGCTTTCCGTTTTCCAAGTCTAATTGAGCCTGATATACGCCTTGGCTTTTACTTGGCGTATCCGTGTAGCAACCGATCGTTAAAGTGAGGTTTTTCATAGGGTAGTCATACTCAATTAGAAAATGGAGCAGACATTGTCTTATAAAAAAGTCATGAAGTGATTAGATAGGGAGAAATACTTGGTGACGGGGTTATCAGATTTGCATATTCCAGATAAAACAAAACCCAGCTAAAAAGCTGGGTTTCATTCAATGATGGTGCGGTCGGAGAGACTTGAACTCTCACACCTCTCGGCGCCAGAACCTAAATCTGGTGCGTCTACCAATTCCGCCACGACCGCAGCAAATCTTTATAGTTATATCGACATTGGTGGTTCGAAATAACGTTGTCTTCTTGTTTCAAAGAAAAAGTGGTGGCTACTGCGGGATTTGAACCTGCGACCCCATCATTATGAGTGATGTGCTCTAACCAACTGAGCTAAGTAGCCATAATAAATCTAATAGATTCACTATTTGTTCTCTAATGAAAGAGAAATAATGGTGCGGTCGGAGAGACTTGAACTCTCACACCTCTCGGCGCCAGAACCTAAATCTGGTGCGTCTACCAATTCCGCCACGACCGCAGCAAATCTTTATAGTTAAATCGACATTGGTGATTCGATGTAACGTTGTKCTCTTRGTTAACTACTTAAGTAATCAAACAAAGAGTTTAAATAGTGGCTGGGCTACCTGGATTCGAACCAGGGAATGCTGGCATCAAAAGCCAGTGCCTTACCGCTTGGCGATAGCCCAACAATGATATCACTTAAGATATCTAAATAATGGTGCGGTCGGAGAGACTTGAACTCTCACACCTCTCGGCGCCAGAACCTAAATCTGGTGCGTCTACCAATTCCGCCACGACCGCAGCAAATCTTTATAGTTA
>NZ_JAKJSX010000013.1:0-212726 GCF_050337435.1 Vibrio satsumensis | reverse complement strand
GGGTTTGAGTTGAGGAAGAGTTTGACATAGTCGCTCCTAACGCTCTCGATTGTTCTGTTCCTTTAGACCAATCTAGTTGACCATGTTTGCGAAGCCAAACTAAAACGGTAGAGCGACCTTGGATCCCATAACGTTCTTGAGCTTGCTTATAAGTCATTTCGCCTTTTTCAACTTGGCTTACGACTGACAATTTAAAGGCAAGAGAATAATCTCGTTGAGTACGTCTACTTGTTGTTTTCATGACACTCTCCAATTTCATGTTGGAAATGTGTCAACCATATTTAGGACGGTACAACGCTACAAAAAAGAGCACATAACGTGCTCTTTTTTGTATTTTAATTTGCTCTAGCTCACTAAGAGAAGGTGTATTTCAGAAGACTTGTTCATCGTCTGCATCAATCGAAAGGTGAATTCTGTCTCTTACTTCATCTACCTGCATGTCGAGGTGAATGGCATTGCAACATGCAGGGCAATCGTCATAAAAATCTTGGCTCCCATTAGAAGCATCGAGCGTTATGCTGATTGCATGCCCACAGTGGGGGCAGGAGACATGTTTCTCTGTGTATTTATGCATGGCGAATTCTCCTCACTGTAACTTGTAACAATCGTAGTAGCTTGAATAGATCGTAATAAATAGCAATATCGAACATTGCAACTTATATCGACCGCAGTCGCTAGCTGTGATTGATATTAAACGGCCTGTATCTTCTGAATGCATGCTTCAGTTTGTGCTAAATATTCGCCGCCAAATTGATTGCAGTGGTTAAGAAGATGGTACAAGTTGTAAATGTCTTTCCGATCAGTATAGCCAACGTCGAGTGGATTGACGCTCTGGTAACCTTCATAAAACTCTTTTGGAAACCCTTCAAACAATTCCGTTAACGCCAAATCACATTCATGATCGCCCCAATAACAAGCAGGGTCATAACAGATTGGCCCAAAGGCTGAATTTGCGACGTTGCCATTCCAGAGGTCCCCATGAAGCAAAGAAGGGCGAGGGTTGTGGCCTGCAAGACGCATATTCACCACATCAACGATGTCATTGATGTCACCGAATTCGATGCCTTTTTCTTTTAGCAACTGGAGTTGGAAACCAATGCGCTGCTCAGAAAAAAAACGGCCCCATTTCTTATGCCAAGGGTTAGGTTGAAGTGTACTGCCGATATAGTTGTCTTGGTCGCAACCGAACTCTTTTTGCTCCCCCCACAGATGAAGGCGAGCAAGCTGGACCCCGAAATCAAAGCTGTTATTACCCGTTTCAAGTGGCTTGGTTGGCAAGTAATTGAGGATAATGAAAGAGCACTCTTTGGTTTTACCAATCAGTACCAATTCGGGAACATAAACGGTGGAAGTCTCTCTTAGCAAACGCAAGTTTTCAGCTTCAATTTCAAACTTAGGTAAAAATTCTCGCTGGTTCACTTTCACAAAGTAACGTTCATTACCATCGCTGATCATATAGCAATCGTTAATGTCGCCACCGGAAACCTTAGTACGTTCAGTAATCTGAAAGTTAAATAGAAGAGTATCTGAAAGTTGTTGAGAAATGGCCTGCCACATAGGAAATCCTCAAGGACTGAAAGTTAAAAAAATCAAAGTTAGAAATACTGTTTGTTTAATAGCAATAGTTTAGGATAAATCTGAGCAATTTATAGACGCACTCGTCAATGTTCTTATCTCTGGTTCAGCTTATGCCGAATCAATTACTCAATTTGTGAACTCAAACTAATTCAAGATATTTGAAATACAAACAGAAATTACCAATCAGACGTCATAAATTGTTTGGAGCTGGTATCACAATGGAAACGGTTTTGAACCCTTCAAACTGGAAAAGTCGAGGGAGCTTGCTATTGTCTACGCACCAACATAAATGAGCTTTTAAAGAAAGTGGATAGGACTCTTGTTAACTATCGCTATTGTTAACTAGCGCAGTACATTAATTAAAAGTTTGTTTTAGACTTTGTTAGGCGTTCACTTACTTATAGCTTAAGCGGGCTGGTATGACACATAGAGCCATATTGATTTAAATTTAAGCTGAAATACTAACTAGGATCATTTTAATACGGTTTTTGGTAATAAAGTGATGACAAACCGCTTCATTTACATAGTATTAAGCAAGTACGTATTAATCTGCTCTTGAGCTTAAAACGGAGATTTATTGTGGTTGTAGAAACCGATGGCTATTTGGCTCTTATCGAGCACTTATCATTTAATCTGGATGTCTTTACCAATAGTAATGGCGATACAGGCAATGAGAGTGTTGAAGACATCATCACTGACATGATTTCAACAAACATCATGGCTATTTTTGAGCAAAATCCAGAGTTGCATTCGAGTGTTCGTTTTCAACTCTTGAAAGAAGCCGATGCTGTGGTTGCCGATTTAGGTGAAGTGTTAGCGGGGGTTTGGGCGAAGAAAGCGACCAACGAGCAAATTGTATTTCTAGATGAGTACATCGCGCTCGTGAAGAACCTATTTGACACGGCTGTCGCCAAGTACGACTAACGGTCTATTTCCTCGCTAGCCCATTAACTACGATGATCTAGGCGTTTAAGCTACACCTTAAAAAGTGACGTTGTTTGGCGGTTAATCTATTAAGCTGTTATAAACGCCTAAAGTGCCAAAACTTAGACGCCCAATAAGGGTTATCCAACCTCGATATAATGACACCCTTTGATGTCGAAGCATGTAGGAATTGATTATTTCCTAAATACACGCCTACGTGTCGCACTGTCATCGAAGTTTTGAAAAACACCAAATCACCACTTGTTGCCTGTTCATACGCAATTTCTTTTCCCTTTTTACTCTGATCTTTTGTGGTTCTCGGTAGAGCTTGTTGTGTCGCATTTTGAACGGCGATTTGAACAAAAGCGGAACAGTCTACGCCTCGAAATGATGTCCCACCAAAATGATATGGCACACCTTTCCACTGTTCATATACACTCATATATGCATTGGTAGTCAATTGCTCTGACTTTGATAAGGGTTTTTGAGCGGTTTGACTAAGTTGAGAAGGGGAGGGAGTCGAGCTACAAGCAGCCAATGTTGCCAAAGTTATTGTAACTACAGCCATTTTTCTGAATTTCATATGTAACTCTTCTGACAAAAAACTGAAATATAAATGTCACCAAGGACTTCTAGTATACGGACTAACTTAAGGATATCTCTTTTCGTAGTCAAATTGGATTTCACATGCCCGACACAAATTTATCAATAAAACCCTCACGTTATACATTTTCGCTCATTCAAACTGTCACCGCTGTATTTATTTCCATTCTTTTACTCGTTAGTTTTTTGTCAATGGTTAGTATTCGGGGAGTTGAGCGAGTCGGAGAACATTTTGATGCACTTTCAGAACAAGCATTACCCCTTGCTCTACATAACGCCGAATTAACGCAAAGCGTATTAGAACAAGTAAAACTTCTCACTTACAGCACCCAATCAACCGACTTAGATACACTGAATGCCACAAGGGGCTCAATTGTTCAACTCGCAACAGAGAGTAATACCACGCTAGAGGAACTCCTTTTTATCTCCCAATCTTTTCCTGAAGCGATCTCTTTAGAGCAACAACAAAACCTTATCGATGACATGACGCAACTGCAAAACATGACCAACACGGTACTGCTAGCGCAAATTGAGATTCAAAGTAAGCAAAATATCATCGACAGTAAAATGGGCGAGTTCCGTTATGGCGTTGGATCTATCGGACCAGAAATGAATCGAATCAGCTCGTTTTTGGTTGAAGACAACCCGGAAGCGAGTGATGCTGCGAATCGATTTACGTCCAGTGCGTCTGCGATGGCGAACACCTTTTTGATGTTGATGATGCAATCTGACATTGATAAAGCACACGATGAATATCGTCAACTCAGAAATCGAATTGCGGGCCTTAACTTGGCTTACGGTGACTTTGCTGATTGGCACCCAGACATCGCCGAGTTCGCAAGCCTAACCGCACCTTATGAAATGGTAAAAGAAGGCTTCACGGAACAAGGCGTTATCAAGCAAATCCTATCGAAACTCGAACTGGTTAAACAGCAAGAGCAGAACTTAACGCAAGTGATTACCTTAGCAAATACCGTTATCAGCACACTGAATCAATTGTCTTCTACAGCTTCCCAACTGATTGATGAAAGCGAGCTCGTTGTAAATCAAACCATCATCAATATCGATAGTGTGCTGTTTATCAGCGGGCTGGTGATTGCCGTAATCATTGCGATCTCATGGTTCGTATTACGTCGTTGGATGAATAAAGGGCTTAAAAACATTACCCAACAATTAAGTTCACTTGCCGATCACGACTTCTCCAAACAAAGTGAACTGTTGGGACCTCTGGAGCTGCAAGTTATCACTTCGAAACTCAATACAGTCGTAGATTCAACCGCTGACTCGGTTCGTTTGGTAACGCGTAACTGTGAGACGCTTTATCAAACAGCTGAAGTGAGTCATGACGCCGCAGAGCAAACAAATTCTAGCTTGAATGAGCAGAACGAATCACTTCAGAATATGATAACTACGATTACTGAACTTGAAGCATCCATTGGTGAGATTGCCCGTATCTCTAACGCATCGAACGACGATGCACAAATAGCAGAAGATGAGTCAGTGAATGGCAGCCAAGTGGTTGGCCTTAACCAGCAACGATTACAAGCGCTTGAGCAATCTCTTAGCCTGAATCAAGAATCGATGACGGACTTGGATATTCGCGTTAAACAGATTCGTGAAATGGTTGACGTGATCAGTGGTATTGCTGAAAACACTAACTTACTCGCATTGAATGCCGCAATAGAAGCAGCGCGAGCAGGAGACCAAGGCCGCGGGTTTGCAGTGGTTGCCGATGAAGTACGAAAACTGGCGAGTGGTACCTCCCAGCAAACCACTAATATTCGTAATATGATGAACGAATTGGTGGCGGCGGCTGATCGCTCACGAGCTTCTGTAACGGAATCGCGAAGCGAAATGGCGAATGCGCTGGACACCAGCGGAGATGTAAAACAGGCCTTCGAGAAGATAGAGTTCGCGGTTAGCCAGATCAAAGGGCGTGTTGAACAAATCATGGTCGCTACTGAGCAGCAAGCACGAGCGACTGTCGATGTAACGCATTCAATCACCCGAGTATCTGAGCAGGGTGAGAATACTAAGCTGCAACTTGAATCTATGATCGAGAGTTCAGAACAAGTCGGAGAGATAGCAGGGAACCAACAAGCCATGCTTCACAAATACGTATTGAAGTAAACGAACGTGCACAGGAAAACGAGTGTGCGGAGTTAAGCTAAAAAGCACAACAGTTGAAGAACTAGCTACGCTTATATCCCTATCGATACAGAAACACCCTTAAATTCCGACATGAATCTAAGGGCGTTTTTGTCTAGATATAGGTTTGAGTTTAATATCAGCTTGAGCCACAAACGAGTTTGAATCTAGTCTTTCGTTGTCGGGAATTGTGCAAACGGCTGACGCAACATCAAGTCCAACCGTTGCTCTTTACCATCTTGAATCTCGGGAACACCAATATTCACCTTATCGTGGCCAAGCTTGGGTTGAGCGCGGTAAGTCTTAAACCAGATGTCCCACACAGATAAAAAGAAGCCAAAGTTTGAGTGGGTTTCTTTAACAATGATCGAGTGATGAACGCGATGCATGTCTGGTGTCACTATCACTTTTCTTAATTGCTTATCAATCCATAACGGAAGACGTGCATTACTGTGGTTAAACATCGCACTGGCATTAAGAACAATTTCAAATATCACGACCGCAATGACAGGGACACCAAGCGCGATCACCAAACTCACTTTAATCAGCATCGAAAGGATCATCTCAATAGGGTGAAAGCGCGTTCCGGTAGTGACATCGATATCTAGGTCTGCATGGTGAACTCGATGTAACTTCCATAACCAAGGAACACGGTGGAACACCAAATGCTGCAGGTAAATAGCGCAATCTAAGAGCAATACACAGACCAGAATGGTCAGTTCTTTCGGAAGTGACAGGGTATTGAACAAACCCCATTGGTTTTCTTGTGCGATAACCGCCGCTTGAAATGCTGCGATAGGAATGAGAGTGGCCAATAAAAAGCTATTCAAAGCAACCAGAGCGAAGTTGTTCGCCCAACGAAACCATTTGCTTTGAGTGAGTGTTTTACGTGGAAAACGGGATTCCCAAAGTGCACACAATCCAAAAACGACAATAAAACAAACAAGGCGAAGCAGTGATGGGTCTTGCATGGGAATTCCTTCTATCATTCTAAGGACACTGTAAGTACAATCGTGCCACTTTTCTAGATTTATCGTTATTGTCCATGAGAATCCACGCTTTTCACCGTTTATATCAACACCGTTTATCCATTGCTACCAAACCGTTTAATGCGCGCGGGTGTAAAGTCGTGCGATGTGAATTCTGTAAAATCAAGCAAGACAGCTGTATCTGTGAACATCAACCAGACGTAAATACGAACGTCGCGACCATGTTGATCTTATCGGACAACGAAATACTCAAACCAAGTAATACCGGCCGTTTAATCCTTGATACCGTTAAAGATAACTATGCCTACCTTTGGCACCGCACTGAGCCGAATCAAGAGATGCTGGATGTGCTGAAAGACGACAAGTATCAGCCTGTCATTGTGTTTCCTGAAGACTACACAGATGACAAAACGCGAGTAGTTCAAGACTTGCCACAAATACGTGACCCAAATAAAAAGCTGCTGCTGATTTTCATCGATGGAAGTTGGCGTGAAGCAAGACGTATCTTCCGTCGTTCAGAATATCTACAAGGTTTACCTGTGTTATCGATTGAGCCTGAATCAGTTTCTCAATACATGATGCGTAAGTCAGACAACGAACAACACCTTTCTACTGCAGAAGTCGCGAGCTTAGTATTAAAGCAAGCGGGCGAAGAGCAGGGCGCCAAGACTTTACAGCTATGGTTTGAAGCATTTCGCGAAAGCTACATGCTAAGCAAGACGCGTTATAAGTCAGATCTGACCAAACCTAGCCTGAACGCTTTCATAGAACACAGTAAAAGTGAGACTTCACTCTAACCTTTAACCGCTTTGTGCTGACTTGTTGTTCAAACAGACTCGATCACGAGATAAGTTTGTTATCTATCACGGTTTGTAGGGGGAGTGTTATGGATAATGCTCCTTAGTTGTTTAATTTAAAAAATTTATTTGCCCGAATTTAGGGAAAAATTGGAGAGATTTCATGTATTACGGCTTCGATGTTGGCGGCACAAAAATTGAGTTTGGTGCATTCAATGAGAAACTTGAGCGAGTAGCAACAGAACGTGTTCCAACACCAACAGATGACTATCAACTACTACTTGATACGATTGCTGGTTTAGTTAAAAAATACGACAGCGAATTCTCTTGCGAAGGCAAAATTGGCCTTGGTCTTCCTGGCATGGAAAACGCAGACGATGGCACAATGCTTGTTGTTAACGTACCGGCTTCAACAGGTAAGCCATTACGTAAAGACTTAGAAGCGCTTATTGGTCGTAGTGTAAAAATCGAGAACGATGCGAACTGTTTTGCGCTTTCAGAAGCATGGGATGATGAACTTAAAGATGAACCATCAGTGGCTGGTCTAATTCTAGGCACGGGCTTCGGTGGCGGTTTAGTTTATGAAGGCAAAGTGTTCTCTGGTCGTAACCACGTTGCGGGCGAGCTAGGCCATATGCGTCTTCCTCTTGATGCTTGGTTCCACCTTGGCGACAACGCACCGCTACTAGGCTGTGGTTGTGGCAAGAAAGGTTGTCTAGACAGCTACCTATCAGGTCGTGGCTTTGAGTTGATTTACGAGCACTACTTCGGTGAGAAGAAGAAAGCGATTGAAATCATCCAAGCATACAACGAAGGTGAAGCAAAAGCGGCGGAGCACGTAGATCGCTTCATGGAGCTATTGGCTATCTGTTTTGCGAACCTGTTTACGGGTCTTGACCCACATGTTGTTGCACTGGGTGGTGGTCTTTCAAACTTCGAACTTATCTACGAAGAAATGCCAAAGCGCATACCTAAGTACCTGCTTTCTGTAGCTAAGTGTCCTAAGATCATCAAAGCGAAACACGGTGATTCAGGCGGCGTTCGTGGTGCTGCATTCCTTAACATTAAGTAATCTCAACTTAATGCTAAGCTAGGTAAAAAGCATAAATAAAAATGCCGCAATCTCGAAAGAGGTTGCGGCATTTTTATTGTTCGTGTTTTCGTTGCTAGAAGCTAGAAGCTAGAAGCTAGAAGCTAGAAGCTAGAAGCTAAGAAAAAGAAGCCAGAGGGCTTACTTCTTCTTTTTGCCAACGCCAAGGTTGTCTTTTTGCTTCAACGTAAGCTTAGTAAAGCCAAGCTTGCGGAAATAGTTATCTTGGTAGTTACGAACCGCTTTAGTATCAGAAATAAACTCAAGCTGTTGCTCAGTTTTTAGATACTCAGTGATGTCGATACCTTCAGCTGCAGCTACAGCTTCTTGGATCGTGCGGTGTTCTTGTTTCGAAAACAGTAACTCTTTGTCTTCGTCTTTGTAAGTGTACAGAATGGTACGAGCCATGATGCTCTCCAATAGAATTATTACTTTGCGCGCACTCTACATAAAAACAGTACGTGGCTCAAGGTTATGATACAAAATCTTAAGATTATCGTTCTTCACGCTTATCGCGATTTGAGCTTTCTGTCTTTTAAGGAACGAACAGGTTGTCTTTTACGAAACCAACAGAACAAAAAGCCCCTAACATCAAAAAATCTATATAGGGGCTTCGTCTATGTTTTGGCGAAGATCTTCCAAATAAATTAAAAAGCAGCTAAGTCAACTAAAGAACTACTAAGTCAATTTAGGCCTCATTGAACCTTCAATTAAACACGGCCTTGCAGTGGAATGATCGTTACCGTCTCACCAACTTTTACGGTATCAACCGCTGGTGAGATTTCGATTAAGCAGTTTGCTTCACTCATTGAACGCAGAATACCTGAACCTTGCTTACCGGTTGTTTTCACTTCAAGCACGCCGGATCCGTTCATTGAGAACACTCCGCGGCTGAACTCAGTACGACCTTGGCGAGATCGTAATTGCTCAGTCGCTACCGCGTTCGCTTTCACTGGTGTCCAGTTGGTTTGACCTTGTAGCTTACGAATAGCTGGTTCTACAAAGTTAATGAACGACACCATGACTGCAACTGGATTGCCCGGCAAACCAAAGAAAGGTTTGTTTTCAATTTTACCGTAAGCTAATGGGCGACCTGGACGCATATTGATACGCCAGAAGTTAATCTCACCCAGCTTATCTAACGCAAGCTTAATGTAATCAGCATCACCAACAGATACGCCACCAGAAGTCAGGACCATATCGGTTTCAAGCGACGCAGAGTGCAGCACGTCCATCATCTTTTGTTCGTCATCTTCAATGATGCCGTAATCGACGATGTCACAGCCAAGCTTTTGAAGCATGCCGATAATAGTAAAACGGTTCGAGTCGTAAATAGAGTTTGGTTTTTGCTCGCTACCCGGAGCTTGAACTTCGTCACCCGTAGAGAACACACCTACTTTCACTTTACGCAGAACAGGGCAGGTACCAAAACCTAACGACGCCATCATGCCCATTTCTGGTGCTTCGATGCGTGTACCACGTGTAAAGACAGGTTGGCCGATTTCTAAATCTTCACCTGCCATACGGACATTTTGTCCTACGGATATTTTAGCATCAAGGAAGCTAACTTTATCGCCATCTTGAACAGCTTGTTCGCGCATCACAACGACATCAACGCCTTCTGGCATTGGTGCGCCTGTCATGATCTTAACCGCTTCACCTTGTTGAACTGTCTTGTCGTAGCTGTGTCCTGCCATAACTTCAGCAACAACGTGGTAGCTATCCAGATCTAAATCTTCACTACGAATAGCGTAGCCATCCATTGCAGAGTTAGTGTTCTGAGGTACATTGATTGGTGAAATAACATCTTCTGCCAATACGCGACCATACCCTTCTTCTAGGGCAACAGATTCCGTCAGCTCAAGTGCATCAATGCTATCAACAATCTTTTGCTGGCCTTGAGTGACAGTTAATCCTGCAGGAGAGAACGAATCACAACAAACAGCTGGCGCAGCGTCTTTTGAAGACGAGCATGACACTGCTTTGCCTGTTGTAGAGGCAAGGTCAAAGGACTGCGCGTAATCGATGATGAAATCACGAATCGCTTCTAAGTCGCTGATCGCCATTTGTGGCAGATCGGATTCAACCTGGCTGTCTGCGGCGATAGCAATAATGTTGTCATCATTTGGATAAAGCCAAGGTTTACCCACTTCGTCGCGGTGAAGCTCAATCTTAGGGAAGGCGATGTTCTTGCAGCCTTCAACCAGAATTAAGTCTAACGTGTTGGTATTGAAACGTGTAAGCAGGTAATCAAAGTCCGCTTCGGCTTCTGGCGTTTCTGTCATCATCACGTGACGGTTACGAGAGCTGATCAACATTTGATTCGCGCCTGCTTTGCGTAGGCGGTAACTGTCTTTACCCGGCTTATCGACATCGAAATCATGGTGAGCGTGTTTAAGAACGCCAACTTTTAAACCTGCGTCGGTTAACAAAGGTAACAAGGCTTCAAGTACGGTCGTTTTACCTGTACCGCTATAAGCAGCAAAGCCCAATAAAGGAAGGTTAGGGCGTTGTTTTGAATCTTTCATTATTGAAGCGTTCCGAATTGGGTGAGTTCTTCTGGCGTATTCAAGTTTACAAAGCAGTTAGGAGAATCGCTAAAATCAACGTATTCGGTGACACACTCTTTGTATAGCAAGATGATTTTACGATCACCACGTTCCAAAAACGCTTCTAACTTTGGTAGAACACGCTTGTGGAATAGGGTGAATACAGGTTGCTTAAATTCGCCATCATGCGCGACAAGAATGTCGCTGTCTTCTTTAACTGCAGAACAAAAACGCTCAACAAGGTCGTCACTGATTTGTGGGCTGTCACAAGGAACGAAGCCAACCCAGTCTGTGTTCGCGTTTTTAAGGCCAGCATGAATGCCACCCAACGGACCTGGGTAGTCAGGGAAAGAATCGGAAACAACCGGAGCAAATGCTTGGTAACTGTCTAAGTTACGATTGGCATTGATAGTGATGCTGACATCTTGTTGTGACAGCTTGTTTATAACGTATTGAATAAGCGGAGAACCGTTGAGCTCAACGAGTCCTTTATCTTTTCCGCCCATACGACTGGCCTGTCCGCCAGCCAAAATAACCCAACTAGTTTGCGTTGGAAGCAGCATAAATATTCTCTTGTGCTTTATCTTTTTGAATAACTTGCAGAAGCGGGGATTCGGTCAAAGTATTGTCTTTGATCCACCACTGCTTCTTACATAAATCGGTTAACGCGTTAGTTTGGTGACTTGTGATGACTAAACTCGCGCCTCTCTGAAGAAGATCTTCGGCCATAATCACCAATCTTTCAATAGATTCTTTGTCTAAAGAAGCACTTGGTTCATCCATAAGCAAGATTGAAGGCTTAAGAATCCAAGCTCGAGCCATTGCCACGCGTTGACGTTCACCACCAGACAACACAGAAATGTGTTCATCTGCCAAGGTTTCTAAACCTACCATTCTCAATGCATTAATTATTTGAGCTCGCTTATCTTTTTGGCTCTCTTTGTTAAAGCGAATGCCATAAGCGACATTCTGGTACACCGAACCATCAAAAAGATAGGGGGTTTGATGCAGGTAGATGATGTCTTTGAACTTGAGCCGAGGAAATAATTTCTGTTGCCAACTCTGTGTCGGGGACTGAATACGGCCAGAACTCGGCTGAATTAATCCAGACAAGATTTTAAGTAGGGTCGTTTTACCAACACCATTGTCTCCTTTGAGATAAATGGCATCGTTGGGGCCGATCGACAATTCGGGAATGTGGAACAAAACACGCTCTTTGTAGCGCATTGAAATTTGCTGCGTTGTTATTTTTATACTCATGACAGCGTTCCTAAGTTCTTAGATAGCCTTTTCCTCTCACACTGGAAAGGAAAAAGTTAAGGGCTAATGCCAATGCTAATAACACCATACCGAGGGCGACACCTTGAGCGAATGCGCCTTTGTGGCTTTCCATGGCGATAGCCGTTGGGATGTTTCTTGTCATCCCCATAATGTTGCCACCGACCATCATTGAACAACCTACTTCTGTCACGATACGAGAAAAGGCAGCAATGGTTGCAGCCAATAGAGGAAAACGTGTTTCCCAAATCAAGGTACACGCCACGCGTGTTGTTGATACGCCAAGTGTGCGCGCTGTTTCTACCGCTCGGCGGTCACTGGCCTGCAGAGCACCATGCATCATCGCAACTAGAATAGGGAAACAGATCAGCATCTGACCTAAAATCATTGCCTTTTGGGTGAACAGTAATTGCCAATCACCTAACGGGCCAGAGCGAGAAAGCATCATGTACATCAACAAACCGATAACCACGGTAGGGATCGCTTGCAGGGTGTTGATCACTGAAAGCAGAGCCCATTTCCCGGGGAACTCGGTATAAGCCAATAAGAAAGCCATAAGGATTGCAGGAACAATCACTAATGAGATGGCGGACAAAGACACGCTGAAGGATACCGCAACGATTTGCCACAATTCGTGGTCAAAACTCACTAGTAGATTCATTGCATCAATCGTTGTTTGCCATAGGGTCATGAAGTATCTCGTGTGAATCGATAATAGGTTTTTATCGGTAATGACTGATGTTAATCATAGCTGACACAATATATTTGAGCCTGTATTGGTCAGCTATTGTTTTTAAGCGTGATCATAACTGATTCGTTAAGTGTAGTGTTTGTTGGTTTGGACCACCTCTTCAACACTGCTCTTTACTTACAGCCAACGACTCACGACTTGGAACAAACTATTCTGCACTTGCAACGAACAGTTGTTTGCCATGCAGTTTAAAGTCGTTAATCAGTTTCTGGCCTTTAGGGTTAACTAGCCAATCACTGAATACTTTCGCAGCTTGGTAATTGATGCTTGGGTAGCGTTCAGGGTTAACAAGAATCACTTGGTAAGGGTTAAATAGGTTCTTATCACCTTGGAAAAGGATTTTTAGGTCCAGTTTATTTTGGTAAGCCAACCAAGTACCACGGTCTGTCATCGTGTAGCCTTGCATTTCAGACGCCATGTTCAGAGTAGGGCCCATACCTTGACCAACACTGCGGTAGCCACCGAAGTTTGGTTCCATTTTAGTTTGCGCCCAAATACCCATCTCTTTCTTATGAGTACCTGAATCGTCGCCGCGAGATACAAACGTCACGTTATTAGTCGCGATCGCTTTAAACACATCTGCCACTGCTTTTTGAGATTCAATTTTCGCAGGGTCATTTTGTGGACCAACGATGACGAAGTCGTTGTACATCAGCTTACGAGGTAAAACGCCGTAACCTTTTTCCACGAAATTAGCTTCTGCTTTTGGTGCATGAGTCATCACCAAATCAACGTCACCATTTTCGCCCATGCGAAGTGATTTACCTGTACCTGCGGCTAGAACATCAACCTTGATACCAGAATCCTTTTCGAACTCAGGTAATAAGTAGTCCAGTAGACCAGAGTGATAAGTACTTGTGGTTGTCGCCAACTTGATATGAGTGGTGTCTTCCGCGCTGCTAGCCGTGTAACTGACGATAGATAGAGCTGCAATAGTTAAGGGAATTGCTTTCATTATTATTATGTCCATTCTGTTATAAATGAATGACATGCCTTCAGTTTTAAAGGGCTCGAAGAAGGGCATGTGCATAAGACGCTAATTGTTGTAATTAGAAATCTACACCTTATAAGCAATCTTAATGCCAATAAATCATGCATCAGATCTCACTAAATTGCTGTTATTTCGCACAAAACTGCGCCATTTACCCCGTTAAAATGAATCAAAACATGAGCTAGGACAAAATGTCGCACATTGCCCCTGTTGGAGAAAGGGTTAATTGGTACACTCTGTCCCAACTTTCCTCACCGGCTAATCATTATGTCTTTACCTAGTTCATCTGCATCCAATCTCAACCCGAACACATTGACTCACTATCAGGCGTTTTCCGTTTTGGTCGTGGATGATGAATTGGGTATGCAGGCTATCTTAAAGAAAGCACTAGGTAAGTTCTTTGGCAAGGTATCAAGCGCAGGTTCGGTTGAAGAAGCTGAAACACTACGTTCTAGCGAACATTTTGATCTCATCGTCCTTGATATCAACCTGCCAGGTCGTTCTGGTATTGAGTGGGAAGAGGCGTTTAACGACAATGACAAACGCGCCGATGTGATTTTCATGACGGGTTATGCTGATCTAGAGATGACCATATCTGCACTTAAGCTTGGTGCTTCAGATTTTATTCTTAAGCCATTCAACCTCGAACAGATGATACAAGCGGTTCTGCGTTGTATGGATAAGCGACTCGACCAAAGAATGCAGTACGCGTTAAAGCGTGATGTTAGTCGTCATATCAAGACCGAATTGATCGGCAATTCAGACAAGACCAAACAGCTCAAACTATTGATCAGTCAATTTGCACCGTCTCGAGCATCAGTTTTAATAGAAGGTGAGTCAGGTACGGGTAAAGAGTTGGTTGCGCGTGGTGTACATGAAGCCAGCAAACGCACCGGACCATTTGTACCAATCAACTGTGGTGCGATTGCCCCGGAGCTTCTCGAAAGTGAATTGTTTGGACACACCTCTGGCGCATTTACTGGTGCGAAGAAAAACCGTGAGGGTCTGTTCAGAGTCGCAAGTGGTGGCACCTTATTCCTTGATGAAATAGGTGAAATGCCACTGCCAATGCAAGCTGCGTTGTTACGTGTGTTAGAACAAAGAACGATTCGTCCAGTCGGTAGCGAGAAGGAAATTGCCGTTGATGTACGCGTGGTGGCAGCAACCAACAGAAATCTTCAGGAAGAGGTTGATAAAGGGCACTTTCGCCGCGATCTGTTCTACCGACTCAATGTACTTAAGATTGATGTTGTGCCACTAAGAGAGCGCCCATCAGACTTGATTGAGCTTGTTCCATATTTCACTCGTCTATTGTCGAATGAACTTGGCATGCCGGTTCCCAATTGGGCACATGAAGATATCTTGGCGATGAATGAATACGAATGGCCGGGGAATATACGTGAACTTAAAAACTTAGTCGAACGATGCATTCTTTTAGACAAGCCACCAGCACACTATTGGCGCGAGATTAATGGCGATCCTGTACCGGCTAGCATTTCAGTGACGGTGTCACATGGTGCGGAAATACCAAACTTAAATAATGCAGACGCTGCCGAGGGTTACCCAAACACTTGGACACTGAAAGAAGTGGAGAAGTCTCATATAGAACAACTTGTGAGCTTCCATGACGGTAATAAATCGGCTGCTGCGAGAGATCTTGGCGTCGCTCGTAAAACCCTAGAGCGTAAATATAAAGATTGGAACACAGAAGGCTCTGAATATGCTGATTAGACGCCATTGGTGCTCAAAGTGGGCGTTCCGGTTCAAAACCATGGTTCGCTATCGCTTATTATTCCTAACATCTGCTCCGATCATTTTGACCTTGTGTGCACTTGTGGCTATCACTCTCTATTGGTCTGTTCATTACACGTGGCAGGGGGCACTGATTGATGTCGATGAGCGCTTAGACGTGGCAGAGAACAGTATTCACTTGATTCAAAATCAGCAGGCATACAACGTTCGTGCGTTTGCTGAGTCTTATAATTTCCGCGTCAAACTCGCGAGTGATATTTCTAAAAAGGATCTCACGCGTTGGGTTTCTGAAAACAAATCTCGCTATGAGCTCGACTTTCTGCGCTGGCGCAGTGTCGAAAGTATGGCAAAGAAACTCGAATATCTAAATTTGACTCACAAGTCTTCGTTTTTCAGCGTCTTAAGCCGTAGCGAACTCAACCATCTCGATCGGGATCTTGCTAAAAAAGCGGAAGTTCCGATGCTTAATGGCCAAGAAGTTGAGACCCGCGGATTGGTAAGTCGAACCGTTGTGCCCGTAAAAGATGGCAATGATAATGTAATTGGTTTTCTTGATGGCGGGATTTTGCTTAATAACAGCACTCAACTTGTCGACCAAATCAGCAATCTTATCTATCCCCAAAGAGAAGACTTTAATCGTCATGTCGGTACCGTCACGGTCTTCCTTGATGATCTTCGTGTGAGCACCAACGTTCCTTTAAGCAGTGAAGACAGTGTAGGGCGGGCAATAGGTACGCGAGTTTCTCATGAGGTTCACTCAAAAGTCCTGAACGAAGGCAAAGAGTGGCTAGATCGAGCGTATGTGTACGATGCTTGGTACATCACGGCTTACCAACCGATCCACGACCAGTTTAATAACGTAATCGGCATGCTGTATACCGGCTATCTAATATGGCCGCTCATCGAAACTTACCTGACTAACCTTGGCGAAATCAGCATTATCATTGTGTTGCTGTTGCTTGCTTCTGGGTTGATCGTTCACCGTGGTGCTCGGGATCTTTTCGACCCAATTGAAAGAATTCATAAAGTGGTGAAGCTCGTGCAATTGGGTAAAGACAAACGTATCGGTACGTTAGGCTTAGATGACCAACACGAGCTTACTCTGCTCGCCAAACAGTTCGACAAGATGCTAGATCTGCTGCACGAACGTAATCAAGAGATTCAACAAGCGGCGTTAGAACTCGAGTGTAAAGTTCACTCTCGTACCGCCAGTTTGAAAGAGAAAACTGAAGAACTGGAACTGCATATCAAGCTTCTCAATCAAGCCCGAGATAAGCTGGTGGTTAATGAAAAATTAGCAGCACTCGGTGAACTCACGGCAGGCATTGCTCATGAGATCAATAACCCAACGGCAGTAATTCTTGGCAATGTTGAACTGATGAAGTTTGAACTCGGTGATGAAGTGGGCCGCGTCGATGAAGAGGTCCACGCCATCATGGAGCAGATTGACCGAATCCGAAATATTACACGAAGCCTACTACAATACAGCCGGCACGGTGGCGTACAAGACGAAATCACGTGGCAGCATATCAATCCAATTGTGGATGAAAGTATTACGCTCGTAAAGACTGGCGCGAAGAAGAAAGGCATTGTGTATGTCTCGCAATTGAATGCTAGAACCTCCGTAGAAGTGAACCGAAACCAATTGCTGCAGATTCTGGTTAACCTACAAATGAATGCGATTCATGCAATGGACGGACAGGGCACGTTAACCATTTCGAGTGAAGATTGGGTTGAAAATGGCGTGTCTCATGGCGCTATCGTTCATGTTCAAGATGAAGGCTGCGGCATTAAGGAAGAGCAACTGAAACGCATTTTCTCGCCTTTCTATACCACCAAAAGAGACGGTACAGGCTTAGGTTTGTCCGTTTCTCAAAGTATCTTGAGCCAAACGGGTGGCGAGATCCGAGTTGAATCTGAGGTAGGCAAGGGAAGTCGCTTTAGTATCTACCTCCAACAAAAAGCTACACCTCAATTATTGGTGTCGAATCTCTAGGTTAATTTTACCGGCTGTCACTCGACAGTTACATTAAGTGCTTGGGCTGTTACTTGAGCTTTCAGGCCAAGCACGAAAATCCCGCACTACTAATCTATCGCAAGCGAGATCTCAACCTCTGCTGATTTGACGAGCACCTCTTTTTGCTTATGTAACACAGTGTATATATTTCGATCTTGATGCATATCATCTGAACTGTACGAAATTTTGATACCTTGGCCGAAAATCCATAATCAAAACAAATAATAAAGTCAGTCAGCTATGAAATTAAGTAACCTATCTATCAAATCAAAACTCGTCTCCATCGTCATTCTATCGGTTGTTCTCTTGGTAATGACATCCACTTTTAATCTAATGCAACAGCGCGCTAGCTCCTTGGAAGAGCGGCAAGATAAACTCAGTGCTCAAGTCGAAACAGCAGTAAGCTTAGCTCAACACTATTATGACCAACGAAATATCCTTGGCGAAGAGACAGCAAAGAAACAAGCACTTCAAGCCATTGAGACGCTTCGCTATGACAGCACCAACTATTTTTGGATCTTAAACCAACAACTCAACATTATTAGTCATCCCCTTAAGCCAGAACTCAATGGCAAGAATGCGGGTAACTTAAGAGACGGTGCGGGCAAGTACCACTGGCGTGAGATGGTGACCATCTCTCAAACTGCACAACAGAAAGGCTTTCTTGACTACCAATGGAAGAGTCCGAATGGAGAGTTAAAAGATAAGATATCGTACGTACAACTTTTTCCTGAATGGAATTGGGTGTTAGGTTCTGGAATATTGGTCGCTGATATTCAAGATGCATTCTACGCGTTGGCGATTAAAGAAGGAATGGTTGCGGTTGTGTTGTCTGGCCTACTGTTTGCAATGGGCTACGCGATATCCAATAATATCCTTGTACCTCTTAATAAGCTTATCGATAACACCCATAAGATTGCCGATGGCGACCTTCGTGTACGTATGAACATGACGCGCAAAGATGAGCTGGGTGATATGAGCCAACAGATCGACACCATGCTTGATAAGCTGCAAAGTACACTACGTACCGCCAATGAATCTGCGGATCTATCGAGCAATATGGCAAGTCACATTGCTCAAGCGAGTGAAGAGGCGGCGACCAGTGTCAACTCGCAACATGCTCAGCTTGAATTATTGTCTACTGCGATGACAGAAATGAGCGCCACTATTTCAGATGTCGCGGTCAATGCAGAGAGCACGGCGGCAAGTACCAATAAAGTCGTCGATCATGCCAACCAAAATGATGACAACATGCAGGTCACTTCTAAAACCATCTCTCAAGTTTCAGAGAACATCTCTACGGCTAACGAATTAGTAAGAGACCTACAATCCGGCGTAAGCGAGATAAGTCAAGTTGTGAGCGTCATTCGTGATGTGTCAGAACAAACGAACTTATTAGCGCTTAACGCAGCAATAGAGGCGGCACGTGCAGGAGAGCAAGGAAGAGGGTTCGCGGTTGTCGCGGATGAAGTCCGTAATCTTGCTAGCCGGACTCAAAATTCAACGAACGAAGTTCAATCCACAATTGAAAAACTGACTCAACAAGCGGAACGCACCTTCAAAGCAATGCAAAGCAGCAATGAGAAGGTTGACCACAGTGTTGTCGCATCTAACGAGACTCGCCAACAACTTGATGTGATTGTGAATGAGCTTCACAACGCCAATGACATGGTCGCACAAATCGCAGCGGCTTCAGAACAGCAAAGTACGGTAGCAACTGAAATGAGTGAAAGTGTCACTGGGATTCACCTAGCTGCAAACGAAGTACTTCAGGCCTCACAATCGCTAGCAGAAGACAGCCAGAAAATGGCCAACACAACAGAGCACCTTACTGAACAGTTGAAATACTTTAAGGTATAAATCCAGCAGCGCTTACTCTTAGCGCAGACAAATCGAATAAAAAAACACCTCCGTACTCGAGATAAGTCCGGAGGTGTTTTCGTTTATTGGTATCTCGGGGATTAATCCAATCTCCGACCGTAAACCTTAAACCAGCTTCAATTAATGCGCTGCCACTGAAATCTTCGGTGGGTTGATGTTGTGCTTTTTGAACTCTTTCATCACACGCAAGGTAATGTCTGTTTCAAACAACTTTTCATAAGCTGTATCGACGACGTAAGCCTTACAAGTTAACTGTATCGCCAGGTAGTTATCCGTAATCGTCTGTTTAACCAGAACCGTAACAGGCTTAGGCAAGTGGATGTAGCGGCTTGAAGACGCAGCTTCTTGAATCAAGTCACGGGCTAGGGTGATGTCTTCATCCATTCCTACGTAAAACGGAATCACGACCTGCATATCCAATGCACCATAGTTACCGCTCGTCGTCACTTCATTTAAGAACTTGTTGTTCGGGATGGTAATGATGTCGTCATTCAAAGTTCTCATACGCACAGAACGCAAACCAATAGTGATAATGTCCCCGTAGTTACCTTCGAACGTGACGCGGTCACCAACTTGGAAAGGTCTATCGATCATCACGGTGATACCTGCGATGAATGACGCTGCCAAGTCTTTAAGCGCAAAGCCAACGGATACAGCGAGGGTACCACCAATCAAAGCCAGAATTTGGTCGTTGATTCTAAAACTCATCATGAACACGATAAGACCGGTGCTCACGTAAATAAAGAACTGAGTAAACGACTGCAGTTTCTGTAGCAACATTCGATATTGCACAAACTGACTACCAAAACTGGTCACCATTGAGTTGATGAATTTGAGCAATAACCACATTGCAGCAATAACAATCATGGAGAAGAACACGCCGCTCCACCGCACAAGGCTAGCTATCTTTGAGATGTTTTCCACATTGGCTAACTCTTCCGTCGCAAAGGTCGGGAAGCTGACAGCACTTGCCAAGCCAACAAATAGTAGGATAAATAACTTCTTCATTTTACTTCACCAGTAGATGTTGACGGTCGAGAACGTTCGTAATATGGCGGAACCAGTGCTCAGAAATCCGAGCCTTTTCTTCATGCCAACCAATATAACCACGGCTTTCAAAGTAACGCAGAATCCCCGTTATTTCTGCCGTGCTCAGTTGTGTACATTCAGATAAAACTTCCGGAGATGCGATTTCCAATTGCACGATAGAGCGCAATACAGCCAACATCGGTTTCGGCATATTCTCCAGTTCCTGCGCTTCCGGAACATGGAACAAACGCACCACGGCTTGATCTGTCTCTTTATTTCGGTTCAAAGAGAGCCGGAAGAAACGCAACGCAACGGTAGGGTTACCATCAGAGTAGTGCCACAAGATTCGATAGAAACCTTGGCGTGCACGTTCTTCTTCACTCATATCATCTTGGTCCCATTGCTTAGGAACCACTAAGCCATCAAACGACAACGGCTTTTCAAGCTCCGTGTTAATACGGCTATTCAAAAGCTCACCAACTTGTTTTTCTGTCCAACGTGGAAGGAAACACACCAAGTCAAACAGCAAACGTTCGCCACGCGCCCTATCCACAAATCGCCAGCTCGATTTGGCAATCGATATCACGACACGGTGGTTCTTTTTAGAGCGACGCAGAAGGTTGGTTAAACGAATCAAATCAGACAAGCCACCAACCATTGGTTTCACCAGTCGTTGTGCGTTATCAATCGCAATCAGATAAGTCGTATTGCTCTTACGCAAATGCGCCAAGATCTGAATCTCAGTGGCTTCTTCTTCCAAACCAATACTAACGGCAAGATGCGCTAAAAGTTCTTGGTAACCGGCATAAGGACAGCTCACATAAACGGGCTCTGCGTTAGAGACTTTGTGCAATAAAGTATAAAGCAGCGTCGTCGCGCCAACACCACGTTCGCCTGACACAATACAGATAGCAGGGCTGTCCGACATCAAGTAGCGAGACAGTTGCTTAATTTCGTCACCCGCATAATCAATTAGCGTGCTGTCGATATTACCCGGCAGAATGTATTCATAGGTTTGATCGCCTTTGATTCGAACCAAGTTTTGCTGATTTTTATCAAGATCAGACTGCTTAGCCACTTCGATTCTAAACAGATACGCCAAGGCTTGGCTAAACAGCGTGTAATTGGATAGCAATGCCATGATGCGGTGTTGGAAGTTGTAAACACTCAACCATACGATGCCAATTGCTGTCGCGAGTATATTCAGTAGGAAGGTATCTTTTCGGTTCACCGCCCAATTCACCCATACCGGACGATCGGAGATGTGTTGCAGAGTATCAAAGACTTTCGCTCGCCATAATCTGAGTACCGAAATGGTAACCAGTACAAACCAGAAAAACAGAGCGCTGTAGATCCAACTATAGATAGTGCCTTTGCCTAACGTAATACTCGAAATTTGCAGAGTCACACCCGCAACAATGAAGCTCCATACATAACGGCGAATAGTCGATAGACGAAGCGCTATCACTTCTTTATTAGATGTACGACCCAAGCGGTAGGCCAGTTCAAGAATAAAGCTGATGGCAATCGAACCACCTAGAATCCACCACGTGAAGATCTCGAGGAAAATCAGATGCTGTAGACTAGGGATACTCGAAAGTACCCTGAGTGAAAGGGTAATCGCAATGAGCCAAGCAATCGCACGATCAGCGCGACTGATATACCAGATTACCCTTACTAAAAAAGGAGGGTTCGTTTTCGCTTCAAGAAAATTAATTCTAAACAACTCGATCAAACGGGTGCTGTTGGCAAGCCACCACACTAAACCAAAGTAGATGAATAGCACTTTTAACGATGCACCAATCACAGGCACTGGCGAAATGAAGATGTCTTTAACAAGCGCTTTAAAGCTACGAATTTGGAAGTAAACAAGATACTCAATATTGAGCTTGGTTAATTCCCACTCTTGCTTAAATTGGGTGACACCATAAGGGCCAAAACCTGTTAAGCGATCTTTGTTTGCAGAGTTTGTCTGTTCTAACAGGTGCTGCTTACTCACGTTCAAGCTATTCAAAGTGACGTAACTGGTTTGAACGGCAAACCATTGATCGACGTCGCTGTTATCTCGGTAAGCTTTTATCTGTTGCTCGAAGGTTTTGATCTCTTGCTTTTGGACTCGCAGAACTTCGGCAAGCAAAATGTTGACCTGACGTCTATCCGACGCTTCCATAAATAGAGGGTCGGGTAACGAATCAATTCGCTCATCAAGGGCAACAGCAGAATCGGATACCTGCGGCTGAGATTGTAAGTCATATTCCAAGTTGGCATGACTAGGCCAAGAGAGAATGGCCAAAGTGAGGATTAAGAAGCGCGATAGTGAACGCATAAAAGTCTCTTAGAATTATGAGGTTAGGATTACTATAGTTAGTTAATCTGACTTTGTGAAATCCAATCCGGTATCGGGGGCGAGTACTTTATTCCTGTTTCGACCGATTTTGTCATGAAATTGTCAGGGATTAGGCTAGTCTTGCCTATGTCTGCTGTTGCTTTGGTCAGGTTAGTTTCACTGCGACCAATCAGCATACGATATATTCAATGGTTGGCATGATTTAGGACGTTATATACCGCCCATTATAGGTCGCTGTTCGATATTTTGTTTCCCCTGAAAATCGACGGATTTTAGGCAGCAAATTGAAAATCAAAAGTGTGAGTTAGCTCAAACTATGATTTGGCTGGGTTATCACTCACTTAATAGCGGGTAAATGCAATCAATACTTGCAGTTAAAGCCCTGAACAAGTAACGTTGCGACGTTTTTCACATTAAGAAGGTAATGGCATTGATCTCCACAGCAAATATCACCCAACAATTCGGCGCTAAGCCACTTTTCGAAAATATTTCAGTTAAGTTCGGCGAAGGCAACCGCTACGGTTTAATCGGCGCGAATGGCTGTGGTAAATCGACGTTCATGAAGATCCTATCGGGTGAACTAGAGCCGACTTCTGGTAACGTAAGCTACGATCCAAACGAGCGCGTCGCTAAGCTAAACCAAGACCAATTTGCTTACGAAGAATTCACGGTAATTGATACGGTTATCATGGGTCACAAAGAGCTTTGGGCTATTAAGCAAGAGCGTGACCGCATTTACTCTTTGCCAGAAATGAGCGAAGAAGACGGCATGAAGGTGGCTGACCTTGAAGTTCAGTTCGCTGAAATGGACGGTTACATGGCAGAAGCGAAAGCGGGTGAGCTTCTTCTTGCTGTAGGTATTGAAGAGTCAATGCACTTCGGTCTGATGAGCGAAGTGGCACCGGGTTGGAAACTTCGTGTTCTATTGTCTCAAGTACTGTTTGCAGACCCGCATATCATGCTTCTTGACGAACCAACGAACAACTTGGACATGGACACCATCAAGTGGTTGGAAGATACGCTAAACCAACGTAACTGCACAATGATCATCATTTCGCACGACCGTCACTTCCTAAACTCGGTTTGTACACACATGGCTGACCTTGATTACGGCGAACTTCGTCTATTCCCAGGTAACTACGATGAGTACATGACGGCTGCGACTCAAGCTCGTGAACGTCTACTGTCTGACAACGCTAAGAAGAAAGCACAAATTGCTGAACTTCAAACGTTCGTTTCTCGTTTCTCTGCTAACGCATCTAAAGCGAAGCAAGCAACGTCTCGTGCTAAGCAAATCGACAAGATTCAACTAGACGAAGTTAAAGCGTCTAGCCGTCAAAACCCATTCATCCGTTTCGAACAGTCTAAAGAGCTATTCCGTAACGCACTTGTGGTTGAAAACCTATCTCAAGGTTTTGAAGAAGATCTTTACAACAAGTTCGATGCCATCTTCGAAGTAGGTGAGCGTGTTGCTATCATCGGTGAAAACGGTGTAGGTAAAACAACACTACTTAACACACTAGCTGGCGCACTAGAACCTCGCACTGGTGAGTACAAGTGGTCTGAAAACTCAAACATCGGTTACTACGCTCAAGATCACGCACACGATTTCGAAACAGACATGAACCTGTTTGATTGGATGAGCCAATGGCGCCAAGAAGGCGAAGACGAGCAAGTTGTTCGTGGCTTCCTAGGTCGTATGCTGTTTGGCCAAGACGACATCAAGAAATCTGTAAAGGTTATCTCTGGTGGTGAGCAAGGTCGTATGCTTCTTGGCAAGATCATGATGCACAAGCCAAACATCCTTCTTATGGATGAACCAACGAACCACATGGATATGGAATCTATCGAAGCGCTTAACTTGGCTCTTGAGAACTACAAAGGCACATTGTTCTTCGTATCTCACGACCGTGTATTCGTAGACTCTCTAGCAACTCGTATCCTTGAAATCAAAGATGGCAAGATCAACGATTTCCGCGGTACTTACGCTGAATTCTTAAAAGCACGCGGCTAATGTCGTGTAGCGAGAGTTAATACGTAGCAACACGTTAGTACGTATTCAAAATTAGAAAGGCCTCTATCTTAGCAATAAGAGAGAGGCCTTTTGTTTTTTCATACTACATAAATTAACTAGTTTGCGCTAATCACTAGTACTTAAACTGCGCGACAATCTTCTCTAGCTTCACACTCACACTCGAGACTTGTTCACTACAACGCACGGATCCAGAAACCACGGTATAGGTATCACTGGCAAGATGAGCGATATCCGTAATGTTTCGGTCAATCTCTACTGAAACCATCGATTGCTCTTCGGATGCTGTTGAGATCTGACTGTTTAAGTCGAACATCTCGCCAACTTGGAAGTGTATGCCTTCTATCGCATTCACCACGTCTTTGGTTTGGCTTTTCACCAGCTCAGTTTGCTCTAAGCTCGCTGTCATCTTGGCGACGGTCTTGTCTATTCCAGTGGTTAAACCATGAATCGTGGATTCTATTTGATGGGTTGAGTCGTTGGTCATTAGTGAAAGCTCTCGGACTTCGGATGCAACCACAGCGAAACCTCGCCCATGATCGCCAGCACGCGCCGCTTCAATCGCAGCATTGAGTGCTAATAGGTTAGTTTGCTCAGCAATACCTTGAATGGTAGTGACCACCTGATTGATTTCACGACTCTGTTCTTCAAGCTGAACGATGAGATCCTGAGATTCTGCAATGTTTTCTGCCAAGACATTAATACTGTCGTTGGTTGATTGTGTCTTTTGTAACGCTTGATGGGCATTTTCTTTGATCTTCTCGGCATTGGTTGCGGCATTTTCGATGTTCGCCGTCACCTCATTACTCGTCATCACTAACTCGTTAACTGCCGTTGCTACCGATTCAGATTGCTGCTTTTGTTTCTCTGCATTGCTCATGCTTTTAACTGCCGCTTCTTCAGAACTGCATGAACTGTCTGTCAGCACCGTCATCACGCCGGATAGCTCTTTGATGTTGCCGTGCAGTTTATTGATGAAGGTATCGAACGAGTGGGCAAGTTGAGCGAGCTCGTCATTGCCTTTTGCGTTCATGCGAACGGTTAGGTCACCATCGCCATGAGCAATAGACTCCATCATCACGTTTATCGCTTTAATACGCCCCAGGATGTTGCGACCGATGAACACCAATAACAGAGAAAGCAGAGCGACGATAGCTGCGCCAAACAGATGCAACATATTCTGTGTGTGTCTAACTGCCTCTGTAATCGCTTGGCTTATCTCATTCTGCACTTCTTCAATGGCTTGTTCCGTTTGGTGAACATTGCTACGTAAGGCCCCTCTAAGCCCCAACTCTGCAGACAAACCTAGATTGCTGTTAGCAACCAAAAGAGTTTCAACTGCAGCCTTATATTCGGAATAAGCTTGTTCAGTCGCAATCGAGGTTTGGGAGTAGGGTTCAAACTCAACAAGAGCATTGGTTAACGCCGCATTCGTTTGGTTATTAATATGTGCGAGGTAATGGAAGTCTTTTTCGATCAGCTCTAACAACGCAAGTTCTAGTGCCAAACTTGATTCTGATTCGATTGCTGATTTCAGCGCTGTTCTTTTTCCATCGAGAGCTGCCACAAAGCCCAAAGGTGCGGTTGTGCGTTCAATGTCGTTAACTTGATTGACGATCTGGTGGAACTGTTTCTGGTACTGATGAAGAGTATCGGAGATCTTGGTCATTTGATCGGTCAGTTGAAGCTCATGCGAGGTTAGGGTTTGGTTCAACGTCACCAATCTTTGATTCAATGTGTCGGCGGTTTTATCGAAACGCTCTGCGTATTTTTTATCGTGGCGAGACAAAAAGTCTTTCTCATGTCGCCTAAGCGTTAATAAATCAACTGAGCTTCTGAGGTTTTCGGAAGCAGCGATCTCCAATGATTCCAATTTGTCTAAGCTGAACTGCTCGTAGATCGCATATATCAAAACAGACACAAACAGGGTGAGGTTGATTAAAATAAACTTACTACGAATAGAAAGAGACAGCACACGTTGCTGAGGTTCCAGTGGATTGTTCATGGTTAACTCCCTTTAGCCGATGACGTTTTATATCCATCAATGTTTAATAGTTATTAGATATATTTAAATGATGGATATGTAACTAATAGCTTATGAGGTTATTAAAGCAAGGTTCACTGGTAGCAATACAGGCTGATTCATCGTTGATTTGCGTTTACTCAGCTATTTGAGGTGACTCTTTTTCAATACGAAATGAAAAAGCCCTCATTAACATTAATGTCGGCAATCTTTAAGACCGCAGGCATCTCATTTAATGAAGGCTTTTGAGTTGTTTTGGTTAGTTTGCTTATTGTTTAACTAACACTTATCAGTGACTTTATCGATCAGTTTTTTGCTCATCTAAAAAGTCGGTGTGCTCTAACCAAAGCGCATTAATGATTCCAAATGCACTCGCTAGTAATACGCCTAACACCCAACATAAATACCACATAGGTTATCCTCCTATTTCATCTTTAATTAATACAGAGACGAGCTGTTATCGTGAATGTATTGACTGTCTATTCGGCCAAACATTTTGTAGTAACACCATGTTGTGTAACCTAAAATAATTGGCACTACGATAACTGCGACAACAGAGATAATACTCAGTGTTAACTGGCTCGATGTTCCGTCCCACAGCGTTAAACTGTGTGAAGGGATCAAGCTAGACGGCATGATCATCGGGAACAAAGCAACGCCTGCAGTTAGGACAATACACGCCAACGATAAGCTTGATGATACGAAGGCGAACCCAGCACGATTAAGTCGCGTCATCAATGCACACCCCAGCATGCCGATGATACCAAGGGCAGGAATTACCCATAGTAGTGGGTGGGTTTCGTAGTTATGTAGCAGCAAGTCATCAAATTTCACGACATGTTTCAGCAACGGGTTAGAAACCGCATCAGTTACGATAGGGCTTGTAATGAGATAGCCCGGTAACGTGTAAGCAAATAAGCCGCCAGCCGCAAATAGTCCTGCGGTCACAAATGCCATACATGTGATAATTCTTTGTGCACGTCGCTTTAGATCACCTGTCGTTTTCATTTGTAAGAACGCAGCACCTTGAGTGATGACCATTGCTGAGCTCACTAAACCACAAAGGATTGGGAAGGGAGTTAATAGATCCCAGAAACCACCGTGGTATGTCATCATTAACAGTTCGTTAAATTCGAACGGAACACCGATCAATAAATTACCGAAGCCAACACCAAAGATAAGCGGAGGAATAGAACCGCTTACTATCAATGCGGTATCACAAGCCTTTTTCCATTTTGGATTATCTATCTTAGCTCGATACTCCATACCTAGCGGTCTTAACCATAATGTCGCTAGAACCAATATCATTGCTAAATAAAACCCGGAAAACGCTGCCGCATAAACGGCTGGCCATATCGCTAGGATTGCACCACCTGCGGTCACCAACCATACTTGATTTCCGTCCCAGTGGGGCGCAATTGAATTAATCATGACTCGGCGATCGACTTCGGATTTTCCTAACACCGGCAGTAACGCAGCAACACCCATGTCGAAGCCGTCGGTAATAATAAAACCGATCAACAACACCCCAATAATTGCCCATGTGAACAGGCGAAGATTTTCATAATCAAACATCTGAATTCCTTAATGAAGATCAATAGATTTGTCTAGCTGGTTCGGTCTATTTTTTGTTTCTAAAGAAGCTAGTTCGTTGTTTGATTGTTCATGATGGTAACGACCCGTTTTCAAAGCACTTGGGCCCAGTTTTGCGAATTTAACCATCAAGAACATTTCGACAATCAGGAAGAACGTATAAAGCACGTAAACTAACCCGATAGAGATCCACAAACTCGAAGCGGGTAGGTTAGAAGCCGCCATGTTTACTGGGAGGATTTCACCGATAGCCCAGGGTTGACGACCATACTCAGCCACAAACCAACCCGCTTCACATGCAATCCAAGGCAGTGGAATCGCACATACTGTCGCTTTCAGTAGCCAACGACTGGTACCGATTTTACGACGGCAAATTTGGACAAAAGAAAGACCGATTATTGCGAATATCAATACGCCGCACACGACCATAAGGCGGAAGCTCCAGAACAGTGGGGCAACCGTTGGGATAGTATCTTTAGCCGCTTGTTTGATCTGTTGTTCTGTCGCGTCTACAACGGTGTCGCTGTATTTCTTAACTAACAGTCCATAACCTAAATCGTGCTTAACCGTTTCAAACTCATCGATATTTTGTTGTGATTTGTCACCAGAACGGAGTTTCTCTAACAATCCATACGCTAGGATTCCGTTTCGAACACGCTCTTCATTTTTTGCGAGTAGATCATGAATACCGATGACTGGTGTATCCAGAGAACGCGTTGCGATAATACCCATCACGTATGGGATCTTAATTGCGTAGTCCGTCTCCATTGTTTCTTGATTAGGGAAACCAAACAAAGTGAATGAGGCTGGAGCTTCCTCTGTGTGCCATTCTGCTTCGATAGCGGCTAGTTTCACTTGTTGCACATCACCAAGTTCATAACCAGATTCATCGCCAAGCATCACGGTAGAGACGATGGCAGCCATGCCAAATGCACTCGCTACTGCAAATGAACGACGAGCAAATGGTAAGTCTCGTCCCTTCAGCATGTAGTAAGCACTGATCCCCATGATAAATAACGCACCCGTTGTGTAACCAGCCGCAACCGTATGAACAAACTTCACTTGGGTTACAGGGTTAAAGATAACTTCGATAAAATCAGTCATCTCCATACGCATGGTTTGGAAGTTAAATTCTGCGCCAACCGGGTTTTGCATCCAGCCATTGGCCATTAAGATCCATAAACCAGAGAAATTTGAACCTAAGGCAGTCAACCACGTTACAGACAAGTGTTGACGCTTTGAAAGCTTGTCCCAGCCAAAGAAGAACATCCCGACGAGGGTCGACTCTAAGAAAAACGCAACAAGCGCTTCAATAGCGAGTGGGGCACCAAATATGTCGCCCACATAATGAGAGTAATAAGCCCAGTTAGTACCAAACTGGAATTCCATCGTTAAACCAGTAGCAACACCGATGGCGAAGTTTATACCGAATAATTTACCCCAAAACTTGGTCATGTCCTTGTAGATAGTTTTGTTGGTCATTACATACAATGACTCCATCACGGCGAGTAAAACCGAGAGACCAATGGTTAGGGGAACAAAAATAAAATGATAGAGAGCGGTACTTGCGAATTGAAACCGCGACAGATCGACGACATCTGTAAGCATAGAAACTCCTTCCCGCCACCAATGTGACGGGTGAGATTAGAGATTATAAGATGGTAATTAGAGATAACTAATTAGAAGTGATTTACTCAATTCAAAATGCGTTGCTCGCCTTTGAATTGAGGTGTTGATATTTAAATTAAGCTTGAAGAATTCAGTTACCAGCGAAGAGCTTTCGTTTGTTTGTTTGCAAAGCGCTTACGTAGCCAGTAATCCACGCTCACGTAACGACCACCGCCGTAAACCAACAGTACAAGTAGCATGACAAAGTAAGTTCCGGCGAATTCCATGCCGTTATTCAGCATTACTGGGTCACCCAGTTCGGTAATGTAGTTATAGCGGCCTGGGAAGTTCACGGATAACCACTCGATAAAACCATTTAGACGAATGGTTGATTCCATACCGCCAGTAGCAATAGCGTCCCAACCGTGTTTCCAGTGAACCATCGCACTTGCAACACTCATCATGAAAATCATAGGAATAGAAATCACACGAGTGAAAAGACCTAATGCGATACAAATACACCCTAGTACTTCCGTTGCAGCTGCAAGAAACGCCAATAACTCAGGGAAGGGAAGGTTAAGCCCACCATCTGCGGTTGACGCACCAAACCAAGCAACCGTACCAGCGAACCCCAATACTTTTGAGCGGGCACCGACGAAAATAACTGGAATCAGATACAAACGAACGGAAAGAAGGACTAGGTAATCGAATTTTTTACATTTTTCGAAGATTGAATCGAACCAATTGAGTGCTGACTTAATCATTATTTTTCTCCTAAAGAGTGAACACAAAGCAATTCAACTGCTGTGAAGTGTTTAACCCAATTAATAAACTCAAATCTTGCCAACTGTTGAGCTATCGTTTCTTTAATATTGGCGAGAGTTTGATTTGGCTGTAGCTGAATCATTTGAATGATCGCCACATCTATTTCTCTTAGTTTTAATGTGTTTACGCGTTGGCCTGAATCTCGGTAAATCGCGTAATAAACGGGGTGACGCCTTTGTGTTAAAAACGTCAGCGACTCACCATGGACAAGGAAAGGCACCTGCACGAGCTTCATTGTCTCATTCAGTAACACGTGCAATTTCTGATGGTCTTCCTCCCCGAGATGCTCATCATCCCGATCCAAACGCGGCGCTTGTTTTGTTGAGTCGATTTCAACGCCGAACGCGCACCATTCGTATTCCAATACCGCTAATTGATCGGAAGTGAGCTCGTAACCCGCAATTAAACTAGAGCTGTCTATTGGCTGAGTTCGACGCTGAATGAAACTCACAAACTCGGTCGCAATATGATGAAACTCTGGCTCTGATGCGTAATGCACAACGACAAATTCATCAACCAACATCAATAATTGGTCTTGGTCGACTTGCTGACAAAACAACGGGAAGGTGTTGTTCAACACACTGAACACGTTATCTCTAATAAACTCGCTGTAACGACACAGTGAATTGTCTTCTAGAGGTGAGCGTATTAAGGCGGTCAAGGCCTCTGTTTGCGTCATCATCATGCTTGGTGGGTTATGCATACACCAGCTCCTGACTTAAAGGTCGATGAACAACACCGGAGTCCAACACTTGACTGTGTATAGTTCGCAACTCCTCAGTGAGTACAACCAAAGGCGGTACGTTGTTGTCTCTCTCTAGCAATAACGGTTTACTGCCATGGAGAGTGAAGGTATACCTCGCCAAGTCAACCACAGCTTGCTGCACCTCCATACCATGGGTATCAAGTAGCGAGCTGTTACTTTCAACCGATTTGTCACTCTCCACTAAATGCCCTGCAATGTGGTAATAACGAATGGCTTCACTTGGCAACGCTTTAAGCATCTCAACCGCATCAAAGTGATGGTTTTGGCTATTAACGTAGAGATTGTTTATGTCGACCAACAACTCGCAGCCACTGCGACTTGCTATTTCACTGATAAACTCACCCTCAGGCATCTCGTCTCCGTAATCGTGGTAATAGGAGATGTTCTCCACCACTAGAGGACGTTGAATGATGTCTTGGACTTGCATAATCCTGTCAGCCAAATAGCTAAGGTTTTCAGCTCGACGTGGCACGGGTAACAGTTCGTAGAGATACCCTTGGCTATCGCGAGAGAAGCTCAAGTGTTCGCTATACACTTCGATATTCAAATCATCAAGAAACTGACCAACTTGACGTACAAACTTGGTATTAAGAGGCTGACAATCTCCAATGGATAAGCTTAAACCGTGTGCGATCAAAGGGTATTGCTTCGCTATATCCTGTAGTTGTTCGCGCTTAAGTCCGCCTATGCTCATCCAGTTTTCAGGAGCCAACTCCAAAAAATCAATATCAGGGTGCTTAGGGGAGCAAGCGAGCAATTCAATATGCTCACTTCGCAACCCAATGCCTTTGTCTGTATTTTGAATGGTTCGCACGTTAGGGATTAACTCTCTATTTTTTGAAGTTCGGTTGTTTAGTGCTCTATTACTGGATGAATGAACATCACTCGATGACGAGCCTTTGGCTTTATAGGTTTCTACTGGCCACATACACCACCAGTTACCTTGCTATTCACCAAGATCATGCGTTCTTTACTTGGTGATGTGCCTTCGCCGGTTAAACCACATTTACCATCACGAGCACGTACTAAACGGTCTTGTGGGTTGGTAGTGAGCTCTGCTTTTTCAAAGCGCTTCTCAGTACCACACTTACCTGCGGCACATTTACCACCATGGCCAGACGATGCTTTTGCTTCAACAGGAGCTTCTGCTGGAGCATCGGCAAAGGCCATTGCAGAATGAAGACTTATCGCTGAGGTAAGAGCGATTGATAACGCGATTTTATTGTTCATTTTCTTTATCCTTTACAGCAGACATAGGGAAGCTCGCAAGGTCGCGGCCAGACATGATTGGGCCATCGTAGTATTCACGCACAATCTTCACTGATTCAGACTTAAGCTTAAGTCCTAAACCCATCCAGTGGTTAAGCACCAACATTTTCGGATTAATTTCTTGGGCAATTTTGCCGATAACTGAAGGCTTCGCGTGCATGAATGAAGAGACACCATCGGCTTGTTCATGAATCGCCATCGGCATCATCATGATGTCAGCGCCACGAGCGAAGTCTAAGAAAGCAGGGTTGCTACCGTTTTGGTCTGCTGAAATCACCATCACGCCTTCTTCACTTTCGATTCGATAAGCGAGACAAGGCACATCACCATGAGGAATACCCAGAGCAGTGATCTTCAAACCATCTTTTTCGTAAACGACGGTTGGCACTGTGGATTGGTAGTCAACATCGGTAAGATTGACTGGGAATAAGCCATCGGTTCCATCGTATAAGCCAGCAAGGTAAGCATACGCACCATCTTCTGGGTCGAAATTTGCTTTGAAGTAGTTGCTTAAGCTAGGGAATGCAGAACCTGCTGTTGGACCAGAAATTTCAAGTGGTCTATCTCGGTCGAAGAAATAACCACCTTTAAGAAGTGCAGGTAGATCATTTACATGGTCTGTGTGGAAGTGAGTGATACCCATAAAGTCAAGATCTTCAAGCTTAGCTCCGGCCTGACCAAAGCGAAGGTATACACCGCCACCTGCATCGATCATCACTCGAGATTTCCCTTTCCACCACACAATCTCTCCAGAAGATGCACGCAAGTCATCAGAGATTGGGCCGCCGGATCCGAGTATCTGTAATGTGAAATCCGTATCAACGGGTTTAACTTCGATAGCGTAACTGTTAGCCGCTAGCGTCAATCCGAGTGCTAACGCTAGCGCTTTTAAAGGCTGTTTCATATTGTCATCCAATTCTTTGTTTCTTATCTGTTTTTCTTTGAAGTGAGCATTCAAAGAAGTGAAACCTAAAACAAGCAGCACGATAAGTGCGTGCTTCGTTCTGTTCACGGAGCACAAGATAAAGAATTGTTAACGTTCGGTATATCCAGTAATTATGAAGCCAGCGTTAATAAAAACTTAACGAATGTATTAAGCGCGTCCTATTGCTGAATTAATGTTCAACAAAGAGCTATAAGGTAAACTGGCTATTAAAGCTGTGCGAATAGAATTATGTAAAAAGGGCGGAAATTACTTAAGGAGGCAAGTGGTATAGGGGAAACAAAAGAAAAGGTGCAAGCCAGAGCCTACACCTTATCCCAGTTCATCAGAAAGTTCGCTTTAGAGAGCTTTGCTTTTAGATAGTATTGGCTTTAGACAACTTACGTTGAATGTTCACCTTTTACATCAAAATCGATCTTGTCTGCGCCCGTGAAGACTTGGAAGCGTAGACCTTTAGCACGAGCAATCGTGGTGATACCGAACTTCTGCGCCAAATCTAAGCCCATTTGGGTCACGCCAGAACGTGATAGAAGAACAGGAATACCCATCTGCGCTACTTTGATGACCATTTCAGAGGTAAGGCGGCCTGTGGTGTAGAAGATCTTGTCTGCGCCATCTTCTTTGTTAAGCCACATCTCACCCGCAAGGGTATCAACAGCATTGTGACGGCCTACATCTTCCACAAACGACAACACTTGGTCGTCTTTGCAAACAGCACAACCGTGCACCGCGCCTGCTTTCTTGTAGGTATCGTTGTAATGAGTCAACGCTTCAAGCGCTGTGTAGATTTCAGATTGCTTAATCTTGTTTTGAGGCACCTGGTAATCTTCCAACTGCTTCATCACGTTGCCATACATGGTACCTTGACCGCAGCCAGAGGTTACTGTTTTCTTCTTAAGCGCTTGCTCAAGTTGGCTTGTATCTTCTTTGGTGATAACCGCTGCAGAGCTGGTTTCCCAATCGATGATAATAGATTCAACCGCTTCTGGGTCGGAAAGGAAGCTTTGGTTTTTCAAATAGCCCAATACTAATGACTCCGGACGAGAGCCCAATGTCATTAACGTTACGATCTCTTTCCAGTTCAACATAACGGTAAGAGGGCGTTCACAAGCGATCTGTTTGGTTAGCTTCTCACCATATTCATCAAACACTTCAACTTCGATTGTTTGAAGTGGGTTTTCGCTAGTTTTTATTATGTTTGGTTTTACCACAATCACTTCCTACTTAATGAGATAGGGTTGTAACAAGAGGGCCTAACGCCGATCTTGTTAATCGATTCTTTAACTCATGCTTAAAGCAAATCTTATTCCAAAATAACGGGTATTCAGGAAAACATGAAGCATTCGATTAAAATAGCGCAAAATATGAGAGTTCACCGGGTGGAGTTGTCTGAAATAACCAGTATCGACTAACGTTATAGTGACAACTTGATAACGAACGCTATAGATACGCTCTTGCAGTTAATCCGTATTGGCGTGTTTATTGCTTTATGGGGTGTATATGATTGCGCACAGTACAAAATGTCCTAAGTGCATTCAGACCAAAGAAAATCAATTGGGTGAAGTATGTCTGAGATAAAAGAATTCAAAGAACAATATGAAAAAACAGAAGCAGCTTGGCCAATCGGTGTCCAAAGAATAGAAAAAGAGATCAAAACAGGTATCTGGATAACGACGCAATGGGAATTGACGGGGTTTGAACTGTCGCCAGAAGACGATGCCCAAGACGTTTGTTTACTCCAATTACATAAAGACGAGCGTACAGACTATCGTTTCAACCTAAGCTCTCAGCAACCTAAGCTTTTCTTAGTGATGGATAATGTCGATTCTGGTGTAAAACCAGTTATTCAGTTACTTACAGCATCACAAACCGTTGCAGGGCAATACATGGACGGTGACAACCAAGTCCTTTCATACGACATTCCGTTACCAGTGCAAGCTTGGATGGAAGCCTTCATCGGCCGTCATGGTGAGTTGCTAGAAGCAAGACGTAAGAAACGTAAAGGTGCGGGTAGATCAAATGGCAACTAACTTCTTTAGCCGTTGGTCTCAACGAAAGCTTGATGGTTCCACAGACGAACCTTTGGAAGTAGAGCAAACACTGGAAGCAACAGAACTCACTTCATCTGATTCTTCTTCTGAGGTTTCGTCTGCTGATCTTTCGTCTGAAATGGAAGCAGCAGCGCCTCAATCTTTAGAGAGTGAAGCTTCAGAAACCAATGAAGAAGTTCATGCTTCTGACGTTCAAGATCCCGCACCAGAAGCCACTGAAGATTTGTCTGTTGCTCAATTATTGGTATCAGAAGCTTCAGAAAGCGTAAAAAAAGCCGCATTGCGTAAATTATTTCTATCGGAAGAGTTTAACGTACGTGATGGTTTAGATGATTACGACGACGATTACAGTAATTTGAAGTCTCTTTCTGAAGGGGTTGCGGAAACCTTGCGTGATTGGGTTACAGACAAAACGGAAGAAGAAACTGCACCAGAAGAAGAGCAAGTCATTGATAATAAGGATGAAGGTGAAGTTTTAGGAAATTCTGAAAGCGATTTTGAGGTATCTGATAATGAACTTGAAACGTCAGAAAGTGCTGAAATAACCGAACAAGAAAAACAACTGTACAAAAGAACAGTGGTAAGTAATAACGCTACAACATCAGACGAAGATGACTTGAAAGAGATGGGACAAAATATACCACACAAAGAATAGGTACATTTTGACTAAATACTCAATGAACCGCTTGCGACAAAATGTCCCAAGCGGTTTTTTTATACGCACAATAAACGCTATAAAGGAATAAATTGCTGATATATAAGGTTTATTAAATTGGCATGGCATTTGCTAAATAACGTTTATTATCAACTTTTTTGTAGATAGGCGAATTCATAGTCTGACGATCGGGACACTGGCTAAAGGGTTAGTTGTTAACGGATTACTCAGCAAGTTCTCTATCGCTTACTACAATGAAGGTTGAACAGATTATCCATGTCCAAAGATGGAACTGAGCAATGCTTAAACAATTATTAGAACAAGCAACTTCAAATAACGCTAAAGCAAGGCTGTATGCATTTGAAAATACAGTTGAGTTAACAAATCTGATTCCACCGACAGTAAGTTACGAAAGTGGTGGTAATACGCTAATTATTGGTCCAACTGCGATCATTGAAAGTGCTGCGGCTCAATTACCTCAATTGACGAGCTTAACCTTATTGTCGACAGACGGCGAAAAGGGCAAAAACCCAGAACTGTACTTCGCGAATTCGGTTCAAGTATCCGGTTTCCTTGGTACGTTTGAAGTTGTGATTGAGAGTAAAGGCACATCAAGCAACTTGGCGAAAATCGCGATTAATCACGATTGTTTCGATGTTGTTCTAGACCTATGTCTGAATAGCTGCATGACAGAAGAAGTGCCTGTACCAGGTTATTACCCAGTGGGCCGAGGCTATCCAAAACTGGCCGAAGCACTGGAAGAGATTCCAACGCTAATGGGTACATTTGATAAGCCTAAGTTCTTCCGTTTAGACACTGACCTTTGTGCGCACAGTTCTCGTGGCGTAAAAGGGTGTGAACGTTGTGTTGACGCTTGTCCTGCTGGCGCACTATCAAGTGAAGGCTCAGACAAAACAGGTCACAAGATCGAGATTAACCCTTATCTATGTCAAGGCGTAGGAACTTGTGCAACAAGCTGTCCTACAGAAGCGATTACCTATGCGCTTCCAAACCCTGACGATACTCAAAAGTTCATTGAACGTACGCTAGCTAACTATGAACATGCGGGCGGTCTGGATCCAATCGTACTTATCTGTAGCTCTCGTCATGAGACTTACAATGTAATGGCGCTAAAAGCACTACCAGATAACGTTATTCCAATCGTGGTTGAAGAACTGCCTTCTATTGGTATTGATACTTGGTTTGCAGCGCTAGTGAATGGGGCGACTCAGGTTCTGTTTGCTGCCTCTCGTTTTATGCCAGAGACGATCATTCGTGTTCTGAATAACGAAGTCGGGATTGCTCAAGAGCTACTAGACCAAATCGGTGTTCCAAAAGAAACCATCGATATCCTGTATTTAGAGTCTCTACGTGAAGGGCTTCCAACACTGTGTGTTGATTCTTTCGACCTTGCACTTGGCGATCTTCAAGGCAACAAACGTCAACGTCTATTCACTGCACTCGATGCTATGTCTTCATCTCGCATTCCTGTCGAGAATATCGTTGAACTTCCTTCGAATGCACCATACGGCACGGTTTCGTGTGAAAGCAAAGATTGTACGTTATGCATGAGTTGTGTTGCGGTTTGTCCTACACGTGCTCTTCATACCGACGGTGCTTCTCCATCACTTAAGTTTGTAGAACAAGACTGTATTCAATGTGGCCTGTGTGAAAAGGCATGTCCTGAAAATGTTCTGACTCTTACGCCTCGTATGAACTGGGTGAAAGAAGAACGTCAGAAAGCGGTTGTGATTCATGAAGAGAAAGCAGCGGAATGTGTGCGTTGCCATAAACCATTTGCGCCTCAGTCTATGATTGACATGCTACAGAACAAGTTACGCGGTCACTCTCACTTTTCAGATGAAGCAGCGATTAATCGTATTGCTATGTGTGAAGACTGTCGTGTAGTGGATATGTTCGATTCAATGGCTCAAGACCCATTGAAACAATTGAAATACTAGGAGTTAGCCTTGGAAACGAATTTGGATCAGGCACAAGAACAGACACTAAGAACTGAGATTTATTTGGTTCTATCTGCACTGTTTCGCAGCGCACCTTCTGAAGAGGTGATCGACTTTCTAAAAACGCTCGATATTGAAGCGTCTGAAAGCGCAATGCAGAAAGCTTGGATTGCCATTCAACAAGCGGCAACGGAATCAAATCGCGAAGCGTTAGAAGATGAATATCAAGATCTGTTCATTGGCATTGGCCGTGGAGAGATTGTTCCATTTGGTTCATGGCATAGAACTGGCGCCATGATGGAAAAACCATTGGCAGAGATTCGTCATGACCTAGAGCTTTTAGGCATTGAGCGTGATGATCAAGTGAAAGAGCCAGAAGATCATATTGCTGCATTGTGTGAAGTAATGGCAATGCTAACTGGTGAAGAAGAAGCGCTTCAACAAGCCGTTTTCAATAAGCATCTTGGCCCTTGGTTTAACTCTTTTACGCGTCAGCTTGAAAGCGCAGAAAGTGCGAACTTCTACAAATCAGCAGCTCAGCTGTGTGAAGCATTCTTAACGTTAGAACAAGTGCGTTTTAGCGTTAATACAAAAAGCAGTAAGCATAAATTAAAGATTGATGTGAAAAACGTCACTGATTACGAGTAATCGAGCAGTACGCGATTATATCGATAGAGGGGCATTAAGCCTCCAAAAAAAGATCTACCGTAAGGTAAGGAAGCAATGATGAAAGATAATAAAGATATAAATACAAGCCGTAGGGATCTACTCAAAGGCTTGACGACTGCAGCCGTTGCTGGTGCCGTTGTCGCTGGTACAACTAAAGTGGCAACCGCTTCAGAAACTGTTGAAATTTCGAAAGAAGACGTGAAGAAGACTGGCTATCGTGAAACGCAACACATTCGCGATTACTACGACACACTTTAGGAGATAACGGATGAAACTTGTCAAACGCTCCGATAGTGTGAGCAAAGAAACCAATCAGCTAGGTGTGTCTCGACGTGCCTTCATGAAAAATACTTCATTAGCTGCTGGTGGTGCAGTCGTAGGCGCAAGTCTATTTGCACCAGGCATGATGAAGAAAGCACAGGCTAAATCAGTCGATCCAGAAGCGAAAACAGAAGTAAAACGTACTATCTGTTCTCACTGTTCTGTGGGCTGTGGTATTTACGCTGAAGTTCAAAACGGTGTTTGGACAGGTCAAGAGCCTGCATTCGATCACCCATTTAACGCTGGTGGACACTGTGCGAAAGGTGCAGCACTTCGTGAGCACGGCCACGGTGAACGTCGTCTTAAATACCCAATGAAATTGGAAGGCGGTAAGTGGAAGAAGCTTTCTTGGGAACAAGCGATTGAAGAGATCGGTAACAAAGCGCTAGAACTTCGTAAAGAGTCTGGCCCTGATTCAGTTTACTTCCTAGGTAGTGCGAAACACAGTAACGAGCAAGCTTACGCATTCCGTAAGATGGCATCGCTTTGGGGCACGAACAACGTTGACCACCAAGCGCGTATTTGTCACTCAACCACAGTAGCCGGTGTTGCAAACACTTGGGGTTACGGTGCAATGACAAACTCGTTCAATGACATGCACAACTGTAAATCGATGCTGTTCATTGGTTCAAACCCTGCAGAAGCTCACCCAGTAGCGATGCAACACATCTTGATCGCGAAAGAGAAGAACAACTGTAAGATCGTTGTGGCGGATCCTCGTCGTACGCGTACTGCTGCGAAATCAGATCACTACGTTTCTCTTCGTCCAGGTTCTGACGTTGCGTTTATCTGGGGTGTGTTATGGCACGTCTTTGCAAACCAATGGGAAGACAAAGAGTTCATTAAACAACGTGTATTCGGCATGGACGAGATCCGTGAAGAAGTAGCGAAATGGAACCCAGCAGAAGTTGAACGTGTAACTGGTGTTAGTGAAAAAGACGTATACCATACAGCCAAACTACTTTCTGAAAACCGTCCGGGTTGTATCGTTTGGTGTATGGGTGGTACTCAGCACACGACGGGTAACAACAACACACGCGCTTACTGTGTACTTGAGCTTGCGCTAGGTAACATCGGTAAATCAGGCGGCGGTGCAAACATCTTCCGTGGTCACGATAACGTACAGGGCGCAACTGACCTTGGCGTACTTTCTGACACACTTCCAGGCTACTACGGCTTGTCTGAAGGTTCTTGGCGCCACTGGTCTAAAGTTTGGGACATCGACTTTGACTGGGTGAAAGGCCGTTTCGACGACAACGCATACGGTGGTCAAAAACCAATGAACAGTGCAGGTATTCCTGTATCTCGTTGGGTAGATGGCGTGCTTGAAGACAAAGACAAGATTCGTCAGCGCGAAAACATCCGTGCCATGTTCTACTGGGGTCACGCGGTGAACTCTCAGACTCGTGGTCCAGAGATGAAGAAGGCGATGCAGAAGCTGGATATGATGGTTATTGTTGACCCATACCCAACGGTAGCAGCGGTAATGAACGATCGTACCGACGGCGTTTACCTGCTACCAGCAACGACTCAATTTGAAACCTACGGCAGTGTAACGGCATCAAACCGTTCTCTACAATGGCGTGACAAAGTCGTTGAGCCTCTGTTCGAATCTAAACCTGACCACGAAATCATGTACCTGCTTTCTAAGAAGCTTGGTTTCTCTGATCAGCTGTTCAAAAACATTCGAGTTGAGAACAACCAACCTCTGATTGAAGACATTACACGTGAATTCAACAAAGGTATGTGGACGATTGGTTACACAGGTCAAAGCCCTGAACGCTTGAAAGAGCACCAACAGAACTGGCATACGTTCCACAAAACGTCTCTAGAAGCAGAAGGCGGTCCTGCAAATGGCGAGACTTACGGTCTACCTTGGCCATGTTGGGGCACACCAGAGATGAAGCACCCTGGTACACACATCCTTTACGATACGTCTAAGACGGTTGCTGAAGGTGGTGGTAACTTCCGTACTCGTTTCGGTGTTGAGTTTGAAGGTCAAAGCCTACTTGCTGAAGACAGCTACTCGAAAGGCTGTGAGATCAAAGATGGTTACCCAGAGTTCAGCGACAAACTACTGAAACAACTGGGTTGGTGGGATGATCTAACGGCAGAAGAGAAAGCGTCTGCTGAAGGCAAAAACTGGAAGACTGACGTTTCAGGTGGTATCCAACGTGTGGCAATTAAACACGGTTGTATCCCATTTGGTAATGCGAAAGCACGTGCGATTGTTTGGACATTCCCAGACCGTGTACCACTGCACCGTGAGCCTCTTTACACGCCACGTCGTGACCTAGTTGCTGATTACCCAACGTGGGATGACAAAGAAGCTATCTTCCGTGTTCCTACGCTTTACAAGTCGATTCAAGAGCAAGACAAATCTGGTGAATACCCGATTATCCTGACTTCTGGTCGTCTGGTTGAGTACGAAGGTGGTGGTGAAGAGACTCGTTCAAACCCATGGCTAGCTGAACTTCAACAAGAAATGTTCGTTGAAGTGAACCCGAAAGACGCAAACGACATCGGCTTCAAAGACGGTGATGATGTTTGGGTTGAAGGTGCAGAGAAGGGCCGTATTAAGGTGAAAGCGATGGTAACACGTCGTGTTAAACCTGGCTTGGCGTTCATCCCATTCCACTTCGGTGGTAAGTTCCAAGGTGAAGATTTGCGTTCTAAGTACCCAGAAGGCACGGATCCTTACGTTATTGGTGAAGCTGCTAACACAGCAACCACTTATGGTTACGACCCTGTCACGTTGATGCAGGAAACGAAAGTAACCCTTTGTAATATTCGTAAAGCGTAAGGAGTCTTAAAATGGCTAGAATGAAATTTCTTTGTGACACCAAGCGTTGTATCGAATGTAACGGTTGTGTCACTGCATGTAAGAATGAAAATGATGATGCCCTGGAATGGGGTATTCAACGTCGTCGCGTTGTCACACTGAACGATGGCGAACCGGGTGAAAACTCTATCTCAGTAGCGTGTATGCACTGTACTGATGCGCCATGTATGGCGGTTTGTCCTGCAGACTGTTTTGAACATACAGAAGACGGCATCGTACTTCACAATAAAGATCTGTGTATCGGTTGTGGTTACTGCTTGTTTGCTTGCCCATTTGGCGCACCTCAATTCCCTAAACAGGAAGCATTTGGTGAGCGCGGTAAGATGGACAAATGTACCTTCTGTGCTGGCGGCCCTGAAACAGAACCAGGTTCTATAGAAGAGCGTCAGAAATACGGTGCGAACCGTATTGCTGAAGGTAAGCTTCCAATGTGTGCTTCGCTTTGTTCAACTAAAGCACTGCTAGCGGGTGACGCAGAGAAAGTTTCTGATGTTTTCCGTCAGCGTGTAGTTGAACGTGGTGCGAAAGGTGCAGGTTGGACAGACGGCAACGACCTTTCTTACGATGCGACTAAGAGCTAAGTAGGAGAGACATATGCTTACAATGTTTAAGCGTCTCTTCCTTGTTGTGCTGCCGATGTTGGCAGCACTAACAATGCTTTCTCCTATGAGTCATGCATCTGAGACGAACTCATCACAAACTCAATCGAGCTCTGCTCAACGAGAAATCACTCAGCTTGCTGGTGCCGATTTTTGGCGACAAGTAAGAAATGGTGAGGAAGGTTACACCACATCTCAATCGGCTGAGCACGGTGTGTTAATCAGTACTCCAGGTCAAACGTGGTACATATTGAAAGAGAAGTGGATGTCACCAGCCGGTGCGGTCGCTATCTTTGGCAGTATTGCTTTTGTGACTTTGATGTACGTTGTGATTGGCCCGCTAATGCTAAGTGCACCAAGAACAGGGCGTAAGATCAAACGTTGGTCTCGACTTGATCGTGCATTGCACTGGAGCATGGCGTTTACCTTCTTAACACTGGCGTTCAGTGGTTTGATGTTGGTTTACGGTAAACACTTCTTGAAACCTTATATCCCAACGGATCTATGGGGCTTCATCGTTCTACTGGCTAAGCAATACCACAACTACATCGGCCCAATTTTCTATGTGCTGTTGATGGCGGTTCTTATCAAGTGGTGGCGCAAGTCGATCTTTAAGAAAGTGGATATCCAGTGGTTCTTGAAACTTGGCGGTATGGTAGGGAAGCATAAAGGTTCTCACCCGTCTGCAGAGTTCTCAAATGCCGGTGAAAAAGCGCTGTTCTGGCTACTTATCGTTATGGGTAGTGTCGCTGCAATCAGTGGTTTGGTATTGGACTTCCCAATCTTTGGTCAAACTCGCCGTGATATGGAGCTTTCAAACTTAGTTCATATGTTGGCAGCTCTGATCCTTATCTGTGGTTTCGTGTTCCACATCTATATCGGCCTGTTCGGTATGGAAGGCGCACTAGAAGGCATGGTAACGGGTGAAGTTGATGAAACCTGGGCGAAAGAGCACCATGACCTTTGGTACAACGAAGTGATGGAAGAAGAGAAAAACGGTGTTGAACAAAACGCTAATGTCGCAACAGAGAAGAGTGAAGGGGTGAATAAGAATGAACAAACCTCATAAAGGTATTTGGGTTGCTTACATCCTAAGCTGTTTCACACCATTTACTTGCCTTCTCTCTGGTGTGGTTGCCATCATCTACGCGGGCTATCGTTTAGATAAAGGTGAAGACGGCGAAGTAGTGGATACCCATTACTACGGCTTGATTCGCTCGTTCTTCTTGAACCTGACGTTCTTTGTGGTGCTTATCGTAACGGTAGCGACCTCTAATGGCGTGTTAATTGGTGTGAACGATTACTGGTATCAAAACCATATTATCGATGACATCGCTTACTACATCCCGTATGTAGGCATGTTGTTCGGTGGGGTTGCGATTGTGGTTTGGTTTATCCGTATGTATCAAGGTATGCAGCGTTTGAGTCAAAACCTACCGCAAAACCCGTCTACAGGACCAAACCTGTAACGCCAGTGCGTTAGCTAAAGCTCAAAAGCAAAGCCCAGTGATCGATTCACTGGGCTTTTTGTTTTAAGTCTCTCGAACCGTAAATAGTCGCAGCCACTCTCTGGATCAGAACCTAATTATTGACCGCTTCAATATGGTGCAACTCCCTCATTTGGTGCAATTGTCGGTGTGATTTTTTCGATTTTCAAGATCCATAAAAGTGCACCTAAATATTTAGTCAATAATAATCAGCAACTTAAAAACAAAATCTGTTGCACGAAAATTACCCTTCGCACTTGGAACACATCTTGCGTTCACTGTTGAGTCTTTAATTAATTACGATATTGAATCGCACGATATCAGTGCAAATCAGATAAAGCGAAAGGAGAATGCTTTAATGAGTGAAACGGTGACTCAAGTTCATAGTGCAGTACAAACCCTTACCCAAAGTTCAGATACTTTATTCCTCTTACTCGGCGCGATCATGGTCTTCTTGATGCACGCTGGCTTTGCTTTTCTCGAAGTCGGTACTGTGCGAAAGAAGAACCAAGTCAACGCGCTGGTAAAGATCCTTTCCGACTTTGGTGTCTCCGCCATCGCTTACTTCTTTATCGGCTATTGGGTGGCTTACGGCGCTCACTTTTTTGCTGATGCAGAAACATTGTCCCAAGGTAATGGGTACGAATTGGTTAAGTTCTTTTTCTTAATGACCTTCGCAGCAGCAATACCTGCAATCGTTTCTGGTGGTATCGCAGAACGTGCACGTTTCTATCCAATCCTAATTGCAACGTTATTTACCGTTGGTTTTGTCTACCCATTTTTCGAAGGCATCATTTGGAACGGTAACTTTGGCTTCCAAGATTGGCTAGAAGGTCAATTTGGTTATGGATTCCATGACTTTGCGGGTTCTGTCGTGGTTCACGGCGTTGGTGGTTGGATTGCATTGGTTGCAGTTTACTTCCTCGGCATGCGTAAAGGCCGTATCCGCGCTGGCAAACACACTAACTTCGCGCCATCTAACATTCCTTTCTTAGCGCTTGGTTCGTGGATCTTATGTGTTGGTTGGTTTGGCTTCAACGTGATGTCTGCTCAAGCTATCAATGGCATCAGCGGCCTAGTTGCGATGAACTCACTAATGGCTATGGTCGGCGGTATTCTAGCGGCGCTTGTTGCAGGTAAGAATGACCCGGGCTTTATCCATAATGGTCCTTTGGCTGGCTTAGTAGCGATTTGTGCAGGTTCAGACTTAATGCACCCATTAGGCGCGTTAGTGACTGGCGGCGTGGCAGGCGCATTGTTTGTTTACCTGTTCACGTACATGCAAAACAAAACACAGATCGATGATGTATTAGGTGTGTGGCCTCTACACGGCGTATGTGGGGCTTGGGGTGGCATTGCAGCTGGTATCTTCGGTCAACAAGCTTTCTGGGGCCTAGGCGGCGTGAGCTTTGCTTCTCAGGTAGTTGGTGCGTTGGCGGGTATCACCGTGGCTCTAGTTGGTGCACTCATTGTTTATGGTGTATTGAGCAAAATGACTGGCTTGCGTTTAAGCGAAGAAGATGAATTTAATGGTGCAGATCTTTCAATCCATAAGATCTCTTCTATCAATGAAGATTAACACTGGGCACTGCCATTAGTTTTAAGCTCTTCAGTACACATCAGTTAAATCAATACTAGGCGGCTTCGGCCGCTTTTCTGTGTTTATTGAAAGTCAGTCGGAGAGTTTTATTGAAAAGTTAAGTAAACGACTAGCGAGTTATGTCACAAATAGCCAATGAATTCAGTTGCCTAAGACTATGGTCTAATCCCTAAAACTATTGTTGGAATTTGAACAGTGCTAAGCTGTTACAAAGTGACATATTGAAAAGGACGTTGTATGCATTTCCCATATCGAAATATCGTAATTCTTACTGGCGCTGGCATCTCTGCGGAGTCGGGGATACAAACATTCCGAGCACAAGACGGGCTATGGGAAAACCATAAAATCGAAGATGTCGCGACACCTGAAGGGTTCGTAAAAGATCCAGACCTTGTACAAGCCTTCTATAACAAACGTCGTCACGGCTTACAAAGCGAGAGCATCTTGCCGAATGCCGCTCACAAAGCCCTAGGAGAGCTTGAAGACAAACTTGATGGCAAAGTAACAATCATCACTCAGAACATCGACAACCTGCACGAGAGAGGCGGTAGCAACAACATTATTCACATGCATGGCGAACTTTTGAAAGCACGTTGCAGTGAATCCAATCAAGTTATCGAGCATAAAGGTGACATCGAAACAGGTGAACTTTGTCACTGCTGCCAAATCCCTGCTCAAATGCGTCCACACATTGTTTGGTTTGGTGAAATGCCATTGAGAATGGGTGACATCTATTCAGCACTGGAAGAAGCGGATCTGTTTATCTCTATCGGAACTTCAGGGGTAGTTTATCCCGCAGCAGGCTTTGTTCATGATGCGAGAATGCATGGTGCACATACTATCGAAATAAACCTCGAACCAAGCGCGGTTGAAAGTGAGTTTGAAGAGAAACGTTACGGTAAGGCGAGTATCGAGGTGCCTAAACTCGTCGGGGAATTGTTATGTTCAGAGAAAGGTTCTTTAACGGCCTAAGCCTTGTCTTTAATAAAGCACGTCAGTTTCTGAATCTGAAAAAAATAAAGCGGCTTACGCCGCTTTATTTACTTAACTGATTAACTAACAATAACTTAGTTGTTTACTTTAAGTTTTTGGAAGTACTCGTCATAAATGACGCTCGCTTCGCCAACTTCATCTTGCCAAACGCCGTTATCCATCACTGATTGTGGTGGGAAAACGTTCTTGTCTTCAGCAAATTCTTTTGGAAGAAGAGGGTAAGCGGTTTTCACCGGAGTCGGGTAGCCGATCTCTAGAGCAATTTTCGCTGCGTTCTCTGGGCGAAGAAGGAAATCGATCATCTTATGTGCGGCTTCGATGTTCTTAGCTCCTGATGGAATCGCTAGGCTGTCCATCCAGAAGATAGCGCCTTTCTCTGGCCAGATAATGTCAATCGTTGCGCCTTCTTGGCGTGCCATGTAAGCAGAGCCATTCCAAAGCATACCAAGAGACACTTCACCTGCAAGGTAAGGGTTCGCTGGGAAATCTGAGTTAAATACCAATACGTTTGGCATTAGCTTACGAAGTTCTTCGTAGGCTTCTTTGATCTCTTCAGGGTTAGTTGTGTTTGGAGAGTAACCCAATTTAGATAGTGCGATATGGAAAACCTCACGAGAGTCGTCCATCATCATCAGCTGACCTTCCCACTGTGTATCCCACAGGTCGCCCCAGTTTTTCACTGAAGATTTGTCTAGCATGTCTGAGTTGATACCAATACCCGTAGCACCCCAAATGTATGGGATAGAGTAGTTGTTACTTGGGTCAAATGGCTTATCCAAGTAGTTTGGATCCAAATCAGCAAAGTGGCTTAGCTTGGTTTTATCAAGCTCTTGAAGCATGCCTTCTTTACGCATCTTAGAAACGAAGTAAGTAGAAGGAACAACTAGGTCATAACCCGTACCTTGAGTTTTTAACTTAGCGTACATGCTTTCGTTAGACTCATAAGTAGAGTAATAAACTTTAATGCCCGTCTCTTTTGTGAAGTCTTCTAGCACTTCATTTGGAATATATTCAGACCAGTTGTAAAAATACAATTCTTGGTCAGCTGCGAAAGAGGGTGTAGAAAGTAAAGTAGCAGCACACAATGCGCCGGTATACAGTGTTTTTTTCATTACTGTTCCGTTCATTTGTTTGATTTGGAGCTGGGTAGTGACCCAAAGTAAAAGGATTTCGAAAAATCGCGCTATATTATAGCAGTGAAAAAATAAAATAGGCAGCCTAAGCTGCCTATTCATTGATATTCTTATTTTTAACTTGTTGATTATCTACATCGTCTTGTTAAGTAAACCTGCTACTTACTCGCGGTTAGATAATAAGCTAAGTTACTGGCCTGCTTTAAGTTTCATGAAGTAATCTTCGTACTTCACTGTCTTATCACCAACCGCGGCTTGCCATTCAACACGGTCAAGATCTTCTTGCGATGGGAACAGCGCTGGGCTGTCTTTAAACTTCTCATTAGACGCTTTAACTGCAGTTAGGTAGCCTGTGTCACGAGAAATTTGCTCTGCGATTTCAGGGCGAAGTAGGAAGTCGATCATCTTGTGAGCCGCTTCTACGTTTGTTGCGCCAGAGCTGATTGCAAAGTTATCAACCCAACCGATGCCGCCTTCTTTAGGGAACACCAGTTTAATTGGTAAACCTTCGTTTTGAGCCGCTGCTGCAGAACCGTTCCAAAGCATACCAAGACCGACTTCACCAGACATGTATGGCGCGCCTGGGTTGTCTGAGTTAAATACTAGAACGTTAGGCATTAGCTTTTGTAGCTCAGCGTACGCTTCGTCGATCTCTTTCTCATTGGTTGTGTTACCTGAGTAACCTAACTTACGTAGAGCAATGTGGAACACTTCACGGGTGTCATCCATCATCATTAGTTGACCTTCGAGCTCAGGCTTCCATAGGTCAGCCCAGCTTTGAAAATCTTCTGGATCGTACATGTCAGTGTTAACAGCAAGACCTGTGATTGCAACTACGTGTGGAATAGAGTAATCGTTACTTGGGTCGTACGGCTTATCCAGGTAGTTAGTATCTAAATTCTTGAAGTTGTCCAACTTAGTTTTGTCGATCTTTTGTAGCATACCTTCGTCGCGCATCTTAGATACGAAGTAAGTCGACGGAACAACCAGGTCATAACCTTTGTTGTGTGTTTTTAGCTTTGCGTACAAGGTTTCGTTCGACTCGTAAGTTGAGTAAATCACCTTGATGCCAGTTTCATCGGTGAACTGTTCTAGGATCTCACTATTGATGTAAGGTCCCCAGTTCATAAATACCAACTCTTTGTTATCTTTTGCAAAAGATGGTGCAGATAACATTGAAAGCGCACATGCACTACCAGCTAATAGAGTAGCCCATTTTTTCATTGACGTTAGCTCCAAACTAAACGTTGCCCGAAGGCAGTAGATAGAAAAACAGAATGGCAATTTACCATTCTGTTTATGATTAACACTTTTTTGAACTTGAAGTTTCTTAACTTCTAATCAAGTCTGTCTCTTTATAGAGTAGGAGACTTACTTGATTTTTTCTCTCGCTAATAACTGAGAAATAATCACCAGTATTAACGACACCACTAACATCACTGTTGCTAGGGCGTTGACCTCAGGAGAGATACCCACTTTAACCATTGAGTAAATCTTCAGTGGTAAGATTTCATACGTTGGCCCTGTTACGAAAGAGCTGATGATCACATCGTCCAAAGACAGAGTGAAGCTCAATAACCAACCCGCAGCAACCGCAGGCTTAGCAAGAGGAAGAATGATCTGTTTTAGAATCGTCCATTCACTTGCACCCAAGTCTTTTGCTGCTTCTAGCATCTTCACATCAAAGCCATTCAAGCGACTGTAAACCGTAACAACAACAAACGGCAGACAGAAGGTAATGTGCGCAGCAAGTAGGGTAAAGAACCCCAGTTGCACACCCATTACTAAGAACAGTGCAAGAAGCGAAATCGCCATTACGATATCTGGTGACATCATTACGATGAACAGCATGCCATTGACTACGCCTTTACCTTTGAATTGGTAACGGAATAGGGCTACTGCCGTTAGGCTACCGACAATCGTTGCAGCTGTTGCTGAGAACACCGCTACGTTAATCGAATGCCACGCAGCCTGCATTAGGCTGTCGTTGTTAATCAGCGCGTCATACCACTTCGTCGTGAAGCCACCCCATTTCATACCAAACTTGTTGGCATTAAATGAGTTCGCAATCAACACGATAATAGGTAGGTATAGAAAAGCGTATACCAGCGCCATAAAGCTGAACTTAACTGTGCGACCCATTAGTCTAGCTCCACTTTCTTGTTCAATAGCTTACCTGCTCGGTAGTAGGCATACAGCATCACAGCCATTGCCATGGTTAGTGCGATACTCGTCGCTGCACCAAATGGCCAGTCTCGAGCGTTGAGCACCTGGCTCTTAATCACGTTACCAATCAATAGGTTCTTAGCTCCACCTAATAGGTCAGAGATGTAGAACATGCCCAACGCAGGCAATAGCACCAACAGACAGCCGCCGATAATGCCTGGCATTGTTAGTGGCAGTACCACTTTCAATAGCGTTTGCAGTTTGTTCGCACCTAAATCTTTAGCCGCTTCTAAGTACGTATCGTCCAGTTTTTCAATCGCTGAATACAGCGGAAGAATCATGAACGGAAGTAGGATGTATACCAAACCGATCATTACAGCGGTTTCTGAGTACATGATACGTAGCGGTTTATCAATGATATCTAGCGCTAACAAACTTTTGTTTAAGACACCTTGAGTACCCAGTACAATTTTCAACCCGTAAGTACGAATCAAAGAGTTAGTCCAAAATGGGACAATCACTAGGAACAACATGATTGGACGCCACTTCGCTGGCATTTTTGCCACGATGTAAGCGAACGGGTAACCAATAATTAAACAAAGTAGGGTTGCGACAATTGCCATATAGAAAGAGTGCATCAACACTTTAAAATACAGCGGGTCAGCCAAACGCACGTAGTTATCGAGAGTGAAGGTCATCTCGATCAAGTTCGCTTCATCACGAGTTAAAAAGCTAGTACCGATGATCATGATGTTTGGAATCATCACGAACAGCACTAACCAACCTGTGATTAAAGCAACAATTGCGTTTTGTAAATTAAACTTCTTGCTCATCTTCTAATACCACTTCCCAGCTCTCAACCCAAGTTACTGCAACTTTTTGGCCCAGTGAGTGATCAACATCAGGGTCATCTTCGTTGAAGAATTCGCTAACCATCACACGCATACCAGATTCAAGTTCTACGACTGAATCTAATGTCATGCCTTTATAGGTTCGCTCGACAATGTGGCCAACAATACCGCGTTGCTCAGACTCTTTGATTTCTTCGATACGAAGATCTTCAGGGCGAAGCAATACTTGCAGTTTTTGACCCGGTGTTACGTCTTTATCGTGATAGATAACTGACTCTTCACCTTCGATTGTCGCAACAATGCGCTTTTCATCTAGACGAGATTTCGCTGTCGCTTCGAATACGTTAATTTCACCAATAAAGCGCGCAACGAATAGGTTCTTAGGCTCTTCGTAGATCTCTCTTGGTGTGCCATCTTGTTCAATCACGCCATCACGCATAACGATAATGCGGTCAGACATAGACAGCGCTTCTTCTTGGTCATGCGTTACAAAAATGAACGTGATACCAAGTTGGCGTTGTAATTGTTTCAGCTCGATTTGCATCTGTTTACGTAACTTGTAATCAAGAGCAGATAGAGATTCATCCAATAGAAGAACTTTTGGCTTATTAACGACAGCACGAGCGATTGCGATACGTTGCTGTTGGCCACCAGATAGCTGGTGTGGTTTTCGTTGTGCCATTTGTTCTAAGCGCACCATTTTTAAAGCATCCATTACACGAGGCTCAATCTCGCTGTTTGGAACTTTCTGCATGCGTAAGCCAAATGCCACATTGTCGAAAACGGTCATATGTGGGAATAGGGCATAGCTTTGGAATACAGTGTTTACATGCCTTTGTTCAGCAGGAACTTGGGTTACGTTTTGTTCAGCTAATAGTATTTGACCACTATCTGCCGTTTCAAAACCCGCAATCATTCTTAGTACGGTTGTTTTACCACAACCTGATGGGCCTAAAATCGTGAGAAACTCACCATGATTTACGTTTAAATCCAGATTGCCGATGACTTCCTTACCATCGAAACTTTTACTGATGCCAGTTAGCTGTACTACTGGCTTTCCTACTGATTTTTTAGCGTTCAACGTCTGTTTTTCTCCACCTTGGTTCTATTTGAGACCTGTTGCTATACACCTTTAAGGCGCGCATCATAATCACCAAAAACGTGAATTCAAAGCATTTTTTACCTTTCGAAGATAAAAAATTTCGCAGGTAAAAGTAAACATCCTTTACCATACTGTTATTTACTGGGTTTACACCCCGACAAGTGTCTAATTATTAACCATTAAGACGCAAAAGCAAGCCTTGTTACAGATTCATATTTTAGTTTGTATCCGACATATGAGTATAATGAAGGTAATTTTTTATCAATAAGTTAGGTGGCTTCGCTTAATCGGCACACCTAGGTATCAATATGAACAACGACATCGAAAAAGATTTTAATTTGGGCGGTAGTATCAACCGTGCACTTTCTGGCGATTATGAGCTCAAAGCAACGGCTGTATTCCAAGAAGCTTGGAAACATACGATAAGTCACTTTCTTTCGTTTTCCCCAGCGATCATTGCTTTGATGTTTGTGCAGCTCGCTATCTTTTATATCGCACTCAAGCTACAGCTTGGTGATCCCGCGGTTATCTTGGATGCGGTTATCGACCCAGAGTCGTTTACACCACAAATCGTTGAATCGATTTTTATTGCGAACTTTAGCTATGAAGTAATCAGTGCACCTATCTATGCGGGGATCTGTTTAATGGCCATGAGCCACGCTGCCGGTCTACAAACCAAAGTACGCCACATCGGTAAAGGTTTGCAGTTTACGATTCCGGTTATTCTAGTGACTTTGTTTAGCCTAATGCTTCAAGGCATCGCAGGGATGATTCTCCCATTCTTGTCTATCTACTTCTCACTTGCGTTCAGCCATTCGATTCTGCTGATTTGTGATAAGAAAGTGCCGCCAATGCAATCGCTACTGCTTTCATTAAGAGCGGTAAACAAGAAGATCTTCGTAGTCGCGTCTATCTACCTAATGGTTATGTTGATGTTCATCGTGGCTGCAATGATGTATGGCATTGGCTTAATCTTTGTTCTTCCATTCTTCTTCCACGTGAAAGGTATCCTTTACCGTGAGATGTTTGGCATCAAGTTAAAACTGATTGCTTCAGATCGTCCAAAGGGCGATGACGATAACAACGACAGCAATAACGACGACAATAACAAAAACCCACAGGTATTCGATGCATAAAAACACACAGGCAGGCGCAAGCAAATCACTTGCGCTTAAAGTGACTGCACTGGCTCTTGTTGGCTCTATTTCACTGGTTGGTCCTTATATTTACCAAGAAGAAGAACGACGACGTACGACAGAGCAGAGTGCCAATTCAACTGATCAATTTGGCGACTTGACGGCTTCTTCGAGCACACCAAACTTCGCGGCCATCGAAGATGTGAACGAGAAAAAAGAGACGTTCTTTTCGTTCCTACGTCCAAGCATCAATATTGAAAACAAACGTATCAGCAAAGAACGCGCGTTTTTAACTAAGCTCTCTGAATCTGGTTTAAACAGTATTGATTCTGAAGACGCGTCTTATGCGAAAAGGTTAGGGAAGTTGTATAGCTTACCGGTGCCGAGTGAAGGTTTGGATCAGGCATGGCTGACAGAGATGCTTAACCGCGTCAATGTACTGCCAGAAGCGCTTGTACTGACACAGGCCGCGAATGAGTCAGCTTGGGGAACGTCGCGTTTCGCCACCAAAGCCAACAACTATTTCGGACACTGGTGTTATACCAAAGGTTGTGGTCTTGTTCCGCTACAACGTAATGAAGGTAGCTCGCATGAAGTCGCAACATTCTCTTCAAGCCAAGAATCAGTACACCGTTACTTCATGAATCTTAATCGCAACCGCGCTTACGCCGATCTAAGAGCGATTCGAGCAAAACTTGCCACGCAAGGTGATGATCTTTTAACAACCGCAACGGCGACAGAACTCACCAATGGCTTGTTAAAATATTCTGAGCGAGGTTCCGACTATGTGACTGATTTACAAGCAATGATCCGTCACAACAAGGTATACTGGAAAAAGTAACTCATTTTGATACCAACTTGGTTGCCTTCGATAGTCGGCTTACACCAAGTAATATCACAAAAAGAGCAGCTCATTGGCTGCTCTTTCTATTTATAAACGCTCAACTTCGACAAGATTATAATAATGAAAAAGACAGCACTCGCTTTATTAACCTCATTAAGCCTTGGGGTTTCTCTTCCAACTTCAGCGCAAGAGTACATGTTCACGTATTCTAAGCTTTATACTCAGCTGAAAAACAACACCAAAGAAGGGCATGATGATGTCAAAGTTGCGGTCTTCTTTGTTGATCAACAAGCTCAGCAAACCTGTCACATCAGCAAAGCTTGGATGGAAAAAGAAGAGCACTACGAAGAGCTAAAAGTCTCTCCAGCCAAAGAACTGCTTCTACCGGTAGATCAAAATCTGCGTTCAGCAAACCCTCTTATCTTTGTGCAAACACAAGAACAAGAGTGTGCGTATTCTTTAGTTGTGATGACGCAAGAGCCTTTAGTTGGAACTGTTGAAGTTGCACAGCTAGAAAGCCTATTACCACAGATGCAGGCGATGCTTGAAGATGTCAGCGGTATGTTCTCTGGCTGGTTCACACCAGATATCCAAGGGTTAACGCTGGAGTTCGCTAATAAGCTTGAAAGCAACATCGAGCTTTCAAACGGCAAGCAAATACCAATCAAAAAAGGGCGAGCGAAATTCACCTTAGCGGAGTTGAATGGAAGTGACAGCATCACGTTACCAGAAGCAACAGTGCGCGTATTGCCGTACATTCCCGCGCAATAATTCCCCTAAGTTTTCATGACATGTCTTAAAGCAGCCTCGTCGAATAAGATCAGGCTGCTTTTCATTATCTGCGATACCAACCGAGAGCTTGCGAAGCTGCGTTTCTCTACCGCTTAGGGAGCTTATCGCACAATAAAAGCAGAATCTTTCTAATACTCAGCTTGTTTATCCTACCGTTACTATTTCAACATGAAATAAAAATCCGTATAATCCACGCCCTAAAACAGTCCCACTAGCAATCTACAGTCGGTAATACGACGGTGTGAGAGTCGCAATGAACCAAAACGATAATAGAAAAGAAACACTTGAATTCAACAAACTTCAGAAACGTCTGAGAAGAAATGTTGGAAATGCCATCATCGACTACAACATGATCGAAGAGAATGATGTGGTAATGGCATGTATTAGTGGCGGTAAAGATTCATTTGCGATGCTAGATATTTTGCTACGTTTGCGTGAAGCAGCACCAATCAAATTTGATGTTGTTGCGGTAAACCTAGACCAAAAACAACCTGGGTTCCCTGAGCACATTCTTCCTGAGTACTTTGAAACGCTGAACATTCCTTACTACATCGTAGATAAAGACACGTACTCGGTGGTTAAAGAGAAAGTGCCAGAAGGCAAAACAACGTGTGGCCTATGTTCTCGTCTTCGTCGTGGTACTTTGTACTCATTCGCAGAGAAGATTGGCGCAACTAAGATCGCACTTGGTCACCACCTAGACGACATCGTTGAGACCATGTTCCTTAACATGTTCCACGGCGCTCGTCTTAAGGCTATGCCACCTAAGCTTCGTTCAGATGATGGTCGTAACGTTGTTATTCGTCCACTGACTTACTGCCGTGAAACGGACCTAATCAAATACGCTGAGCACAAAGAGTTCCCAATCATTCCTTGTAACCTATGTGGGTCACAAGAGAATCTACAGCGTCAGAACATTAAAGCGATGCTAATTGATTGGGATAAGAAAACGCCTGGTCGAGTTGAGAAGATCTTCAAGTCAATCCAGAATGTAAGCCCAAGCCAACTGGCTGACCGCGAGCTGTTTGATTTCGTGAACCTTCCTCTAGACCGTAGTGAAGACCGCAAAGCATACGAATTCGAAGAAGCTGAAATCTCATCTTCAAACATTGATGAGTCAATGTTCATCGACGTGACGAACGTTTAGCCATTTGAGTGGATAAAGATGATTTTAGCCATTCTGTATTTGGAATGGCGTTACTCTAGATAAACAAAAACGCCTCAAGCAATGTTTGAGGCGTTTTTTATAAGTTAAACTTTTCGCTGACTTAACCTTTCGAAAGGTTAGGGTCTAATGGGCTCACGTAACCAGATGGCTTAAGAGCCAACACATCACAGTTAATCTTGTCGATAACATGTTCCGCTGTATTACCAATAAACACGGCAGACAAGCCAGTACGACCCGTTGTCCCCAGGATCACCATCGCTGCGTTATTTTCAGAAGCTACACGAGGAATAACATCTTCAGGTAAGCCTTGCTCAACCACAGTTTGCTCTTCACACATACCGTGCTTCTGGCGCAACGCTTTCATGGCTGTTAAGTGATGGCCACGAACCGCGTCGGTATAAGACGTTGGATCAAACTCTGGTAGTTCAATAGTAATATTTGCAGGGGTTACTGGGTAGGCATTGACCAAGAACGGTTCAGCATCTAAACGACCCGTGATCTCTAGTAACCTATCGACTATTGTATCGTTAAGCTCTAAGTGAGCTTCTGTTTCCGAACCAACATGAACTGAAGCAAAAATCTTCGCGTGATCTGGCCAGAAATCGTTTTTAACCAATAGTACTGGGCTAGGACACTTTCTCAACAGATGCCAATCGGTTGGAGTGAAGATGACAGATTCCAAGGTATCGTGCTTGCGCGTACCTTTGATCAAGATATCATGCTCGCCACTATAAACCTCGGCAATGATCGCTTCGTATGGGCGGTTATGCCAAACCACTTGTACATTAAATTCAATAGAATCATCTAGGTAAGGTTCTGCGACTTTATTCATCCAGATTTCACGCTGGTGAATCACGCCTTTACGCATTGCGTCTCTCTCATCGACAGAGAGCATAGATGTCATTTCATACGAGAAGTCGTATATCGACAAAAAGAAAGTGATGTGGCTTGTTGAGGTGCTTTTCTTGGCAAGTTGGATAGCACGAACTAGAGCAGGTTGCTCATCGTGATTAATGTCTGCGACAACTAAAATTTTGTTATAGATACTCATAACTAAGCCTACTTTTCAGACCGAACATATAAATAATGTAGCGTAGTTATGGAGAGATTAAGAGAAATATAAGAGGTTTTAAGAGAGAAACATGATGTAGCTCATTATTGAACTACATCATTGATATCTAGACTATTCTTTTGAAACGCCAGCAAGTTCCATCAACGCATCGTGATCTTCGATAGTGATGTATTTGCCTTTAACGCTCAAGATGTCTGCTTTTTGGAAACGACCTAAAAGACGACTAATTGTTTCAACAGTCAACCCAAGGTAGTTACCAATATCGCCACGAGTCATCGTTAGACGGAACTCACGCGGGCTGAAACCACGTTGAGAGAAGCGAGTAGAAAGGTTGTAAAGGAATGCAGCAAGACGCTCTTCCGCGTTCTTCTTTGAAAGAAGCAGAATCATTTCTTGGTCACCTTTAATCTCGTTGCTCATCAGGCGCATGATTTGCTGACGCAATTTAGGCATTTTTCCTGATAGGTCATCAAGAATCTCATATGGAATTTCACATACCATAGAAGTTTCTAGCGCTTGTGCGAAACTAGGGTGTAGGTCACCAGTAATCGCATCGAAGCCAACAAGATCGCCCGCTAGGTGGAATGCAGTAATTTGCTCATCACCTTGCTCGGTAATCGTGTAGCTCTTGATCGTTCCAGAGCGAATAGCATATAGAGATTTAAGCTCGTCACCGGCTTTAAATAACTCTTGGCCTTTTTGAATAGGCTTTTTTCTCTCAATGATCTGATCAAGTTGATCGAGTTCAGATTCATTCAAAGTAAACGGAATACAGAGCTGGCTAATACTACAATCCTGGCAATGGATCGCACAGCCACCAGACTGAACACGTTTCGTCACAGGCTTTTCAGAAATCATAACAATCTTTCACTATTTGATATACGTCAATATTTTAGCATTCCTTAATCCTAAAGGGTAGTAAAAAAACCGGATTTAAAGAATAGCTATACGGTATAAATAATGAGCTGCAATGCCATATAACCAGTATAGAAACCGTAAATGAGGATTAAAATTGCGCCTAATTGACGAAATAAGTCAGCTTGTTGCAGTTTTTTGAGGATATTAGCGCCCATACCCACTGTGAGCATTGCTGGAAGCGTACCTAAACCGAAAGCAAGCATGATACCAGCGCCGTTGTACCAACTCCCTGATACTGCTGCCCATGTAAGCATCGAATAAACGAGACCACACGGAAGCCAACCCCAGATAAAGCCAAACGGCAAAGCGTGGCTAGGGTGCTTCAATGGTAAAAATGATTTACCTAAAGGAGAGATATAACGCCATAGTTTCTGTCCGACTTTTTCTAAGAACAGCAAGCCAAACCACCATTTACCAATATACAAACCTAGTATGATCATAAAGCCAGCAGCAAACAAACGCAGCCAACCCAGCAGAGCATTAAAATCGCTGAGCTGGCCAATCGAAGAAATTGCACCACCAATCACGCCGCCAATCACGGTATAACTGAGCAAGCGCCCTAGGTTATAAAGTAGGGGAATAACAGGGGAAGGTTTACTGTTGCCAATTGACAGAAGCGACGCAATACCACCACACATTCCCATGCAGTGGCCTGCGCCGATCAACCCAACAACAAAGGCTCCGATCCAATCAGGCGTCATCGTTCTTTTTGTCTACGTTAGTTTGGCTTTCGCTGTTAGCTTTCTCATTCTTAACAGGTTTGCTATCAGAATGGTTGTGAGCCTTTTCGTCTTCATCAAACAGAATATTGTGACCTTGGCGTTCGAGGTCTTCAAACTGCTCGCTTTTAACTGCCCATAGAAAGATTCCAACAGCGATACATACAAGTACGATCGCAATTGGAATGAGTATGTATAAACTTTCCATTATTTACCTTGCTCTTTTAAAAGCCTTAACGAATTAGACACGACAATAATAGAGCTAGCGGACATGCCAACAACTGCAATGTACGGAGCAACCAAACCTGCGACAGCCAATGGAAGAATAAGTAAGTTATATCCTAATGACCACGCCAAGTTTTCACGGATTATCTTACGCGTTTTTAGCGCCAATGTACGGGACTTAAGTAATCTATCAAGCTTATCACCCAGTAACACCATATCTGCAGAGGCTTTCGCCACATCGGTACCGCCGCCCATAGCAACGGAAAGGTGGGCACCCGCAAGAATAGGAGCATCATTAATGCCATCGCCAACCATCATGGTAATGTCACTTGCATCTCGAGAGTTCAGGTAAGCAAGCTTATCTTCAGGTTTCGCGTTAGCAACAATGTCTGTAATACCGATCTCTTCAGCAACAGGCTTCGCGTTAATCAAAGAATCGCCAGTAAGCAGTGTCGTTTTGATTCCCGCATCTTTAAATTGCTTAATAAACTCGATGCTTTCTTTGCGAATGGGATCTTCATATGTAAACGTTGCGATATGACGGCCCGCCATCGACAAGTAAATACCGTTACTTTCCAATGGTTGAGCTTGACCTAAAATGAATTCACTACTGCCGATAGCGACTTCATCGCCATTCCATTCACCAGTGATGCCTGAACCAATCACGTTATTAACTGATTCTACTTGGATATCATCAGAAATATGAGTCTTGAACGCTTTCGCAATAGGGTGGTTAGCATGTTGTTCTAAGCTCGCCGCTACTTTGAGACAGGTGTCTTTATCAAGTTCAGCGAAGGTTTCAACTTGGCTGATACGAATATCACCCTCAGTCAATGTGCCAGTTTTATCAATGATCAAGTGATTCACTTTGCACAAGGTTTCGAATACATGGCCTTTGCGCAGCAAAATACCGAAGTTACCCATGCGAGAAGTTGAACAGGTTATTGCAGTCGGTGTTGCAAGCGATAGAGCACAAGGACATGTCGCAACAAGTACCGAAAGCATAATCCAGAAAGCATCTTCTGGGCGTGTTTGGTGCCAGTAGAACCAAGTACCAAAAGAAATGATCAGGATAACCGCAACAAAGTATCGAGCCACCACATCAGCGATTTCAGCAATTCTAGGCTTAGAAAGTTGCGCTTCATCTTGCAGACGAACGATATTGGAAATCACCGAATCCGCTTTTGATGTCATCACTTCCAGTTCAAACGACTCGTCACCATTCAATGTACCAGCGAAGACAGTATCACCCTCGTTTTTCACTACGTGGATAGATTCACCAGTCAGCATCGATTCATCAATATGAACTCGACCAGACAATACTTTGCCATCGGCAGGAATGTGTTCACCAGGAAGAACGCGAATTTGGTCGCCAACTTTTAAGGTTTTTACCGGAACTTGTTCGCCATCTAACGTTGTTGCCATCGCAGGAACAAGCTTAAGCAGATTACCGCTAGCGGCTGCTGCTTTACGACGAGCACGCATTTCAAGAAAGCGACCAAGCAATAGGAAGAAAGTGAACATCGAGATAGACTCAAAGAACACTTCACCTTTCTCTGTGACCGTCGCCACCAAACTAGCAACGTAAGCAAACAACAGAGCAATCGAAACGGGCACATCCATGCCTAATGTTCGACCTTTGATACTTCGCCACGCATTAATATAGAAAGGCAATGCAGAGTAGAGCAGAACCGGCGTCGCGAAGATCAAGCTGACCCAACGGAAGTAGTTTTTAAACTCAGGCTCAAGGTTACCAAACACTTCAAGGTAGAGCGCTACCGCTAGCATCATGACTTGCATGGTTGCCAGGCCAGCGACACCCAGACGATACAAATAGTTCTTCATTGAGCGGTGGTAGGCCGCTTCTTGTTGGTCGGCCTCAAAAGGCGCTGCTTTATAGCCAAGGGTATGGATTGCCGATAACAACTCGCTCAGTTTCACTTGCGTGTTGTCCCAGCTAAGTAGGGCACGGTTAGTAGTGGTATTCACACGAATGCTACCAACACCTTGTTTTGAAGAGACTTGCTTCTCAATAAGCCATGCACAGGCGGCACAAGAAACACCTTCTAGTGACAATGTCACTTCAGAAGTGTTTTCAGAGTTACGAACGAACTCTAATTGAACATCTTCATTGTCGTAATGACTGAGTGCCAGCAGTTGCTCTGGCACTAGATCAGCTTTTTCAGCAGGAGCGGTGCGATATTGGTAGTAAGAAACCAAACCGCTATCAACGATTGTCTGGGCTACGGTTTCGCAACCCGGACAACACATCTTACGAGTCGATCCTAAGATCTCTACTTTAAAATCCGTTTCCGCTGGTACATCTTCACCGCAGTGATAACAGGATTCACACATAAGCTTTAGTTCGTTAGTTGAGTAGGAGTTTCAATAGGGAAGTTCATACGACCTTGCACTAGCCATTCTGAATCGTGCGGAGAAAGCTCGATAAACCATGGACCTTGCATTTCGTGGTCTAGAGTCAAGGTGTAGTTGCCTCTCGCATCTGCAGTCAGCAGTTGAGTGAAATCACGGTCAGGCAGCGTTCTGTGAACGAACATCGCGCTAATAGCAGGAAAGTGCTCAAGTTTACCTTTATCTAGAGTAATGATAACCGAGTTACCTTTTTCGTTAACTAAAGCTGACAGACCTAATTCTTTAGCGATGTTTACTTTCGAAATATCGACATTAATGCCTTTTCCTTTTTTATAGTAATCCTCAGTCACTAGGTCTACAGAGTTCTGCGTAAACACAATAACCGTCATGATGGTCCAAATAACTACTGTCGCTGGCAACGCGATTAAGAACCACGGCCAAAACTGTTTATACCAAGGCTTTACCATAAAAAATATCTCAAAAAAGAATAAAAAGAAGGGGTTATAAAATAAAGGAAAGACAGCCTCTTAGAAAGAGGCTGTTATTGAAATGTTACTTATTATCTGAGTTGCTTAAGCTCCACACGTAAGATGAAACTAGCTGTACTTTGTCTTCGCCTAGAATATCTTTCCAAGCAGGCATTACACCAGAACGTCCGTACATAACTGTTTCAGTTACATCTGCGCGAGAATCGCCAAACAACCAATCGCGGTCAGTTAGGTCAGGAGCGCCAACAGCAGGGTTACCCTTACCATCAGTACCGTGACACGCAGCACACACTACGAAACGAGCTTTACCAGCTTCTGCTTCACGTGCGTTTACGCTACGACCAGAAAGGCTAAGCGTGTAGCTAACTACTTCTTTTACGCCTTCTTCGCCAAGCGCGTCTTTCCAACCAGGCATTTGACCAACACGACCGTGCATAACTGTTGTTACGATAGCCTCAGGCTCACCGCCATATAGCCATGCATCGTCAGTTAGGTTAGGGAAACCTTTCTGACCACGTGCATCAGAGCCGTGACACTGAGAACAGTTTTGCAAGAATAAACGTTGACCCACTTTGATTGCGTCAGCATCTGATGCAATGTCAGGGATTGAACGTAAACCGTTTTCGTCGTGAGCAAGCTTTCTGAATGCTTCACCGAAGTAGGTGTCTGCATCATCAAGCTCTTTCGCGTACGCATCTAACTGTTTGTTTGCTTGCGCAGCAGCAATTGCAGAGCGAGACTCTTCAATGCTACGCACTTCTTGGTTTGAACTTGTCCAACCTAGTAGACCTTTAAAGTTGCCAAGGCCTGGGTATAGAGCAAGGTAAACCGCTGCAAAAACAATCGTACTGATGAAAAGGTATGTCCACCATTTTGGTAGTGGGTTGTTAAGCTCACGAATACCATCGTATTCATGGCCCATATCATGACCTTCTTCAACGCCTGTTTTATCTTTAAAACACCAACGAAGTAAGACAGCACAACCAATTAGGGTACCAATCGTAATCGCACTAACCCAGATACTCCAGAATGTACTCATTACTTTGTCACTCCTTCATTTTTAGAACTTGTTGCTGGCTCGTCGTCAGCAAACACTAGGTTCGCGTCTTCGTCGAAACGTGATTTACGGTTCTTGCCGTATGCCCACCAAACGATGCCGATGAAGCAAGCAAAAACAGTCACAGTCCAAACACTTTGAAATGTAATAATGTCCATAATTATTCCTTATTTCATTGCGTGGCCAAGCGATTGAAGGTAAGCGATGATTGCATCCATCTCTGTTTTTCCTTCAACATCTTGTTTAGCGTTAGCAATTTGTTCATCTGTGTAAGGAACACCAAATTGATTACGGAAGAGTTCAAGCTTCTGTTGAGTCAATTTGCCATCAAGTACATTCTCAGCAAGCCATGGGAAACCAGGCATGTTTGATTCAGGAACAAGTTCACGAGGGTCGATAAGGTGAACACGGTGCCACTCATCAGAGTAACGATCACCAACACGCGCTAGATCAGGACCAGTACGCTTAGAACCCCATAGGAATGGATGTTCCCAAACGCTTTCGCCAGCTACAGAGTAGTGACCGTAACGTTCAGTCTCGGAGCGGAAAGGACGAATCATTTGGCTGTGACATACGTTACAACCTTCACGAATGTAGATATCACGACCTTCCATTTCGAGAGCAGAGTAAACACGTAGGTTTTCTACGGGTTCAGTTGTCTGCTTTTGGAAAATAAGAGGGGTAATTTCTACTAACGCACCAAAACTGATAGCAATAACGATCAAGATCGCTAGTAGGCCAACGTTCTTCTCTACCAACTCATGGCGATTATTTGAATTTGAGCTCATTCTAAATCTCCTTAAGCCGGTTGAGGGATAGCTTTAAGGCTATCTTTAGGTGCAGAAACAGTTTTGTACGTGTTGTATGCCATTAAGAACATACCAGATAGGAAGATGAAACCACCTAAGAAACGTACAAAGTAGAACGGGTAAGAAGCTTCTACAGATTCAACGAAACTGTAAGTCAATGTACCGTCAGAGTTAACTGCACGCCACATCAGACCTTGCATCACACCAGAGATCCACATTGCAACAATGTAGAAAACCGTACCAATCGTTGCCAACCAGAAGTGAACATTGATTAGAGATACAGAGTACATACGCTCTTGACCAAATAGTTTAGGAACTAAGTGGTAAACCGAACCGATAGAAACCATTGCAACCCAACCTAACGCACCAGAGTGAACGTGACCGATAGTCCAGTCCGTGTAGTGAGATAGTGCGTTAACCGTTTTGATTGCCATCATTGGGCCTTCGAAAGTCGACATGCCGTAGAATGATAGAGAAACGATTAGGAAACGTAGGATTGGGTCGTAGCGAAGCTTATGCCACGCACCAGATAGAGTCATAATACCGTTGATCATGCCACCCCAAGATGGAGCAAACAGAACCAAAGACATAACCATACCTAGAGATTGAGTCCAGTCAGGAAGTGCAGTGTAGTGTAGGTGGTGAGGACCAGCCCAGATATACAAAGACACTAGAGCCCAGAAGTGAACAATCGACAAACGGTAAGAGTAAACAGGGCGACCAGCTTGTTTAGGAACGAAGTAATACATCATACCTAGGAAACCAGCTGTCAATAGGAAGCCTACCGCATTGTGTCCGTACCACCATTGCACCATTGCATCGATCGCACCGGAATAAATCGAGTACGATTTAAACGCAGATACAGGAACAGCAAGGCTGTTAACGATGTGCAACACGGCAACCGTGATGATGAAGGCTCCGAAGAACCAGTTTGCTACATAAATGTGCGATGTCTTACGCTTTATCATTGTTCCGAAGAACACGACCGCATAAGCTACCCACACAAGAGTAATAGCAATATCGATTGGCCATTCAAGTTCCGCATATTCTTTACCAGAGGTTAAACCTAACGGTAAAGTAATTGCAGCGGACAGGATAATCGCTTGCCAACCCCAAAAGGTAAAGGCTACGAGAGGGCCACCAAAGAGACGCGTCTGACAGGTACGTTGTACAACATAATATGATGTTGCAAACAGCGCACTTGTACCGAACGCAAAAATAACCGCATTAGTATGCAGGGGACGTAAACGACTGTACGTCAACCACGGCGTATCAAAGTTTAGCTGTGGCCAAACTAATTGAGCGGCAATCAAAACACCAACGCCCATACCGACAATACCCCACAAAATTGTAACTAGGGTAAATTGACGGACGACCGTATAGTTGTAGTTTTGTTCAAGCTGCTTTTCTTGGCTCATTTGCATGCTTCCAATTTCTTATTTACTACACTTTACTTCCAACACGACTCACGTCGTAATGCCACCCAAATTAGAAAAGGAAATTCAGCCTATTCAGGGCTTTATTTCCACTTGCTGATTTTAAAAAAAAGTGGCATTTTCAACGCGACACTATACTTGAATTAACAAATCAATGACAGAGTAGTAACCTTACGCTTGGTCTGGAATTGGATTTTTATTTAAAAACTTTGAACTTTGTAACAAGGAGTAAAGATTATAATGGCGGCACAAAAGCTAACAAAAGGCAGGCTTGTTCAAATTATCGTCATGTTGATTATTTTAATAGCTGCATTTACTTGGAGAACAGTAACATACGATAATAACGAAACAGTAAGCTGTATAGTTTCAAAACCTTGTGAATTTGGTATTGATAATAATAATGTTTCGATTTCGGGCAATAGTCAGGGGTATTCAATTGAAACATCTAAAACTGGCAAATTTATCATTAACTATGATGGAAGCGGAGTTTTAGAATCGAAAGGGGCTTCATCTTGGCTTTTACAAACCAATGATAAGACTTCCTCAATAACGGTTACATTTCCACAACAGGTCATGACGTATACAGTAAATCTCTCAAAAGAATAAAACTCAAAACTGAGCAACACCTCGCTCTTTGATAGAAATATTGACTAAACCAGTGAAACCTTGCGCATTAAAGTGTTATAAAGACAACATTAATAAAGTTTCCAGAACTCTATGAAATTTCTATCAAAAGTCTCTTATTCTCTAGATGATAAAATCGCCGTAGATGAACTGCTTCTTGGGGTAGAAAACCCCGAGGATATCGCTTGTCTTATTTGCTACTGCACAGAAGAGTACTCGACACTCGCTGTGCAGAGATATTTCGTAGATGCTCTCCCTAATATTCCAATACATGGATGCACGACATGCCATGGGATTATGACTGAAACTGGATTCCATTCAGGGCCTGTGATCGGTGTGCTCATCATTTATGATTCAGGCATCAACGCTTACGGCACGGGCATTGAGCACTTCGGTGACTCCATAGACGCCAGCACCTTCAACGCGATCGATAAAGCACTCAAGAACGCCAACCGAGAAGGTGAAATTCCCGACCTTATCTTGCTTCATTCCACTCCAGGTAATGAAGAGAAAGTGATGGCGGCTATCGATAAGAAATTCGGCACTGAGGTTCCAATTATCGGTGGCAGTGCTGCAGACAATCAGGTTTCTGGAAATTGGAGTATCTTTACCGAAGAGTCACTCTCAATTAATGGCGTCTCATTAACCGTCTTTTTCTCCTCTCAGTCTATCTATTCATCATTCAGTGCAGGGCACACGCCTACGCGATACTTAGGAACCGTGACCAAAGTAAGAAATAGAATCTTGCTTGAGATAGATCACAGGCCAGCCGCCACGGTTTACAATGAATGGACTAATTTCCATTTAGGTGGCAGTGACGACGGCTATATCTTTGAAAAGTCATCTGTCTATCCACTAGGCAGAAAAGTCGGTACATCTTACAACTATCCGTATTTCAAACTATCTCACTCAATTCGCGAAACGGAGTGCAACGGTATCGAGCTCTTTACGGATATCAGTGAAGGCGACACCATTTATTTGATGCAAGGCTCCAAGCAGCAATTGATCAGCCGCGCCGCGAACATCATTCACTCCTCGTACTACAACGATATGGATCTTGAAGAGAAATTAGGGGCGATCAATATATTTTGTGCCGGTCCAATGTTGAATCTAAAACAAGACATGGAGGAGGTTTGTGATCAAATAAATCAAGCACTTAACGGGCTTCCTTACATATGTCCATTCACGTTTGGTGAGCAAGGTAGGCTATCTGGCGGTGAGAATGCACACGGGAATTTAATGGTATCGTCTGCAACGTTTTATAGGTTGAGAAAATAATGGGGTCTGAAGGTCAAGAAGCGCTGCAAGAAGCTCGTATTGAACTGCAAAAACTAAAAGCCCGTGAGCGAAAACTGGCTGAAGAGAACAGGGTGATCTTATCAACCATCTCAGCGATCAGTAAGGCGAGTAATATATCTGAGATATTCTCCAGCCTTGAGTTCGTACTCAAAAAATACATTAAATTTGATGACTTTATAGTGGTATCAAGGGTAGGGAACGAAGGTAGCTTCAAAACTTTGCTAACCAATAACAAAGTCTTCGAACAGATGAATTGGAGTGATTGTGGCAAACTATCGCGAGTCATTAATGGTGAATGTGCCATCCTTTTCGAACCCAAATCTCTTGGGGAATTTAACTCTCTGCATCCCATTATTCTCGACCAAATCAATTCAGTGCTGATTACTGGGATAGATAGTGGTCTAACACAGTCCGTTATCATTTTTATCCACTCAAATACTAAGCACTTTAGTATTGAAACCAAAGCCACACTAAACCGTTTCCGCCCGTTAATAGAGCGCGCTGTTTTCGATATTGAGAACAAAGAAAAGCTTGAAGCGACAGTTAGAGAACGTACTGCAGAACTAGTCACGGCAAGAAAAGACGCAGAAAGAGCTAACAAGGCCAAGTCTGAATTTCTCGCGATGATGAGTCACGAGTTGAGAACACCGCTAAATGCTATCATTGGCTTAATCGACACACTAAAATCCACGTCACTCAACGAAGAACAACAGTCTATAGTTCTTAATATGAGCACGTCATCAGAGCTTCTATTAGCAATTATCAGTGACGTGTTGGACTTTTCTAAAATTGAATCTGGATGTTTCTCTCTAACACCTCAATGGAGCAATGTAAGAGACACTGTAACTTTTGTATTATCTGAACAAAAGAAGACAGCAGACGATAAAGGTTTGGCGCTAACAGTAACAAGCGATATCCCTGAAGGCGAACTTCATTACATAGATCCAAGTCGCCTGGCACAAATCCTATTTAATCTGATTGGCAACGCGATTAAGTTCACTGAACGTGGGCATGTCCACGTTTCTATCAAGTACCAGCAGAGCTCTTTCTATATAACGGTAGAAGACACCGGTATTGGCATTAGCTCGCAACAACTTTCGTCGCTATTCAGTCCATTTGTACAAGCTGATAGCACAATCACACGCAGATTTGGTGGCACTGGTTTAGGTTTGGCAATAACCAAAAGACTAGTTGAGCTGATGCGTGGACGTATATCGGTAGAGAGTGAGCCAGGAAAAGGTTCAAAATTCGAAGTACAGTTGCCAGTGCTTACCAGAGTTAAGAACAATCTGGCCAATAATGAAGACAATAAATGTTCACCCGAGTTAAGAAGCCGTTATTCGGTGTTAGTTGTCGAAGACAATCCAACGAATCAAATGGTCATTAAGTTAATCCTGACGCGACAAGGCCACAAAGTTTTCATCGCCAGCAACGGTGAAGAAGCTATTGGCTTTGTTGAAAAAGCCATTGACTCGATAGACATTATTTTAATGGATATGTCGATGCCAGTGATGGATGGACTAACCACAACCAAGCACATGAGAGATGCCAACATCAAAATACCAATCGTCGCACTAACAGCACACACATCAGTAGAAGACAAATGTTCGTGCTTAGACGTCGGCATGAATGATTTCGTGACCAAGCCAGTAAGAACCAAAGAGATCACAGAAGCAATTGATCGATTAATGCTTGAAGTCTAATAAACGTATTCTTAATCGAAGATTAGGAAATATGTTTATTAGGTATTTTATGGTAAATAGCTTTACTGTTAAATAGAACGTCAATTTGGTAGATAAACAAAAGGCAGGGCATCATAGAATGGCACCCGCCTTATAAACATCAAACCCAATTTAACATAATATACATAATACGCACTTAGGCTGTTAGAGCAATTTAGTAATGTCCGGTTTGAGCCATTTTAAAATGTCCTCCTAAGCTTACCTATATTGGTCTACTTAAGCGGCTCTCTTAAGATCACAAAAAACAAATAGCTATATATGTGTCCAACGTCTGTACCGTCGAATTTGGTCTCCATTCACACAAACTTTATCAACAGAAAGCTTTTCTCTTGTCGTTTACTGATTCATGCTCTTGTTTGTAGTCATTTTTGCTGTGTTGTGTGTGAGTCTTGTGGGCATGCTGTTGTTTTCTTTTCAGATTTCACACAGGCGATCATCTTTATTGATAACACCAAAACGACACCTTTATCAATAGCCAATCAAATTGAGTTATTTTACCTACAACCGTCACCAACTTTTCATGTGGCTCTTCTTCTGACGCCAATGTTCGTACTAGCATCTAAAACAATTAACATGCGCACGCGTTTCACATGGGTACTTTACGTCACACTTAGTTTACTGGGATATCGTTGGAATCGATCTAGAGCATATATCCGATAGCTTTAAGATATTGACACGAAGCTTATTAAACACAGCTGTCCCTGTTTACCAACCTCATCCTGACAAACTCGAAGTTACGTTGTATCTTATTTTCAACAAGCGAACACTAGCTCGCTATCGCTCAACCACCAGATAAACCACTTAAACAGGCTGCCATTTCGTGTTTAAATTTTGATCTATCAAGCAGTTATATGAATAAATTTGGTGATTAAGCAATCAAATGCAATGCATTCAAGCTATAAAAGCAAATTAAAGTGTTAACATCAGGCAATTTTGTAAACTAGGTGTTTGATATGTTGCCTAAACTTTATAAGTTCAGATCTCTCCATGATAGAAACATACAGTCGATTGCCGAGTGTTCGTTGTGGTTCGATTACGCTAAAACTTTCAATAACCCTTTTGAATCTAACCATATATTCAAGAATGAACTTCAGAACAATTTCAAGGTTATGTGTTTTTCTCAATCTAGCGACCACCCAATACTATGGTCTCAGTATGGCGACAACTTTAAAGGCATGTGTATCGAGTATGATCTCAACTGCTATAGCGGCGAGGCCAACCTCAACTGTTTTGAGGTTCAATATGAAGATGAGTTAAACATGTCCCACTTAGAATCATTGAGTGGATTGCAGGCATTAGGGTTAGGTTCCGAAATATTCAAGCTCAAGCATTCTAATTGGCGTTATGAAAAGGAATATCGCTGGGTGTTACCTGATGAAGAGATAACGGGTAATAAGCTCTACCTTAATAGAGAGTGCCTAAGTTCGGTGATCCTCTCTGAGCACGCTCCGGCCGACAGAAAACTGAAAGTTCTGATGACTTGCCAGCGCTTTGGTATACCCGTTAAGCACGCAATAGCCAAACAAGAGTCGTTTACATTCGAAGTGGTCTGTTAAACGGGATAAATCAAGATTATAACAATAAGTCAGGCTCTCGCATTTAAGTTACAGTGCAACAAAAAAGGGGAGCCACATTAAATGTGGCTCCCCTTTTTACATGTTCGTCGTCAGTTTTCCAGGCACCCTATCCTGCATTTGTTCAATTGTCGTTATAGACATTTGAACTGTAGAAAACCAATAAGGTCGATGCTTAACGTTAAATAGTTCGCTGTTATCTAACGCTTCGAAAATAGAAAACTTTCGACCTTGGGCCAGAGCAGCACCATAAACTGTTCGCTCAAGCACGGGGGTATCATTCACTTCCTCTAGAAGAGCCCTCTTTATAAACTGATTACTTGGGCTCCAATCTACAAATTCAACGAGGTTTTTTAGTAACTTCAGCTCTAATTTCTCTACCATCGTTTCGAGAAACTGGGTGTTTGGGAGCACTTCTGCACAAGCATAATATTCATCATGCTTATCACTGGCATCTCGGTAACCGAGCATAGTTTTTACTAATGCATCTTCAAATATAGAAGAAAAGTGGTTACAAATCAAAAACAAAGGGAGAGTTCTCAATACGCCAAGTAGAATACCAACATTAGGGTCTTTTACCGATGTTTCTTGAAGTCGAATTCGAGTCGCATTTGACGTCACGACCAGGTGCTGCCAAACCTTAGGTGTGATGTGTTTAATGTTGCCATCATTCCATTTAATTAGCTGCTGGCTCATTAACAATGGGAACAATAAACGACAGTTCTCGATACCTATTTGGCGTGCTGCAATTTTTGGATCGAGAATTACCTTGGACTTCTTGCCGTACTTTTCTGTGAACTCACGATTAGAAACAAACTCGATTAAACTTGAGCTCAATGGCCTGCTTTTTGCTGATATTTCATGGAGTTTGGAAAAGTTTAAGGATGGCGAATACGCAGCACTAGCGAATTCATTGTAATCTGGCAGTTCCGAGAACAAAGAACTTATTAGCGTTCCTTGTAGTTTCTCAAGCATAAGCGCAGAAGCGGCATTGCTGACATCGTCTATCACATACCGTAATGTTTGCTGTTTTGCATTGACCTTCTCGCGATGAGCATTGACTCGATCTTGCTCACAGCGCAATAAAATACGTTGGTTGTGAGAGATACGGTCGGATTCATCAAATATGACGCTATCACAATACCTATTTTCCAAACTTAGTAACGTATCTACTGTCGATTGCGCAAGCTTATATTCTGGTGAGATTAACCATCGATTAAAGCGAGCTTCAACATTGATTGTGACCTTCCTTGAGATCTCAATAACTTCGGGGGAGTAACTTTTATTTGCTAACAACAACCGTAACTTTCCTTTGCCCTAATTGCCTTTTATCGGCATATGCTGCCTTTATAATAAAACTAATATTAATAGAAATTAGAGATTGGTTCACGAAATTGTTTCAATAAAATTGAGGTTATTTAGTTATAGTGCACTACCCCCGTTAATTTTCGATATGGAGACGAATATACTTTTCTGGGAAACTGTATTTGAACTTTCTCTCCTTTGGTAGGTGCTTTTTAGCCTGTTTACAAACCTTACTATCGCCCGATGTTCTCACCCTCTTAATTCTTGTATAGCCTTTAGAGTGCTTCATCTCAATCATTAGATCGCAATAGCCATCGAAATCAACTTTACTCTTGTTGAAGCCTTTCATAACAGTGACTTTGATCTTTTTGGCTACAGGGTTGACCAATGCATCATCAGGAAATGCGAATGGGGATACAAAACACAACAAGAATATTAGATATCTCATACTGTTCTCTCTGTTAGGAAGTGAGAACAGTATGCAGATAGTTAAGGAAAGTGAAGGATTAACTAAGTATGAGGGTTTACCAAGTAAGGCGTATTTCTCAACAATTACGCTTTCTTTGAGCCTTTAGACTTAAAACCATTATGCGGGAACACGTTACGAATACGTTGCTGTACGTTTTTAGGCACATCTTTAGTGAACTTGAGATTATAGCCAGAGCGTTTTGCATACACTTTTAGCTCACCTTTAAAGGTATTATTATGACCAATCTCTTGAAGGTTGTGCTTAAAGCTCGGTGGAAGATGCCCTTTAACTTGTTCGATCGCCCCGTCGCTAAATTTAATTTTCAATACCGGTCGATCGACTGCTACTAACCAAAAAACTAATACCGCACCGATTAAGATTACGTACATCATAATGTCACCACTACTGTTGATGGTTATTTATCGTCAGAAAGGAGTTTGCTTAAGTCTTCTTTAAGGCTAGTCACTGTCTTGCTGGCCTGTTCACTACGAGACGCTTCGCTAACCAAATACTCGATGGCGTCAGAAAGCGTACAACCTAGCTCGTTCGCTCGTTGAGATAGCTTTTCCCATACACGATAATCAAGGTCGATTGATTTCTTTTTGGTGTGAACTTGTTCAGCATTGAAGTGGCGTTTTCGCTTAGCTCTGATCGCTTGTTTAAGCTTGTTATCGAGCTCAGGAGACATGTTGTTAGAGATCCACTCAAGAACACCCGTAGGCTGGTGTTCCAGCTTCAATAATGCTTGAACAGCAACGTCAGCTTCACTTGAATCAATATGGCAAGTAATCGATTCACCTTCTTTCCACTTTTTGACCAGATAGTTCCATTTCCAACCACATTCCAAGTTTTCAAGTTGCTGATATTTCATGTCTAATCTCGAGAGTTAATCCTAGTGACAGCGTAACCCAGAATGGGTTATTTCACAATTATTGTCTTGAAAGAATAGACCAAGATCATACTTATATTAGCTTAGTGATTAGTAACTACCACATAGAGCTACAAGCGAGATCGGTTTTTCTATATACTCCCTACCTCATTATCATAATCAGAAACTTAAATGACTCAAGTAGATTGGCGACATGTTACGCCTCAGTACGACGAATATAGCGCTCAATTAGAGCAATTCCCTGACATCTCGCCTTTCCCGTTTTCAGATATTCAACATAGATTCAAAGATGCGCTAACCCGCTTTGTTCGCTTGTCTAACCTTTCGCGCGTTTTACTGGTAAATGCTCCGGACAATTCAATCTATCGTCAAATGATTGTTGAATCTCTAGTCACTGCTTTAGATGATCACACTCTGCCGGTTATCAAAACTGAGTCTTTAAATGCTGCCTCTCTATTTGACCAAGTTCAATCGAAAGACGGTAAGGTTATTGCGACAAAACCTGGCCTACTGGCTAGAGCAAACAACGGTTATCTGATCGTTTCAGCAAACCTGATCTTGGCAAACCCAGGAAGCTGGTTACTGCTTAAATCTGCGCTGCTTGGTGAAGCTGTAGAGCCTATCAGCAGTAACCCTGAACACTTGAATCAGTCGCCAACCTTACCTCTTACTTACAATATTAAGTTAATTGTAGTTGGAGACAGAGCTCAACTAGGTGACCTTGATTACCTAGACAGCGATATTCAAACCGGTTTTTGCCTATTCAGCGAAATTGAACAAGACATTAAGCTCTCAGAAGACACTCTGACTCAATATCTTGGTTACCTTAAGTGGCTTCAACAACGCTATGAATTACCAAACATCACGCAACAAGCGTTGACGGGCATTCTTACTGCCGGAGCAAGAGAAACCGAAGATCAAAGCTATATCCCACTGTGCCCTATTTGGCACAACGCGTTATTGAACGAAGCTTTGATTGAAGCCGACAATGGTGAGATTGATATTCACCATATCCAGCAAGCTCAGCAGCACAAATACAACCGTGAATCTTATCTACCAGAACGCGCCCTTGATGATATTCGTGATGGCCAAGTCATTATCGAAACTGAAGGTGAACAAGTTGGTCAAGTTAATGGGTTGACGGTCATCGATGTACCGGGACACCCAATATCGTATGGTGAACCTGCACGAATTTCCTGTGTTATTCACTTTGGTGATGGTGATATTGCCGATGTTGAGCGCAAAGCCGAGCTGGGTGGTAATCTTCATGCTAAAGGCATGATGATCATGCAAGCATTTGTGAGCAGCGCACTAAACCTTGAAGATCCATTACCATACGCAGCTTCCGTAGTATTTGAGCAGTCTTACTGCGAAGTAGATGGCGATAGTGCTTCTCTTGCGGAGTTGTGTTCTCTGGTTAGTGCTTTGTCTGAATACCCTATCAATCAACAAATTGCGGTTACTGGTGCAGTGGACCAATTTGGTCGTGTACAAGCGGTTGGTGGGCTAAACGAAAAAATCGAAGGCTTCTACCATGTGTGTAAGCATAATGGCTTAACTGGCGAACAAGGCGTGATCCTTCCAAGATCGAATTTAAGGCACCTTGCACTGAAGCCAGACCTAATTGAAAGCATTAAAAATGAAGAATTCCATATTTGGTCTGTGTCTAATGTAGATGAAGCAATTCCTCTCATTATGAACAAGCCATTTAGAGACGATGAACAAGAAAGCGTTCTGAGCAAAATCGCAGAACGTATTGAAAACTTTGAAAGACATGAGCACCCTATTGGAATTGTTGGACGCATTAAAAACTGGTTTGTCTAGTACTGATCGGACTTGTTTAGCGTACACCTGTTCACTAATATGCACCTATCAAAAATCGGAGTAATTGATAATGCAAAACAAACGTGATTCTTACACTCGCGAAGAGCTTCTAGCATCAAGCCAAGGCGAACTATGGCCACAAGGCCCTCAACTACCAGCACCGAACATGCTAATGATGGATCGCATCACTAAGATGTCTGAAACTGAAGGTGATTACGGTAAAGGTTTAGTTCTTGCTGAGCTGGATATTACTCCTGACCTATGGTTCTTCGATTGTCACTTCCCAGGTGACCCTGTAATGCCGGGTTGTCTAGGCCTTGATGCTATGTGGCAGCTTGTTGGCTTCTACCTTGGTTGGGTTGGCGGCGAAGGTAAAGGTCGTGCTCTAGGGGTTGGCGAAGTGAAATTCACTGGTCAAATTCTGCCTACAGCGAAAAAAGTAACTTACGAGATCCACATGAAGCGTGTTGTTAACCGCCGCCTAGTTATGGGCCTTGCGGATGGTCGCGTACTTGTTGATGGCAAAGAGATCTACGTTGCTAAAGATTTGAAAGTTGGCCTTTTCCAAGATACGTCAGCATTCTAATCTGTTAGTTAGATTTTTAATAAAGCAGCCCATGGCTGCTTTATTTTCACGCCAATAAATTTAGTTATAGTGCATTAAAGTATCACGTCTTTATTTTGAAACAGAATAAATCCACCAGCGATACGCTTATGATAGCGAAACTAGAATGCTAAAAAGCTCTGGTAATCTTTGTATTGTTCTGAAACTAACAAGGCTCCAGCTGTTGTATCAACAAACAATGGAGCCCTGACCTTTAATTCTTCGCGGCCTATCTATTTATAGAGACCAGATTGCTTATCATCTTTGGCATCACGCCAACCACCTAACCAATAAGACCGAGAATCCATTTGGCTATATGGGCAAGCTTCTTGCGACCTACCATTTAAACCAGCTTTGTAGCCTTGAGATTGTGCTCGTTCTAGTCGATCACGCTTTTGTCTCTTCATAGTGCAGTCCTCATACGGGTATTCCATTTACTAACATACAATGATTACAACTTTGCGGAGTTTTTGTGACTCCAACTTTAAGAATCGATCAGATTTTCACTTTTCTCAAGGCGAAAAAAAGCCCGAGTTCAGAATTGTGAACTCGGGCTCAAGAGATAAAATTATTTAAATTTTCTGCGGAACCCTAACAGACCAAGCACAGTCAAAGTCAACCAACCTAGGCTACCACCTTGGCGATCGACTTTCTCTGAGTCGGCACTACGAGTTTGGATATCAGCTTTAGTAGCACCAGCAATTGGAACCAGTTTAACGGCTACCACCTCTTCTACTGCGTTAGACGCAGCGCCACCACAGTATGAGTTGTGAGAAGTTGTGTCATACGGTTGAGTCGTTCCTCCAACTGTACATTTGATAGCAGTAGCAGAGATCACACCAGCATCGTTAATGTCAGTAGCATCAATGATTCGGAACTTGTTGTTCTCTCCGGAAACAATACCATCATTTGTTAGATCATCTAACCACCAAGCCTGACCGTTAAAGATGTCTACACGACGAGCTTCAGTTGATGAAGACACGTTATAAGGATATATAAAGCCTCTGTGTCTTCTTTCACTACCATCAACCTCACGAGTGGTTTCTGCATCTATTTGGCCAACAAACTCATTAAAGTTGTTAACTGCTTTAGCTTCACCGCTCGAACCGCCGAAGAATATACCACCAGACAAATACGTTGCTGTCGGGTTTTTAGCATCAGTTACAACAAAAATCTTGTTACCCGCACTACCACTTTCTGGCACATAACCATTACGCTTAGAATAACCAACAGCAAACAAATTCTGGTTAATATCAGTCGCAACGGAGTTACTGTATCTAGCATCGTCATTCGATGAACCAGACTTAACCTCTGCACCGCTAATCTGTTTAGTTGTCCATGTTGCGCTGGTAAGGTCAAGTGAATCGCTCACAAAAACACTGGCATTCATGTCTTGTAGGTCGCCATTACCATCTGCTGTATTATAGCCAACACCATAGAAAACAGAGTTTGATTCAACAATTGAACGCATACTGCCTTGGGCAAAGTATTCATCTTGTTGAGCATTTCCACTTCTGATCCAATCAATCTCTTTTGTTGTAGTACCATCCCAGATAGCAGCTTTTGAGCTAAATGTTGTATCCGAAGTGTCCGTTTTTGGACCTGCCGTAGATACACTACCTACATTATAAACAGTACTGTTGCTTGCCGTAATCGCTTTCCATGCACGAGTTTCAGAGGTGCCAGTAGGCCCAGCCGTCGTCGTAAACATCGCATTATTACGGATACCACCTTCAGATTTAACACCTAGTGGTTGAGCATTATTATCTAGAGAGTTAATGACCGTATTACGAGTGTCAAATGTCGCGCCGCCTTCAACAAATGCTTTTGCATTGACGTAAGTTAGGTCGAACCTTTCCTTACTCCAAGTATCATTCCAACGGTTTTGCGCCCAACTCTCACATGTAGAGTATCTTAGCTCTCTATAACAATAGTTTTCGAAATCATCGAACTCTTGGATGTATTGGAACGGAGCGTCCATCGCGAATGGTACTTCTTCACGATAACTTACAGCCTCGACCGTATTGCGAGTTTCACCAGCCAATTTAAAACTATCACATGCAACTCCGCCAACGGTACCAGTCGTAAAACAACTTTCAGTGTCTGTAACTGTTGCTGGCTGAATCGCTACACCAAAGATTTCAGATGCACCTGTAATCGAAGGCGTTACTTCAACTACTTTGTAAAGTGCAGCGTTGGCATTGGTTGCAGCCAAAACTAGCGCTGCAACTGTTGTTAATTTAAATTTAGTACAAGTCATTATTACTTCTTAACTTTCCTGTTGTAGTGCCTCGAGCTCTTCCCAGCGCTCAAAAGCAACTTCAAGCTCCTGCTCTGCTGCAGATAGCTTATCTAAAACTGGTTGTGTCTGCTCTACAGATTTTGAAAAGAAGTTTGGATCGTTGACTTCTTCCTGAAGAGTTTCAATTTGAGTTTCCAATTCTTCCAAACGCATTGGTAGCGCTTCTAGTTCTCGTTGTAGCTTATACGATAACTTCTTAGGTTTAGCCTTAACTGGCGCAGTTTTGGGAGTTTCCTCAACTACTTTCTCAGGCTTTGATGGCTTTTCAACCTGTCGGTACTCTAATGCTTGCTTTCTTTGCTGCTGAGCATCGTGATAGCCGCCAACAAATTCTTCAATCACACCGTTACCTTCGAAGATCCAACTTGTCATAACTGTGTTATCAACAAACTGACGATCGTGGCTCACTAAAAGAAGCGTACCCTGATAGTTGGCAAGCAAATCTTCTAAAAGTTCCAAAGTTTCGATATCTAGATCGTTGGTTGGTTCATCAAGAATCAATAAGTTGTTCGACTTAAGGAAGATACGAGCTAATAACAGGCGGTTTTTCTCACCACCAGATAGTGCTTTAACAGGAGTACGAGCACGTTTTGGAGAGAATAAGAAATCTTGTAAGTAGCTTAGTGCATGACGCTCTCGGCCGCCTACAGTGACTTCTTGCTTACCATCCGCTAGGTTATCAATTACAGACTTCTCAGGGTCTAGGATTTCACGGTATTGGTCGAAGTAAGCGACTTCAAGCTTAGTACCGCAATGCAGACGACCTGAATCTGGCTTAAGCTGATCAAGAAGCAGTTTAAGTACCGTACTCTTACCACAACCGTTAGGTCCAATAAGAGCGATACGATCGCCACGCATAATGTTGAAGCTGAAGTCTTTAACAATCTCTTTGCCTTCGAAGCCAAAGTTAATGTTCTCAGCTTCAAATACAATCTTGCCTGAACGCTGGCCATCGTCGATTTGGATGATCGCTTTTCCTTGCACTTCACGACGATTCAAACGTTCTTCACGTAGCTTCTTAAGCGCACGTACACGGCCTTCGTTACGAGTTCGACGAGCTTTAATACCCTGACGAATCCATACTTCTTCCTGAGCGAGCTTCTTATCGAATTCCGCGTTCTGCATCTCTTCAACACGTAGCGCTTCTTCTTTTTCAACTAGGTAGTTTTCGTAATCACCTGGAAACGAGCTTAGTTTGCCGCGATCAAGATCAACAATGCGTGTTGCCATCGATTTGATGAAAGCACGGTCATGCGAGATAAAAATAATTGAACCACGGAAGTCTTTCAGGAAGCCTTCTAACCATTCAATAGTCGCAACATCCAAGTGGTTAGTCGGTTCGTCTAGAAGTAAAACGTCTGGGTCACATACAAGTGCACGAGCAAGCGCCGCTTTACGTTGCCAACCACCAGATAGATCCGTCAGCTTTGTTTCAGCAGTCAGCTTAAGTGCCGCTAATACGTTACTTACGCGATCTTCAAAGCGCCATGCATTCGCATGATCCAGTTGCTCTTGAACGCGAGTAAGACGGTTTAGGTTCTTTTCGCTCGGGTCAGTACCAATGAGATCCAGAAGATCATGATAGATCTTCAACTGTTCACCAATTTCCGCTAGGCCACCAGCAACGTAGTCATAGACTGTACCTTGTTCATTACGCGGTGGATCTTGTTCCAAGCGAGACACAACCACATCTTGCGTGATTTGCATCTTGCCATCGTCCATGATGATGTTCCCAGACAGGATTTTCATCAACGTAGACTTACCAGCGCCATTGCGCCCTACTAAACACACACGTTCGTTTTCTTGCAGCGCAAAGTCCGCACGATCTAATAACGGGTGATCGCCAAACGCTAATTGCCCATTATGAATTGTAAGTAATGCCATTCTTCTTTAACCAATCATTAAGTTCTAACAAGCCAAATGGCCAGTTAAGCTCTGAGCTTTGAGAAAGATCAGAGCTTTCAAATTTGAGCACAGGAATAGTGACCCCGTAACGGGAAAAGAGCTCATCATCGAATGCAATGTCGACAACGTTGACGTGATGGCTAATATTTAACTGTTCCGTGAGTTGGAATGCCATCTCACATAGATGGCACCCTTCTGTACTGTAGAGAGTCAGCACTATATATCCTTATACAATCTCTTAACTACTTATGAGTAATCAACCAGCAGTTATGAATGTGCTTATTGCGAGAGAAGTCCAATGGAAGCGTCTTAGCAGAGATGTTCTGAGCCTTAAGACCTAATTCATCCAGAGCTTCCAAGTCCATTTTGAAGTGACGCTTGTTGTTAGAGAACACAATCGTGCCTTCTTCACGAAGAAGACGCTTAAGGTTTTCCATCAACTGAATATGATCACGTTGAACATCGAAAGATTGATCCATACGCTTTGAGTTTGAGAACGTAGGTGGATCAATAAAGATCAGGTCGTAAGAACCCTGCTCTTTAACCAACCACTGTAAGCAGTCAGCTTGAACAAACTGATGTTGGCGACCAACTCGGCCATTAAGCTCCATGTTCTGCTTTGCCCACTCAAGGTAGGTATTCGACATATCAACCGTTGTTGTAGAGCGTGCGCCACCGACAGCAGCATGAACAGATGCACTGCCTGTGTAAGCGAACAGGTTTAGGAAATCTTTACCTGCGGCCATCTCACCGATGCGACGACGAGTGATCTTATGATCTAGGAACAAGCCTGTATCTAAGTAATCATGAAGATTAACAATCAGCTTAACGCCGTATTCGTTCACTTCTAGGTTAGATGAGTCTTGAGCCATCTTCTGGTATTGAGAACGGCCTTTCTGCTTCTGACGAACCTTAAGAACCACGTTATTTGCTTCAACGCCTGTTACTTGGATAGAAGCACGGATGATATCGGTTAAGCGACGTTTTGCCTTCTCTTCCGGTACATCTTTAGGCGCTGCATATTCCTGAATCACAAGGTGACCTGGGTATACATCAATCGCTACATTGTATTCAGGTAAGTCAGCATCATAGATACGGTAACAATCTAATTGCTCTTTCTTAGCCCACTTGCCAATTTTACCGATGTTCTTTTTAAGACGGTTCGCGAAATCAGGTGCAATCAATTGTTCTTGTTCGCCTGTTGGGCGCTCTGACATCGGACGATCTGAAATTGAGTAGTTCTTTTGGTGACACGGTAACGCACCGTTATTCAATTTGAACTGTTTGTCTGCACGCATGCGTAAGCAGCTAAGTAGTTCGTCTGAACTAGAGAAGATAGACGCGTTGCAGCCACCAAACTCAGCTTTAAGTTGTGCACCGAATGCCGTGTAAAGTGCAATTAGACCCGGCTCTGTACCGAGACGCTCACCGTAAGGTGGGTTAGAAACAATCACACCATCAGTAAACTCTGTAGGACGCTTAAGTTTTGCAGCATCACCTACTTCGAATTCAATTAACTCTTCAACACCAGCACGGCGAGCGTTATCACGCGCTGTTTTGATCATGCGTTCATCATTATCGTAGCCATAGAACTTACATTCGACTTTCTTAACGCCACGACGGCCTTGAACGTTAGCTTCTGCTTTAACTTCAGCCCAAAGCTCAGGTTCGAAATCTTCTAGTGATTCAAAGCACCATTTCTGACGTTTGACACCTGGTGCTAGGTTTGCAGCCATCATTGCAGCTTCAATCACTAACGTACCTGAACCACACATAGGGTCTAAGAAAGGTTTCGTTGCATCCCAACCACTACGAAGAAGGATTGCAGCAGCTAGCGTTTCACGCAGCGGAGCACGACCTGATTCTGGACGGTAACCACGTTGGTGAAGACCGCTACCCACCATATCAACACCAAGAATCGCTTTATCACGGTGTAGACGAACGTGAATACGAACATCTGGGTTCTCTTTGCTGATAGAAGGACGAGGCAAAGACTTTTTCTCGAAGCAATCAACAACGGCATCTTTTACTTTCATCGCACCGTATTGGCTATTACGGATTTCGTTGTTCGTACCATTGAAGTCAACAACAAAACGCTTAGAGCTATGGAATTGATTTACCCAGTTAACCGCAGTGGTTGATAGGTACAAATCCATGTCGTCCATACAAGTGAATTCAGAAAGGACACGTACAAATCGAGAAGCCAAACGGCTCCACAAACAACAACGATAAATTTGCTCATTGGTCGCTTTGAATTTAACACCTGCTTGAACAGGTTTTGCGTTTGTAATCCCTAGTTGGGTTAGTTCTTCAACTAATAAATTCTCAAGGCCGTTTGAGGTAACCGCTAGATATTGATTCATAGTGTTCTTTTATTGATAAAAATGAGCTCGATTATACCTGAATTTGTAACTAGAGCATCACACTAAACACGTCTTTTCATTGAATCTTTCGACTAACTGGCTAGCAAATGCACAGTCTTGAAGCGATCGCTTACCCACATCCCCTTAGAACACAAGACCTATCAAACCAACTCCATTTCGGACCATTTCTTAACCAAAGTAGCAGTGTGAATTTATATTCACTTCAAAATTGGTATATACCAGTGGTAATTTATGGGTGAAATTTAGCTACAAAAGACCAGAAACAGGGAATAAATACGGGGGATTTACTCTTATGGTGATGAAAACAGGCAGAAATTAAGGTGAAAAAATAGTCGTAAGTTCACTATTTAAATGGTTAAGCAGTGATGTATTTATCAGGATGAGGTTTTTTAGGCACAAAAAAATCGGCTATTAAGCCGATTCTGAGGAAGGTTTATACGCTTGTGTGCTGCGATGCGTGGTAGAAATGATGTACTAAATTGGAGGTTAACCCACCATCGCTATGTGTGCTTGATGAAGGATAGCGTTCGCGTCTACCATTCTATCGTGCATCACCTTGATTGAGTCTCCAAATCGCAGCCCTTTTGAAGGCGTTAATAGGAACTCTTCTAGGTCGACAAATGCACATAGGCTCGCACACTCTCCCACTTCTAATACAATGAAATACCCTAAGCTATGCTCGTTATTCATTTGTACAATATCCCCTTCTTGAGGATATTCATGTCCAGTGCCTTGTGAGTCGAAGAACCAACTCTTAGGCTGTACAGGCTTATGGAAGCGCTTTGCTGCCACACAATAGAGTGCAAGTTCAGCTTGGCGAGGCTCAGACAGTTCTAAGCCAGAAATTTGTTCTTTGAAGGTTTGGTATGAAGATGCGTCATCAACGGTGAATTCATTATCTCTAAACGCGCAGTCCACCAGCTTATTACGGACCAGATTCGTTTTGAAAATCATATCCTCTCCGAGGTTTAGCATTAATGAACATTGCTGCTCATCGTAATACCAACTCCATGTATCGCTAGGTTTAAGCATCATTTCGTCTCACACTGTTGAACCATTCCATTAGGTAAAACGCAAAATTACCTTCAATTACAGTAATTTTACTGAGCAATAGGCAAAAAAAAAGAGGAAATGAATTCCTCTTTCTTGTCGCTTTTCTCTACAACTCAGTGAGTTACAGTGTCTCTTTTATTAAGACGATGCCAGATTGTCGCTTTTCAGAAATAAAAGCGTCTTGCCGTTTAAAGATTTTTAACGATGTCGCCTACAAGGCCTGGACCTTTGTAAATGAAACCAGAGTAAACTTGTACAAGCTTAGCGCCTGCCATCATTTTCTCTTTTGCAGCAACATACGAATCAACACCACCTACCCCGATGATCGGCAGTTGGTCACCAAGCTCTTGATAAAGTTTACGAACAACTTCAGTACTGCGAGATTGAACTGGACGTCCACTTAGGCCACCCGCTTCGTCGCAATGCTTCATGCCTTCAACGATTGAACGATCCAATGTTGTGTTCGTTGCGATCACACCATCGATCTTATTTTTGATCAATGATTCACAAATTTGGCTGATTTCATCGTCACTTAGATCCGGAGCAATCTTAAGAGCAAGAGGAACATATTTACCATGCTTCTCTTCTAGTTCAGATTGTTTCGTTTTCAGTTCAGACAATAGATCGTCTAGTGCTTCGCCGTATTGAAGAGAACGAAGTCCTGGAGTGTTTGGTGAAGAGATGTTCACAGCAATGTAACCAGCGTATTGATATACCTTCTCCATACAGATCAAGTAATCTTCAGCGCCCTTTTCAATTGGTGTGTCTTTGTTCTTACCGATGTTGATGCCTAAGATGCCGTCGTAGTTCGACTTCTTAACATTCTCAACAAGGTTATCAACGCCTAGGTTATTAAAACCCATGCGGTTGATGATACCTTCAGCTTCAACAAGACGGAACAAACGAGGTTTGTCGTTACCCGCTTGCGGACGCGGAGTAACAGTCCCTACTTCTACGAAACCAAAACCCATTGCGCCAAACGCATCAATACATTCGCCGTTTTTATCTAGGCCGGCAGCAAGGCCAACTGGGTTTTTAAAAGTAAGACCCATGCACTCTACAGGTCGGTGAGGTAATTGTTGGCGATACAAAAGATCAATAGGCGTGCCTGTGAAGCGTTTGAAATTTTGAATTGCTAGATCATGTGCCTTTTCGGCATCAAGTTGGAAAAAGCCAGTTCTGGCTAGACGGTAAAGCATTGTGCCTCCGATAGAAAAAAGCCCCGTGTAAACGGGGCGATATTATTTACTTATTTACCCAACTATTCAATCTATTACTGTCTGTAAGGGTAAGATAATCGAGTTTGCTAACGAATGCGGTTCATTATTAAGCAAACGTTATCGTTTCTTCAGGTTATTAGCTCACTTAACAACAAGCAACTCACTTAACAACAAGCAACTCACTTAACAACAAACAACGTGTGCGTCGAGATTGCCCCTTCAAAAATCGTTAGACCAATGGATCCCACTTTACCGAAACGAAAAAGGCAGACCTTATGGCCTGCCCTTATTTTTTTCGTTTTATCTAGTGACTAGTCTTTTGACATGCAGTTTAGATTCAACAGCATCAATTCACGCAATGCTACTGAGAACTTAGCAAACTCATGAACCGAACCCACTTTGAATTCGTTTAAGATGCTTTCCCAACGATGTAGGGAAACAGAGTTACTTTCCATCCAGTCATCAAGCGCTTTAATTACATCAATGTCTGAAGCACAACCACAGTTAAGTACTTGGCCAGTTAACTGACGTTGCTGCCAATCCAGATCTTCTCTGAATGCTGCACGCGCCAGTGCTTGCCAGTTGTTGTCTACTGCTTGGCCATTGATTTGCTTCAAGAACCAGTGCAGTGACAAACGATCACCGAGGTTGAAGTAAAGCTTAGACGCTTGTTGTACTGTTTTACCTGTTTCACGAGCCACTGTGGATATATCCAGTGCTGAGTACAAGCTAGACAAACGAGCCACGGAATTAGCCAGCTCAGCGTTGACACCTTGGTCAATCCATAGTTGAGCCATTGCTTGATGCTCTTCTACTTCTGAAGCTACTAGGTTTTCATCCAGCTTCTCAGTAATCGCGACTACATCACCTTGGTAAAGCTCAATCAATGCATTCACTGACTGTTTACCGGTACGGTTTCTTAGTAACCAACGTGCTAGACGACGAAGCGTACGGCGTACATGGTAAAGCAATTCGTATTGAGCTTCAGAACTTGAGATGTTGTCCAGTTCACGGATGCTCTTCAATACCTTACCCAGGCCGTAGATTTCACGTGATGCCGCGTAAGCATTCGCAATATCGACAATGTTCGCGCCCGTCTCTTCTTGCAAGCGAGTCACAAAGTTACAGCCCATCTCGTTAACCATTTGGTTAGCAAGCGCAGTCGCAATGATCTCTGCACGAAGTGGATGGTTATCCATGTGTTGAGAATAGTTACGGCGTAACTCCGTTGGGAAGTATTGCATCAGTTGTTGAGCATGGAACTCATCATTCGCAATATCATCACTCACAAGATCTTCTTTTAGAACCATTTTACCGTAAGCGATCAATACTGATAATTCAGGTCTTGTTAGTGCTTGGCCTTGCTTCTCACGCTCTAGCAGCGTTTCGTCATCTGGGATGTATTCCAAACCACGGTCTAAGTGTCCTGCTTTTTCCATTGTGTGGATAAAGCGGATTTGCTCTTTCACTAAGCCAACACCTTGATGCTCAGTAACAGAGATAGATTCAGCTTGGCAGTATGCGTCGTCTAGTACGATTTCGCCTACTTCGTCTTCCATAGATTCTAGAACTTGGTTACGTTGCTTAACGGTTAGATCACCATTAGACACCAAGCCATTCAAGAAGATCTTAATGTTAACTTCGTTATCCGAGCAATCTACACCACCAACGTTATCAACAAAGTCAGTATTAACTCGACCGCCCGTTAGAGCGTATTCAATACGACCCAACTGAGTCATACCCAAGTTACCGCCTTCACCAACAACCTTAGCTTTCAGGTCACGGCCATCAATACGTAGCACGTCATTTGCGCGGTCACCCACATCAGTATGAGTCTCGTTAGAAGACTTAACGTAAGTACCGATACCGCCATTCCAAAGTAGATCAACCTGCATAGACAAGATCGCTTTGATCAAGTCATTGGGTGCCATTGATGCTTTCTTGGTACCAAGCATTTTCTGAATTTCAGGCGTTAAAGAGATAGACTTCGCTCGACGAGAGAAGATGCCACCACCTTGAGAAATCAGCTCTTTATTGTAATCTTCCCAGCTTGAACGAGGCAGATTAAACAGACGGTCACGCTCTACCCAGCTTGATGCCGACTCTGGATTCGGGTCAATGAAGATATGCATGTGGTTAAACGCAGCTTGTAAGCGAATATGCTTAGATAGCAGCATACCGTTACCAAATACGTCGCCCGCCATATCACCGACACCAATTGCAGTAAAGTCTGTGCTTTGACAGTTGATGCCCATTTCACGGAAGTGACGTTTAACAGATTCCCAACCACCTTTCGCCGTGATACCCATAGCTTTATGGTCGTAACCGTTAGAACCACCAGAGGCAAACGCGTCACCTAACCAGAAGTTGTACTCTTCAGCTACCGAGTTCGCTAGATCTGAGAATGTCGCGGTACCTTTATCGGCAGCTACAACCAAGTACGGGTCATCTTCATCGTGACGAACAACACTCTTAGGTGGGATAACCTCACCTTCAATGATGTTGTCTGATACGTCTAGTAAGGCACGGATGAAGCGCTTGTAACAACGTTGACCTTCAGCAAAGATCTCATCTCGGCCAGACATAGTGTGTTGACGCTTACAAACAAAACCACCTTTAGCACCAACCGGAACGATAACCGTGTTCTTAACTTGTTGCGCTTTAACTAGACCCAGAATCTCAGTACGGAAGTCCTCTTGACGGTCTGACCAACGTAAACCACCGCGTGCTACTTTACCGCCACGTAGATGAACACCCTCAATATCTGGTGCGTAAACGAAGATTTCAAACGCAGGAACCGGCGCAGGGATATCTGGAATCTCGCTTGGTCTCATTTTCAGAGCCAACCAAGGTTTAGACTGCTTGTTCTCATCTACTTGGTAGTAGTTAGTACGAAGCGTTGCAGTGATCATTTCCATGTAGCGACGAATGATACGATCATCATCCAAGCTCTCTACATGATCCAACTGTTCAGTGATCTTCTTAATAAGATCTTGTTGGCCTTTCACGCTGCCCTTCAGTTTAGGATCGAAACGCTTGCCGAATAAGCTCACTAGCCCTTTTGCTAACTCTGGGTAATGAGACAATGTGTCTTCAATGTATTGTTGGCTGAATGGGAAACCCACTTGACGCATGTAACGAGCATAAGCACGTAAAATTGAGATTTCACGGCCAGAAAGACCAGCGCCAAGTACCAAACGGTTGAAACCATCGCTGTCTAACTCACCCGCCCAAATTGCTGCGAACGCTTGTTGGAAAAGATCGCGCGCTTCGCGAAGATCGATAGTCTTATCGCTCTTGTGCAACATCGAGAAATCAAGGATCCAATATGTCACACCATTAGTTTTACGCACTTCATAAGGTGATTCACCAATAACGCGTAGGCCAAAGTTTTCAAGCATTGGCATAACATCAGAAAGGTGAATTGGCTCATCGCTGTGGTAGAACAACTTCAAGCGAACTGCTTTTGAATCTGCCGCCTCTTCTTGAGGACGGTAGAAAAGCATACCCAATTTATTGTCTTCACTTAGTGCTTCTAAACGTTCAATATCCGCAACTGCAGAACCTGGCATCATGTCTTCTTTGTACGAACGTGGGAATGCACGCATGTACTCTTTCGACAATGGAAGCCCTTTGCTCTCACCGAAGTTTGCAATGATTGATTCAGACAGGCGGTCATCCCACGTAGACGATACTTCCATTAAATTTTGCTCAATTGTTTTCACGTCCACATCCATGTTGTTGTTATCAACACGAACAATATAGTGCGTTCTCGCCAGTGGGCTTTCAGAGAAGTAAGTTGTGAATTCAACCTCTTCTTCACAACCAAAGTACTGCTTCAAGATGCGTTGTGTTTGGCGACGAAGCTCAGTGTTGTAACGATCTTTTGTTACGTAAACCATGCAGCTAAAGAAACGGCCAAACGGGTCTTTGCGAACGAACAGACGCAGAAGATCGCGATCTTGCATTTGTACTACGCCAGTACCCACTTCAAGTAACTCTTCTTCTCGAGCTTGAAGCAGTTCATCACGTGGGTAGTTTTCAAGAATGTTGTGCAGTGCTTTGTAAGAGTATGAACCCTCACGGTAACCACTCGCGTCTAAGATTCGGTCTACTTTCTCACGAACAAGAGGAATCGTTTCAACGGTTTGGTTATAAACAGCAGACGTGTAAAGACCAGTAAAGCGGTGCTCACCAATGACCTTACCGTTCTTATCGAACTTCTTAATACCGATGTAATCGTTGTAAGCTGGGCGGTGAATGCGTGAAGCCGTGTTGCCCTTGGTTACAATAAGTACATAAGGCTTTTTCGCTTCAAGGCGTGCCGAATCAGAAAACTCAGACAACTTAACGTTGCGTACACGATCTGAATTCGCAAACAAACCAAGACCTTGCTCCTTGGTCGGTTGCAGTTCAGTGTCGCCGTTAACTGAAACTAGGTCATATTCCTTATAACCCATGAATGTAAAGTTGTGTTCACCTAACCAACGAAGAAACGCCAACGTTTCATCAAAACGTTGGCCATCTACAGGAATGCTCTCTTTCTGCTTTTCTACTTGATTGGTTACTTCTTCAAGTCTTTCAACCATCTTCAACCAATCGTTCACAACTAAGCTAGTATCGGTAAAGATATCCAGTAGCTCCGTTTTAAGAGCTGTCATTTCAGCTTTACTGCTAAGACGGTCTACTTCGATATGGAAAAGCGATTGGAATGCACCTTCGTTATTGCTAACACCGACAACACTGCCCTTATCTGAGCGAGAGATTTGTGTTGGGTTATGAAGCATAAGGTGAGAAGAAAGGTCTAGGCGAGTAAGTGCCATTTTTACAGAATCAACAAGGAACGGACTGTCTGGAACGACTATCTCAACGATAGTATGAGTAGACTGCCAACCTTGACGACTTACCGTCGGGTTGAAAACGCGTACAGAGATTTCGTCGGCTTTCTTTTCATTGATGTGATGCCATAAGCTAACTACAGCACCATATAAATCGGATTCGTTTCTCTGAGTTAGATCGTCGTGAGAAACGTTACTAAACAAGTGTTGAGCAAGTTGAGTTACGAGAGGTCGATGAGCAAGGTCAAGTTTGTCTTGAATCAGCTTGTAAACTTTTTCAAGTAAAACTGGAACCACAGTTTCACGTGCGGTCATAGTCACACTCCACAATTAGAATTATATTTTATTATTAGGGGGATCACTTAAGCTAGTGTTTGAAACGTGCCGCTGAGCGCTTTTCTACTAACGAGTTAAGCAAAGGTAATGCATTCATTTATTGTAAAAGCATTATTGAAAAATAGTTAATTGTTTTGGAGGTGGTAAGAGGTGAAATGTTTGATTATGTGATTAAGATTCCTTTTAACTCACTAGGCACGCCAAGGTTTACAGAGCTTCCAACTTAATAAACTTATTTTTTTGGTCAGTTGTCAGCCTAAACTGCCCTCTAACCCCTATTTGTGTAAGAAATGGTCTGAATCGAGTTGCAGGTAACTGCAAACGTAAACCTGTTGTTGTTATCACTTGAACTTTACTTGCCGCACCAGAATAGCTGGCCAAAAACTGCTGATATGAGATGTTAAGTTGGAAAATATAGCGATTCATACGATACCTGTATAAATATACAGTGCCGGTGTTTTTTGGCACTTAACGATGTCTGACTGTGAAACTGAGCTTGAAACTGCTCTAGCTTATCGAAAATTCGATGAACCAGAAACAAAAAATCAGTGGCAGATATTCTCTACCACTGATGACTTTTCTTTATAAGTAAACAGCTTATAAGTAAACCGTTAACCTTGAGAAGGCAAAACTTAAGCTTCTAGTGCTTTCGTTACTTTCTCAAACAAGTCTTTTGCTAGGTTGTCCATGTTCTTTAACGTCTCTAGTTCTTTTTTGATAAGAGCTTGGCGTTCATCATCGTACTTACGGAACTTAAGTAACGGGTCAATCAGACGTGAAGCCACTTGCGGGTTGCTGCTGTTCAGTTCACGCAAGATTTCTCCTGCAAACTCATAGCCTTGACCTGACTTGTCGTGAAACTGAACCGGGTTCATGTTTAAGAATGAACCGACCAAGTTACGGGTACGGTTCGGGTTCTTCAAACTGAACGCTTGGTGCGACATCGACGCTTTGATCACTTCAAGTGCGTTTGAACTTGGGTTTGTACCTTGCAATGCAAACCACTTATCCATAACAAGGCCGTCGTGTTTCCACTTGTCGCTGTAATCAGCCATCAAAGTTTCACGACATGCCAGTTGTGCGCTGTTTGCCGCGCCCATCGCTGCCATTGTATCTGTCATGTTATTTGCCTGCTGGTACATTGCAACAACCAAATCGTTACCCTGCTCTGTATGTGCTAAGTAACTCAGACAAACTTTACGCAAAGTGCGCTTACCAATCGAATCGTGATCGATTGTGTATTCCGCTAGTGCATTGCTGTGATAAACCGCAGCCAGCTCGTCTTCAAGTTTTGTAGCCAGTGTTACCTTCATTGAATTCAACACAGATGCAACCGCATCAATATCAACACGCTCATACCAACCTGATACTTCGTTGTGGCTTGGCAATGAAAGCATCTCTGCGATAAAGGCAGGTTCTAGCGAATCACTCAGTAGTACGCCACGGAAAGCATCAACAACAGAATCAGAAAGTGCAAACGCTTCGCCTTGTTGAACTTTTTCAACATTGCTGCGGATGTACTTAGCCAATAGCATTTGACCTGCATCCCAACGAGAGAACTCATTGCGTGCATTCACCATTAAGAAGATCAGCTCGTCATCTGAATAGTCGTATTCAAGTTTTACTGGTGCAGAGAATTCACGCAGCAATGATGGCACTGGTTTCTCGCTTACGTTCTCGAACACAAAAGTCTGTTCAGCTTCTTTCACATCTAATACATTGTGAACAGGCTTGCCGTTACATTGTAACTCAATCACATCACCTGTCGCTGTGTACAGTTCGATGTCTAGAGGAATATGCAGGGCTTGTTTTTCAGCTTGCTCATGTGTTGGTGCCGTTACTTGACGAGTTGTTAACGTGTATTGTTTCTTATCTGCATCGTAATGACTTTCAACAGACAGCGTTGGCGTACCAGACTGGCTGTACCATAAACGGAACTGAGACAGATCAACACCCGATGCATCTTCCATTGCTGCCACGAAATCTTCACATGTTGCTGCCGTACCATCGTGACGTTCGAAGTACAGCTTCATACCTTTTTGGAAACCATCTTCGCCCAACAATGTGTGGATCATACGGATCACTTCACTGCCCTTTTCGTACACTGTCAAAGTGTAGAAGTTATTCATTTCTATCACTTTTTCTGGACGAATTGGATGTGACATTGGGCTCGCATCTTCTGCGAATTGTGGACCGCGGATAATACGTACGTTGTTGATACGGTTTACTGCACGAGAACCAAGATCCGAAGAAAACTCTTGGTCACGGAATACCGTTAAGCCTTCTTTCAAGCTTAGTTGGAACCAATCGCGGCAAGTCACTCGGTTGCCGGTCCAGTTGTGGAAATATTCGTGACCGATTACCGCTTCGATACCTAGGTAGTCTGTATCCGTTGCAGTTTGGTCATTCGCTAGAACAAATTTCGAGTTGAATACGTTCAGACCTTTGTTTTCCATCGCGCCCATATTAAAGAAATCAACGGCTACGATCATGTAGATGTCTAAGTCGTATTCTAAGTTGAAACGCTCTTCATCCCACTTCATTGAGTTAATCAAAGAAACCATCGCGTGGTTAGCTCTGTCTAAGTTGCCTTTGTCGACAAAGATTTCTAGGTCAACCTTGCGGCCTGATTGCGTAGTGTAAGCATCACGAAGTACATCGAAATCACCGGCTACTAGTGCAAACAGGTACGCTGGTTTTGGATGTGGATCTTGCCACTTCACCCAGTGACGACCATTTTCAACTTCGCCTTCATCTACACGGTTACCATTACTTAATAAGAACGGGTTCTCTGCTTTGTCTGCGATTACCGTTGTGGTGAATTTCGCCAGTACGTCTGGGCGATCCATGTAGTAAGTAATACGACGGAAACCTTCCGCTTCACATTGAGTACAGAAAGCACCACCTGATTTGTACAATCCTTCAAGTGCGCTGTTCCCTTCAGGATTAACTTCGGTAACGATCATTAATGTGAATTCTTTTGGTAAATCGTTCAGTGTCAGTTGAGTTTCAGACTGCTCATACTGAGTCCACGCTTTACCTTCTACCAAAACAGAAACCAACTTCAAGCCTTCACCATCAAGTACTAAGGTCGAGCTATCTTTCTCTTGCTTAACACTAGACACAGCCGTAATGATGGATGCTGAATCGTACAAATCGAAAGTAAGATCGATTTCAGAAATAGTGTGAGATGGTGATTGATAATCTTTACGATACTTGGCTTGAGGTGTATGTGCCATGACGGGTTCCTTTTGATCGTTATGCGTAATTATTTTTTAACTGTCTATATCTAAAGGTTGATCGCCAATAAAACAAGGGGAATATTAAAAAAAGGAGGCATTGTAAGAAAATGCCTCCATGTTTTGCTATTTTATCAATCAAATCAGACAGGAACGCCTAAGAAATGAACTGTGCACAATATTATCAACGAGTACGACTTAACTGCTAAAACTCACGATTATCGGATGCGATTGAGCACCGCAAACATGTCTCCCTCTTCACCTTGCAGTGTTAACACATCGCTGTTCAGTGTGTAACGAGTACCATGTTCACCATTCTCATAAAGTAACACTAGCTGGTCGCCTTCGGTGTAGTACACACCGCGGCGAATGACTTCACCACCTTCTTCATCGGAAACTCGGAACATGAATATAAAGTCTGGTTGAAGAACCAAATCCATTTTTTGAATATTACTCGCACGTAAATCACTTCCGGAAAGCTCGGCGCTTGACCAGATCCCCGCTAATGCGTTTGGCAAGGCTTTGGTGAACATAACACCGTTAAGATTTAGCATATTGTGGTTACTGCTGTACGCATAAACCTGCGGTTCAGAAGTATTCAAACCTAAAATAATCGTGTCTTCATTAGCGTTATACAAACCTTCCCAATGATCCACACTGTAGTCTTTCTTTTGAATATCAATTGAAAATGAGTAGTTTGAATCAAGAGTCAGCTTAATTGCTCTAAAGTTTTCAGTGCCTTGCTCAGGATCTGGATTCATCAAATACCAATCGCCAAGCAACAGAGGTAGATCAAAATGAGATAGATTACTATCACTTTTTGATTGTTGGTTGCTCGGAGCTACTTCACTGCCGAAAGCCACAAAACTTAAACAAGATAAAAATAGTAGAATCCATTTCATACGCGCCCCCTCATTTTCTTTAAGCTTAGGCACGTAATGAATAGAAAGCGAAAAAATTTGATCCAAGTCACTAAATTTCAAATGCAAAGTAACTTATCTGTCATTATTGACCGCAAAATAGAGCTAAATCCCCCTCAATATTTAAAGTACTTTGCGACAATCTCAATCAAAATAATCAAATATTCCTTTCAAATCATAGGCACAAAAAAAGCGAGCCTAGGCTCGCTTTTTAAATTTCGCGTCTTTAAACAATTACCTTTAACAGGCATTTGCTCTATTTCTTGATCATATCCAGCATGATAGCAACAGACTCATCAAGATAAGCATCCGGGGCTTCATAGTCTTTAGGAATATCATCCAACGTTTTAAACGCCTCTAACTTAGCAGCTTTTTGACGTTGATTGATACGATCTAGACGAAGTACATCCGCATCATCGCTCTCTTGCTGACGTACCTTTTCATTCAAAGAAAGGTCATTATCGTCTTTATCTGCCTTATATTTTTCAATATCTTGCGCGATAAAGCCAAATTCCATATCTGTCGCAATACGAGCTTGGTGTTGAGCCGTTAAAGCAGCAATTTGCTCGTCGTTACGCTGTAACACTGAGTAATTTGCTTTATCAATGCTGTCCCAAGGTAGAGCATTATCTTCAACACTTTCTCCGGTATCTGCCGGGTCAATTGGTGTTGGGTAAGCAATATCAGGCACTACACCTTTGTTTTGCGTACTACCACCATTGATTCGGTAGAATTTTTGGATTGTGTATTGAACGTAGCCCAACTCTTTGTCGAACAAATCATAAATATGATTCAAAGAACGATGCTGTTGTACCGTACCTTTACCGAAAGAGTTCTCACCTAGGATGATTGCACGACCGTAATCCTGCATCGCTGCTGCAAAGATCTCAGATGCCGAAGCACTGTAGCGATTCACCAATACCGTTAAAGGACCTTGGTAACTGATTTCACCATCAGTATCGCTGTTCACTTTGACACGACCGTAGCTATCACGAACTTGAACAACAGGCCCCTCTTTGATAAACAAACCAGAGAGTTCGGTTGCTTCCGTTAGTGCACCACCACCGTTGTTTCGCAGATCAACAATAATACCTTCAACACCTTGCTCTTTAAGTTCGGTAATCAGTTTATCGGTATCTTTAGAAAGGCCAACATAGAAACTTGGTACTTCTAGTACACCAATCTTCTTGCCATCTTTCTCGATAACTTCTGACTTAACAGCGCGGTCTTCTAAACGAATCTTATCGCGTACAATTGTGACAACGTGACTTTTTGCATCTTTACCGTCTGGCAAGATCTGTAGCTTAACTTTGGTCCCTTTCGGTCCTTTAATTAATTGCACTACATCGTCTAAACGCCAGCCGATAACATCAACAATCTCTTCACCATCTTGACCAACACCAACAATACGGTCGCCATCGCTCAGCTGTTTGCTATTTGACGCAGGGCCACCAGCAACTAAAGATCGAATAACGGTGTAGTCGTCTGTCATCTGAAGTACAGCACCAATACCTTCTAGAGATAGGTTCATCTCAGATTGGAATTGCTCTGCATTTCTTGGAGAAAGGTAACTGGTATGCGGATCAACTTCACGCGCAAATGCGTTCATGTAGATCTGGAAAGCATCTTCGTTGTGCGATTGCGTAATACGCTTCATCGCATTGTTGTAACGCTTTTCCAAAACTTCTTGAATCTCTGGCCACTCTTTACCAGTAAGTTTTAGATTCAACGCATCGTATTTAACGCGTTTTCTCCAAAGCTCATTCACTTCAGCGATATCTTTTGGCCATTCCGCTTCGCTACGATTGAGCTCAATACTTTCATCGGTATCAAACTTAATCTCTGTATCTAGCAAAGACAATGCATATTGAAAACGTTCAAAACGCTTCTGCATAGACAAATTATAAACATCGAATGCAATCTGGTTATTGCCCGATTTCAGCTGATCATCAATTTGTGTAGAAGACGCAGCGAAAGAGTCAATATCAGCTTGAGTGAAGATATTACGATTATAATCTAGCATCTCTAAGTAACGATTAAAGATAGCTTGAGAAAAATCATCGTTGAGATTGAAGTGCTTATAGTGAGAACGAGTAAATCGAGAAGTAACACGTTTACTAGCAGTTTCGTGTTGGACCTCAGGAGCGAGTAGAGGTAAATCGTCCTGATCTAATTTGGCTTCGAGAGCCTGAGCTGAAGCTGCTAGCCAAAAGCTAGCAGCAATCAGTGTCAATTTTGAACGGCATTTCATGCGTAGGAGTATCTCCTTTAAGCGCGCAAGTGCTCCGCTTTAACAACCATTTGTAGGCCGTTTGCTAACTGAACACGCACATCTTCCTTATTGATTTCAACAATGGTCGCAGCCATGTTTCCTTTACCCATGTTCACATTTACTTCTTTGCCAGCGATAAATTCGTCAGCGTTCAAAGCGCGTGTTTCTACAGGCTTTTCTACTTTTGGTGCTTTAGGCGCTTGACGACGAGGCTGTTGAGCTTTCTTCGCCTTAGGTTTCGCTTTGCCTTCTTCACGAGCTTTTTGTGCTTGTTCTTTACGACGAGCCTGAACTTTCGCTTTGCTTTCTGCAAGTGTCGCTTTAGCGTGTTCAACGTGCTCTTCTTCTAGTGTGCCACACGCGTTGCCGTCTAGGTCAACACGTTCTGCGCCAGCTTTTACGCCGTGCAGGTAACGCCATGATGATGTGTACTGTCTTAACGCTGCACGAAGCTGAGTCTTACTTACTTTTTCGTCTTCGTTTAGACGTTCAGCAAGATCTTGAAAAATACCAATTTTAAGTGGCTTCGCTTCACCTTCTAGAGTAAAGCATTTAGGGAAACATTCAGCAATATATGCGATAACTTCTTTGCTGTTTTTTAACTTTTCAGTGTTTTCCATGTGGGTTCCTGGTTTTTGCGGTTTTCCGCGAGCATTAAGAAAATATTTTTACGTATTATAGAGAGATGCTTGGGAAAAACCACAGTAAGAGAATAATTTATGCCTTGTTCGCGTGCGAATTAAGCAGCTTTTCCACTTCTGCCATGAAAAATGTTAATCCGTCCTCGTCAATTTGAGAAAAACGACCAATATTTGGGCTATCGATATCAAGAACGCCAGCGATTTTTCCGCCAATCGAGAACGGAATGACGATTTCTGAGTTACTTGCAGCGTCACATGCGATGTGACCTTCGAACTCATGAACATCATGAATGCGCTGAACTGTATTCGTCGCAACCGCAGTTCCACACACACCACGCCCTACCGGAATTCGTACACAAGCAGGTTGACCTTGGAAAGGACCCAGTACAAGTTCGTATTTTTCCTTAGCTTGGTCCTGCTTCATTAAATAGAAACCCGCCCAATTCAGTTCATCCAATTCCATGAATAATAATGAACTGATATTAGCAAGATTAGCAGTTAGATCGGTTTCTGATTCAATTAATGCAACGGCTTGTTTGGTTAAGCGTTGGTAATGTTCTATTTTCATATTAACTTCCAATTAAATTGAGACTTCCATTATCAAGAGAACGCAGTAGAATGCGGCCATCAAACTAAATAGGACTTATTCTCATTACAATGAACAATTCAAAAGACACTATTAGCCGTTCTTGGTTAATAACTCAAGTAAAAAAACACAAGTCCAAATTACTGTTTGCTAACATTATTGCCATATTTGCAACTCTCATTAGTGTCCCTATCCCGTTGCTCATGCCATTAATGGTTGATGAAGTATTACTTGATAAGCCAGCTTCAGGCTTAGAGATGATGAACCACCTACTTCCATCATCGTTACAAACACCGACTGGCTATATAGCACTAACTTTGCTGTTAGTGATTATCATGCGCACCGTTAGCCAAGCGTTAAACATTCTGCAAGGGCGTCAATTTACACTCGTCTCAAAAACAATTACCTATCAAATGCGAAGCAAGATGATAGATAAGCTTGGCCGCATTAGTATTAGACAGTACGAAACCAAAGGCAGCGGTGGTATCAACGCCCACCTGATAACAGACATAGAGACGATAGATAAGTTCATTGGCTCGACTTTGTCTAAGTTCCTCATCAGCTTCTTAACCGTGTTTGGCACCGCGATCGTGTTATTGTGGTTAGAATGGCGATTAGGGTTGTTCATTTTACTGGTCAATCCTGTTGTGATTTATTTCTCCCGTAAACTAGGCAGCAAGGTTAAGCACCTTAAAAAGTACGAGAACCAATCTTTCGAACGTTTTCAAAACCGCTTGGTTGAAACCTTAGATGGTATTTATCAGCTACGTGCAGCCAACAAAGAACGTATCTTCCTAGATGAATTGAAGGTTCAAGCGAACCAAGTAAGAATCGATGCCGACAAATATGCATGGCAATCTGAAGCTGCTGGGCGTGTTTCGTTTCTGCTCTTTCTATTAGGCTTTGAACTTTTCCGAGCTGTCGCGATGTTAATGGTGCTATTCAGTGACTTGACCATCGGTCAGATCTTTGCGGTATTCGGTTACTTATGGTTTATGTTAGGCCCAGTTCAAGAGCTGCTAGGGATTCAATTCTCTTGGTATAGCGCGAAGGCGGCACTACAACGAATCAATGATCTTCTGAAGTTAGAAGAAGAGCATCGCCCAGTAAGCAAGGTAAACCCTTTCAATGAAAACCAAGAAGTGACGGTAGACATCGAAAACGTTACATTCTCTTACACATTAGAAAACACTGTTTTAAATAGCCTATCACTGCACATCCCTGCTGGTAAAAAGGTCGCTTTAGTGGGTGCGAGTGGTGGCGGTAAATCCACATTAATCCAATTGCTGATTGGGGTTTATCAAGCCGATTCAGGTTGTATACGCTATAACGGCGAAAAAACTGATGACATCAGCTTTGATATTATCCGCAATGAAATTGCCGTTGTTTTACAACAACCTATACTCTTTAACGATACATTAAGGCATAATCTGACCCTTGGCGCTGAATACGATGAAATGTCGTTATGGCGTGCGCTTGAAGTCTCTCAAATGCAAGATGTTATTAAGCAACTGAGTAATGGATTGGATACACAAATTGGTAGGAACGGAGTTCGACTGTCTGGCGGTCAACGACAACGTCTAGCAATAGCCCGCATGGTGCTGAGCAATCCTAAGTTTGTTATTCTTGATGAAGCGACATCTGCACTCGACACTGCAACAGAGTCGGCACTGCATAAAGCTCTGAGCGAGTTTTTGAAAGATCGCACAACTTTGATAGTGGCTCATCGATTATCAGCGGTGAAACAAGCCGATCTAATCTATGTTTTAGAAGATGGGCAAGTCACACAGACGGGAACACATGGTGAATTGGTTGAACAACAAGGACTTTATCAAACACTCTACGGCAGTGTGCAATCGCACGCCTGATGTTTATAGTTCTGAGTCTTTAAGTCGGGCATCGAGTCTGACTAACGTTTCAACTTGGGAGGTCGCGTGACCTCCCCATCCGTTACCCCCCCTTTATCAACGAAGCATCAATGCGATAGCAGCTCAGTGCGTCTTTGTCAGGGCTGCGAGCTTCCCGTAGATAAAATGGACATCCCTTTGGGGAAATCTGCTTACTGTCCAAGGTGTGGTACTCAGCTTTATAGAGGCGGGACCCCTAGCCTCTCTGGAAACCTAGCAATTGCGATTACCTGCTTATTGCTGTTTATCCCCTCGCACTTTTTTGAATTCATCAGTATTCGCCTGATTGGTGTCATGATACCTGCTACATTACCATCCGGCGTCTTTACTTTAATGGGTGAAGGCTTCCCTCTGCTTGGCTTACTGATCCTGTTCTGCAGTTCGATCGCTCCGTTGCTCGTGTGTACATCGGTACTCATTACCCATTTATCATTGCGCTTCAAATTTTTTACACCATTTAGGTATGCGTTAGCCATCATCCAGACATTAAAACATTGGATGATGTTGGATGTGTTTCTGGTAAGTTTGGCGGTCTCATGTTTCAAACTGCAAGATTACTCAGATATTTTTGTCGGCCCTGGATTGGTTGGCCTCATTCTTCTGCAGCTTTTCAGTGTATTGTTGGTAAGCCGCATCAGCGTGCGTCGCTACTGGGAAGCTTGGACAAAAGAATCTGACTACTCATTTACTGAAAGTAAGAACGTACACTGTCACAACTGCCACCTATCTCAACCGGATGGGCATACTTGCGTGCGTTGTCACCATGACTTATACCACCGCAAGCCCTACTCTATACAGAAGACATGGGCACTGTTGTTTGCCGCATCAGTGGCTATTGTGCCAGCCAACGTCATTCCGATTTCTATCCTTATCACCAACGGACAAAGGCTAGAAGACACAATAATTTCCGGTGTCGCGTCGCTAATAAATAGCGATATGTATGGCATTGCAGCGATCATTTTCATTGCCAGTATCGTCGTTCCCGTCGCGAAAATACTGGGCCTCGCGTACATCTTAATCTGTATCAAGATGAAGCGTACGATTTACCACAGACAACGTATGACCATCTATTTCATCGTGAAATGGGTGGGAAAATGGTCGGTTATGGATCTATTCGTTATTTCGATCATGATGACCTTGGTCGACCGCGGACAAATTTTAAACTTTACACCAGGCTATGGTGCAGTCGCTTTTGGCGTCGTGGTTGTTCTCACGATGCTAGCAGCGGAAAGCTTAGATCCTAGGCTAATTTGGGATAACTACACCTCTAAAGATGAGTCAGTGAATGAACAACGATAACCAATCACAAACATCATATTCACCAGAAGTAAGGAAAAACAAAGGCATCTCACCTTTGTGGATTCTGCCGATATTAACCGTCGCATTAGCCGGTTGGTTGGTCATGAAATCGATCCACGATGCAGGCCAACGTGTGCAGATATACTTTTCAGATGCCGCAGGTTTAGTCGCAGGTCGAACAACGATTCGTTACCAAGGCTTAGAGGTGGGTATGGTGCGCGACATCACCTTATCCAAAGATCTATCGAGCATCTATGTCGATGCTGACATCTACCCAGAAGCGAAGAAACTACTATCAAAAGGCACACGTTTTTGGCTCGTAAAGCCAACGGCCAGTTTGTCTGGTATCTCTGGGTTAGATGCACTTGTTTCAGGTAACTATATCGCTATACATCCTAGCGAAACTAAAGAAGAGCCAGAAACCGTTTTTCAGGCTTTAGAGTCGTCCCCTTCTGATTTGCTGGCTTCTGAAGGTCTAAACATCTCATTGACGACCAAAGATCTAGGTGGTGTGTCTGTTGGCTCTCAAATCGTTTATCGTAAAATCCCCATTGGTGAGGTTTACAACTACCAGCTAAACGACAACGCTAAATCCGTAACCATTCAAGCGTCAATTAAAGATGAATACAGCCATATCATTACCGATCAAAGCCGTTTTTGGAATGTAAGTGGCTTAGGTGCCAGTATTGGATTTTCAGGTGTTGACGTGCGCTTAGAAAGCCTCAGTGCGCTACTTGGCGGTTCAATTGCGGTCGACTCTCCGGGAGAAGGTCAGCCTGTCGAGATGAACACCAAATTCAAACTTTACCCAGATTTGAAAACAGCAGGTCGTGGTATCTCTATCAAGATCGCTGTTCCCGATGATAACAAGATCAGTGCAACGGGCGCTCCGATCATGTATCGCGGCATTGAAATCGGTCAAATCACCGACTTATCTTTAAGCGAAGGACGTGAAAACGTGGTCGCATCCGCTGCTATCCAGCCTGCATTCAGTGACTTTTTAAATAGCGGCAGTAAATTCGTTCTAGAAGAAGCTGAACTATCGCTTACTGGCATGAAAAACATTGCAAACTTAGTGACAGGTAACTTTTTAACCTTGGTACCGGGCAAAGGTGAAAAAGCCCGTCGATTTACTGCGATCCGTAAGAACGAATTCAGTCAGGAACAAGAGAAATCCGTTGCGATTCGCTTAACCTCAAACAATTCGTTCGGACTGGATATCGGTACACAACTGCTCTACAAAGGTATTGCTGTTGGCTCTATCATCCAAGTGGGCTTAGTCGATGGTGTTGGCACTGGCTCTGATAAGCACGAAGTGTTCATGGATGCGCTTATCGACAACGAGTACGCGCACCTTATCAAAAGTCACAACCGTTTCTTCGTGACAGGCAGTGCGACCGCGGAGCTTACCGAATCAGGTTTGAGTGTTACTGTTCCACCAGCAAAACAGCTTCTGACTGGCTCGATTAGCTTTGTAAGTGAAGGTAAATCTGAAGCTCGAACGGACTACCAACTTTTCCAAAGTAAATCGTTAGCAGAAATCGCTAAGTTTAATCAGTCCGGCTCAAAGACGCTTTCGTTGTTTGCCAGTGAGTTACCTTCAATTTCTAAAGGCAGCCCACTACTCTATCGCAACCTACAAGTGGGTAGTATTTCTGATTTTCAGCTTGCAGACGGTGGTGTAAGAATCAAAGTCACGATCGAAAATCGTTATACGCACTTGCTCAATAAGCATACCGTTTTCTGGAACCGTTCAGGCGTTGAGGTTGATGCGTCACTATCGGGTATCAGTATTAAAGCGGCGCCAGTTAAAACTCTTATCCAAGGCGGTATTGCTTTTGACTCTCTGCCGGGAATCGACAACAAACTTGGTGATGTGTGGAAGCTTTATAAAGATTCGAAATCCGCTCGAAAATTTGGCCGCGCGATTACTATCACCTCTTCTGGCGATCAAGAAGTCAGCAAGGGTATGGCGATCAAATATCAAGGTGTCACTGTTGGTGAGGTTACTTTGGTGATTCCGAACTTCAACAAAGGCGGTATTGAGATTACTGCGCGTATTTTACCTGAGTACGTCGACAAGATTGCCGTGGCGAACAGTCACTTCTGGTTGGCAGAACCTGAGATTGGCCTTAACGGCATCAAAAACGTCTCTGCGCTCCTCTCTAAACACATCAACGTAGATCCGGGCAAAGGTGAAAGAAACACGAAATTTGAGCTTAGCAAGGGACCAGTGCAGCCTGAAGGCAAAATATTCCAGCTACAAAGCGAAACGCGAGGCTCGGTATCAGAAGGCACACCTATCCTATTCCGCGAACTTGAAATCGGCAGTGTTATCGATGTTCAGCTAGGCGAGTTTGCCGACCGCATTATATCTACGATTCAAATAGAACCTGATTACGCGTATCTAATTCGCGCAAACACTGTGTTCTGGAACGTGTCGGGCGTCGATGTCTCTATTGGTCTGTCAGGCGCAAACATCAAAGCCGGAACGGTAGACAGCTTATTAAGAGGTGGGATTACATTCTCAACCCCACCGACGAATGAACTTCAACCAGTCGCAAGCGAAGATCAGTCTTTCTATCTCTATCCTCAAGCCGAAGATGAGTGGAAATCATGGAGAACCGCGATTCCTCGCCCATAGAGTGAATTCCCACACGTTTCAGGAAGATTAATTCTTCATCAAAATGCAGCCATTAGGCTGCATTTTTGTTGTTTGCTATAAATATGGTTTAGGACGGCCTCATTTTGCTTTAAACTCACCGCATTAATGCAATAAATCGAGATACTCTTTTGCACGCTAACGTATATATTCCAGAAGAATTCCTAACGCACATCGAAGCAATCATGCCTAGTCATCTAGATATGGCTTCTTTTGTCGCTTCATGCCAAAAACCACTTCGTAAAAGTATTCGAGTCAACACATTGAAAATCAGTGTTGAAGACTTCCTTCTACGAGCAAAAGAGAAAGGCTGGGAACTGGAACCTGTACCTTGGTGCGAAACGGGCTTTTGGATTACAGCTGATGAGAGTGAAGCGCCACTAGGTAATACGGCAGAACACATGTCTGGTCTTTTCTACATCCAAGAAGCCAGCTCGATGATGCCACCTTCGGCACTTTTCCAAGGTGAAGCTGATTACCAAGCGGTGTTAGACACTGCGGCTGCACCAGGCTCTAAAACCACTCAAATCGCTGCGCTAATGAATAATCGCGGTGTATTGGTTGCCAATGAATACGCAGCAAGCCGTGTGAAAGTCCTTCACGCTAACATCGAACGTTGTGGTGTTCGTAATGCCGCTCTAAGTAACTTTGACGGTCGAGTTTTCGGTGGTTGGTTATCAGAACAGTTTGATGCTGTGCTGCTAGACGCGCCCTGCTCTGGCGAAGGTACCATTCGTAAAGACGCTGATGCGATGAAGAACTGGACTTATCAATCTGTAGTCGATATTGCTGACACTCAAAAAGATCTGATTGAAAGCGCGTTTCATGCTCTTAAACCTAATGGTATTTTGGTTTACTCAACATGTACGTTAAGTACTGAAGAGAACCAACAAGTGTGCCATCACCTAAAAGAAACCTTTGGTGATGCGGTAGAATTCGAATCCCTTGAATCACTGTTCGACAATGCGAAAGCAACCACAACAGAAGAAGGCTTTCTACACATTTTCCCACAGGTGTATGACTCAGAAGGTTTCTTCGTTGCACGTATCCGTAAATTAGCGTCAGTTACTCCACCAGAAGTTAAAAAGCGTATGGGTAAATTCCCATTTGAGAAAGCATCAAAGAAAACTCAGCAAGAAGTCGCTGAACAACTAATGAGTACTCTCGATATCGAATTGCCAAGTGATACTCAAGTTTGGATTCGAGATAAAGACGTTTGGCTATTCCCAGAAGCGCTAGAGCCGATGATCGGTGAACTCCGTTTCTCTCGCATGGGAATTAAGATCGCGGAAACCCATAAAAAAGGTTACCGATGGCAGCACCAAGTCGCGACAACACTCGCGACAGGTAATGAAGCTAACATCGTAGACCTCAGCATCGAAGATGCTCGAGAATGGTTCATGGGCCGAGACGTTCGCCCAGAAGGCTTGTCAGGCAAAGGCGAAGTGCTAGTAAAATACAACGGCGCAATCATCGGCCTTGGTAAATGGGTAGGTAACCGAGTGAAGAACGGCTTACCAAGAGAGCTAGTACGCGACAAAAACCTTTTCTAGTCGTTCGATTAAAGCTCACAGTGTACTGAGAAAAACAAAAAGCCCAAACAACATTCATTGTTTGGGCTTTTTCTATTCTTGTCGGCTAGTTCATTTCAAGGGAAGCACTGAAAAATCAACACTTAATTATACAAATATCAATTCAAGTCGCTATTTTAAAAAACAAAAATCGCTTATTGGAGAATTTAAACTAGACTTCTATCAATGGTCCAGAGATTAAAACAATTAGCGTAGGCTCTTCGGAGCCCTTTCCCCTAAGCCCAAACAGGAAGGTTTGGGCTTTTTTTTTGACCGACAGGTTAGCTTATTTAACTAAGCTGATACCTTCTTTGTCGATAGTGATCTTACCAGATTTGTACAAACCACCTATCGTCTTCTTGAAAGTACCCTTGCTGGTTCTGAATGCAGAGAAAATAACCTCAGGAGAAGACTTATCATTCAGAGGCAAGTAACCGCCTTTCTTTTCAAGTAGGTCAAGAACCTTTGTGCTCAGGTCATCCATTTTAGCTACACCAATCTTCTGAAGGGACAAGTCAATCTTACCGTCTTCTTCACGAACGTTTTTAATGTAGCCTTTTAGCGTTTTACCAATGAACAGCTTACCGATAATGTCTGACGGGAAAATCATACCCCAGTGTTCACCGTTCACAATCGCTTTGTAACCCAATTGGCTACGTTCAGCGATTATAAGATCTACTTGTTCATTTTGCTTATAAGTCGCAGGTGTGTTGTCTAACCATTTGTTGAACTTTGTTGTACCTACAATGCGGCTCGATGCTTTATCGATATACACATAGACTAAGATTGACTGGCCTTCGTTTAAACGACCGCGCTGCTCGCTGAAAGGAACAAGAAGGTCTTTACCTTTCACGCCCCAGCTCATGAATGCACCCGTACTGTTAACACCTTCAACTGTCATCAAGCCAAACTGGCCTACTTGGGCAATTGGGGTTTCAGTGGTTGCAGCGATCTGGTTATCAGAATCAATGTATAAGAACACATCTAGCTTTTGACCAATTTCAACACCTTCAGGAGTAAATCGTTTCGGCAGCAACACGGTTCCATAGTCGCTAGCGTCAAGGAATACACCGAAGTCTGCTTGTTTTACTACTTCTAAGTTGTTTATTTGACCAATATTAATCATCAAGATTGTCTCTACTTTAAATTTGGCGGAGATTATACGTGATCTCTGATATGCTTTCGCTAGTTTCATTCATATTTTTACATTCTAGGAGACATCGTTGATCACCGTTGACAAACAAGATGCGATAACACTTAAAATTAACCATGCGATGGCGAAGACCAAAAAGCTCGACATGGACGTTTATCTATTCATTCCCGGTGAACTCGGACTGACTCCTGAAGTACTTTCTGAAAGTGCCTTCTTCTACAGCTCAATTACTCAAAAGCGCGCTTACTATAGTGACAAGACACTATTACCACTAGTACATAGCCGCTTGGCAAAACGTGGACGCTTATCGACAACACAGTATCGTGTCAGTTTGAGTTTGTTCGCCTACCAATATGTTATTGCTTTAGATAAAGCAGTAAACAGCTTGAATAAAACTGATAGTGACGACGTAACAGCTGATGAGGTTGATGAAGTCATTGAGCTTGCGTTAGACATCTTGAAGAAGCTTCGTCGTAGTATTCCTTATGAAGAAAACCTAAAGCGCTATTATGCCAATATCGATAATTACCTTTCTTGGTATACGGAGCAAAAGTTCTTATCTTTGGTATCACATATGCCACGTGGCAGCGAATACTCGACGATAAAAGAGCGCCTCTTGACGCTTTGTGAAAAAGAGACAGCCCATCGAAAACTTAATCGCTACAACTCAGCTAAGGTACGTGAAGACGTCACCCGTCTGAGTAATAAGATGAGACTACTGCGACGTTTGATAGAACACCCTATCGTACTCAAGGAGAAGACCACCTCCATGGGTAAAAACGTCAAACGTGCCGTTAAAGGTATCGCGACTGGCTTAGTTATGGTGGTGGTGACGACAACCGTCATTTTGGCCCGTGATTTCTTGGGCGAAATTACGGCCTCTTTCATCGTGTCGATGTCATTTATCTATGCGTTGCGTGAAATCTTCAAAGATGACTTGAGAGACATCCTTTGGCGCTGGCTGCGTAAAGGCAAGCCGAAATGGAAGCGTCGTTACTATGACCCAACGACCAATAAGTCTGTCGGCCATAAGCTTGAATGGTTGGACTATGCGAATTTCTCCAAGTTAGCAGACCGTATTCAATCGATACGTAAGAAGCGTGTCGTTCAACGCGAAGAGCAAATATTGCATTACCGTTCGCATACGGAGATGTCGACGTCGACGTTCATGAGTGGTTATGAAGAGACTCGTGAAACACTATCTATCAGTCTCAGAGCGCTGACCCGTTTGATGGATAAGGGATCAAATAAGGTGTATCGCTTGAATGAAGGGCAAGTTAGCCGTGAATCCGTAGAAAAGCGTCACTTGCTCAACCTAATCATTAAAGAGAACAATCACGATAACGAACCGACCTATTACCGTTGGAAAATCGTAATGAACCGTTCAAAGATCGTGGACATCGAGCAAATCACTCAAGAATCTTAATCTTGTTACGGTATGTGCGTATTCAATTCACATACCGCTCTCCACTTATTCAAAAGGACCATCTATTTCCAAACTATTTCCTAGACGGGACTTTCTTAATCGAAAGCGTTAGCGTGAACTCGGCCATTGGCTCGTCACCATGCAAAGATGGGCAAGTCGCAATAATGGTTACAGGTTGGTTTACACGCTCCCCTGTAGACATGGTTTCTGCCAGCATGGTGTTGATCAACTCACCATCGTTACAAGTGAAATGCACATCGCCTTCTGGACGCTTTAAGAAGTTGCCCGTCACCTCTTTAAATGCCAACGATATCTTTTCACCTTGCTGCTGAGATTTGCTCATCGCAAGAAAACCACCCGCCACATCAGCACCCACAGCCAATACGCCAAAGTACATACTATTAAGGTGATTCTTCGTTCGTCTTTTAAGAGGGATTTTGACCTCAACATGCTGGTTATCCAATGCGAGCAATTTTGGTCTGCATAACCAGATCAGAGGCACTTTAAAAAAGCCAAACATACTCAAGTAGAAATTTGCTTTTTGTAGGGGGGTCAACATTCGGATTGCCTAATCAATTAAGTCATCAGGCCAGTTAATCGGTTAGCGATGTAAATGTCAAAAAAATGTTACAAAAAAGAGATATCATCGCATAATGATATCTCTTTCATTCTCAAAGCTTTTTCGCTTCAAACAAACTGATACAGCACGTTGATTGATTAAAACAACAATCTATTTTATGCAGTCACGACCGTTTCTACACCTTCAAGATCGGCAATGTAACCTTGTAGGCGTGGGTAATCCACTAAGCCTTGGGTCACTAGCAGTACTGGTTTCTTCGCGTGCAGTGTCGCTTTAACAATCATATCCAACAAGGTAATAACCGCCTCATTTTGAGGATCAAAAGCATGTTGCTGAGCTTCATTATGCTTGTCTACACCTAAAGTGAAAGACGCTAAGCTATCAATGTTTACCACAACACCATCGAAGTAATGCAGTAATCTTTCGCTTAGTAGCACTGCAGACGGCACATCGCACGAGAACAGTACTTTCAAACCGTTCAGACCACGTGGTAGGCCTTGCTCGGCAAGCAGATCGATAATCTTAGCAGCATCGCTTAATGCTCGTACATACGGTACAACCACTTCAACGTTAATACCCTGCTCTCGCAACGTTTTAATGACCTGACACTCTAAAGCGAAAGCCTTGCTGTACTCTGGTGTCGCATAACGAGCTACGCCGCGAATACCGAGCGCTGGGTTAATCTCTTCAGCTTCACAATTGCCGCCTAGCAGTGAACGGAAACCATAGCTGTCTGCACTGCTTAATGCGATACGAACAGAAGTGTGATTTGGCTGAACGGCAGCTTGAATCGCAATCACCAAGGTCGAAACAAAATGCTCATCAACTGTTTTATCACCAAGGATCGCATTTAAAGACGTTTTTTCGATATCAGTAAGTGTATCTAGATGACTTTCAATACTTGGGTGGTAGAAGACACGGTCCATTACCAGTTCGGATAATGAAACGTATAAGTGGTTGGAATTATTATTATCGTTGTAAGAAGGCAGCACATCACCTAAAACAAGTTCTGGGTGCAAAGTGCTTTGATTTTCTTGAGTCATTGCTGCTCCAGCATTTTTATGTTGTGTTCAAACGAAAATACCGATAGCTGCCTGTTAATACAAGTGAAAATCCCTTATTTGACGCTGGCCTGCTGATAAAAATAAGAATATTAGCAATAACAGAGATAACTTTGACTTAAGAGAGTTTATTCCTCTGTTCAATTCCGTTATCTTAACCACTTCGCAATAGAATAAAAAAGCTATCACATGCCATTAAAAACTGATGAGTTGAGAACCCAAGCTCTGGGTCCTATGCCAACTCCTGCCGAACTAGGCAATGCACACCCTATTACTGACGACGTTGCTGAGCGCATTAAAAATTCTCGCCGCCAAATCGAAGATATCCTAACTGGTCGTGATAACCGCCTATTAGTTATCGTAGGCCCTTGCTCTGTTCACGATACAGATGCGGCACTTGATTACGCTGAACGTCTAAGTCAAATTCAAGACCAGTACAAAGATGAACTGTTCGTTGTAATGAGAACCTACTTCGAGAAGCCTCGTACTGTTGTAGGTTGGAAGGGTTTAATTACCGATCCTAACCTTGATGGTTCGTACGCTCTTGAAACAGGTTTGAACAAAGCACGTAAGCTTCTTCTAGATATCAACAAGCTTGGCCTAGCTACTGCGACTGAATTCCTTGATATGATCACAGGTCAGTACATTGCGGACCTTATCACTTGGGGCGCGATTGGCGCTCGTACGACTGAATCTCAGATTCACCGTGAAATGGCTTCTGCACTGTCTTGCCCAGTTGGCTTCAAGAACGCAACCAACGGCAACATCAAGATTGCTATCGATGCAATTCGTGCAGCACATGCTTCACACTACTTCTACTCGCCAGATAAGAACGGCCGCATGACGGTTTACCGTACTTCTGGCAATCCATACGGTCACGTTATTCTACGTGGTGGTGATAAAGGCCCTAACTTCGACGCTGAATCTGTAGATACTGCATGTAAGCAACTGGCTGAATTCGACCTACCTCAACGTTTGGTTGTAGACTTTAGCCACGCTAACTGTCAGAAACAACACCGTAAACAGTTAGAAGTTGCACAAGACATTTGTGAGCAAATTAAATCTAACAAGAACCAAATTGCAGGCATCATGGCAGAAAGCTTCATTATTGAAGGCAACCAGCCAATGACAGACATCAACAACCTAGAATATGGCAAGTCGATTACGGACCCATGCCTAAGCTGGGAAGATACGGCAACAATGCTAGACATGCTTGCAACAGCAATTAAAGATAGAAACTTAGCTTAAGGAAACAACACAATGCCATCATTTGACATTATCTCTGAAGTAGAAGCAGTAGAACTGCGTAACGCGGTAGACAACGCAAACCGCGAACTATCGACTCGTTTCGATTTCCGCGGAGTTGAAGCGAGCTTTGATTACAAAGATGAATCAGTAAAATTGACTGCTCAAGACGATTTCCAACTGAAGCAAATGCGCGATATCCTTCGTAGCAACCTAACAAAGCGTAATGTTGATCCTAACGCGATGGAAGCGAAGGCTGCTGACCAAACAGGTCGCACTTGGCACCAAACGGTTATCTTTAAGCAAGGCATCGAAACGGATGTCGCTAAGAAGATCGTTAAGCTAATCAAAGACAACAAAGTCAAAGTTCAAGCTTCTATCCAAGGCGACAAAGTTCGTGTAACAGGTAAGAAACGTGATGATCTACAAGCTGTTATGGCTTTAGTTCGCAGCGGTGAGCTTGGTCAACCATTCCAGTTTGACAACTTCCGCGACTAATTTTTGAGTTTGAGCGACCGCTTATTTAGATTGCTCATTCCTCATCACAATATCGTGTTTGAAAAGCAGAAAGCCACTTCTTTATAGGAAGTGGCTTTTTATTTATCTGGTCAGTTTAAATCGAAGTTCCTAGCTGGTAATCAGCCAACTCAACTAAGTACTTTGGCCGCTGACAATTTTAGGTCTTTGCCGACCAACAAATTAAACTCTACGCTTGCTGGTGGAATAAACACACACACTCGCAATTTCTCAGCTCTTGCCTGCTCAAGCTTGGTTGATAGCTCTCCGCTGTTAGCATAGCTCTCTCTTTCTGCGTCTCGACGGCACAGGTCGACAAATTCGAATGGACAATCGCTCGGTGAAAGTACGAGCTCTGCCTCTTGCATCAAACGTAAAGCCTTCATAGACAGCAACTCAACGTCCTGCTCGAATTCAATCCAAGTCACCTGTCCTTCACTATCAATGCCTTCCGTTAGCGCTTGCTGGTAGTATGATTCTAACTGCTCTCTGTCAGTCACCTGTTCGATGAAACTGGACGATAAAAAGCGCTCCCAAAATTTACGACGCTCATCGACAGTTGGAAATGACTCTTTGATCGAATTGCGTTTTGATGCACCGAAGTCTGCTATTAAGCCTATATTTTGTGGCAATACCGTTTCGAGTTTTTCTCTAATATTTCTAACCAAAACAGGTGATGCACCGCCACTAGAGATGGCAATTTGGATTCTTCCGCGATTAATCATTGATGGCGTAATGAAGTCACAATAGGGTAAATCATCGACTACATTGACAAGAATACCCAGGTTTTTTGCATCATTATGTACTTGATGATTTAGGCTAGGGTTATCTGTTGTCGCCCAAACCTGCAGGTAATTTTTCGATATGATCTGTGATGAGTAAAAGTTTTGCACCCAGTGAAGTTTGTCTTCATCGATAAGCTGCTTTAAGTAAGGTGCAACCTTGGGAGACACTAAAGTCACATCAGCCCCAGCTCGTAGCAAGCTGTCGACTTTACGGCAAGCAACCTCACCCCCGCCAACCACTAAGATTGGCTTATTTTCTACATCCAAAAACATTGGGAAATAACGCATGTTCTTCCTTGAGACTACTTCAATAACTATTCAGCCATGCTACCAAATTTGGAGCATATTCATAACTATCGAAGTGTAATAAAAATATTTATTGACCAAATTTCAATCTTTTTTAAGGTTAATACTCCACCACTGTGACATTCATTCAGAATATTTATCTAGTCGATTATCAATATAAAACTCTAAATCTCGTTGCACCAACAGTGTGAACTGTTGCACTATTTACATTCAGTTAACATTTGGTCATTCTAATTGTGTTCGGATTTGTGATTTCATTCAAAATTCTTTTTAAATTATACATTTGTGAAACTACGGATCCTTTCCTAACCTTATAAACAGTTACTTAAATCGCACACAGTTTCATTTGCAAAATGCAACTCTTGTAATTTGAGCAACAAGGTCATAGAAAACGCAACACATAAAGACACTCAAACGAGCACGAGTATCAGGTGTCACCTGGTTAACAAGGAAGGATACAAATGACAAATAAACTAACACTTCTTGCTTCAGTAGTAGCTGCATCAACTGCGATGATGGCAACATCGGCATCAGCGGCAGAAAGCACTCTGGACAAAGTCACATCTCAAGGTTTTCTAACTTGTGGTGTAAGTACCGGTCTTCCAGGGTTCTCTAACCCTAACTCAAAAGGTGAATGGGAAGGAATTGATGTTGAGTATTGTCAAGCTCTTGCAGCGGCTGTACTCGGTGACAAGACGAAAGTTAAGTATGTACCTCTAACCGCAAAAGAGCGTTTTACTGCGCTTCAATCTGGCGAAATCGACGTACTATCTCGCAACACAACATGGACACTACATCGTGATACTGCTCTAGGTCTTAACTTCGTAGGCGTTAACTACTACGATGGTCAAGGCTTCATGGTTAAGAAAGAGCTTGGCCTAACAAGTGCTCAAGAGCTTGATGGCGCTTCTGTATGTGTTCAATCAGGTACAACAACTGAACTTAACCTAGCCGATTACTTCCGTAACAGTGGCATGTCTTACAAGCCAGTGGTATTCGATACAGCGGCACAAACATCTAAAGGTTTCGACGCAGGTCGTTGTGATGTGCTAACGACTGACCAATCTGGTCTATACGCACTTCGCCTAAACCTAGCTGACCCTAAATCTGCACAAGTACTTCCTGAAATCATCTCTAAAGAGCCTCTAGGTCCTGTTGTTCGTCAAGATGATGATAAATGGTTTAACGTTGCTAAGTGGACACTTTCAGCAATGATTAATGCGGAAGAATACGGCATCTCTTCTAAAAATGCAGACGAAATGCTTAAGTCAAAAGATCCAAACATCAAGCGTATTCTTGGCGTAGATGGTCCTAAAGGCAAAGGCCTTGGCATTCGTGACGACTGGGGTTACCAGGTAATTAAGCAAGTTGGTAACTACGGTGAGAGTTTTGAGCGTACTGTTGGTACAGGTTCTCCACTTCAAATCTCTCGTGGTGTAAATGCATTATGGAATGCGGGCGGCTTTATGTACGCTCCACCAATCCGTTAATAAATCTTCAAGTATCAATTAGGGCGGAGTTTTCCGCCCTATTTATTAAATGGATTTGAGGTTATAGTAGTATGAAACCTAATGAAACTATTTCTCCAGCTCAGGCAAAGCCACAGCCCAAAAGTGCCAACTTATTTTACAACCCCACTTTTCGCTCCATCATTTTCCAAATCATCGCCGTCGGGGCGCTTTGTGCTTTCTTTTACACGATTGTAAATAATGCACTGACTAACTTAGATTCCCGTGGTATCGCCACTGGTTTTGATTTTCTCTCACAAGAAGCTGGTTTTGGTATCGGATTAACACTGATTGAATACGACGAGACTTTCTCATATGGTCGTACATTCTTTGTCGGGCTTCTCAATACCGCTTTAGTTTCGGTGCTAGGCATCATGCTAGCTACGGTACTGGGCTTTAGTATGGGTATCGCTAGGCTCTCTTCAAACTGGCTGGTTAGCCGATTTGCAGCGGTCTACATTGAGATATTCCGAAATATCCCTCTTCTTTTGCAAATCTTTTTCTGGTACTTCGCTGTTCTGCAAGCTTTACCTTCTGCTCGTCAAAGCATGAGCCTAGGTGAAGCAATTTTCTTGAACGTACGTGGATTGTACTTCCCTGCACCAGTGTTAGAACAAGGCAGTAGCATTGTCATCGGATCATTGATTGTCGGTATTATCGCTACGTTTATTATCAACATCTGGGCTAACAACAAGCAAAAACTAACCGGCCAACAAACACCTATGTTGCGGATTGCTGCAGCGTTGATTTTAGGCTTGCCGTTAGTGACTTACTTTGTGATGGGCATGCCTATCTCTGCGGATTACCCTGTTTTGAAAGGGTTTAACTTCAAGGGTGGTGTTAGCATAATTCCTGAGCTTGCTGCATTGATGCTTGCTTTAAGTATCTACACCGCAGCGTTCATTGCCGAGATTGTTCGTTCAGGTATTAACGCCGTAAACCATGGGCAAACTGAGGCTGCTATGTCTCTTGGTATCCCACGTTCTAGAACCCTCAAGCTTGTCATTATTCCACAAGCATTAAGAATTATTATCCCACCACTAACCAGTCAGTACCTAAACCTGACCAAAAACTCATCACTTGCGATGGCCATTGGTTACCCTGATCTTGTGTCTGTATTTGCAGGAACAACATTAAACCAAACTGGACAAGCTATCGAAGTAATTGCGATGACAATGGGTGTCTACCTGACCTTGAGCCTATTAACATCTGCTCTAATGAACATATACAACCGCAAAGTAGCGTTGGTGGAGAGATAAGATGAGTACACATCAATTTCAACCTGATCTTCCGCCTCCAGCGAATACCGTTGGCCCTGTCGGTTGGTTAAGAAAAAATCTATTTAATGGACCAATTAACAGCGTTGTCACTGTGGTTCTTGCTTACTTTGCTTTTACCCTAATATGGGCAATAGCAGATTGGGCATTCATTAGTGCCGATTGGATAGGAACAACACGAGACGCTTGTACTAGTGAAGGCGCTTGCTGGGTTTTTATTAGCGTTCGTTGGGACCAATTCATGTATGGCTTCTACCCAGAAGCTGAACTGTGGCGACCTCGCTTTTTCTACGCTACTTTAGCTATTTTTGTTGCTTTATTAGCGTATGAAAAAACACCTAAGCGCACCTGGATTTGGCTGTTCTTCGTCAACATCTATCCGTTTATCATTGCTGGTTTACTATACGGTGGTGTCTTCGGATTAGAAGTTGTTGATACCCATAAATGGGGTGGCCTACTGGTTACACTGATCATCGCACTTGTTGGTATTGTAGTGTCACTCCCGATTGGTGTTGCACTTGCGCTTGGGCGTCGCTCAGAGATGCCGATCATTCGCAGTATGTGTACCGTATACATCGAAATTTGGCGTGGCGTACCGCTCATTACAGTTCTATTCATGGCTTCAGTAATGCTCCCACTCTTCTTATCTGAAGGGACAGAAACCGATAAGCTGATTAGAGCACTGGTTGGGGTAGTACTATTCAGTGCAGCCTATATGGCCGAAGTAATCCGTGGTGGTTTACAAGCAATACCAAAAGGTCAATACGAAGCAGCTGATGCTCTGGGATTAAGCTACTGGAAAAAAACTGGGCTTATCATTCTGCCTCAAGCTCTTAAAATCACGATTCCTTCAATTGTGAACACCTTTATTGGTTTGTTCAAAGATACCAGTCTTGTTTTGATTATTGGTATGTTTGATGTACTAGGAATTGGCCAAGCCGCGAATACCGACCCTGAATGGCTTGGGTATTCAACAGAAAGTTATGTATTTGTCGCGTTAGTGTTCTGGGTGTTTTGTTTTGGCATGTCGAGATATTCGATATGGCTAGAAAACAGACTTCACACCGGTCACAAACGATAATTAACAAGATCAAGGACGTATTATGACGCAGCAGACAGAAAACAACTCTCAAGGTCTTATGATCGAGTTGAAAGACATGAACAAATGGTACGGTGAATTCCACGTACTTAAGAACATCAATCTAGAAGTTAAAAAAGGCGAGAAAATCGTTATCTGTGGCCCCTCTGGCTCTGGTAAATCAACAATGATCCGCTGTATCAACCGATTAGAAGAGCACCAAAAAGGTCATATCTTCGTTTCAGGTAATGAATTGACGGAAGATCTAAAGAACATCGAAGCTGTTCGCCGAGACGTCGGCATGTGTTTCCAGCACTTCAATCTGTTTCCACACCTGACGGTATTAGAGAACTGTACTCTCGCCCCTATCTGGGTCAAAAAGATGCCGAAAGAAGAAGCTGAAGCGATTGCGATGAAATACCTAGAGCGTGTAAAAATTCCTGAGCAAGCAGACAAATTCCCAGGTCAGCTTTCTGGTGGCCAACAACAGCGTGTAGCTATCGCTCGCTCTTTGTGTATGAACCCTCAAGTGATGCTGTTTGATGAACCAACGTCAGCCCTCGATCCAGAAATGGTTCGAGAAGTATTAGACGTAATGGTTGAGCTGGCGGAAGAAGGCATGACAATGCTTTGTGTAACGCATGAGATGGGCTTTGCTAAAGAGGTAGCAGATCGCGTTATCTTTATGGATGCCGGTGAAATCATAGAAGAGAACAACCCTGTCGACTTCTTTGAAAACCCACAATCAGACAGAACGCAGAACTTCTTAAGCCAAATCTTACACCATTAATGTGTTATGATGCATAAACTATAGAGGCGGCTTAGGTCGCCTCTTTATTTTTCAAGGTTATAGATGGTTTTCTAAAGTTCTAAATAACAGGCTATGACTACTAAAGGTTGAAGATCGTATTTTAGCTATGCTTAATTACAGCCTAAAGAAATACTTTGTTACACCTTCAGAAACACTTAACCGACTATTTTGATTATTATTTTATGTATACAAGAGGAATGAAAGACTTGATTTTTCGAACTTTCACCCCCATAAATGTACTAATAACTATTGAAGTCACCTTACGAGGAAGATTATGAACAGCCCTATGTTTTCACGCACAGCATCTCAAGAAAGTGCTCTGCAAACCAATAAAGTGTTGCGTAACACCTACGCATTACTGTCTATGACACTACTTTGGTCTGCTGTTGTAGCAGGCGTATCCATGGCGATGAACCTTCCTCGCCCGGGTCTTATTATCATGCTTGTTGGCTTCTACGGCCTACTTTTCCTAACAGAGAAGAACCGCGACAACAGCATGGGTCTAGTCTTCACATTCCTATTTACGGGTTTCTTAGGCTACACCATTGGTCCAATTCTTAATATGTACGTTGGCGCAGGCATGGGTGATGTAATCCTAACTGCACTTGGCGGTACAGCACTGGCGTTTATGGGTGCATCAGCTTACGCACTAACAACTAAGCGTGACCTGTCGTTCCTTAACGGCATGCTATTAGCTGGTTTCGTAGTACTACTTGTAGGTATGGTTGCAAACATCTTCCTACAAATGCCTCTACTATCATTGGCAATGAGCGGTATGTTCATCCTATTCTCGACTGGTGTTATCTTGCTTACAACGCAAAACATCATTCGTGGCGGTGAAACAAACTACATCTCTGCAACGATCAGCTTGTACGTATCAATCTACAACATCTTCATCAGCCTACTAAGTATTCTAGGCATCATGGGCAGCGACGACTAATCGTTCCCATCATTGAAGAATATCTAGCCCAAGAGCCTACCTCTTGGGCTTTTTTGTATCTATAAGTGCGATATTTCTATGGATAGCTACAATTTCTGTTGAGAAAGATAAACTTGGTCATGTACCCTACCCACATAGTTAATTGGATTCTGGATTAAACATGTTTGAATATAACGGCAAGCAAATCGAAACCGACGCTCAAGGCTACCTATTGGATTACACGCAATGGGAAGAAGGCATGATTGAAATTCTTGCTCAAGATGAAGCTATTGAACTTACGGATGCGCACTTAGAAGTCGTACATTTTGTAAGGAGCTTTTACGAAGAGTTCAATACGTCACCAGCAGTTCGTATGCTAGTGAAAGCGATGGAAAAAGCGCACGGCCCAGAAAAAGGCAACAGTAAGTACCTTTTCAAGTTATTCAAAAAAGGCCCTGCAAAACAAGCAACCAAGCTCGCCGGTTTACCTAAACCAGCAAAGTGCTTGTAGTGCCTAATCTGCTTTAGGCCATTAAGTTACGTTCAATATAAATACTGTAGTGCTATAACTACAGTATTTTAAAGGCCCCTACGCGTACGTCCTGACGCTCACTATCTTTCACTTGATGCATCACTACGTTGTCTACTGTTGCGCTCGAAGGGCCAATATTGAGCCAAGCATGTAACTTCTCTATTTGCTGACTCTCTCCAACAGCTAATACTTCAACTCGACCATCATTTAAGTTCTTCGCATAGCCTGAAAGACCCATAGCTTGCGCCTTCCTACTGGTGTGATAACGAAAACCAACACATTGAACTACGCCTGACACGACAAAAATATATTGTGAACTTTCCATAACGTTGCCTCATAAATTATATGAATGATATAGTTGAGCTTCTATTCATTCACCACTTATTGGTGGACTTACTTCGAGTATAACGATTATGAAAGAAATCCCATTTCGTTGGATTGACAAATATCTCATTCACCTAAAAATCCAAGAAAAGTTCTATCTACTCTTCTTATTGCCTCTTCTCGCCCTAGTCATATTGACTCTCGTTTTAGATAGCGCCGCGGACTCTTTATTGGCTCACCTTTATCAAGAAGAAATGCTCTTGATGAAAGGGCTTATCGAAGCGGGTCAACTCACTAAAGATCAAGTCGCTCAACTTGTCAGCAGCTCTGAAACCATCTCTTTGGGCTACGGTGCTGGTTCTGTTTCGGTGATGAATGGTGCATTCAGCCTAGTTGCTAACCATGACCAAAACCTTTGGTCTGCTCTGTCTACGACTCAGGTTTCTATCATCGCTGTAACCCTAACGCTTATCGCGCTGGGTGTTTACTACATCATGACCTTCATCGGTGGTGCGATGTTCTCTATGAACAAAGCATTGAATACGCTTGCGAATGGTGACCTAACTTGCCGCATGAACTACTTCTTAGTTCGTGATGAGTTCAGTGAAATTGCGATTACGATCGACAAGGTAGCAGAGCGTGAACAAAACATGGTTCTATCAATCCAAGAGTCTGTCGCTCTCATGCAGCAGATCAGCTCGGACTTAAACCAGTCAACACAACAAAGTTCAGACATCTCTGGTAACCAACAAGAACACCTGAATAGCTTAGCAAGTGCAACGGAGCAAATGGCTGCTACGATTCGCGAAGTCGCTACCCTTGCTCATGAGTCTAGTTCACAAACAATGGACGCTCGCGGCGTTGCTCAAAGTGGTCAAGTCAAGGTTTCAAATACATTGGAGTCTATCTCTAACCTATCTCAAGAGATCCAATCCGCTTCACAAGCAGTAGAAGAGCTTGATGCCAACGCGGCGCAGATCGATGAAGTAGTCACAACCATCAACGGTATTTCAGAACAGACTAACCTGTTAGCGTTGAACGCTGCTATCGAAGCTGCACGTGCCGGTGAGCAAGGTCGTGGATTTGCTGTTGTTGCCGATGAAGTTCGTGCCCTTGCCGGTCGTACTCAACAAGCAACGGTTGAAATCCAAAGTATGATTGAGTCATTACAACGTAACAGCCAATCGCTAACAAAACTGATGGAAGTGACGGTTAACAACGCAAACGAAGGACAAACATTAATGTCTGAAGTTAACGTTGAAATCGGCTCTCTGGCTGAAAAGAATCAATCGATTTCAGACAGTAGTACTCAGATAGCAACCGCAGCTGAAGAACAAGGTGTTGTTGCTGACAACATCGCACAGAGTGTCGAAGAGATTCGTCATCAATCAGACAGCATCTGTGAAATGATCAGTAAGAGTAATGCCAACGTTGACCAGCTTCGTAAGCAAAGCGACACAATGGAAGGCTTATTAACAGGTCTCAAGGCTTAATCCTTGAAATATCGTTACTAGGGCTGCTTCTGCAGCCCTTTCTTATTTGCTTTTCACCTGTACTTCCCCGACAATACCCCTCCTTCAAATTCAACAAACAGAGTAAATTATGACTCCTTCAATTCATCTAGCTAAAGGCCGAGATAAATCACTACGCCGCAAACACCCTTGGGTATTTTCACGCGGTATCGATAAGGTCGAAGGCGAGCCACAACAAGGTGAAACTGTAGACGTATATGCTCAAAATGGTCAGTGGCTTGCAAAAGCAGCTTACTCTCCAGCTTCTCAAATTCGAGCTCGTGTTTGGACATTTGAAAAAGAAGAAATCAACAAGGCGTTCTTCGTAAAACGAATTCAAGATGCACAGTCTTTACGTGAAGACATCATCGAACGTGACGGTCTAACGGGTTACCGTCTAACAGCTGCAGAGTCTGATGGCTTACCTGGCATCACTATCGATAAGTATCAAGACTTTCTAGTTTGCCAACTGCTAAGTGCAGGCGCTGAGTTTAACAAAAGCGTATTGGTTGAAGCCCTAATCGAGTGCTTCCCAGACTGCAACATTTACGAGCGTTCTGACGTAGCAGTTCGTAAAAAAGAAGGCCTTGAACAAGTTGTCGGTGTACTTCATGGTGAAGAGCCACCTAAGTCAATTGTGATTGAAGAGAATGGCGTAAAAATCAGCGTGAACATTATGGAAGGCCACAAAACGGGCTTCTACATGGACCAACGTGATAGCCGTAAAGAATCGATGAAATACGTTAAAAACAAAGATGTTCTTAACTGTTTCTCATACACAGGTGGGTTTGGCCTTTACGCACTGAAAGGCGATGCTAAGCGTGTGATTAACGCTGATGTATCTCAACTTGCTCTTGATACAGCGAAGTTGAACGCTGAACTGAATGAGTTTGATATCTCTAAAAAGCGCGCTGTTTTCTTAAATGCCGACGTGTTCAAGCTGCTTCGTGAATACCGCGACCAAGGCACTAAGTTTGACGTAGTGATCATGGATCCACCGAAGTTTGTTTCAAGCAAGAACAACCTAACTTCAGGCGCTAACGGCTATAAAGACGTTAACATGCTTGCAATGCAAATCCTGAAACCAGGCGGCACCCTACTCACGTACTCTTGCTCTGGCTTAATGGGAACAGATTTATTCCAAAAGATCATCGCCGATGCAGCATTAGACGCAGGCCGAACTGTTAAGTTCGTAGAACGCTTCGAACAAGCTGCCGATCACCTAACAGACACGGCCTACCCAGAAGGCTTCTACCTAAAAGGTTTTGCTTGTAAAGTTCTTTAATTTTAGTACTTTAGAATCTAACTTTTATAGCACAGCAGAAGTATTAAAAAAGGGCCTTTCGGCCCTTTTTGTTTTTAGTCTGGTAAGTTAACGAATAATTGATTGACCAAATTACTCAAATCGCTACTTATTACACTACCATCACCTTGAGCATTCACTGAATCAAACTGGTTCCCCGTATTATCAAGAATGATAGTTTGTGTTTGACCTCCATTATTCGCGTCTTCAGAAATAGTAATAACCAAATCTTTATCACCGCCACCGTTATCGACTTTCTCAATAGTGATATGTTCCAGAAGATCAGACATTGAATTTTCCGTTGGCAATAATTGCGAGATATCAAGATGGTCTTCACCTAGAGCGAAATCGGTTATCGTATCAACATCACCTTGGAAAGGTTCGTCGACCCACTTGAACAGATCGTCACCGTCACCACCCGTTAAAATATCATCACCAAGTCCACCTATCAGCGTATCGTCACCGCCTTGGCCATAGAGGATATCTTCGCCTAGGCCACCAACAACGGTATCATCTCCACCACGCGTATCGCTACCAGCGTTAAACAACTCATGGTTGCTCTTGATGTACTCATACACTTCCATATCTGTAGGTTCTTCACCATTCACCATCTGCAAGAACGTCGTTAATGCTTCGATGCCAGAGCCATCCGGTAATAAATCTGGGCGAGTTAGGCCCTTCTCATCCCATGGTAAGTTATCAGTATTAATAACATCAGCAAACAAGATGTCGTTGCCTTCGCCACCGCTTAGATCATCATTACCTACAGGTAGTAGTGTAATTTCATTACTGCCTTCTTCAAGTGCAGCATCTAAACCCTGGCTTGATTGAACGATCTCCACGTTACCAGTCGAACTAGAAACCGTCTTAATTGCAAAGTTGTCTAAGTATACGTCTGCAGTGTAGCCGCTTTGATCTTCGTAGACAGAAAGTACAAGCTGGTATTTACCTTCATGCAGCAGTTCTGTTTCTATTGAGCCAGTGCCACTTCCAGATGAAACATTTACCCACGACAGACTCTGTTCATCATATTTCTGCACCTGCCAATTGAACGAATCACCACCGCCAAAGTCGTTACCCTGTGACGCATCAAATGTCAGTACCGAAACTTCACCGTCAGCTACAACAAATTCAGGGCTTGTCATGGATGCCGAACTGGAAGTGTCACTAGAATCTGTCAACAAGATACTTGAATTCGTCAACACCGCCGTGCCGCCAGAAACCGTAAAGTTACCAAGGCTCCAAGCTTCGCCTGTGCTTGAACTAAAGTTTGCTAGTTGCGTTGTGGTTAAAGAATAAGTGTATGCAGAACCATTCTCATTGGCAAAATGCTCTAGAATTTCAGAGTCAATTCCATCACCAATACCGATGGTTCTTACTTTTGAAACGTCAGCCAATTCGTCAAAAGCGGAAACGGAGTCAGCAAACTCATCAAACTCTGTGGTAGAGCCGCCACTACTAGAGTTGTTTGAGACTGTAGGTTTGCCATCAGTTAAGAAGAAGGTTAAGTTTTCATAGCTCGATGGTTGATCATCGTCTTCAAACCAATCTTTAGCAGAATCAAATGCAGATTCATAGTTGGTTGCACCATCCGCAGTTAAAGTATTTATCGCGGAATTTACCGTCTGATCCAAGTCTGATTCTTCTAAGTTTTGCAAATCTATTTGTATGCTCGCACTCGCCTCAAAACCAATCAACGCCAGATTTATAATACCCGGATGAGAGGCGATATCTGCCAACATAGCAATAAGTGATGCTTTAACCGCATCTAATTTAGACTGGTTACTGTTGCTGTTTAACGCATCATCCATACTTCCCGAAGTATCAACAACTAAAGCAATATTGTAGTTAGTTGGTGCGACAGAGTTATCGACAACCCCACCACTGTCACCTAACAGCACATCATCACCGTCAAAACCAATGATCGTGTTTGCTGCATTCATATCACTACTTGGCATAACGATCGTGCCAGTTTGAGTATCGGCGAACACCTCTGAATCGACTGGTTGGCCTTGGCTATCCACCTCTTGAGCGCCTGCTCTAACAGTTAGTACCGGGGTGGTGTCAACTGGAGCCTCAACAAGAACGGTAACTTTACCTTCATCATCAAGTTGTGATGGATCAATAACCCAAGTTCCATCAGCCTGTTTAGTACCTACAGAGAGTGTTACATCTGATGGGACATTGCTAACTACCAGAGAGCTCACTTGTTCACTACCATCATTGTCGTTCAGATCGACATCGATGTTTAGCTCGTAAACTTCTGCCACTTTAATTAGGTTGCCGCTTTGAACTTCAAATTTACCATCAGAGAAGTACAACGCTTCAATGCTATAGAAATCATGATTGGCGTTACCAGTTCCAGTATGAGTTAAGCGGAAATCTGGAGCCCCTACTGTACTAAAGGTGTAGTCAGTACTTTCGCCAGCTAGGTATGCCACATCATTACCCGAACCACCATAGTATGCTGTACTCGTTGTCGGGCTGCGAGAAATAAGAACATCATCACCAGATTCTCCAGTATCATCACCCAACAGATTAATGCTTGTTGATGCATCTATACCGCCAACCAAAATGTCACTACCATCGCCGCCTTGTAGGTTTTCAGAAACAACGCCAAGTCCGCCACCATTACCTACAATGATGTCATCGCCTTCACGACCAAGTACCTGCATATGATCGCCGTTACCGTATACAACAGTATCATTGCCACCAAGAGCATCGAGCCAAGCACCACTCGTAGTCTCAAGATGGTTGTCGTCACCGTCACCAGTTGGGTCTAATGCCTTGTTAGCCAAATTAGATGCGATGTTTGAAACAATAGAGTCTGAAATATTGCCGTTTGCCGTCGTTAAATCGGCGCTAACAGTTAATCCATTGCTAATAGGAGTTACTGTTGTCGTTACAGTTGCTGTATCTGTCAAACCATCGTTATCGATGATCGTGTAGCTAAAGGAAGCTGTGCCCGTAACACCTGCATTTGGTGTAAACGATATCTCTCCAGTATTGGCATCATACACAACCACCCCGTCGCTAGAGCTAAACCCATCAGATACAATGGTAAAGGTATCACCCGTATTCGGGTCATAATCGTTAGCTAGAAGTAACGATGAATTTACGGTTAACGACTGTCCTTCTTGAACAGACAACACATCACCAATCAATGGGAAGTCGCTTAAGTCATGCTCGCCATTGTTGTAATTACCATTGCCATCAACCGTACCAAGATTGATATCTAGGTTAGCCGCACCACCTTGGTCCCAATAAACGATTTCTATAGAATGGTAACCATCACTATCAATCGTAAATTTATCATGCAATGTAGTAGTAGATGACTGATTCTGGTCAACAGTAGCAACCGCAACTCCATCGATTAAGATCGTGTAGCCATCATCAGCAGTAACTTTAAACGCATAATCACCGGCTTCTAGATAAACTGACCCGCTCATCTGAACAACACCGTCAGTGTGATCGCCTACTGTACCCTCAACAGAACTAGAGTCATTATTTAGGAAATCTTCAAATTGAGTTTGAGAACTTAAGCCGTCGTTATTTCCGTTTAGCGTATAATTGATATCTTTTGCTTCAAATGTAAGGTCGGCATCTTTGCTGGCAATAACATCCAATGCATCTTGAACCGAGTCGATGTTGCCGTTAACGGTGTCATTAGAGCTGTAGTAGTAACCAGATAAGCCACCGAATACAGACACCGTGTCATCTTGAGCAACTGGATTAGCATTCGTTGTGTTTGGAGCTATCGTAAGTTGAGCGACGTCATCACTAACTAAACCGCTTGAATCGATAGACTGGTAATCAATCTCTTCAGTTAATTCTGCACTAACAACATCTACACCTTTAAGAGTAATGTTTGAATTTTTATCCGGATCGTCAGAGCCATCTTGAGTCGTAAATATTCTAAGCTCTGAGAACCCACCGTCGACTTGAACATTAACTGTGGCATTACCATTGTTATCGATGGACAGTCCGTTCTCACCTGATTCATCGCTATCGAAGAAGAACGTTCCGACAACATTACCTGCTTCATCAAGAGCGATAACTTCAATACGACCACCTGCGTTATTACCCGCATTGTAATTACCATATACACTACCAAACTCAATGTTGGCCTCAGTAATTGACGCACCTGTCGCAGAGTAATCAATTGAAATGTATTCTTGTGAACCACCACTAATTACATCTAGTTCGCCACTGCTCGCTGTCGAACTCTTCGAAACACCAAAACCATCTTCTTGGTTATTACTATCGTAAACAAGATACGACGGCGTATCGTCGATATTATCTTCCGTCGGTGCCGAACCATCGTATAAACCAGCACTAATAACCACACTACCCTGCAAGTAACTAACGCTATTCGTACCACTACCAACTTGATTCTGGAAAGTACTTGCGACAAAGTCTAAATTATCGACAGCATTCTGATCCTGCTCATACTCGATTTGAGCATCACTGCTGATGATATCCCCGGCATTAATTAATACTTTACCACCGCCACTTACATCGTAAAGTTCACCGAATAGAGGCTCTTCAAGAATCTTCACATCAACAGATGTGCCAGAAGCGTCATCTTCCTCATCCCCCACGTTATCTTGGCTTCCCGATTGACCACCATCGAATGTAAAGAACGCTTCATCTTGGTTGTCTAAGGTAACTGAGAAGTCTGTTGCGGTTGGTTTGTTCAGATCGACATCGTAGTCGCCGTCGGTAGCCACCGCCGTTGCTTCGTTACCCGCATCATCTTGGGTCGTCACGCTCGCTTCTACGCGCGTATCTGCATCAGCAACTAGGTCACTACCGTCGACTTCGATGCTGTACACCCACTCGTTAGCGTCGTTTTCGACCACTTGGCCTGTGTATTCTTTGCTATTGACCGTTAAAGTCACGATGTCGCCCGCTTTCACGTCACCGCCAACAGTACCGGTAATGGCCACTTTGCCATCCGCTTCGTCTGCGTTCACGGTATTGTCAATAGTGATTGGGTCAATCGTAATTTCCGCATCCGCTGTCGTATCTAGATCCAGCGTATCGGTCGCTTCTTTGGTGTTGCCCGCATCGTCGGTTACCAGCGCCGTCACGGTGATGTTTCCGTCGGTCAGTGATGTCAGATCGGCATCCGCCACACTCCACACGCCGCCTGTTTCCGTCGCGTCCACAACCACGCTGTTTGTGCCATCGCTGAACGTCACTTTCACGCTCACGGCATCCGCGTCCACGCCACCTAGCGTCACGCTCACATCGTCGGCTTCTTCAGCATTGGTGATTTCGTCGCTTGAAGCCACGGTCACGGTGAAGTTGCTGTCCGCATCCGCTGTCGTATCTAAAATACCCACATTAACTGTCAGTGTATCCGTACCACCTTGGCCATCAAATACGATGAGTGTGAAACTGTCATTACCGTTATAGTCTTCGTTTGGTGTGTAGGTCCAGTTGCCGTTTTCATCGACAGTCACTGAACCATTAGATGGATCGCTGCCTTTTGAGAAGCTTAGTGAGTCGTCATCGTCGTCTGATGCAGACAGTGAGCCGCTGATTGGCGTGTCCTCGTCGGTGGTTATCGCCACGCTATCGCCGAGTGGATCGCCATTACCATCAACCAGGATTGGGGCATCGTTGACTGGATTCACACCCACGTTCACTGTCAACGTATCGGTACCACCTTGACCGTCAGAGACGATAACCGTAAAGCTGTCGCTACCGTTGTAATCTTCATTTGGTGTGTAGGTCCAGTTGCCGCTTTCATCAACAGTCATTGACCCATTAGACGGATCGCTGCCTTTTGAGAAGCTTAACGAATCGTTATCGTCGTCTGATGCAGACAGTGAGCCGCTCACAGATGTGTCTTCGTCGGTGGTTACCGCCACGCTATCGCCCAGTGCGTTACCGTTTTCATCGGTGATGACTGGGGTATCGTTGACTGGGGTAACGCCAACATTCACAGTGATCGTATCCGTGCCACCTTGGCCATCAGACACAACTACCGTGAAACTATCATTGCCGTTGAAATCATTATCTGGTGTGTACGTCCAGTTACCGTCGTTATTTAGAACAACGGAACCATTGTTTGGGGATTGAGACAGTAAGAACGTCAGATCATCACTGTCTTCGTCAAGAGCATTAAGAACACCACTAACAGGCGTATCTTCATCTGTCGTAAATGATACTGTGTCACCAATAGCGTCACTATTTGAATCAACAAACAGTGGGTTAGTGTTTGGTTGAGCTACGGCAGGTTCAATGAGTGAACGATAAGCGTCAAGTAAGCTCAGGCTCTGAGTGCGAGATAAGCCTAGCGATTCGAAACCTGTAGTCACAAACTCTGTACCAGGGATCGTTTCTTCGCCATCTCGCTCGATAGTTCCGCTCGCACTTAAACTAGAGCCATTTTGACCAGCAGCGGTAGCGAACTCTTCACCTAACTCGGTAGGGTCTTGGCCTTCTTCTAATGCAGCAAAGATATTTGCGATATCTTGGTCTAGTTCAACTTCACCATCTTCGGATGAGAATCGCTTGATAGATACATGAGGTTCATTGGTTCCGTCCTGGGATTCAAGAATGACATCCCCTGTTTGTAGTGGTTGGCCTTCTTCTAAGACTTTAATCGTACCATCTACCGAGATAACAATGCGCTGGCCAAGTGCTAACGCACCACCCAAATTCAATGTTGTCATGTCCATATAAACCCCTAAAAAAGCATTTCTTGTCATTAACGTCAAAATATTGACATTATATTTATAATATTACTTAAAATATAACACCTATCGTCATATAATTCCTAGTTATGAATCTAGTATTTAACAACCCAAGTGACAAGGTAATGACGGTGATCACATCACACAACAATCTTAGTGCCCACAACAGCAATATAAGTTATTGTGTTTACGGCAAATAATAGACTAAGAAACGAAAGATTGACGTGTACAAAAACATCATAAAACGCACGCCGATCGGTTAACATTTTTACAACCATTTGCGAACGCCAGCTTAGCGAACGTGGTTTTTTTGGCGGTTCATCTAAATTTTGTATATAACAACATAAATTCACGACTTAGATGCCAGCTGATTTTAGGGAGATGCAAATTGAATAGGCTTCAAATAACAACATTAGGGTTCGCTATAAGTATTAGCTTACCGACGACAGCACAAACCTTAGAGCAAGCCGTTGCGTTTACTTTAGAAAGTAACCCTGAAATCAAAAGTGCTTATAATGAATATGTCAGTAAGCGATATATTAATGATGCTTCTGGTGGTGCTTACCGTCCGAGTATAGACTTAGATGGTGGGATTGGTTATGAACATACTGATCTTGTAACCAACCAAGACACTACCGATCTGACTAGAAAAGAAGCAACGATCACGTTGACCCAGTTGATATGGGATGGTGCTAATACATCCAATGATATCGACCGTACCGCGGCTGATGCAGAGTCTGTGCGCTATCAATTACTGTCTAATGCGCAGGATATCGCATTAGAAGTGACTAAAGTTTACCTCGATGCGGTAAAAGCCTATGAAGTGCTTTCACTCTCTGAAAACAACCTCGCAACACACAAAAAAATATACAGCGATATTCGCAAACGCGTCGAATCAGGTATTGGTTCAACCGCAGATATGTCACAAGTTGAAGCTCGTATTGCGAAAGCGCACGGGAACTTGCTTGCTGCTCAAAACAACCTTTTTGACACTCACACTCAATTCAAAAGGCTTGTGGGTCAATCTCCGTTAGGGTTAACCTTCCCTCGCGCAGATGCAGGCGCTATCCCTTACACGGTTGATGGCGCATTAGTAAAAGCGTTTAATCAGCACCCAGTAATTAAGATTGCACAAGCCGATGTAGACTCAGCGAAATTTCAATACAAGCAATCTAAGAGCACCAACTACCCAACGGTTTCTTTTGAAGCCGCTCAAACCTGGCGCGATGATGCCGGTGGAACTCCAGGCAGCAGTGACGAGTTTTCTGCGATGGTTCGCTTAAGATACAACCTTTACAACGGCGGTTCAGACCAAGACCGTGCAGAAAGTGCCGCTTATCAACTAAACAAAGCCAAAGACCTCCGCGAGAGTACTTACCGTAATGTAGAAGAGAGCTTACGTCTTTCATGGAGCGCACTTGATTTAACCGTTCAACAGAAAGAGTTTTTATCTGACCACGTAGACTCGGCATCAGACACCGTTATCTCTTATGAGAAACAATACCGTATCGGTAAACGTACCCTTCTCGATTTGCTTAACACCGAGAACGAACTATTCGAAGCCCGTAAGGGCTATCTGGATGCTAAATACGACGAACAATACGCAAAATACAGAGTGATGAACGCAACAGGAAACCTGTTGACCGGACTACGCGTTGAAACCCCTCAAGAATGGAATAAAAAGGTAGAATACTAATGAAGCTGATAAAGACTGTATTTCCGCTTTGTATCATGGTTGTCTCTGCCAATGTTTTAGCTGAAACAAGCGATGAAGAATTTGAATATCGAGCTCTTCCTGAAATCACACAAATTTATGATCTCGAAGATGATGATAATGATGGAGTAATCAATGCTAGAGATCTGTGTGCTGATACTCAAATTGGCGCAGAGATAGATAACAACGGTTGTGGTTCATATTTCGAATCTTCAGAAAAGAAAGAGCTCCATATACTCTTTGCTAATAACTCTACGGAAATAAACCCTGTCTTTCTAGGGCAGATACGCCAGATGGCTGCTTTCTTGAAGCGTTACGAGAGTACGAGTATTGAATTGCAAGGTTATGCTAGCAAAGTGGGCAATTCCGAACACAATTTAAAGCTCTCAAAAGAGCGCGCGTTACATGTAAGGCGTGCACTGATAAGCAATGGTATTCAACCATCTAGAGTTAATATAGTAGGTCATGGCGACTCTGAATTCAGCAGTGATGACACAGAAATCAATCACGCACTACATCGAAAAGTTGTCGCTTCGGTTGTTGGGTTTAAGGGCAATATCAAAGAAGAGTGGCATATCTTCACCAAAATAAAGAAGTAGGATCTACCCTTCTTCCACCATACTGAAACCTTATCTTAAGTTAGCGTTTCAGTATGGTGATAATTCCTTGAATAGCATATACCTAAGCCGTCTATAATGTTAATCTTGCCCCGTTATCAACATAGAGAATTAATCCATGAGCAAACTAACAGCTGATACTCAAGCAAATCTAGAACTTTTCGTTTCTGAAACACAGGAAACTAAACTGGTATGGGGCCTTCGCAACGAAGAAGGTTGGCTAGCATGTGACTCAAGTGAATTCGAAAATAGCGAAGTGATGCCTTTCTGGTCTTCAAAAGAAGATGCTCAGACTCACAATGTTGAAGAGTGGGCTGACTTCGAAGTATTAGAAATTCCACTAGATATCTTTGTAGAAGATTGGTTACTGACTCTTGCTGAAGACGGCGTTCTTGTTGGTACTAACTGGAATGCAACATTAGAAGGCAAAGAACTTGAGCCTTCTGACCTAGCGAAATTATACATCTAATTTCCGATATCGGTCGCGCGAATCGTGCGACCGATATACCTCTGATTAGTATCAATAAATTAGAGACCTACCTCGCATAACCTCGTAGCCGCACCATTCAAAATTTGAAGCAACATCAAACTAATAATAGAATATCGTTCTTTATCTGATTGATCGTCTCTTGTGAATCACTTCGTTTTTGTTACCTTTCTACTATTCATTAGCTTTTGTTCTTATAGCCAAGTATCAACATCAGATCGTGACAACAATTCACCAGTCTATACCTCCAATTTAAGCCCTACTCCAAATGCTGATTGGAACGCACTTTATCTCTCTACTTTAAATCACTCTCCTGAACGCGCATTAAACATGCTGCAAACACGCTACATCGGGTCAACGGTTTACGGAGATAAGCTTTACCTTGCGTCTCTTCTGTATCAATACATGAGCCACCGAGATCAGCCGTTCTACGGGATCGCTTCAAACGACAGCTACTACCAAGCGATAGAAACAGCATTTATTTCTGCTCTGATTAAAGATGGCCAAGGCCAATATGAGGAAGCACAACAAGGCTTTCTTACACTATTGGCAAAAATGCAATCACACAGTGATTTAACTGGAAAAGCTCTATTAAAATACCAGATGTGCCGTTCGCTTAATGAGCAAGCTAAATACCATCAAGCGAACTATTATTGCTCTGCACTTAAGTCGGACTTACACAACATCGCTGACCCAGTATTACCAAAGTTTGCGACTTATCGAGTCATCGCCAACAATCACCATTTCCGCAGTGACTATCAATCTGCTCTAGATACCTACCTATCGCTGATAAACGTATTCCCACAAGGACACGATATTTCGGGGATCTATAACGATGTAGGAAACTTGCTCAAGGAATTAAAGCAATATGAGAAGTCGACAGAGTACCTAAAAGAAGCACTCATACTCAGAGCTGACGCTTCTGATTTAATGAAAGCACAAGTACATCACAGCCTTGCGGATCTCTACCTCAACCAAAAGCAAAGTGACCTAGCAATTAACCACTTTCAGCAAGCAAAAACACTGTTAACTACATCATCTCATAGCTACGGTATCGCACTAATAAGTCTTGGCTTAGGAAAAGCCTACACTCAAATTAAAGACTATGATTTGGCGAGAGGTTACTTAGTCAACGCTCTGTCGGCTTCGAATGAATTAAGTAACAACGTCATTCGTATTAACGCTTACTTGGCGATCAGCGATATGTTCGAAGATCAAAAGCTGACAACAGAGGCGCTCAATTATGCTCAGCAAGCTTTAAAAGTATCCGAGCAAGTCACAAGACACAAGTACATCGCTCAATCACTTCTGCAGCTTTCGGACATACATCAATCACTCGGCGATTACCAACAAGCTTTCTATTTATACCAGCGATACTCATCAATACAAATGGAAGCTAGAGACATCGATAATCGACTTGCACTCGAAGCGCTCGGCCTAACGCACGCCAAATATGAACAAGAACTAGAAAGCTCTTTCCTGACACATCAGGCGAAACTCGATCGTGTTCAAATTGAAAAAATGGAACATCAAAGATGGATGTACAACATCGTTGTTATTCTATTGCTTTGCGCTGCAAGCTTTACGGTATTGGTCAACAAAACGGTTCGCGCAAAAGCAGCAATTGATGGCTTGACGAAAGCATACGGTCGAACCGAGATAATTCGAAGAATCAAAAGAGTAAAACGCTGTAAAGAGACGGACAAACAGCATGTGCTCGTGCTGCTCGATCTAGATAAGTTTAAGAAGATTAATGATGAGCATGGGCACCCTACTGGTGATCGAGCCCTGCTCCATATTAGTGAGAAAATTAGAAAACACTTAGTGAATGGTGAATTGTTTGGTCGCTTAGGGGGCGAAGAGTTCGTCATCATGCTAACCGATACCAAACCTGCAGAGGTGCGAGAACGCGTTGAAGAGTTGCACTACGCTATATCCAGCACCGTCTTCTTCTCAGAAAGCAAAAAGCCACTTAATGTAACCGCAAGCTTTGCTTATCTAGCAACCTCAAACGCATTAAGTGACTTTGATGACTTGTATTCAGTGCTTGACCAAGCGCTCTATCAAGCCAAAAGCAACGGTCGAAACTGTATTATTGATGCATATAACGAACCGATTGATTTACCTGAGATTATTTATTCTCCGTCTGTTTGCGAACCAATTCAGCCATAATGCTTTCGCGATCACCTAGATAATCGTTAAGGCCAACTTTACGCAGTTCACATGCCGGGCAATCGCCACAGCCATCACCAACAATGCCGTTGTAACAAGTCAGTGTTTTGTTTCTAACAAGCTCAAGTGCTGAGTACTGGTCTGCTAGCGCCCATGTCTCAGCCTTGTTTAGCCACATTAGCGGTGTTTTGATATCAAGCTGCTTATCCATACCTTGCACAAGCGCAGAGTTCATCGCCTTCACAAAATCATTGCGGCAGTCAGGGTAACCAGAAAAGTCTGTTTCACACACACCTGTAATCACTGTTTCAGCACCGATTTGGTAAGCGTAAATACCCGCCAAAGTTAAAAACAGAATATTACGACCAGGAACAAAAGAGTTTGGTAGTCCATTCTCTTGCAGCTCATGAGACACAGGAATATCGTCGCGAGTCAGAGAGCTAATAGCCAGTTCATTCAATAAAGTCACATCCATTACTTTGTGTGCTTTCACACCAAGCTCTTTCGACAATGACTCAGCGACTTCAATCTCGAGTCTATGACGCTGACCATAATCAAATGTAATCGCATGAACTTCATCATACTCTTTTAATGCTTGAACAAGACACGTTGTTGAGTCTTGACCCCCACTGAATACTACCACTGCTTTTTTCATCTTAAATCCTTACGAGAACCTTCTACTAGCGACTTATCTTACCCAGTAAAAATACAACCTATGCGATGCTCAAATATTTGTGAGTTTGTATTGATAAGCGCCAATTGCGCTCAATGCAGATATCAATACAAAGCTGAGTTGCGCGGTCTTTTTGGCTGATTGGCTGCAGAGCGATAACAGTGTCGCTAGGAACCGCAGCTCGCTCCAATAAACCGTCAAGTTGTTCGATGTCTTTGTTTGTACCTACTGGATGCTTAATTTCATTAGCACGTTGTAAGGCGCTATCTAAGATTTCCAGTTTCGCTTTCATTGCCACTTTAGGTGACACCGTAACCCAAGTGTCATGTGTGGCTTTTACTTCTGATGTTCCGCTAGTCTCAATCTGACAGCGACAACCGTGCTGCTCAAATGCTTCAGTAAGAGGAACAAGATCATAAATGCACGGCTCACCACCTGTAATCACAATGTGCTTCGCAGTGTAACCTTGCTTGATATATTCATTCACGATTCCTTGAGCATCGATTGCTGACCAAGTAGGCGAGTCCTCTGTCTTAACCATGATATCGCCAAGGCTAGTCTCGTCTTCTGGTAAAGCGTCCCAGGTCTGTTTGGTGTCACACCAAGAACAGCCTACTGGACAAACTTGTAGACGAACAAAAACAGCGGGAACGCCAGTAAACACGCCCTCACCCTGAATGGTTTCAAACATTTCATTAATCTTGTACAACTTTCCCTCAGCTCAATCATTGGATGAAATTAATCAACCGCAGACCTTAAAGCACTTCCCCCTTTTGGTCAAACAAATGAGTACTGATAAATGAGTTGATCAAAGCCCTAGCCTGAAGTTTCAAGTTCCCTTATCCTTTCGCCCATTAGATTTCGTTAGCTTTTAATTTTTTAGTAAGGAACAACATGTACAAACTGATTGCTCTTGATATGGATGGCACATTACTCAATAGTGAAAAAGTGATTTCTCAAGAGAACAAAGACGCGATCGCCAAAGCACGAGCTGCGGGTGTGAAAGTGGTTCTAGCTTCTGGTCGCCCTTTAGAAGGCATGCAAAGCAAATTAGATGAGCTATCAATTAACGGCGAAGATGACTTCGTACTCTTCTACAACGGCTCGATGGTTCAGAACGTATCGACAAAAGAGATCATTCACAGTGAGATCAGCAATGGTAAAGCCGCAAAAGATATCGCTACCCTCGCTGCACAGCTTGGTGGTTATGTTCATGCTTTCAGTAAGGTTTACGGCTTAATCACACCTGAGAACAATGAATACACTGGTATTGAAGCGCGTATTAACGGCTTAGATATAACTGAGTTCGATTTTTCACAGCTAGAAGATAACCACGAAATCATCAAAACTATGATTGTCGCTGAACCAAGCAAGCTGACTGAAATCATCGGCAAGTTGCCACAAGAGCTTAAGTCTCAGTTTACTATCGTGCAAAGTGCACCATTTTTCTTAGAGTTCCTAAATCCAAATTCAAATAAGGGTGTCGGTATTGAAGCAATAGCGAAACACTTAGGCATTAAAGCGGAAGAAGTAATCTGCATGGGTGACGCTGAAAACGATCACCATATGCTTGAATACGCAGGCCTTGGCATTGCAATGGACAACGCAATGGAAGAAACCAAGAAATTGGCGAATCACATCACTGCGAGCAACGACGACCATGGTGTAGCGGTCGCGATTGAGAAGTTTATCTTCAACTCATAAACGCTCACCAGGCTCTAGTGAGAATGACTTCTTGCTTGTTGCAAAAATAACAAAGGCTGCGCACTGCACAGCCTTCTTTTATTTAACAAGTATCGTTCGACTATTTTCTTGCCCAAGGCAGACGAAATGCCACCACACCAAACAGAATCAAGATTGGGAAACGTAACGTTTCAATAATAAATGAAGCAATACCACTGAAAGAGACAAAGCTTCCTGCCCAGCTAATCAGCAGATTTCCCGCTAACAGCATCGCCATCACTCCAACCACGATCTTGAATGAAAACTGACCGACCAAAGGTTTCGAGTCTGTTAACGTCACTAGACATGCAATCGTCATCAAAATGGCCACCCAGAATGAAAATGTAGGCAGTGGCCATATCACCGTGAGAACAATCGACAGTAAGCATAATGCCCACCAGACACCTTTAGAGCTCAATAAGGCACTAATATCCACATCAGGTTTTGCATCTAATCTGACTATGTGCCACGTCGTTAATGCACCTAATACGCCCCCCATTAAGACATCACTAATGAACGCACTGCCTGAATAAGACTTAAACAGCATGATCCAAAGTACGCCAGCAAGCACAATCAATATAGATTTTTGTTCCAAGAGACACTTTAGTTTCCAAAAAACTAACAAGGTTAAGCTCACCCATAAGGCAGCCAACAGACTCGGAAAACTATAGCCACTACTCATTACCAGCTTCAGTGTTGGCAGGTAGGCATGCGGGCGTGGAAAACCAAAACCTTGATGCGCAATCAAAGTTAGCAGTGTCACCGAAATCAAAGTGAAGCCAAACTTCAACGCGAAGTTACGACCAAAATGCCACGCAATTAGCGGCAATATCACGATGAAAACCCATGGCTTCGCTAACAAGTCAGTCAAAAGAACAGTATTCCCAAACACGCTTGGCATCTTATTGAACGCGTTTTGAAGCGACACAATCCAACTTAATTCAACTTGATGAACTTTCGGTGCCGCGCCCACCAGCTCAGTCACATACGTTACCGGTTGATCTGTTGCGGATAAAAACAGCTCGTTAATCTCTGGCCACTGTTCTGGATAGCGGTATTGGTGATCTTGCAATTCAGTAGGAGGAAGTAACATCGCTCGGCTGACTTCCACACCATAATGAGGGGCAAACCAAATCGGCAACTCAAAGCCACCTAACTCATTTCGAGCTTTGTAGCTGATCACTTCAGAGTCAGAGATACAATCAAACACAACGGCGCTGTCGGTATACCCCAGCACATCGCCAACCGTTACAGACAGCCCTGCCTCTTCCCAAGTCTCACGTTGCGCCGCGACCGATGGCGGCTCACCCGAAACAACAGTTCCTCCCGGTAGAGACAATTGACCTGTGATCAACTCATCAACCAACACGATTTGGTTATCAGCACGTACTACACACAAAGCGCCCGCAATATGGTCGGGCAAAGTGTTGTTAGCCCAAGCGGAAGTAGTACTCAAAAGAGACAGTATGAAAACTAATAAATATCGAATAACCAACGAGTTTACCTAAAAAATAATAGAAGAAATTTGAGACTGCTAATGCATCACGCCTAGTGTAATCAAAGCCGCACAAAATCGCTGTCTACGTTTTGCGCAAAGCCTTCCTCATCCATTGAATGTGAGGTGTGAACCCCATTTTTTGATAGAAGTCCTTGGCAGGTGAATTAAAGTCCCAAACCTCTACAAAGACTTGTTCAACCCCATAATCATCAAAAGTACTTTCAACTTTGTTAAACAGCTTTTCAGCAATTGATTCTTTTCGATAATCAGGCAAGACAAACAGCTCATCAACACTCCCCATCGGCACTGGTTTACTCACCGTTGAGATAAGCTCACAAAAATGCCCAGAGATAAAGCCAACAATGAGCTCACCCTTTAATGCCACATAAACCAAACATTCAGGATCATCCAAGTATCGTGCAATGCTTTTTTCCTGCTCAATCTCTTCTGCCGTTTTAAAGTGTTCCGGGCTAGCAAGGTGGTGGTGATGATGGAGATCGAACATTAACTCGTTAAGTTGTTCCAAATCCGCGTGCTTTGCGGCCCTTAAGGTGACATTCATGACTATTGCGCTTCTCAAACCAAATTAATATCTAAACTGAGTCTAGTTTACTTGGCGTGAGTATCTATACAAGTTATTGAATTAATTCATTGTTTAATGTGTGTGTTTTAGATACAAAAACGGCCACATTACGTGGCCATTCTGTTTGAATAATTTTGAATTAAACGAATATCGAAGCTGTAGCTTTAACTTTATGCACCGTTATCTTCTTTCTCTTCTTTGAGATCTGCAAGCTGTTGTTCTAGTTCAATAAGCTTAATTTCCGCCTCTACTTCAGCAACTCGTTTTTCTGCATCGGTGCGATTGTCTTGCGCTAGACCATCAGCAGTAACTTGGGTTCGTTGTGCGTTTCTTGCATCGTCCGTATCTTTCATTGAACCCGCAACGCCACCGGTCACACCACCTAATGCAGCGCCCTTCACCGCTAAACTCGCATCTCCAGTTAAAGCTCCTGCTGTTGCTCCTAATAAAGCACCACCTACAGCACCACGATTACGTGCAGCATTCTCATTTTCGTTATCCATTGCTGGTGATGCGCAACCAGAAAGAGTCACAATCAGTGTCGTTAAAAGAAAAGGTTTAGTGAATTTCATAGGAATCTCGCTTAGTTCTTCATTTGGAGTAAAGCTATCTTAAGCAGAACCGTTAATGGGATAAATAAAGCCACGTTTAGACGATACATCATGTTCAACTATGTATTATTCAGCTACTGCTTAATGATATATATCTTTAAGATCACTTTATCCTCACCAACAGAAAAGGCGACCAATAAGGTCGCCTCAATCGCTCTTTTCTCTATAATTCTTGCCTTTCAGATATCGATCTTAGTCCTTGGACCAAAAGTTCTGCATATCCGCCGCACTAGGTGGCGGTCTTACACCGCAGTCTCGGTAGTGGTGTTTATCACCGATCCCCAGTATCTTGCCAGTTTCGTCATCAATCATAGCAGCCACTTTAATCCCATCTCCCACATGGCGAGTCAACACAACAATTTCACCGGCCCTTTCAGACCTTACCGCACCTAAGATTTGATATTCGTAGCGGCCTTTCCTTGAATTGACGATCATCTTCGAATTAATAGGGTCGGCTTCATACCCCACACCGATATCAAAAACCGCTTGATAGAGAGCTACGCCAGTCTTGGATACACATTTAAATACCTTAGGATGACTCAAAGGCTCTAACAACGCTCTACTCGCTTGATCCTTTGAAGTACTAGCACTAGCAGCACCACTAACCAGTAAAGCAATCAACAAAAAGTAAGCTCGCATAAAAAGACCTCAATATGTGGGAATCATAATGAGGTCATAGTAAACGCAATGGATAAGCGGATGAATAAAGTAGAGTTTAGGTAAACCATCACGCTGGCTTATGTATTAATATACGAGCCGACGATCAAATTACCAAAACAACTAAGCCTATTTACCGAGCTTTTCAGCAATTTCCGTTAAACTGGTAGGGTCATCAATCGTCGAAGGCACCACATATTGTTCACCTTCTGCGATCTGTCGGATGGTTCTACGTAAAATCTTACCTGAGCGTGTCTTAGGCAACCTCTCGACCACCAAGGCTTGCTTAAAACAGGCTACCGCACCAATCTCATTTCGAACCTTTCCAATCAACTCCTCTTGTAACTCTATACCATCGACTTTTACACCATCTTTCAGCACAACTAAACCCAGCGGTAACTGCCCTTTTAAGTCATCGTGAATACCGACAACGGCACATTCAGCAATCGCTGGGTGACCACCCACGATCTCTTCCATTTCACCAGTAGACAATCGATGTCCTGCGACATTAATCACATCATCAATACGACCCATGATAAATAGATACCCATCTTCATCGAGATAACCGCCATCACCCGAAACGTAATAACCCGGGAATTGGCTCAGATAGCCAGATTCAAATCGATCATGATTACGCCAAACTGTTGGCAGACAACCGGGTGGCAATGGGCGTTTAAGAGCCACAAATCCTTGTTGATTAGGCTGAGCTATTTCACCGAGTTCATTGAGAATCTCCACTTGGTAACCCGGAACAGGTTTAGTGGAAGAACCCGCTTTCACTGGCAAAGATTCAAGCCCTGTTGGATTGGCAGAAATAGCCCAACCCGTTTCGGTTTGCCACCAGTGGTCGATAACCGGTTTATTGGTATGAGACTCGACCCAATCCAATGTTGGCGGGTCTAAACGCTCGCCAGCCATGAAAATCGACTTGAGTGATGATAGGTCATACTTGGTAAGTAACTCGCCTTTGGGATCTTCTTTCTTAATGGCTCTAAATGCCGTTGGAGCAGAAAACAGCACATCGACGTTGTATTCTTCACACACTCGCCAGAATGCGCCGGGATCTGGCGTTCGTACTGGCTTGCCTTCAAACAAAATGGTCGTACAACCATGAATCAATGGTGCATAAACAATATAGGAATGCCCGACCACCCAACCGACATCAGAAGCTGCCCAAAACACGCCATCTTGTGGCATATCGTAGATAGTACTCATCGAGTATTTCATGGCGACCGCATGACCACCATTGTCACGCACCACACCTTTTGGCTTACCCGTAGTGCCTGACGTGTAAAGAATATACAAAGGATCGGTTGCCAAAACAGGAAAGCAGCTGTGTGGCAATGCATCGTTAACCGCTTGCTGCCAAAGTACGTCGCGTTCATTGCTCAATTCAGCTAAAGACTGCTCTCTTTGGAATACCACCACTTTTTCAGGCTTCCAATGACTGTCCATGATCGCTCTATCGACCATGGGCTTATATGGCAAGACTTTATTTATCTCGACACCGCAGGAGGCAGTAATCAACACCTTCGGCTCGGCATCTTCGATACGTACGGCAAGCTCATGAGGAGCAAAACCTCCAAACACCACCGAATGCACCGCACCTAGTCGTGCACAGGCCAGCATTGCCATCGCCGCTTCAGGAATCATTGGCATGTAGATAACAACACGATCGCCTTTAGTAACGCCTTGCATAGCTAACATACCAGCGACTTTTGCCACTTGGTCACGCAATTGATGATAAGTGTACGAGGATTGATTTCCTGTAACTGGAGAATCGTAAATCAGTGCGGTATTGTCACCTCGCCCATTTTCACAATGATAATCAAGTGCCAACCAACAAGTGTTCATCACCCCATCAGGAAACCAACGTTCAATACCGTTTTCGTCAGTTTGTAATATCGTTCTGGGTGACTCAAACCAATCAATGGCTTGTGATTGTGTTTCCCAGAACGAATTGGGGTCTTCCCTCGCCCATTGATACTCGGTGATATAGTCTGTTTTTCTATTCATTCGATTTGTAGCAGACATAGTGCCTCCTCCATGATTTATCCATTGTTTCAAGCGCCTAGCTTTTTGGCAGTGTCACTTGGGTGCACTCTTTTCTCAGCGTTGTGTTCATGAAAATTTGACCGTTCACGACAATCGCTTCACTTGGGAAAAGGCACACGAATGGCACCTTCCATGATCACTCGGGCACTACGACTCATTATCGCCCTCTCAATGTTCCACCCACTTTCTGTTTGTACCGCTTTAGCCCCCACCTTTAACGTTCCTGACGGATGACCAAAAGTCACAAAATCTCGAGAACCCTCACCGGCTGCCAAGTTCACTAACGTACCCGGAACACTCGCCGCTGAAGCAATGGCGACTGCAGCTGTTCCCATCATGGCATGGTGCAATTGCCCCATAGACAAAGCACGCACCAGAAGGTCGGTGTCTTTGGCTGCGACCGATTTACCACTGGAGGCTTGATACGCTTGAGGCTTAGCAACAAAGGCAACCTTAGGTGTGTGTTGGCGTGATTCAGCTTGTTCTAAAGAATCAATAAGCCCCATCGCTACTGCACCATGTGCTCGGATGGATTCAAACAGAGCCAAGGCTTTGGCATCGCTATTGATGTCCGATTGAAGCTCTGTGCCTTGATAACCAACCGATTCAGCATCAACAAAAATGGTGGGTATCCCTGCATTGATGTATGTCGCTTTGATGCAGCCCAATTCGGGAACATCTAAGAAATCGACAACATTCCCTGTAGAAAACATTGAACCACTCGCATCAGCTGGGTCTAGGAAATCAACTTGAATCTCAGCAGCGGGGAAAGTGACACCATCGAGTTCAAAGTCACCTAACTCTTGAACTTCACCATCAGCGATAGGCACATGAACAATGATGGTTTTCTCTATGTTCACTTGCCATACTCGCACCTCGACCACACCGTTTTCTGGAATACGATTCGAATCGACCAATCTACTATGAATAGCGAATGGGCCTACTGCAGCGGACAGATTGCCGCAGTTACCGCTCCAATCAACGAACGGCTTGTCTATTGCCACTTGACCAAAGAGGTAATCAACATCGTGATCGGCTTTACTGCTTTTCGATACAATAACGGTTTTGCTGGTGCTTGATGTCGCACCACCCATACCATCAGTTTGTTTGCCATAAGGATCCGGGCTGCCAATCACTCGCAGAAGTAATGCGTCTCGTGCTTCTCCGGCAACTTGCGCAGCTTCAGGTAAGTCCTCGAGATTGAAGAAAACCCCTTTACTGGTGCCTCCACGCATATAGGTAGCCGGTACTTTGATCTGTTTAGAGTTCATAACCAGCTCCTACTGTGCGAGAAAGTCTTTGGCGAAACGTTGCAATACGCCACCAGCACTGTACACATTCACTTCGTCTGCCGTGTCTAGTCGACAGGTTACTGGCACATCCAGCTTTTCACCGTTTTTACGAGTAATGACTAGAGCCAAATCAGAACCTGCTTCAATGTCGCCGTACACGTCGTAAAGCTCGGTGCCGTCCAGCTCTAAAGTATATCGATTCGTCCCAACTTTAAATTGCAGAGGCAGCACACCCATGCCAACCAAGTTGGTTCTGTGAATTCTTTCAAATCCTTCAGCCACAATCACTTCAACACCCGCTAAGCGCACCCCTTTGGCTGCCCAGTCACGTGATGAACCTTGTCCATAATCGGCACCGGCAACAACAATCAAGGGTTGTTTACGGTTCATGTAGGTTTCAATCGCTTCCCACATTCGCGTAACTTGCCCCTCGGGTTCAACTCTTGCCAATGAGCCTTGCACGACTTCTCCAGCGTCTTTCACCATTTCATTAAACAGCTTCGGGTTAGCGAACGTCGCTCGTTGCGCGGTTAAGTGATCACCTCGATGAGTCGCATAAGAGTTAAAGTCCTCTTCTGGAACTTCCATTTTCGCCAAGTACTCACCTGCCGCACTCGAAGCGAGAATCGCGTTTGAAGGCGATAGATGATCCGTGGTGATATTGTCACCTAAGATCGCCAAAGGTCTCATACCAGAAAGGCTTCGCTCACCAGCCAGTGCCCCTTCCCAATATGGAGGTCTGCGAATATAGGTACTTTGAGGTCGCCAATCATAAAGCGGCTCAGTAGTTACCTGATCCTCGTCTGGCTGGAACATTTTCACGTAGATTTGTTGGAACTGTTGTGGTTTAACATGCTCACCGACAACTGAATCGATCTCAGCATCACTTGGCCACAAATCACTTAAATAGATTGGCTTACCGCTATTGTCTGTACCTAGGCTGTCTTTTTCGATATCAAAGCGAATCGTACCCGCTAAGGCATAAGCAACCACCAATGGCGGTGAGGCTAAAAACGCTTGTTTAGCATAGGGATGGATTCGACCATCAAAGTTTCGATTCCCCGACAACACAGCGGTTGAGTACAGGTCACGCTCGATGATCTCTTGTTGGATTTTAGGATCCAACGCCCCACTCATCCCGTTACAGGTAGTGCACGCATAGCCGACGATACCGAAGCCCAATTGTTCAAGTTCAGGAAGCAAACCTGCCGACTCGAGATAGAGTTTGGCAACTTTAGAACCCGGCGCAAATGATGTTTTCACCCACGGCTTACGAACTAATCCAAGCTGATTGGCTTTCTTAGCAACCAATGCCGCGGCGACCACGTTTCTTGGGTTACTGGTGTTAGTACAAGAAGTAATCGCCGCAATAATTACGGCACCATCGGGCATCTGATCATCGCTGTACTGCTTAGCATGCTGCTCTTTCCAAGATGCTTGACTGATGCCTTGTTCAGCCAGCTCTCTGGTTGGCAAACGGCGATGAGGATTTGAAGGCCCCGCAAGGTTACGCTCAACTTTAGACAAATCAAACTCAAGCACACGTTCGTATTGAGCGGAATCTAAGTCATCAGCCCAAAGTCCGGTTTGCTTGGCGTAACGCTCTACCAATTCAACCTGTTCAGGCTCTCGCCCTGTAAGCTTGAGGTATTGAATTGTCTGTTCATCGATATAGAACATACCCGCAGTCGCGCCATATTCTGGAGTCATGTTTGAGATAGTTGCGCGGTCACCAATAGTCAGTGCACGAGCCCCTTCACCGAAGAATTCCAAATAGCTTGAGACCACTCTCTCATTGCGAAGGAACTCAGTAATCGCAAGCACAATATCCGTTGCGGTTATCCCTTCTTGTCTCTGACCGGTAAGTTGAACACCGACTATGTCAGGCAAGCGCATCATCGACGGACGACCGAGCATCACTGTCTCAGCTTCCAATCCACCGACACCAATGGCGATGACGCCCAGAGCATCAACATGAGGAGTATGACTGTCGGTGCCGACACAGGTATCTGGGAACGCGATGCCCTCTTTGGATTGAATCACCGGAGACATTTTCTCCAAGTTAATCTGGTGCATGATCCCGTTACCAGCAGGAATCACACTCACGTTCTTAAACGCGGTTTTACACCATTCAATAAAATGAAAACGGTCTTCGTTTCTGCGCTCTTCAATGGCGCGGTTTTTATCAAAGGCTTCGCTATCAAAGCCTGCGTGTTCCACTGCCAGAGAGTGATCAACAATCAGTTGGGTTTCAACAACGGGGTTCACCTTGGCAGGGTCTCCGCCTTGGTCGGCAATCGCGTCTCTTAATCCAGCCAAATCAACCAAGGCTGTTTGACCAAGAATGTCATGACACACCACGCGCGCAGGATACCAAGGAAAATCTAAGTCGCTCTTACGTTCAATGATCTGTTTTAAGCTGTCTTCAAGGGTTTCAGGATCACAACGCCTTACCAATTGTTCCGCCAACACTCGCGACGTATAAGGCAAAGTTTTGTAAGCTCCCGGGGATATCGATTCTATCGCTTCACAAGCGTCGAAATACTCTAAATGAGTACCGGGTAAAGGCTTACGGTACTGATTTCGTTCAAGGTTCTGGGTCCGTTCAAGTTTCACATCAGACATACATCCACCATTATCTGTTAAATTCTGTTCGTTGATTCTCGAGGCCTTATCATATGAAGATAAAAGTCACCTCGAGATATAAGTCGGCTCGATATAGAGGACTAACGTAAATGGATTGGCAGCCAGTCTTGATGCTCTGGCCCGGTGTAGTCAGCACTTGGACGAATGATGCGATTATTTTCTCTTTGCTCAAATACGTGTGCAGTCCAACCTGTAAGACGGCTCATTACGAAGATCGGAGTAAATAGTTTGGTTGGGATGTCCATGAAGTGATAGGCAGAGGCGTGGAAAAAGTCCGCATTACAAAACAGTCCTTTCTCGCGCTTCATTACCGCTTCAACACGCTCAGAAACGGCGTAAAGCTGTTCATCTCCCACCTCTTGAGCTAGCTCTTTTGACCAGCGCTTGATTAGAGCATTTCGTGGGTCGCTTTCACGATAAATGGCATGACCGAAGCCCATGATTTTGTCTTTGTTAGCAAGCATCTGCATGATGTTAGTTTCTGCTTCATCAGCTGTTTTCCAATCTTGGATCATTTCCATCGCAGCTTCATTGGCACCGCCATGTAAAGGACCTCTCAATGTTCCGATCGCAGCAGTGACACACGAATGAATATCCGACAGCGTTGATGCACAGACACGGGCAGCAAAAGTAGAGGCGTTGAACTCATGCTCTGCGTAAAGCGTTAGCGAACAGTGCATTACCTTCTTATGCAGTTCACTCGGTGCTTTGTCCGTTAGCATCTTCAAGAAGTAGCCCCCCAGACATGCTTCGCTTTGATCTTCAGTATTAATGCGCACGCCATCATGGCTAAAGCGGTACCAATAACAAATAATCGCAGGGAAAAGCGCTAGCATTCGTTCGGTCGCAGGCAATTGCTCTGAAAAATCAGACTCTTGCTCTAGATTACCTAGCATCGAACAACCCGTTCTCATCACATCCATTGGATGAGCGTCTGCAGGGATAAGCTCCAACGCTGCTTTCAAAGGTTGAGGCAAGCCGCGCAAACCAACCAACAATGTTTTATAATCGTCTAGCTCTTTTTCATTGGGTAAATGGCCTCTTAGTAGCAGATGCGCCACTTCTTCAAACTGAGCGTGGTTAGCAAGGTCGGTAATGTCATAGCCACGGTAAGTTAAACCCGTTCCTGATTTTCCTACCGTACATAGCGCAGTCGACCCTGCACTTTGACCACGTAGACCAGCACCACCGATTGCCGGTGCGCTGGCTGGTTTGTTTGCTGTTTTTTCACTTTGTTGTTCTACTTTTGAAGCATTTTCGACAGCTGCTTTATCACTCAAAGATACAGACATGGTGAACTCCTTTTCTGTGTTAGCCGCCTGCACTCTTTGGTGCTGCCTATTTATATGTCCGATGATCTTTATCATCGGTACTGGATTTGGCGACTAACCATTTCACGTTATTGGATTAAGTTGATTTTTGACTAATTGAAACTGGTTTTACCCTTCGCTTGAAAACAACTGATCAAGCTTGTTCTCGTAGTCGTGGTAATTCAGGTGTTCGTAAAGCTCTTTACGGGTTTGCATTGAATCCAACAGAGCTTCTTGATTGCCTTCAACTAACAAGTGTTTGTATACATTCTCCGCGGCTTTGTTCATCGCACGGAACGCACTCAATGGGTAAAGCACCATGTCGACACTTGATTGGGCTAACTCGCTACAGTTGTAGAGTGGTGTTTGGCCAAACTCAGTGATGTTGGCCAAGATAGGCACGTGCTTACCTGTTGCTGATTTAAGCGCCGCCGAGAACTTCACATATTGATCGAGTTGATTCATCGCTTCAGGGAAAATCATGTCTGCGCCCGCTTCAACACACGCAATCGCTCGTTCAATCGCACTGTCTATTCCTTCAACCGCCAATGCATCCGTACGAGCCATAATCACAAAGCTTTCGTCGGTTCTAGCATCAGTTGCAGCCTTAACTCTATCGACCATCTCTTGCTGACTTACAATCGCTTTATTTGGTCGATGACCACAGCGTTTCTGAGCGACTTGGTCTTCCATGTGAATTGCAGCTGCGCCTGCTTTCTCCATAGCGCGAATCGTACGTGCAATATTGAATGCGCCACCAAATCCCGTATCGATATCTACCAGCAATGGCAGATCACACGCGTTGGTAATACGTTCAACATCCACCAACACATCGTTCAATGTCGTAATACCTAAATCAGGCAAACCATAAGACGCATTGGCGATGCCTCCACCCGACAAATAGATCGCCTGATGCCCCAAGTTCTTTGCCATCATCGCGCAATACGGATTCACCGTACCAACGATCTGCAATGGGTCGTTGTCTTGCACAGCTTGTCGGAACTTTGCTCCTGCTGATAACTTCATAATGACGCTCCCTGTTAATTGCTTATTTCTAGCTAATCTTTAAGACTTACGGCTTTTGGTTATCGCCAGCACTGATCCGCTGACAGATTCCAATGACCGCTTAATCAAGATCTTTGGATTGAATTTGTTGCTCTATAAGCAATCGGCTTCCCGAGATGTGTCTTCGCATTAGCATTTCTGCTAGCTCTTCATCACGGTTGCGAATTGCTTGTAGGATGTATTTGTGTTCATCGAGCGCCTCTTTTGGTCGAGACTGAGCCCTAGGAGATTGATAACGATACATGCGTAATAAGTGGTAAAGCTCGTCACACAACAACGAAATGAGTTTGCTGTTACGACTGGCTTTAATAATGCGGTAATGGAAATCGAAATCCCCATGTTGATGAAAATAAGAAGAACCTTCGACTTCATCGATGTGCTTTGAGTGTGTCGACAGTAATCCTTCAAGCCCGACAAGCTCTTCTTGTGTGATATGTCGCGCTGCTAAGCGAGCCGCCATGCCTTCCAATGCCTCCCGCACTGCGTACAACTCGAGTAGTTTGTCTGCCGAAAAGGTAATAACTCGAGCCCCTACATGAGGAATGCGTTCAATCAAGCCAAGCCCTTCAACACGCATTATCGCTTCACGTAGTGGACCTCGGCTTACCTCAAATCGTTTAGCCAGTTCAGGTTCCGAGATCTTACTGCCCGGTGGTAATTCACCGTTAACAATCGCCTCAACGAGATACTCAGTGAGGTTTTCTGATTTAGTGTTCTCTTTATCGCTCACACGTGTCTTCGTGTTTGCACTTAAGGTGAGATCTTTTATCGCAGTATTCATATTCACGCTGCTCACTTCTGATTGCTGAACCTTAATTGTCAACAATTTCATAACATGAACATAAAATACACGATCAAATTGTCGACAATCAAGTGAATTGTCGACAATTTAGACTAAGGTAGTATTTTTAATAGACGATGAAACTTACTCAAAAGAACACTATAAATAATTTAACTTTCTGTTATTTATCGATTTAACTATATCAAGGCCCACTAACCCCTTACCTACTCTAAAATTATTTAAAATCTATGTGTCGACAACTTATAGTCGAACTTGTCAAACGTAGCTCCCTCTGTGTCTATCCACCAGCTCACCGATAAACAGATATAAAAAAGGCGCACTGATGTGCGCCTTTCATTCATCGAACTCGTTCTAACAAGCCAACCTTGGTCAAGCAATCTGACGAGTAACTTCGAGGTATTTGTTTATATCAACAAAATCAATCTGTTCCGGTTTGAGATACTCTTCAGCATAACGAACATGCGTATCACTGGTTAAGAACAATCTAAACAGTTCGATATCAAGATGCTCGTCCAATGCCATTTTATACATGATGTCGACAGCAACACTGATTGGCTTCGCCTTCTTATAAGGCCTATCCGCAGCGGTTAACGCCTCAAAAATATCAGAGATCACCAGAATACGTTCTGGGATTGAAAGGTCATCACCAGTCAGCTTCCTTGGATATCCCGTACCTTTGAGTGTTTCATGGTGCGTCGAAGCATAGCGAGGAACACGGCTTAGCTCTTTCGGAAATGGCAGATTCTCAAGCATCTTAATTGTTCCAAGCATGTGCTCGTTTATCTTGAATCTGTCTTCGGCAGTCAACGTTCCGCGTGCAATACTCAGATTGTAGACTTCGCCTAGGTTGTATAGGTGCTCCGGCACATCCATTTTAATTTGATGTTTCGGGTCAAACTCTAACGGCCTATCTCTTTTCACTATATGCTCCGGCTTATCACTCAGAAGTGGCTCTGTCGCAGGTAAGCTTGAACTCGATGCCCTATTCATCGCTTCAATTGGCGATAGGCCGAGTTGATCGTCGAAATTACGCGTCCAAGTCGTTTCAGCGATAGAGCGAATCCGCGCGACTTTATCATCACTCATGAATTCACCACCCACGTTCGATGTCGCGATAAACTCAAAGTCTTCTTGTAATTGCTGTTTGGTTGACGCAAGTTCATCAGCTACCAGCTCAGCCGGTAGAGATCCTTCGAGTTTTTTTGTCAAAGCTGTAATTTCCGCATCACGCCAAAGCACTTCAAATCGAGTTCTCACCTCGTGAATTCGGTTGTAGTTAGCTTCTAGCTTTGTACCTTTATCGACGATGTGTTCAGGTGTCGTGATCTTGCCACAATCATGAAGCCAAGCCGCAATTCTAAATTCACGACGTTCATCGTCGTTCTCAAATTTAAAGTCTTTGAAATGCTCAGACTGCGATTTTTCAGCCGCATCAGCCAACATCAAGCCCAGTTCTGGTACACGGTTACAGTGCCCAGCCGTATAAGCGGACTTATCATCGATAGCTTGAGCGATAAGTTTAATGAACGACTCAACAAAGGCTTCTTGTGTCTGTTCATGCTGCTTAATCTCCTCAGACATGCCTTTCACCGCTACAGACAGCTCCCACACCTCTTTGATCCGCGTATTAAGCACAGAGACATTGTCGTAATCACGCTGCCTAATTTTTTGCGTTTCGGCTTTCAATTGACGGATCGGTCGCACAATAGGCGCCCCAAAGATCCAAGCCACAGGCAAGGTTAGACTCATAAGAAGCACCGTCACACCAATAGACGTCGCAACTCGTTTGTTTACCGCACTGTAGATTTCCGCTTCCGGTATCGCAACGGCAAAATATTCAGAGTAGTGCTCGCCCGTTTCAATCTTTTTCAGATAAAGACGCTTAGGTTCTCCATTGAGCACAATCTTAACCATTTCGCCTTCGGTATTGGCCGTCGCAGTACGTTCATAAAGCTCAGTGTAAGGAATGGTTGTGCCTGTATTGAGAGCATGATGATGGAACCATTTTTGTGACAACACTACTTTTTGTTCGTCAGTGAGTGCGCGAATGGCTTGATTTAGAATTGGTAATAGCTGCTGATGTTTGTTCTGCAACACAATATGGAATTGGTTTGCGTAATTAGCTTTGAGATCCAACAACACTTCATTAACTTTCAGCCTTGCATGGAAAAACTTATCCAATGAGAATTCCAACACAGGCTTAGCGTCGAGTACTGCAAAGCTCTCACCACGATCAACAGCATCAAATGCCAATTCCATACTAGGAAACTCAACAAGCTCAATATTTGGGAAATCTTTTCTGAGTTGAGGAATAACCGACCACCCAGATAAAATCGCCACCTTTTTTCCACTGAGAGCTCCATAGTTTGAGACGGTCTGTACGTTTTCTCGCGTTACAACAGAGAAAGGCAGCTCATAGATAGCATCCGTATATAAGCCTTTTACTCCGTTGCTTTCGTAATTCTGAATAGAGTGCAAACCATCGATGCTTCCCTCATGAAATTTGCCGGTTAACTCGGCCCACGAAAAGCCATTAACAAACTCGAACTTAACACCACTCATCTCGCTGATCATTTTTAAAAGGTCAATAGCATAACCGTGTGGCTGTCCGGACACCGCAAAATCCATTGGCCCCCAATCGCTTTGATTAGAGAGTAACAAAGGAGGCGTGTTCTCAATTATGGTTTGTTGCTGACTAGACCAATCGATTTTACTTGTCTGAGGGAGTGTATGTGTCGTTTCTGTATCTCGATTAGACGCAATAATATTACCCGATTTGGAGTACAAAAAGGACTCAACCTGACTGTCTTCATCTAAACCTAACGCACTCGCAGATAACTTACTCGCCAGAGATGACAACACGATATCAATGCCTATTACATGTTGCGTGTCACCAACGGCCTTTGATTCAAAAGCTAAGGAATAAGTTTGTCCCGTTATCTGAAGATGCTGGAAAAGATAAGGCTGTGTTTTCTCAACCGTCTCTGTATTTGCGGAAACATACCAAGGCCGTGTCGTAGGAAAGTAATTGCTTGGTTCAGTCTTTAAGTCTCTGAGGTTAAACTCAAGGTCGTAATACTTAGTCGTGCGGATACGACCTGCTTCTCTGTCGCTTATCTCGATCACCACCCAGCGGTCTGAGCGATCAGCACCAATTTTTTCTCTAACAAAAGGAGAAGATTCCAGATTGATAATTTGGAAAAAACGTTCGTTAGATGAGCCGATATAAATACTGTAGAAGAGAGGATTATCTTTTATCGCCTCAGAAAGAATCCCACGCGATTCTTCTCTGGATATTTGATGGCTGATAGAGCGATGAACAGCAGAAAGCAAGCGTGCAGTGTTGATCGCATCTGAGTCGACGTTACCTATATAGTCACTTAAGTCTTGAGACACCATCGTCAGTTTTGACAAGGTATGCTCGGTCGCCATTTTTTTACTGAAATAGTATTGAAGTGAAACTGCCACGATTGCCGTTAGCACCGTCGCTAGTAGAAACATCCCTCCAACGGTCACCCGCAACGAGATTTTTGTGTTTGGCATTATTCTATCCTTGAATAACCACTAGCTCAGAAATGTAACATGCTAGCAATATTCATATTATTACTACGTCATGACACCTCTAGCAACACATTATTCTATATATATTTACGATCTCCCTATATCACCTTCTGCGTCGCACTATCTCTGTATTTAAATGATATTTAACAATATAAATCAGCGGCCAATTACCATAATTAATTTAGTGGTATTTATTTTCATAAAATGGAAACACCTCACGCCTTTGTTGTCAGGCTTATTATATTATTTACGTTATGCTATAAATTTAGATATAAAATTTTAACATTAAGTCAGTTCGTTAGTATTGACATAACCTTATGTCAGAACATCTTCGAGCATTATCAGGCAAGCCTATGACGGATAATTTCTCCCCTTCTGCAAGCACTATTGTGGCAAAAGATTCTAAAAGCAACGAGCATACAGTCAGCGATTTTGCTATTTCTGAGTACTTATCGAAGCCTTTTAAAATCGAACTAACCATCATCTCAAAAAACTTTATCATCGATGATCAATTGGGGCAAAAGCTCTCTATCACCCGCTTCATTAATGGCACCGATAATTTGACCGCAACGCGAGTATTCAGCGGTATTGTTACGCAGGTTCAATTATTGGGTATGGACGGTAATCTGCAGTACTCTAGTTACCGCGTCACCCTGCGGCCGTGGTTTTGGTTATTGAAGCACACCCACTCTTTTCGCGTTTACCAAAACCAATCAACGAAAGACATCGTTTCAGACGTGTTAACCCAAGCAGGTTTCAGTGGCTCCTTTAAGGCTGGTACGATGCCCTCATCGAAACGGGAGTATTGTGTTCAATACGATGAAAGCGACTTTGATTTTGTAACACGCTTGTTGGCAGAGGAAGGCGTTCACTACTTTTTCCAACACAGCGATTCCGACCATCTAATGATGCTTCAAGATGCGCAGAGCCCTTTTCAAAAGTCTGATGCCAGCAAGCTCGACATGATTGAAATTCCTTCAGGCAGTAATCCACTGATCAATAAATGGATGCCGCAAGGTCAGTTTCATGGTGCCAGCATCGAACTCACCAGTTATGACTACTCACAAACCAAACTAGTGAGCAGCAAAGAGAAGAAATCCAGCCATACAATCGCCAACAACACCAAGTTAACAAAACAGTTTTACCCGAAACTTGGCATCACAGGTGGAATGGAAGATCTCGCCAGTAACCTAGTTAAACGACGTATCGAACAACTAGAGCAAAATTACCAAACTGTCGAGGCCGAAGCACAACACGATTCATTTGAATTAGGTACGTGGTTCTCATTGTCATCCCACTTAGACAAGTCTCAACTCGGCGATTATCTGGTCACGGAACTTCAGATTCGATACAGCACTGAAAACCATTGCGAGACACGCCTCACCCTACTTGATACTTCAATTCCTAATTACCCGACACCGCGAGATAAGGCCAGAATACACGGCCTACAAAGTGCAATTGTCGCAGGAAGCACCGCGGGTGAGATCAATCAAGATGACCAAGGCAGAGTTCGTATTCAATTTCATTGGGATACGGAAGCCTCTGGCGACAAAACAAGTTGTTATGTTCGTGTCGCTCAGATGATGGCAGGCAGTGGCTACGGTGCTCAGTTTATTCCGAGAGTAGGACAAGAGGTGCTGGTCAGCTTTATTGATGGCGATCCAGACCAACCAATTATTACAGGAAGCGTTTATAACAGTAAAAACCCGCCACCTTACAAAGAAGCCAATTCGACGAAAACAGGCATTAGCACTAAATTGAGTGGATTGGCGAATGAACTCTATTTCGATGATAAGAAAGACAATGAGCTCTTGTATATGCGCGCGACCAAAGACTTCACCAAAGAAGTCGAGAACAACCTGACTGAGACCATCAAAGGTGAGCTGCTACAGAAAACAACCAAGCAAGTTACCGTCTCAACAGAAGATAATTACACACTGAGTTCAGACAAAGCGATAAGTGAGAAAGGCAAATCAATCTCACTAGAAGCCGATGACAAGATAGAGCTGACGGTAGGATCGAGCAAGATCACCATGTCTTCATCTTCCATCAGTATCGAAGCCAGTAACATTGATATTAAAGCGAGCAGCGCACTCAACCTTGAAGGCATGAATGTAACAAGCAAGGCAACATCCGCCAACAAGATCTCCGGTGTAACAACGGCTCTCGAAGCAACAAGCTCCAACAGTATTAAAGGACTCAGTGTCGCTATTAAAGCGGATACGACACTGTCAGCTGAAGGCTCATTAAGTGCCGAATTCAAATCTGGTTTGAAAGGCACTTTCGATGGCGGTGTGATGGGTGAGCTAAAAGGTGCGATTGTTAAGGTGAACTAGCATATTCAAGTCGCTAACACTTAAACCACACCAAAGTACAAATTTAGGTAGAACGAAAACATGTATAAAAAGATTCCGTATCAGACAGGTCGGCAGTTACTCGACAGGTTCTCTAGCTCAGACGAAGCTCAAGCCCTGATCGATGAAGATCTCAGCATCAACGACTCCATAGAAACTCTGTTAGAGAACGAGCTTTACTTCGATTTGGTTCAGCTTCTTGCTCACGGACTACCGGTTCGAGAAGCTATTTGGTGGGGCGCACACACGCTCGATGCAAGAAACGACGTCTGGTCTGCGATGCAAAAGCAATGTATTTCCACAGCCAAAGCTTGGGTCAAATCGCCATCAGAAGAGCAAAGGCGCAAGAGTGAACTATTCTCTAATAAGCTCAAATTAAATTGTGGCCCATCTTGGTTGGCGCAATCGGTATTTTGGAACGGGTCTGGCAGTATTGTTGCACCAGATTTGCCAACAGTTCTCCCAGATCCTTTTCTATACTCTAAGGCGGTAGCTGGCGCGATTAACCACTCGGCAGCGCTACCAAATTGGGACAAAACAGACGAGTACTACAAAAAATCCATCGGCATAGCGCTTGAGCTTGCCAAGGGAAGCAAAGCATAGGAGTTACCGATGACATTAGCTGCACGATTAACTGACATGCACGTTTGCCCAATGCAGACACCCGCAGTTCCGCCGATCCCCCACGTAGGCGGGCCAATCAGTGGCCCCGGAGTACCAACAGTCCTCATTGGCAATATGCCAGCCGCGACACTTGGGGATATGTGCGTTTGTGTCGGGCCTCCAGATAGTATCATCAAAGGCAGTGCTACTGTGCTCATAATGAGTAAACCAGCAGCACGTATGGGAGATACAACCAGCCACGGCGGTACGATTGTTTTAGGCATGCCAACTGTGATGATTGGAGGCTAAATACCTTACTTTTCATATGGTTTCAAAAAACCGTGACATCGGTCCACTTTCTTAGATGAAGTTCAAAGTTTTAAGTAAATATCTATTTTGCATGAGACTTTTCACGAAAAAGCTCTAGAATTAATAAATGTTAACAAGTGTTTACGAAGCATAAGGATTATGTATCAAATGTAACACTTTAGTGCGATCGGGATAACAATAGATTTTTACAGGATGTATATGACAGAAATCGCTCACCTACTTGTTCCTATCTCGGATGAAGAGCCTTCAGGCTCTTATTTGAAGTTAGATCGAAGTGCCTATCGCAGTTTAAGAAACGTTTACAATAGCGCTCAATCCTCATTTCGACAGTTGGTTGAAACGCCTGATGCATCCTCAGACCCCGCAATCGTGGATGCCAATACAGAAAACTGGGCTGAATTAAGAAAGATTTCAGAGGAAACGCTGACTTCACAGTCTAAAGACTTAGAGATATTAGGTTGGTACATCACGAGTCAACTTTTTACTTCTCAACCATTTAATAACCTTGCTAATGCAATCCCGGCTTTAAACCTTTTCATCGACCAATTTTGGGATACGCTAAACCCTATGCTTCCGGAAGCTAAACTCAAAGCTTCTGACGATGCAGGGAAAGCAAAGGAAATCACTGAGTTTAAAACTAAACCCCTACTTCAGCTCGTTGGTGAATCTGTTGATTCAAGCTCCGTTTATATTCCTTTTCAAATGCTTGATTTTTGCGCAGGCATTACTTTTGGTGATTACCTCACTGCAGAGCGTAAAGGCAATATCGCAGAGCTAAAAGAAACAGCATTAAGCTCATTTGATGGAAGTGTTTCAGAAACACTCTATCTACTTGCGAGTATTTTTAGTGAATTAGAGGTTGCTGAAAAAAACTTAGCTGAAAAATGCCAAGCTGCTGGTGCTACCGTAATCAGCTTCAACTTCATTAAGACAAACGTACGTGACTTAATTAAAGCGATACATTTCCTTGTTGGAGAAAAACTCGCTCCTTGGCCGTTGGATGACAACTTCCACGTTATCCAAAATTCAACAGAAGTGCCTCAACAAGACGATTCGATACATTCGGCATCCCGGCAAGCAAGTGATACCCCTATTGACTCGAGTTTAGCCACTGAAACAAGCCAAAATTCAAGGGCAACTAATCCGGTAAACCAAGGTAACGGAAGTGTCGCTAGTGACGGGCAAGCCCAAGCATTAAATAACCCTGCCTCTCTAAACCAAACTCAAACGATTGTTCAAAACATCTCGAGCATCAACGGCATTGTTAATCGTGATCATGCGTTTCAAGAAATTAGAAAAGTCGCTGAATACTTTAAAGAAACAGAACCTCATAGCCCTATTGCATTCTTACTCGAGCGTTCAATTCGTTGGGGCTACATGAGCTTCCCAGAATTACTCCAAGAAATGGTTGGCAATGAAAGTGTCATCGCCCAAATCAATCAAATGACAGGAATGGACAACCTAGACAAGACCGATTTGTCAGGAAAGTCCGTACCAGTAATGACTTCCGCTCCGGATAGAACTCCGGTAGCAACACCGACTATTGAAGAGCCAGCTGCAGTATCGCCAGTTCCTGATAGTTCAAATAGTACGACAGATACAAACCAAACATCTGAATCGACTTCCAACTCATCATCGAACAGCCTGCAAGATTTTGAGTGGTAAAGCACATTAATGCGTTGAGCAAGGAGAAAGTAATGGCTTCTATTTTTATGAGAATTGATGGTACGACACCAAAAGGTGCAGCAACGGTAGAAAAGATCGGGGGTAAAGATGGATTCTTTGCACTTGATAGCGTTTCTTGGAGTGCAGTACGTGGTGTTGGTATCGATGTAGGTAATGCAAACAATGCGGACCAAGGTATGGTTGCTCTTGGTGAAGTCAACATGACTCGTGGCTGTGATGGTGCAACACCTCATCTAACCACTTTCTTATATGCGCCGGGTCCAGAAGGTCGCACTGTTGAAATCGTTATGACAAAACCAAACCGTGAAGGTTCTGGTGCTGATCCATATCTGATTCTAACGCTTAAGATGGCTCGTATGTCTAGCTACAACATGTCTGGTACAGACGGTTCACTTCCAAGCGAATCTTTCAGCCTAACCTACACAGAAATTTCTAAAGCTTACTACATTGAAGCAGACGGCGGTAAGATCGAGAAAGGTCCTGAGGTTGGCTTCGATGCGACTACAGCTAAAGTTACTTCAACTGCTAAGTAATTAAACAAGGAGAGTTACCGTGGCACTAAATTCCCAACATAAACGCGTAAGTAAGAACCGCGTAAGTATTACCTATGACGTTGAGACTAATGGCGCTGTAGAAACCAAAGAGCTCCCTTTTGTTGTTGGGGTTATTGGTGACTACTCAGGCCATAAGCAAGACAAAGAAGAAGTGGAAGATCGTACCTTCTATAACGTTGATAAAGATAACTTCGACACTGTAATGAAGCGCGTTGGCCCTGAATTATCGCTAAAAGTAGACAATGTACTTGCCGGTGATGATAGCCAGTTTGAAGCGAGCCTTAAGTTTGACTCGATGAAAGATTTCGAACCTGAAGCAATTATCGAACAGGTTGAACCGCTTAAAAAACTCGTCGAAACCCGTAATCAACTGAAGGTACTTCTTTCTAAAGCCGATCGTTCCCGCGATCTAGAAAAGCTTCTTAAAGAAGTTCTACAAAGTGCAGATACGATTAATGCTCTTTCTGATGAGCTTGGCATTAAAGAAGAAGGAGCAGAGTAATGAGTACTGAAACTGAGAATCAAGCGCAACCGGAAGTAGCGGAAGGCTCACTGAGCTTCCTAGACCGCGCGATTGAAGCAACCACTCAAACTCCTGCAGACACGACAAAAGAACTGTTTTCTGTACTTACAGAGCAAGCTCTTTCTGGCACCGTGACGTGGGATAAGAACGTTACAAAAACAATTGAAAACGCAATCTCAGAAATAGATAAAAAGCTATCTCAACAGTTATCTGAAGTCATGCAACAGAAAGACTTACAGAAGCTTGAAGGCTCTTGGCGTGGTCTACAAAAACTCGTAAAAGAGAGCGAACTTGGTCGTGATCTAAAGATCAAAATGGTCGATTACACTCAAGAAGAGCTGCTTGACCAATTTGAAGATGCTCCTGCAATTGACCGTAGCCCATTATTCAATGCGGTTTATCAAGGTGAATTTGGCACCGCGGGTGGTGAACCTTACGGCACATTCATTGGTGATTACGAGTTCAGCGCGAAAGATGAAGATGTTGCTCTACTTCGCTACATGGGCGAAGTCGCTGCAGCGTGTCACGCACCATTCGTTGCTGCTGCCAATGCTGAGATGTTCGAGTTTAATGACTTCCAAACATTCTCTGAAGGCAAACCTGTTGCTGCAGGTTTCGACTCTCCTGCTTACGCTGCATGGAATTCATTCCGTGAGAGTGATGACGCTCGCTACGTAACCCTAACACTACCACGAACTCTTGCTCGCCTACCTTATGGTGACAAAGGTTTGAGTACTGATGTCTTCGCTTATGAAGAGCTTGGCACTGATATGGATGGTAATCCTAAGCCAACCAGCAATGATCAGTTAGTTTGGTCTAATGCTGCGTATGATCTTGGTCTTAAAATGACTCAAGCTTACACAGCTTCAGGTTGGTGTACTTCTATTCGCGGTCTGGATAACGGTGGTAAGGTCGAGAACCTTCCAAACCTAACGTACAAGTCTGAAGCGGGCGACCTACTTCAGCAATGTCCAACAGAAGTTAACCTAACGGATGAGCGTGAGAAAGAGCTTTCTGACCTTGGTTTCCTTCCTTTGGTTCACTACAAAAGCTCTAACTACGCTGTATTCATCGGCGGTCAAACAACTCAGAAGCCTAAAACCTTCACTGACCCAGATGCAACGGCGAACGCTGCAATTTCAGCTCGCCTACCTTATATCATGGCAAGTAGCCGTATCGCCCACTACCTGAAAGTAATGGGTCGCGACAAGTTAGGCTCGAATCTTGAAGCTCCGGATATCAAACGAGAACTACAACTATGGATCGACCAATACACCAACGCGGGTGCCATTGGTAATGAGCAGCGTGCAAAAACCCCGCTTTGTGAATCTCGCATCGAGGTGGTTGAGCAACCTGGTAAGCCAGGCGCCTACTCTGCAGTCGCTCATCTAAGACCTTGGTTACAACTTGAAGAACTGACAACCTCGGTTCGAATGGTTGCTAAGATTCCAGGCTAATATGGATTTGGCCGGAGCAATCCGGCCAAAAATTTTGTATGAAGTTAAATACAGAATGGCAAAACAAATTCAATCAATTAGATGACACAGATAATACCTTTATGAAAGAGGCTTTATCTCTGTTATCTGAGCTAGACCAACACTCCTTAAGCTCTAAATCCTCACTAATTTCATTGATATCAACACTTATATCAACAATCGATTCCAAACTCAGTTTACAGCTTGATGAGATCCTCCATGAACCAGAGTTTCAAAAATTGGAACGTAACTGGTTAAGCCTTCAGCAGCTTGTTTCCCTACCCGTCAGTTACCAAAGAGCGCATGTAAAACTGCTCGATATGAACTGGGTGGAGCTCTCTAGCGACGTCAATCAAGCCTATTCAACCAAATCCAGCGACTTGTATAACAAGATCGGCAATAACGAGCTGAATACCTTAGGTGGTCACCCTTTTGGTTGCATCACCTTTAGTCACCCTATCTCGATGGATATCGATTTTGACGCCGACTACGACGATCTATTTACTGTAGAACTGTTAGGTAAATTAGGCGAAGCGACACTCTGCCCTATGTTGTTTTCTCCCGTATCAACGTTCTTTGGTGAAAGCGGAGCCGATTGGTTGTCTGATATCGAACGTATCAATAAGATCCTTTCCGGCCCCGACTTTAAAGCGTGGCAGGATTTACGCAGTAAACCGAGCTCTCGCTTTATTGGTATGGCACTTCCTCAAGTGCGCCTTCGTGATGCTTACAAAAACCGACGAGCTGGCTTCATTTACAATGAGCAAGGTCAGGGAGCTTGGGGATTAGCCAATATGGTGCTTGCTACCACTATCATGCGAGAGTTTCACCGTGTGAACTGGTTTGGTTTTTTGAAATCTCGTTGGAACGATAAGTTTCAAGGCGCCGTCATCAACCTCCCTGCGAATCACTATTTCGACAGTCATCTGCACAAGCCAGTAACGGACATTAGCTTGTTCGGACAACTGTCGAATTTCTACGCGCAGAGCGGTTTTATCCCATTAGCGAAGAGTCCTTTAACCGATAAGTTTTACTTCAATGGTAACAACTCGATTTGGCAGTGCGGGCAAAGTGACAACGACAAAGTGCTTACTCAGATTCAAACCACACTGATGTCTTGTCGAATTGCGCACTACTTAAAAGTTCAAGTAAGAGAGATGATCGGTAGCTTCAACAACGCCACCGAGTGTGAGTTGTTTTTGACGCACTGGATTGACAAGTTCTCGAGCAACGTTTCCTTCGCCAATGAAGAAATCTTATCCAAATACCCATTAAGTTTCGCCAAAGTGAGTGTCACTGAGTCAAGCGCTCAAGCTGGCAGCTTCGCTTGTACTTTACGTATCGTTCCTCAATACCAGTTTGACTATTTCAGTGGTGAAGTGGTTCTAACAACCGATCTAAACGAGGTGATGTAATGAGCTTTTGGAAGACCTTCATCTGTGATTCAAAGCCCTATCAGGATGCTGAGATTGAAGACATCAAGTTCCATCTCACCAAACTATTAGAAGCAGAAGCATCACTGACCGATATCGATAACAGGTTAGTCGAAGTCAATCGTTCTAATTTGAAGTTTGGTATCGAAGATATTCAGTTACTGAGTGCGACCCTTGAAAAGACTCAGCTCACCCTACGCATTGAAACATGGATAAAGAGCTTTGAACCACGATTACACGACATATCTGTAGAGCTTGGAGAACGCAAAGAAGGTGACAACTCGCTTTCGTTCAACATCATCGCCAAGGTCAAAACCAGCCATGGTGAACAGGATCTTATCTTTGATTCCAAAATCGCATTAAGCGACTTAACGACCTCTTTAGAAGAAGATAACTATGACTGAACCTATTATGCGTTACTTCGAGCAAGAACTTGCCTTTGTGCGCCGTTCATTAGGACAGTTTGGTCAGGAATATCCGACGCACGCTGAAAAACTCAATATTCATCAAGGTAAGATCGAAGATCCGAGTATGGCTCGCCTATTAGATGGCGTAGCACTGCTGAATGCGAAAGTAGAAAAGAAACTCTCAGAGCAACTACCTGAGGTAATTGAAGGCATTTTAAGTGTCCTCTACCCTTCTTATATTCAAACGGTTCCTAGTGTTGCTTATCTTGAATTGCTTGCCGAAGATGGCCCGATTGAGTCGAGTACTTTACCAAAAGGTTCTCTGTTTTCGAGCACCAACACCAAAAACGAATGCCTATTTAGAACCGTTGACGAACTCAAAATAGCCCCATTTAATTTAGGTAACATCAAGGCTTTAAGCGCTCCATTTAGCTTTAACAGACCAAAATCAGCCAATCAAAGCTCTGCAGTTGTTCAGATTTCTTTAAGTACCGGCGACCCAGAAGTCCATTTCAGCCATTTGGAATTGAATGACCTCGACTTCTTCGTCAAAGGATTTGAAAACAACGCAGACTCACTAGTCGAGCTTCTTCTCAACAACACTTTATCGATCTCGATTTCAGACAGTGAATGCGCTCGCCACGTCACTGTCGATAGCCACCAGCTTAAGAATCGAATCAGCGACCTAGAATTTAAGTTTCTGCCTGAACACGGTAATCAATTCACGGGCTACCAACTGATTAATGAATTCTTCTTTTTCAAGGAGAAGCGCCAGTTCTTTAGACTTAAGAATTTTGCCGAATACGCCAGTCAGTTTGACGAATCTGAACTCGTCATTAACTTGTTCATGTCATCATTACCGTCTGAGTTTATCCGCCTATTCAATAAAGATGTCTTTAAGCTTAATGTGATTCCCGCGATTAACTTGTTCGAACAAACAGGCGAACCGATCCCATACGATCACAGAACCCTTTCTGTTCCAGTCAATGCCGACGCGCACAGTGACAACAATATCGAAATCATTGAAATTCAGAAGGTGTACGAAATCACGCCTAACGGTGAAATACCGTTAGTTCCTCTTTTCAAAGAGAAATACACCCACAATCAGCAATATGACTACTGGCAAAGTAAACACAATCACTTTGGTGAAATGAGCATCGCAATCTCGCTATCTGAAGCGCCAGAAGCTGAATTTAGCAAGCTACTTGGTACTCATTTACTGTGCACAAATGGCAAGCAAGCGTGTGGCGTAAGCGGCACTCTGGAATGCCTAGAGAGTATTGATTTGCCCGGCGATTTTTCACCGATTTATCCGCCTTCGGCACCCATAACAAAGGAAGTCGACCAAAATATCCATTGGGAATTCATTAGCTTACTGAACACCAACTTTTCATCACTGGTGCAGTCTAGTAATCCGGTTGCTGACCTCAAACATATGTTAAGTTTGTGCAGTCGAGAACAAGTATCGAGTGCCGAAATTCAGATGATTCACTCGATCACGTTTAACTCTCAAGTATCCGCGATTCGCGTTCTGGGTAAAAACGTATTCTCTCCGGGAACCGAGATTGAACTCACACTCGATGCAACCTCACCCTACTTGGCGTTTGCCGATGTGTTGAATCGCTTCTTCCAACAGTTTTGTAGCTTTGATCGATATATCCAACTCAAGATCCGAATCTACGGACGAGATGGTGTCGTTAAAAAATATCCTAAGATTCACGGTAGTCAATTGTGCTTATAACTCAGCGAATATCGGCAATTCTACGAACTGAAAATAACCAGCGCTTAGGCTATAAGGGAGATATATGAAGCCTTTCATCAAAGACCTAGCCGCTCAGCCTGAAAAGTACGACTTCTCTCAGGCAATGAGGCTATTGGAGCAGCTTCAGTCCCAAAGTAGCGCGCCGATACAGATCCAATTGAAATCGGAGGCGATGCCGACTGGCAACCCTCAAGAGATCCAATACTTCTCGTTAAAGGGAAACAAAGCCAAACTCAGATTAGCAAAACAAGCGCTCTCGGGCGTTAAAGGCGTGATACCTAATTACATATACGAAGAGTTGTTAGCCGCGATCCACAATGAAGATCATTCGCTGCAAGATTTTCTGGATGTGTTCAACCAGCGACACTATGAGATTACCTATCGAACCAATGCACGGCGTTGGTTATTAGTAGAAAGCGAGCAAAGCCCGAAAAAAACGGCCTTGTTAAACCACTTTGCAGCGCTTGGGAAAGAGCACTCAGAGTACCTGCAATACTCGCTTCTTTTGAGCCAGCAAAGTCGCAGTCTGACCGCATTGAAGAAGATCCTTAATGACTATTTCCCCTATGCCATCGACGTTGAATGCAAAGCGTTTGAAAGACGTTTATTGCCAGCAGACTCGCTAACTCGTATTGGTACCGAACGTGATTTCAATAGTCGCTTAGGTCAAGGCTTTTTAGTCGGGAGAACCTGTCTCGCTCACTTCAATAATCTGAATATTTTTGTGACTCCGAAAAACCGTACCGAGTTTCTCGAAATACAACAAGATGACCAATTTGCAAAAGCTGTGTTGTCTTTGACTCAGCACTATTTAAAAGACAGTACGCCTGTTGCCATTTATCTGAACGTCAAACGTTCATATTTAACCAAACCCCGTTTATCAAGCAAGGTTTCTATAGCCGCTCGTTTAGGTGAAATTGACTACCTTGCACCTGAGCGTAACCCCAATGAAACCGTAAAAATTTTGCTTTGTAGTTCATAAATACGGAATGTGTAGATTATAGAGATACAAGGAATTGACTATGACACAAGTAACTCTCACTAACTTAGTAGGAAAGCTATCTCCCGAACTGAAGCAAGCGTTGGAAGCGTCTGCGGGCGCGGCGATGAACCAAGGTGTTGGAGCGATAGAAACAGAACACTGGATCCTTCAGCTTGTTTCCCAAAAAGATCCGAAGTTAATGGCGTTGTGCGAATCTCAAAAGCTGTCATTAGACGCCTTAGTGAATGAACTGACAAAGAAAATATCCATGTTGCCTAAAGGCAATGAAGGTCAACCAACATTAAGTCACAGCTTAACTGAGTTAATCAAAGATGCTTGGATGATCGCGTCCGTAAACTACGGCCACGGTGAGATAGTCAGCTTGCACCTTATTCAAGCTTTGATGCAACAGAATGTATTGGGTGTGAGTACCCTACAGCTTGAAGCATTAAGCAGCGTGTCACTCGAATCTCTGCAAGGCCTGATCAAGAAAACCCCGATCGCACGTAACACAGCCGCGCCTTCTGCCAATGGTTCTGTCGATACCACACCCGCAGGTAACGACGCACTTAGCAAATACACGGTCAACCTGACTCAACAAGCGATTGACGGCAACATAGATCCTATTTCTGGCCGTAATGCCGAAGTAAGAAAAGCGATTGATATCTTGTGTCGTAAGCGCCAAAACAACCCGATTATGGTCGGTGAACCCGGCGTAGGTAAAACCGCTGTTGTTGAAGGCTTAGCGTTAAGAATCGCAGCGGACGAAGTCCCTAGTGCTCTGCAAGGCGTTCAAATCCACTCTTTAGACCTTGGTTTACTGCAAGCTGGTGCGAGCGTTAAAGGTGAGTTTGAAAACCGCTTAAAAGACGTCATCAACGAGGTAAAAAGCTCAGAAGTACCGATCATTGTATTTATCGATGAAGCCCACACCCTTATTGGTGCAGGCGGCGCTGCCGGACAAAACGACGCGGCAAATCTTCTAAAACCCGCATTAGCGCGTGGTGAATTCAAAACAATCGCTGCGACAACATGGGCGGAATACAAAAAGTACTTCGAAAAAGATCCTGCCCTGACACGTCGATTCCAAGTCGTCACCATTGAAGAGCCTAACGCCGAAGATGCAATGCAAATGCTGCGTGGTGTGGCTGCTTCATTGCAAGCTCACCATGGCGCTTTTATTGCTGAATCCGCAATTGAAGCCGCGGTCAACTTATCGATCCGTTACCTTCCAAGTCGCCAGCTACCCGACAAAGCAATCAGCCTGCTTGACACCGCCAGCGCCCGAATTGCCTTAACACAAGGTGCAAAACCCGAAGTACTGGAAACACTTGAACAGACTATTCGTTATCAAGAAAACGAGAAAGCTGCACTAGAGAAAGAAGATGCCCTATTCTCAAACAGCGCTGAAATAATCGAAGAACTGACACAATCAATCGAAGAGAATCAACAGGCACTAGCGGCATATTACACGCGCTGGGAAAAAGAGATTGAATTAGTTGACCAAATTAAAACGGTTCAGCAAGAGATCACGGAAGAGCAGAAACAAGATGCCGTCGATGCCACTAAACAGAAACAACTCGATACTCTGAGAACCGAATTAGCAGAACTACAAGGTGAAGAGCCGTTAGTTTATGCGATGGTTGACGACAACACCATCGCACAAGTGATTGCCAATTGGACGGGTATTCCAGTTGGTAACATGATGAGTGACGAAATCGCTAAGTTGCTTACCTTAGAGGACGAGCTCAATACCCGAGTCATTGGTCAAGATGTTGCTAAGAATGAACTTGCTAAAGCGATTCGTATATCCCGCGCGGGTTTAACCGACAATCGTAAACCTATCGGCGTGTTTTTAATGTGTGGTCCAAGTGGTGTGGGTAAAACCGAAACCGCCATGGCACTCGCGGAGCAACTGTACGGAGGTAGCAACGACCTTACTGTAATCAACATGACCGAGTTTAAGGAAGAGCATAAGATCTCTATGTTGCTTGGCTCACCAGCGGGTTACGTCGGCTTTGGTGAAGGTGGTGTACTAACAGAAGCGATTCGACGCAATCCTTACTCAGTGCTGCTGCTAGATGAAATGGAGAAAGCGCACCCTGGCGTGCATGACCTGTTTTACCAAATCTTCGATAAAGGCCATATCAAAGACAGCGAAGGCCGAACGGTTGATTTCAAAAACACCATTATCATCATGACTTCGAATGCCGCTGATCAAGCTATCTGTGATGTCTGTGCTAAGACTACAGACCGCATAGACAACGACGAGCTACTGGAGGCGATTCGCCCCGACTTGCAACAGTACTTTAAGCCCGCTTTCTTAGGCCGAACCACGATTGTCCCGTACTACCCGCTTAATGATGAAGAACTAGCGAAGATCACTGAGCTATCACTTAATCGCATCAAGAAGAAGCTGGCAGAGCAATATCAAGCGTCGTTCACATGGGATGCTGACTTCATTCAGTTTGTGGTGGATCGCAATACAGACCCAACAACGGGTGGCCGTGCTGTCGAGCAAATCATTAACCGCTCTCTGATGCCGAGGTTGGCTGAAGAGTGTATCGGGCGTCTAAGCCGCAGCGAACCGATTACTCATGTGTCGGTCAGCGCGACAAACGATAGCGCCGATTTCGATTTAACGATTAAATAGGCCTTAGTTAATGAGCAGTAAGACCAGCCAAACCTTGACCAAACCTTCATTACTTAACTTGTCGCTTCGGGTTAAGTTGATGTTTGCCATCATGGCGGTCTTACTGTTCTCGATAGCGTTAAACGCCACACTGAACTATTTCAACTTTGAGAAAAGACTGACTGAAACATCTGATTCTATCTATGAGATAGTCTTGGAGGAGACTCATAACGATATTAACCAAGCGATCAGCCTAGGCTTACCTCTGTCTGCCATCTCCAATATTCAGAATATGCTAGATCGCCGCCTCCAAATTGTTGATGGTATTACTGCTTTGGTGGTTGTCTCTACCTCTGGAGAACAACTGTTTGGTACCGGAGAAGGAACTCAGCAAAGTGATCGTCAGCTATCACTTGATATCACCAACTCTTTTGGCTTAGTCGAGGGTCAAGTAAAACTCTACTACTCCACCACTCTATTAGAGCAGCAAAAGACCTTCTTACTTAAACTTCAGTTTCTCTATTCTGCAATTTGGATTCTGCTTTCGTGTTTAGTGGCGTTTGTCGCGTTGAAATACCTATTGGAAGGTATTGTTGGTAGAGTAAAAAGTGCAACCGCCATCTTTGAGTCTGAGCCCGGTTCAGATGAGTTGCTGCCAACGATCACACAAGCTCACAAAGCGCTTCAATCTCCGAACTCGTTATCTAAGTTTGAGAAGTTTAAAAACAAACACTTTCCCGTGTTTATTATCTCCCTCGCAATCTTGCTTACCATCATCGCCAACTTAGGGGTTTCATACCAATCTCTCGATAAGTTTTCTCAGATATACGAAATCAAGCTTGAACAAAAATCGAACCTAATTGGCGATTCGTTAAATCAAATGATAAAGGGACTACTTGATACGGGAGTTCCTGACGACAGACTGTATGGCTTAGAAGAGGAGTTTGCGTTCTTCGTCGATCATCACAGCGAGATTCTATCTATTAACTTTCAAGGGCAATCTGGAACAACGTATCGCTACCCTGAGGTTTATGTTGAGCACCCTTCTATTCGCGAGTCTACTTTCACGCTCAATAACAGCCACACAATTCAGTTGAATGTTACGACTGACAACAATTTGATCATCAACCTGCTCAAAGAGAGCGTCATGGATATGATTACCGTGTTGGTTGCCTCTTGCCTTGTCGTGGCCGAAATCATTCTGTTCATGTGTAACTTCATGATCATCTCACCTTGGAATCAGGTAAAGCGTGTCTTTATGCTGGTCAACAGAGACATTGTGAATCACCTTGCTAAGATCTCGACTCGAGATGAGATTGGTAAACTGCTCAATCTTACCAACCAAGCGATCACCAAACTGAATCCCAACCAACCATCTCAAGATATTGATAAACAAGATTTTCGATTCATTCGCTTGCCGCTATTTTTATTAGTGTTCTCTGAAGCCTCTTCGCTGGCATTCTTTCCAACGTTTGTCTCTTCATTAGAAAATACCACTGGCTGGATACCTGAAAATCTAGTGACCAGTTTACCTATTTCCTTGTTCATGCTGTGCTGGGCAATCTCACTGCCATTCGCAGGCTATTGGTCAGACAAAGTAGGCAGAAGGCACTCGTTAATTACGGGTGGACTCATTACGTGTATCGGCTTAGTGGCTACCGCTTCCATTCAATCACTGGAATTGTTGTTGATCGCTCGTGCCTTTACCGCGGTTGGTTACGGCATCGTGTTTATTTCAGCTCAGGGTTATGTATCTGATACCACCAATGACTCGAACCGGACAAAAGGTATGGCGACCTTCCTGTCGTCGTTCTTCTCGGGCTCTCTATGCGGCGCTGCGATAGGTGGGATCCTTGCGGAAAAACTCGGCTATTCAGAAACCTTTATGCTAGCTGGATTGTTAGCCACGCTAAGCGTGCTGTTGGTTTATGTATTCTTTGAAAAGTCCAACAGCAGTAATTCAAGTAAACCCGTTAAGTTGCAAGACTTCAAACTACTGTTGAGCAACAAGTACTTCGCATTAATTACTGTCTTCAGCGCAATTCCTGCAAAGATTGTTCTAACAGGCTTCCTTTATTACATCTGCCCTGTTTACCTTCAGTTTCTTGGGGAAAGTAGCTCTGTATCGGGACGCGTAATAATGGCTTATGGCCTCGCGATCATTCTAATTTCACCGTTGAGTGCCATTTTAGTCGACAAGCTCAAAAACAAAATGGCGTTTATCTTCATTGGTGGACTACTGTCTGCGCTCGCCCTACTCAACTTCTACTTCTTCCAAGGTACATTGGGGCTGCTTCTGATCGTTATTATCATTGGTATTGCACACGGCATCTGTGTTTCTCCTCAAATACCTTTAGTCATCGACCTACTTTCTGGACAAGGTATCGAGAAAGGTAAAATCATCGGTATCTTTAGGCTTACAGAGCGTATCGGTAATATCGCAGGGCCAATGTTAGCCGGCGTGAGCTTAAGTATTTTCGGTTACGACCAAACCATTATTATATTTGGCGCTTCCCTGCTCGTAAGCTCATTAAGCTTGATTCTATTCTTCTCAATCTTTTTAAAGGCTGACAAACATAAGCTAGGAGTTCAATCATGAAAATGATCGTATTCATTCTAAGCTTTATTCTGATAATTCCTGCAGCGTTCGCTAATAGGGATGAAAAACACGTCATTCTCTTATTGTGGCGGGGAGTGACAGATGCTGAGCAAGGCTTCATGGACTATTTATCTCAGCATGTGGATGTGCGATTCACGATATTAGATGCCAACAGAGATAAGGCAGCACTCAAGCAACACATCAAAGATTTAGAATATAAAAACGCAGATCTTATCTATTCATTTGGTACCACTATCACACTGAATTTATTGGGTACTTACTCCAAACCTAGTGATTTTAGAACAAACAATACGACACCAGTCGTGTTTAGTATTGTTACCGACCCCGTCGGTTCTAATTTAATTTCTGATTTATCTTCGAAAGATAGAAATTTTACGGGTGTCTCACATATTGTCCCTCATGAAATACAGTTCAAAGCCATTGATAAACTGAATAACATTTCTAGTCTTGGGGTTATCTATAACGCTGATGAAAATAATTCGGTTATCACCGCAAATAAAATGATGGAGTTATCGGAAATTTATAATAAGCGTGTTATGTTGTACCCATTAAACATTGATAAAAGTAAGTCAAACAGCGACTTAATTAACCTCACGATAAATAATATGAAACGTGATGGTGTCGATATGGCTTACTTACCCCCTGATTCATACATCATCACCCAAGGAGGGGAAGTCGTATCAGGGTTACATTCGAAGGGTATCCCAACATTCTCGGCCACTGAGAGCCCGATAAGAAAGCATAAAGCCTTGTTTGGTATCGTGAGTCGTTACTACAACGTTGGTCAATTTGCGGGATACAAAGCGAAGAACATTTTGAAAGGAACTCAAAAAGCTTCAGACATACCAATAGAGTCACTCAGCCAATATTCTTATATTGTAAATATCGAAGCCGCACAGAAGCTCGACTATTACCCGCCAGTGTCTATATTGAAAATCTCTGAAGTGATAGGAAACTCTAATGATGTTAACTAGAGCCTCTACCATCAGATTATCGTTAGCCACTCTTATCCTCTCGGCATCTTGGTCGATGAGCGCTTTCGCTCAACTTAAAATTGGGCCATCAAGGCTGTTACTGACCACTCAAGATTGGCCGCCCTACCAAAGTTATGAAAACGCTACGATGCAAGGCATTGCTCTAGACAAAGTGAAGTGTGCCTTGGGCAAAATGGGACAACCTTACCAGCTCACAATGACCACTTGGTCTGATGCACAGTTGCGCGTTCATAGTGGTAGTCAGCATGGATTTTTCGTTGCGACACAAACATCAGAACGTGATGAGTATGCGACGCTTTCAGCGCCAATCGCTAAACAAACTTTGAATTGGTATTTTGGTCCAGGAGTGGAGCCGAAGGTTGATGAATTGTCAAAGTTAAACCTCAACTTTTCTGCCAAATTTGGCTCAAACAAATGGTTTTGGCTAAAACGTAACGGATTTAACGTCGTTAAGCAGCCACGAGATGCTAAAGTATTACTAAGACTTTTAAAACAAAGGGAAATTGATGTTGTTTTAGAAGATGAGTTGGTATTCAAACGAGAGCTAGAACATGCCTCTCTACCACTCGATTACTTCAATTCGACGAACTTAGATACCAAGGATATGGGGGTCTACTTTTCGAATCGATTTCTTAAAACCTACTCAGGTTTCCTAGACAGTTTTAACACAGCCATATCCAAGTGCAAGGAGTAGCCATTGTCGATCAGTGTCCACATGATTTCTGTACCTGCTGAAGAGGTTGTTTCCTCTAGAGTGTCGTATCTGCCAGAAAGTGGCGGAAGTTTAGGTCGTTCTCCGTCATGTGATATTGCGCTTCCAGACCAAACAAAATGGATTTCCCGTACTCACTGTCAACTGTACCCAACAGACCGCGGTTACGTGATCAAAGACATCAGTAACAATGGTGTTTCGTTAAACGACAAATCACTGGCAAAAGAGAAAGAGTACGTTATTACTGATGGCGACATCATCAAACTAGGAGGTTACACGCTGCTGGTTAGCCTATTAAGTACCCCTAAGGTTGAGTCACCGAACAACAAACAGGATGACACTTTCATAGAACCTTTCAATTTAAAACTGGATGACAGCGACACTGACTTTCTCGATGAAGCACTAGAAGTTGCATCGACAAAAAAAGCATCAAACTTCTCTTCAAAAAATGTGTTGAGTGATGACCCGTTCTCTTCTGACCCATTTGAGGATCTGGACGATGAACAAGTTGTTCCCAACATTGAAGTGGACGAAATCGCTCATGGTGACACCAGCACCCTATCCTCTGCAGAGTTAGAGTATTTGCCAGTCAATATCGAGAACAACACTCGAATTGAAGAATCAATCGACAAGCTCATTACCCTAACCGAGAAAAATCAGCAGTATTTACAAAATCCACAACTGCAGCAAAAAGCCTTATTTGATGCGTTAGAGCAAACGGTTGATCAGTTCTTAAACGAATTTGCACCAACGCAGCTTGAGAGCCAATTTAGCGAATACGTAAGTAGCGGCATTTTTAGCAATAAAGATAAAAAGTATTGGAAGATCTATCGTAAACACTTCCAACACCGCCAAGACAACGGAGATTTCAGACGTCAGTTCAAAGCACTGTTTATGGAGAACATGCAAAAGCAAAGTGAGGAGAGAGAATGAAAAGGCTCATACTCTTATCCCTTTGTTTACTCGTCGCAGCATGCTCGTCATCGGACCCTGTTCCGGTTGTGACTCAACACTCGCTGACGGTAAAAGCAGACGCGACAATCAACCAATACAACGACGATCAAGCCAACCCAGTTGTGGTTAGGCTTTACCAACTAACGGATCAACAGCTGTTCAAGCAGCTGCCATTTATTGATTTATACAATAATGACTTGCAGTTGCTCGCGGCAAACTTGGTTTCAAAACAGGTGTTACCTATCGTATTGCCAAACTCTGAACAAGCGGTGACGTTAGATATCAATAAGAACACGCAATACATTGCAGCACTGGTCGAATTTGCAGATTACCAAGATGGCACAACCAAAGCCGTCCTCATGATGCCCTCCGATCCAGAGCAAACTTTAGAGTTAACGATTACAGGGAAGAAAGCAGAGCTAGCCGTAATACAGCCAGACTCTAGCTGGTGGCAAATCTTTTAGTAAAACAGCCAACCAATAAAAATTATAGAAAAGGATTTTACGTGGACGCTTTCAAAAAAGTAGTGTGGCAAGAAGGGATGTTCATTGCGCCTCAGCACTTTCAGCAGCAAGACCGCTATGTGCAAAACTACATTCGTCAGAATATTGAAACACTGGCTGGGTTTGCCCCTTTCTTTGGCATCACCGAGTTAGTACTTAACCATGATCTATTAAAGATCGGTAAACTCTCTATCCCGAGCTGTTCCGGCGTGTTCCCTGATGGAACTCAGTTTAATCTCAAGCAAGAAATCGTTGTCGATATCCCACAAGGCACTATCGAAACCGTGGTCTATCTTGCACTGCCAATCTCTTTGCAAGGTAACAATGATTACAGCGAAGATGGTCAAGAGCAAAGCCGTTACATCACTCGTTCAATCAATGTTTTCGATACCTCAACCTCAGAAAACGCCAGCGTCGAAGTTGATGTCGCACAACTCAACATCGGCCTCAAGTTCGCTGGAGAAGACACCTCTGGTTTTACCCTAATTCCAGTCGCTAAGATCCTAGAAATCAGCGATTCCGACGAAGTGATGTTGGATCGTGCCTTTATTCCAGCTTGTTTGCACTATGGCGCGTCGACGCTGCTTAGCGAACGAGTAAAAGAGATTCATGCACTGGTAAGTAACCGTGCTCAAAACCTTTTGAAACGCATCGAAGCTGGCCAAGAGCAGAAAAGCCCGCAGTCTATGATGCAAGACTTCCTTTGGCTGCAAACGCTCAACACGTGGTTACCGTGGTTCGAACTAACCATTAGTAACACCAAATACCCAACTCACGAGCTATATTCAAAGCTAAAGCAGTTTGAAGCTCAGGTGATGGCGCTAACACCAGCGATCCCCGCTCAGTGTCAGCCTCTAAAATACGATAAGCTTTACGACAACTTTAACCCACTGTTTTCGAGCTTAAGAAACCTGCTGACTCTCGTCCAACAAGATTCTGTCATCGAGTTCAAATGGGACATATCTCTGTTTGAAAAACGCCGCTTACTTCGCACCCTTATCAAAGATCCAAGCAGCGTGTACAACCGTCGATTCGTTCTAAGTGTGAAATCCGATATCAGTAGTACAGAGTTAAATGAACTGTTCCCTACTTCCGCTAAGCTCAGCAGTAACAACAAGATTGTGGAACTGGTTCGAAGCTCCCTTTCTGGTATCTCATTAACCCCACTGCCTATTGCGCCAAGTGAGCTTAAACCGATGCAAGGTGTCGCTTATTTTGAGGTCGATACCAAAGACAGAAACTGGCTCGATATGCTCGACACTCGCGATGCCATTGCGCTGCATGTTGATGCTCGGATACCAACTCTCGAAGTTGTTCTTTACGCGTTGAGATAATGGCTATGGATTATTTAGACGAAGAAACACTGGTCATCGATAAAGCGTCAAAAGGCTCTGCCAATACAGAGTCTGACCAGGCTTTCTCTAAATTAGTCGCGGTGCACTCCACCAGCGCTCAAGAAGAGTTTCTGCGTCACTTTGATAAAGCAGAGAATCAACTGATCAATATCAGCAGTGATTTACTGACCAAAACACTCAAGATCTCAACCTTATCTGAACCAGATGACTTAACCGTTTTCCGTGAGCAATTTATTCAGGGTATTAACGATATCAAAGCTCAAGCGACCGAGTTAACCTACCCTGTTGCTGTTATTGATAAGCTCTGCTTTTTGTATGCCGTGGTGATTGATGAGTTCATCATTTATACCGAGTGGGGAGAGAAACGAGGCTGGGAAAATAAAACCCTACTGAGTGAACTATTTGGTATGCGTAACGGTGGTGAGCTGTTCTTCTCTGTTGCCGAAAAAGCAGCAAGACAGCCTCACAAACTAATTGATCTTCTTGAGATCATTTATCTCTTCATCAATATCGGGTTCAAAGGACAATACCGTGAAGGTGGTGCTGAGCAACTAAAGGCGTTTGTCCATCAATTAGAACAAACCATCAGTCAATATCGCACCGCCAGTGGCGTTCACTGCCGCACGAAGGTAAAGCTTCCTGACGTAAGAAAACCGACTCGACGTAAACGTTACTTCATTACCAGCTTGTTCTTCTTTTGTTTGATAGCAACCAGTATCGGACTCACTGAGTTTTGGTACACCAAGACTCATAGCCAGCGAGCTCGCGATTTCACCTTTTTGCCTAACTTTAGCGAGCGCTACGTATTATCTGGTGAAGTCAAAGACATCGTATTTATTAGCCAAGACAACGATCTTGAATCACCACCTCGTCATGCAAGTAAAGCCCAAGCGGTTGAGACATCACAGGTTACCAGCCTAGCGCCAAGCACGGCCAATTGGTTGGTTCAATTAGCGACGTTCTCTAGTAAGAAAAATGCCCAAGCTTTTATCAACAATCTGTCGCCATCAGCTTATGAACCAATCATCTCGCCTTACAAGAAATACTACCGAGTGATATTGAGAGCGAACACCTCAGAAGAAGCGAGAAAAACCAAAGCATGGTATGTCGAAAACGACCAGATAAATGCCATTATCGTTCGCACTTCTGCGCATGACTTAAACAAGGAAGAGTCTAACTGATTATGCCGGATGCAAAACCAAACAAGTCAGGTAACGTAAAGAAAACGGTAGGTATCTCTGCTCTAGCCTCTGTCGCGTTTTTTACTGTCGCTTCTAGCGTCATTCTGTTAACACCCCTCAATGCATATCTGGTTTGGGCGCTTGCCACGGCTGCCATTCTATCAACCTTAGTTGGTGTCATATGCTACTGGATAGTGATTAAGCGCAGCACCAAGTCTGAGGAAGAGTCACTGGACAAAGAACTAATTCAGAAACGACAAAAGCAACTGGCTAACCATTTCAAGCGCATGATCAGTGGACAAAAACGTAAGACACGTTTAACGAGCCGCTATGACCAGCCTATCTATTTGCTGTTAAGCCAAAATCCGAACAAAGACAAAAGCATCATTACGCAAATGGGGTATGAGGCATATAAACTTGACGATTTCGGCAATGACATCGAATTCCCCATCCTATTTTGGGTTAGCGAGCATTCGATTTTAGTCTCTATCAGTATGGGTGAAGACCAACATCCCGAATATTTGAAAACACTGTGCCAATCCCTAACCGCGTGGCGACCAAGACAAGCAGCTAACGGCTTGCTGCTTACGACTGACGTGTCATCGCTATTAGAGAACAACGAGCAAATTCCCCAACAGGCTGATGAACTTAAGTCGACCATTAAGACATTTAACCAAGCGTTTGGTGTCAGCCTACCGATTTACAACGTTATCTCAAACATGGGTAGCATCAGTGATTTTTGTCAGTTCTTCTCTGCTTTTGACGAGTCAAAGAGAGACGAAGTGTTTGGCGCCACTGCCCCTTATTCTAAACACGGCGGTATCGACGCCGATTGGTTTAATGATGAATATGACCACTTAATCAGTGAACTGATTGCCAATATGAGCAATGCGCTTGCTGGGCAGTTGAATCAAGATTATCGAAACTCCATCGCGAGCGCCCCATTCCAGTTTGGTTTATTGAAACAGAACTTGTGGTTGTTTTTAAATCGCCTATATCGCGGAGAACAACTCAGTGATGCGCTTCAATTTAGAGGCTTTTACTTCACTCACGATGGTCAAAGCTCCGCACAGTCAGACTTACTAGCAAGCACTGTTTCCTATTCTGTCGGTCACGAGCATTATCAGCAAAATGAGCAAATCCCGGTAAACCAAACCTTGTTCGCTCAATACTTGATGACGCATGTGATCTTGGCGGAGCACGAACTGGTCGGTGTGAACAAACGTAAAGAAAATACTCTTCTGGTTAACCAAGTGATGTTTACGCTCTCTTGGATAGGTTTGCTCGCCGCTGTATTGCTGGTAATTAAGTTTGATTTTGATTTCCAGAATCAGCGTGAGACCAGAGCTGACGTGATGCTAGAGCGTTATAAAGAAGCGATCTCTGCATCGCCGTACGACATTGAGAACATGGCCGATAACATCCCTAATCTGTTCTCACTGCAGAGAATCTACAACCTCTACAATCAACCAGAACCTTGGTATACCTTACCGTTTATGCCTAACCCAAGTATTAGGGCAGAGGTCGAAGAGGCGTATTTCGCCGAGTTACAGCAAGTTCTAATCCCTTCAATGGAAAACACGCTGGAGAAAGATCTCTTCGTCTATGTGAACTTAGAAGATCAGTCACAAACCCTCTCTTTACTTAATAACTATCGCTTACTCTTCAGCAAAGACAGAACCAACGTACAAGAGCTTAAAAACTACTACATTCGTACGCTGCAAGATCAAGGCGAAGCCGACAGCGTCAATATTGCTCAATTCGAAGTGCTGTTGGATGACATCTTTGCCCGTAATCTGACCCCAGTTAAATCAAACCATGATTTAGAAAGTTTAGCTAAGAAAGTCATCACTCAAACCGGTATTGAGACACTGCTGTACGAACACATTCAAAGCTCACCTGATTACTCAAAACGTGTCGATATTCGTGGTGAACTGGGTGATAACTTCAATTCGGTATTTAAATTCTCACCAAGTTTCGCTGGTTACCTAGTTCCGTATATCTATACACCAACCGGCTTTAATGAACTCGACTTATCGGTGAACTCCCCAACGTTAATGTCTGCATTGCAATCTTATGAAGGCGTGGCGGGGGCGTACCCTAGCGCATTGGAGCTTCACCGTATTAGCCGAGAACTCAAGCAGACTTACCAAAACGATTACATTAACTATTGGCGTGACCTAATTCGTAATGTTGAAGTCAAAGAAGTTGCCGACCCGACACAGTTAAAAAATGCATTAACTAGCCTATCTGAAGCAAGCAATAACCCAATCGTTAGCTTGTATTCAACGATTGCTAAATACACCTATGTGGAGCTTGAAATCCCTGCAGAGGATGACAAAAAACAAGACCCTGCAAGCATGCCGATTCAAGATCCTGATAAGAAGGAATCCGCTCGTCAGATATCACTCAGCTTCCAAGCCTACAAAAAGCAAGTTACAGCTAATGACCAAGGTAAAAAGCCAATAGACAACCTACTTACAGCGTTTATCAATGCGAATAAGTGGGGAGATAAGTTCTACGAGGCCAAAGAGCCCCAGAAGGTCGCCTTTGATACGCTATCTGCGACTCTACAGGCTGGTAATCCTATTGCTACACTCGCGAACTTATCCAGCAATCACCTAGAAGTCGCAGAAGAACTGGTGAACAAGGTGGTCCACCAAAGCAATGAAACCGTGATGTCACTGGCTCATGACTATTTGAATACTGCTTGGTCGAACGAGATCTATCAGCCTTATCAACAACGTTTGGCTTCGTTTTATCCGTTCAATCGAAAATCAAAATCTGACGTGAGTGTCGCCGACGTTAAAGCCTTCTTCGTGACCAATGGAATCGTCGATAAGTTCCACCAGACTCGCCTCAATAGCTTCATCAAGAACAGTGATGAAGCGCCCTATTTGCCGGGCTTATTGCCAGGGACTGGGCTGTCGATTACACCAGACGTTTGGACAATGATGGATAAAGCGGCTGATATTAAAAGTGCCCTGTTTTTGGCCGATCCGTCGAATGTGTTGATCAATTTCCAATTGAAAGCCGTCGATATGACACCGAACATTACGGAGTTTTCCATCATCTCAGATAAGCCCATCTTCACTTACCGACACGGCCCTACGCTGTGGAGCCAACAATCATGGCAAGGTGATGCGAAGTTCATCGAAAAACTCGGTGTTCAACTCAATGCTCAAGACTCAACCATAGGCCAAGATACTGTGAAAGGTACATGGAGCTGGTTCCGCTTATTTGAGCCAAACGTGAACTTTACGTCTGCTCAAAACACCCAAGTTGAATTCGTCTATGGAGACAGTAAAGTGAAGCTCACCATCAAAACCCAAGGGCAATCAAACCCATTTGTCCCAGGGTTCTTCTCAGGGTTCTCTCTGCCAAGTGGAATTTAGTCGCTATCCGTCTAATAGCTCGCCCTCTTTACCGAGTCGAGCTAAACCCATCGAAGATGATGCCTCTTCTAACCAGACGAGTTCAACTGATGAACAGCTCAGACGTACGCTCCAAAAACATGGCTATACCGACCTTGCTCGCTTAAGCTCGCGAGTATTTAAAGCTCAACATCGTAGCTGGGGATTGGTCACCATCAAATATGCTCATGAGCTAAAACACCGCCACTATCTAAAACAAGAGGCAGAGTTTCTTTATTCCAACACTGATTTGGATACACAAGGCACTTACCCAAAATATCTCGACTACTTCTCTAACTACCAACAAGACTTTCTAGTACTTTCCCACATCAGTGGTCAAACACTGCGGGAGATACTAAACGACTCAAACCTACCTGAGTGTTCGTCTTTTCAATTTATTAGCTCACTAGAAACCGCTATAAACCAAATCCATAAACTGGGATTCGTTCACGGTGATCTCAAGCCGTCCAATGTCGTCATCAGTCAACAAGGACGGGCGCATCTTATCGACTTTGGGTCCATCACCAAAATAGGAACTGAAAGAGAAAAGCTTCGCTTTGATAGCTACACCCCTCGATATTCTAGAGAGCACACTATCACGAGCAAATTGGACGATTGGCTCGCACTTGCGGTGATATTGGAAGAACTGTCGGATATTGGAAGCTTACCGAGTCGTTATCAGATCCTTCTCAAACAGCATCGCTAACCCAACAGTATCAGCAGACACAAAAAAGCGGATGAACAATCATCCGCATTTATTCGATTTAACAGAAACTGATTGTCGTCATATTTATTCAGGAACCAACAGAGATTCCAAACCACCAGCCACTGTTGCAGCAAGCGCTTTCGGTGCAAGGCTCTCTTTTACGCTTTCTTTGATCGTCGTACCATTAAAGAAGTTTTTAACCTGTTGTTTTCTTACTGCCTTAGTAAAGGCTTTTTCATCCGTTCCCGGTATAAAGTTAGGCTCACCGCGTGCAGCATTGAGTACCTGTTTCACACCTGGCTTGTTACTTTCCAATGCGATTTCACTATTGGCAATAAACGCCTTCGCCTCTTCTTGTAGCGTAGCGTAAGCACTCAGGGTCGACTTCTGGAAAGACAACTTGATAACAGAAGGATCTGTGTTCACTTTAAAACCAAACTTTCGCTTAATTCTACGCGTTAAACGAGTCTTCATGTTTGGCGGTGGTGGCGTAATGTCGGTTATAGATAAGAAGTTATATGGAGAGCTATAACACGGCATGCACACCATGTATGACGCAATCACAGGGATCTCTTCCATCTTCATTTTGAACCAGTCACGGAAGAAATTCGCGCCAATAACGTCTCGCTTTTGATTAAGCATCACACACTCTTGCTTAAACTTGCGAAACTTACGTTCCATTACCCACTTGTCGTATAAGCCGCGGAAAAAATTGAAGATAGAAAGTACGGCTTTAACAATACTGGTCACCGTTGCGCCAATACCTGAGCTCGCTAGGTTAATCGCGATCACGCCACCATGCGCGAGTGCAATCATTGAATCTTGGATAGCAACAGCGCGGATCTCACCACGGATTTTATCTATCACATCAGCGCCCACACGAGTGGTTGTCATTGAGCTCAAGTGACGAGTCTTATGATTGTTTACCGCTTTACCTAAAGCGGAGTAAATTCGGCTGGCCGCCTCTTTGATATCATCAATAGCAGGTGCTAAATCTGCAAAGATCTTCTTCACCAAGCTAGGAATCATACTCAGTATTTGAGCTTTGATATCATCCATAGCGATACTGGTGATGCTCTTTGCATAATCTAAGAATTTCTCTTTGATCTGCTCGGTAATATTTTCAATCATCCCCGCGAGGCTAGTTCCACTCCCCGTCACTCCCTCCGTTATGGTACCGGTTAAACTGTCTACTTCTGTTGCAGCGGCAACTGCAATCTTAACTTTATCTACTTTAGTCACACCCACCAAATCAGCATTAGCAAACAGCGATAGCATGTCTTTCTGAATGAGGGTCAGCCCTGTATTCGGCATCGTACGTTCTCCCTGTAACAAGTCCACGATAGATTTGAAAAGTTACTTGAACGACTAAGTACCTCAGAATCATTCGGTCTTAGCTAACTGAAACCTGAACTATTCAACCTTGATCGCACTACTACACTATCCATGCAGTTATTCTTTGTTAAATAAAGGTTAACATATAAAATATCTATTTATAGAAAGGTTCACCATTATTTCCTTTTAGATTCCAAAACCAACAATTAACCCTCTTGAAATCATGCATTTCCGCCAAATTCCACTACGCTTTATCAATATAAAACATAGCAATCTGATTAAATTTTTTAGGGACGAAAAATGAATCAAATTACGACAGATAAGCCGATCATTTTGGTTGTTGATGACATCCCGGACAACATTCATACCCTCTCAGGGATCCTGAACGACGACTTTAAAATTAAGGCTGCGACATCCGGAGAAAAAGCGCTAAAAATTGCTTCTACCCACCCAAAGCCTCATCTCATTCTTCTCGATATCATGATGCCTGTGATGGATGGTTATGAAGTATGCCGCCGACTTAAAAGTAACCCTGTCACTTCTGATATCCCCGTTATCTTTGTGACAGCTAAGACGGATGTGGTCGACGAACAGAAAGGCTTTGAACTCGGCGCTGTTGATTACATCACTAAACCAGTCAGCCCGCCTATTGTGAAGGCTCGCGTTGTCACGCATATCTCTCTCTATGACCAAAACTTGGCACTGTCTCGCAAGGTAAGACAGCGAACAGAAGCTCTAGCCATGAGTCGATTGGAAATAATCCGTAAGCTCGGCCGCGCCGCTGAATACAAGGACAATGAAACCGGGATGCACGTTGTAAGAATGAGTTACTACTCCAAGATTCTTGCCCAGCAGTTAGACGTCAGTGAAGAATGGGTGGAATTGCTATTCCAAGCAGCTCCGATGCACGATATTGGTAAAATCGGCATTCCTGACCGCATATTAGGTAAACCCGGTAAGCTTGATGCAGATGAATGGGCAATTATGCAAACACACGTCACCATTGGCGGGGATATTATCGGAGACAACGACTCTAAATTGCTAAAGCTCGCTCAAGAGATCGCTCTTTATCACCATGAAAAATGGGATGGCAGCGGCTACCCTCATAAGCTATCAGGCGAAGACATCCCTCTAAGCGCGCGTATTGTTGCAATAGCAGATGTATTCGATGCCCTCACCAGCGAGCGCCCATACAAGAAAGCTTGGTCGATTGAAAAAGCAATTGAATTGATACAAGAGCAAGCTGGCCATCACTTTGATCCTAACTTGGTTCCTATTTTCATTAGTAAGCTCGATGAAATGCTCACTATCAAAGACTCTTTTACTGATGAACAAAAACACTAAGTTCGCTGGTACTTTATCAATACAGGCACTTTATGAATACTGTTTCAAGATTTGCTACTGATTCAAAATTAATCTTAACCTCTTTTCTGGTCGCAGCCATCGTTGTGTTTTCTGTCGCGGTAGGCGCTTGGATCAATCTCAACGATCGCTTCATCGGCGTCGAACAATACGCTTCCAGTACTCGCTTATTGACTTCACTCGATAAGCTCCGAGTTTATGAGTTGTCTTTCAGTAACGACTACAATGAACAAGTCATCTCTAGCTTTGATCAAGAAGCAGAACAAACCGTGGGTCTAGCTAATGATTATGCCGACCGATATGCAGCGTCCCTTCCTATCAGTTTACTCACGGAATATTTAGTTCAATTCAAGCAATATATCGACATTGTTGAGTTGAACCAATCAACTCGAACGCTTATGGACGAGCGCTCCAATGCCGCGACAGAGTTATTGCGAGAGATGAGGGATCGACACAATCAAGCGATCAATCAAAACAATCAGAAAATTCGCGGTCTACGACTAAACAACGAAGAACTGACCAACGTCGCACTAAAAACCAGTCAACTTGCCACTCTCGCCGTTAACATACAAAACCTTGAAAAAGAGTATTTACTCGACGGCGACCTAAAGACTCACTCGTTGGTCAAACTTGAGATGCAAAAGGCTTCACAGCTCATTTCGGAGTTGCAAGAGCAGATTTTGGATGACAAAGGACAACAACTTTTAGAGATTGTAGATAAGGCAAAAAATCGCTATTACACCAACTTAGTTCAGCTACAGGGCATACCTGCGTCTTCGAAAAAGTTAAGAGCATCCCTTATCAATCAAGTCACCCTAAGTGGTTCTGAATTTTCGCGTTCGGTTGGGTTACTCTATCAAGCCAAGCAGAGCCAAGTCGCGGAACTGAGTCATCTCGTTTCTCAATCTCAAGCAGAACTCTCTTCCCAATTGCTCATAGGGCAAGACCTATTGGCGATTCGCACGCTACTAAGCCGTTCAAATCGATTCAACCGAGATTTTCTGCTCGCAAATTCAAAGGAACAGAAGCTCATCGCTGACAAAGTGTCACATGTGATTAATGAGATGCAATCCAAATCTAGCAACGCGCAGCGACTTATTACCTTGTACGCACCAAACGTAAAAATTACTGCCTTTGACGAGCATATCAGCGTTTATGAGTCGCAATTTATGGAGTTAGTCAGTTCAGAGATGCGAGGTCACCAACTACTCACAGCGATGGATGAGAGCTTCTTAAAATTTAGAGATTTCGTATCCCAACGTCACCTTTCAGAAAGCGTCAATGTAAAAGACTCTTCTAGCGTGACGTTCCATTTAGCCATCGGTGGGATGATTTTCTTTGTGATTATTTTGTTGATGGGCTTGCTCGCTAACAAAGCGCATTCTGCTTTAGAAACTTTCGCACACAGTCTAGCTGCAGCAAGAGATGAAGCCGATGCCGCAAACCAAGCAAAATCTGACTTCCTCGCTAACATGAGCCATGAAATCAGAACCCCAATGAATGCCATCATCGGCATGAGTTATCTGGCATTAAAAACCGATTTAACCAAGGCGCAGCGTAACTACATTCACAAAGTGAAGCTCTCTTCCGATACCCTACTCGGGTTAATCAATGACATTCTCGACTTCTCGAAAATTGAAGCTGGAAAACTCGACATTGAGAAAGTGGACTTCCAACTTGAAAATGTACTCGACAATATTACTAACTTGGTTGGCTTACGAGCCTCAGAACGCGACCTAGAGCTGCTCATTCAAGTCGACAGAGACGTGCCGACTAACCTGGTTGGGGATCCGTTAAGAATTGGGCAAATATTGATTAATCTAAGTAACAATGCTGTCAAATTCACAGAGAAAGGCGAAGTAAAGATCTCTATCTCAGTTGCTGAAAGACAAGGCGACGACATCAAGTTGAACTTTGCCGTCTCAGACAGTGGTATTGGTATGACGCAAGAGCAAGCCGCCAAATTATTCAACAAGTTCACTCAAGCCGATAGCTCAACCACGCGAAAATACGGTGGGACAGGCTTGGGCCTCGCCATTAGTAAAGAACTAAGCCAACTGATGGGCGGCGATATTCATGTCTCAACGGAGCTTGGTAAAGGCTCAACCTTTTCATTTACGATTGCCACTCGCGTCAGTCATTCTATCCAGCAGCATCTTGTAGTAGTGCCTGCATCGATTAACAACTTGAAAGTGTTGGTCGTCGATGACAACTCCAGCGCACGCTTGATCATTGGTGACATTCTAGAGTCATTGAAGCTAACACCAACACTAAGTTCATCGGTAGATGACGCTCTTGTCGAGTTACATACCGCTGACGCTCAGAACAAGCCATTTGATTTGGTTATCTCCGACTGGAAGATGCCTAAGCGAGACGGCGTAGACTTATTAGCAGAGATCAACAATGAGCAGCAGCTAAACACAACGCCTAAGATCATGATGCTGACCGCTTACGATCGAGAAGAGCTTGCAGAAGCGATTGATCAAAGGGGCTTTCAAATACCAAGTATTCTGGACAAACCAATTACCCCCTCTCACCTCTATGACTCTATTGTCTCACTCTATGGACTCGATTCAGAACGCGTCTCACGCAGTGAACTTGAGCAGCAAACCCAGTTAGCCAACGTTCAGCACCTTGCCGGAGCCAAATTACTCTTAGTTGAAGACAATGAAATCAACCAAGAACTCGCGACTGAGCTATTAGAAGGACAGAAAATTCGGGTTTCAGTAGCTGAAAATGGCAAACTCGCGATTGAGCTTTATCAACAAGCCATTGTAGACGGACAACCGTTCGATGGTATATTGATGGATTGCCAAATGCCGGTGATGGATGGTTATGAAGCAACAGAGTACATTCGTCAGCAGATCAACGATCAAGAAATACCGATCATCGCGATGACAGCTAATGTCATGGAGCGAGACAAGGAAAAGGCGCTCGGTTGTGGCATGAGTGACATTATTGCTAAACCTATAGATGTCGGTTCAATGTTTGCCACTCTCGCGAGTTGGGTGTCACCTTCCCGTCCCATTGCGTTTGTTAACCCAATATCACACCAAGAAGAATCCGTGAACTCTAGCTCTAACGAGTCAGAAGACAGTAGTGCCTTTAATACAGCGCTTTCTAAAGTTGAGGGGCTAGACATTACGCTTGGCTTAATCAGAGCCAACAATAATCACCAACTGTATAGCAAGCTTTTACACCGATTTGTCGAGGCCTATTCTGACAGAGATAAGCTACAAAGCGAGCTAGCAAGCGGCAGTGCACCGCGCTACCTTCACACACTGAAAGGGGTGGCAGGCAATTTAGGGGCGAAACAACTGCATACGTTGTGTGAAAACCTAGAAGCACAGCCAGACGATACCAATTTGAAAGGCAGTGTGATCAGCACATCGCTAGAACTAAGCCAATCACTAAGCGAAGCATTCTCTCAAATTGAAGGATCAAAAGACTCAATAGCGACCAGTTCTAGCAAATCAGCAGAGAGCTCTGAACAGCAGCAATCGACTACTGATCAGCAACTCTACCGCCAATTATTGGAGGCAACGGCGAATGATGACACCGATGCACTCACCATAATTCTTAATATTGAAGATGGCGCTAAAATTGGATTATCCTCTTCAGAATTCAAGCGACTGGAAGTTTCTTTGGAAGAGTTTGATTTTGACAAGGCAACTGAGATCTTGAAAGGCTCGACCTTACACAGATAAGCTTATGATAAATAAAAGAATTCATTACAAACATTCCAAATTTTATAGAGAGCCCGACATGGCTCTCTTTTTTCGCCTTCGCATAACACCCCGCCGTGAACTTTATGAACAATATTAATCCAATGTTCTTTATTCTCAATATCGCCGCATTACAGACATTTCATTAACACACCGTTAACTTTAACTTCATCTGCTAAGCAATATCCTACTCATCTGTTTAGTAGCTGGAAATAAAACATAAGTTTCTCTCGATTGAAGAGATCCCCTACATAAGGAACGTGAACCATGTTCAAGGCACTGAAACCTACTCTTGCGGCTTCTATTATCGCAGCTACCTTTTCTTTCAACACTTTTGCTGCTGACGTAGAAAAAATCCACTTCCTAATCCCTGGCGGCGCTGGTGGCGGTTGGGATATGACAGCTCGTGGTACGGGTGATGTATTGGTGAAATCAGACATCGTAGAAAATGTCTCTTTCCAAAACCTCTCTGGTGGCGGTGGTGGTAAAGCAATTGCTCACCTAATCGAAACGGCTCAACGCCAAGAAGACACGCTAATGGTGAACTCAACGCCTATCGTTGTTCGTTCACTAACAGGTATCTTCCCACAATCTTTCCGTGACCTAACTCCGGTAGCAGCAACCATTGCCGATTACGGTGCAATCGTCGCGTCTGCGGATTCTAAGTACAACACTTGGGAAGATGTAGTTAAAGAATTCGAAACCAACCCACGTAAAGTGAAAATTGCTGGCGGTTCAGCTCGTGGCAGCATGGACCACCTTGTGGTTGCTGCAGCATTCAAAGGCGAAGGTTTTGATGCAAAGAAAGTTCGTTACATTGCCTACGATGCTGGTGGTAAAGCGATGGCGGCATTGCTTTCTGGCGAAACACAGCTGCTTTCAACGGGCCTTGGTGAAGTACTAGAGATGTCTAAATCTGGCCAAGTAAAAGTGCTTGCTGTGACGGCTCCAAAGCGTCTTGACGCTGCGCCTAACATCCCAACACTGACTGAATACGGCAACGAGACAGTATTTGCTAACTGGCGTGGTTTCTTCGCGGCACCGGGTACAAGTCAAGCGAAAATCGACGAGTGGAACGAAGCGCTTGGCAAAATGTACAAAACCGATGAGTGGCAAGTGGTTCGTGACCGTAACGGTTGGATCGACAACTACAAAGCTGACAAAGATTTTTACGCCTTCCTAGAAGACCAAGAAAAACAGATGGGCGACCTAATGCGTGAGCTTGGTTTCTTGAAATAACCAACAATCATAGAGGGTCTTTGTGCCCTCTTACTCTTTCCTGTTTCGCCGTACATGGGTTAACTAAAACTCCTTTGTTTATTCGTAGCGTATTGCTAAAGCTTGCTGATTCGTTGTAGATGCAAGTGGCTTACTTTATCCAAGCCATGTCATTCGCTCACCTTTAGTTAGTGATCCCAGACATTCTTCATTAACTCGCTCATGTACGGCTTTTTTACTTTTTACACCACCCCAAATGGAGTTGGACATGTCGGACTTACCAACCAAATTTCTGAGTAAGGAATCTTTGCTTTCGAAGGATCGCATCGGAGCCATGATCTTTATGCTGGCGTGCTTGTGCTATGGCTACCAAACCACGCTGATCCCTTTGTTTCCCGGCGACGAGTACGAACCCTTCACAGCAAGAACCTTACCTACCCTGTTGACGTTTATCGGCATTGGCCTTTCGTTGATCCTGCTGATAACAGGACAACCGGATAAGAAAGTCATATGCGACACAACGCCGCTGAACTGGAAACTGCTGATTGGCTTCTTGGTGTTAATGGCGCTGTACGGTATTGGGCTGACTTATCTTGGCTTTGTTCTAGCAACCAGCTTCTTCTTACTTGCAGGCTTTTACCTACTGGGTGAGCGTCGTAAAGCTGTTTTATTTGGCGCGTCGTTTCCTTTCGTTATCGCGTTCTTTCTTCTTTTAACTCAAGGCTTAGATATCTACCTAGAGCCTGGTTTAATCTTCACTCTTTGGTAGGGACAACATTATGTTAGACGGAATTTTACAAGGACTTTCGACCGCCGTGATGCCAATGAACATCATGATGGTCATCGTGGGCTGTTTCGTTGGTACCTTCATCGGTATGCTTCCAGGATTAGGTCCAATTTCAGCCATTGCTCTGATGATTCCTATCACTTATGGCCTAGACCCTTCTTCAGGCTTAATCTTGATGGCTGGTGTGTACTACGGCGCTGTATTTGGTGGCTCAACGTCATCAATCTTAATCAATGCTCCGGGTTGTTCTTCAACGGTAGTAACCGCGTTTGACGGCTACCCGATGGCTCAAAAAGGTCAAGCAGGTAAAGCACTTGCACTCGCGGCTTACTCTTCTTTTACTGGCGGCACACTTTCAGCAATTATGCTTTTGATTGCAGCGCCGGCTCTAGCGAGCGTATCACTGAGCTTCCAGTCTTCTGACTACTTTGCACTGATGCTACTAGGTTTATCCGCTGTAGCGGCGTTTGCAGGCCCAGGACAGGTTATCAAGGCGTGGATGATGACTATCTTAGGCTTAATGCTTTCAACCGTAGGTATCGACAAAGGCGTTGGTGTTGAACGTTTCACATTCGGCCTAACAGATCTAATGGATGGCTTCAGCTTCCTATTGCTGGCTATGGCGACGTTCGCACTGGGTGAAACCTTAATGGGCATTCTTAAGCCTGAGCAAGACAACAGCGCTGAAGAAAGCCAAAAGATGTCTGATATCGGCAGCATGAAGGTCACCAAAGAAGAGTTCAAAGAAGTCGCGCCGGTGTCGATTCGCTCCTCTATTCTCGGTTTCTTTACTGGTGTTCTACCGGGCGCAGGTGCCACTATTGCGGCATTCCTAAGTTACGGTATGGAGCGTAGCCTAGCGCCAAAAGACAAACAGAAAGAGTTCGGCAAAGGCAGCATTCGTGGTCTTGTTGCTCCAGAATCGGCAAACAACGCAGCATCAAGTGGTTCATTCGTTCCGTTACTAACGCTGGGTATTCCGGGCTCTGGTACAACGGCTATCATGCTGGGTGCATTAATCGCTTACGGTATTCAACCGGGCCCGCGCCTGTTCGTTGAACACCCAGATGTATTCTGGTCGGTGATTATCTCTATGTACTTTGGCAACATCGTACTGGTTATCTTGAACCTGCCTTTGATCCCATACATTTCTAAGCTGTTAGCGGTACCAAGAACGGTTCTACTGCCAATGATCATCTTCTTCTCAATCACAGGTGTGTACTTGGTGTCTTTCAACACGATGGACATATTTGTGATGCTGCTGGTTGCGATGGCAGCAATAGCACTAAGGCTAGCCAGCTTCCCATTGGCACCACTGCTGTTAGGCTTCATCTTGGGCGGTTTGATGGAAGAGAACTTGAGACGCGCATTAATGATCAGCGATGGTGAACTCAGCTTCCTATGGGAACGCCCAATTACCATGACCTTCACAATTCTGGCGGTATTAGTTCTGTCTAGCCCGATTCTAGTTAAGCTATTCAAGAGCTTTAGAGCAAAGCCAGTAGAAGTGTAATACTCTGCTAAATCAACTAAACCTCAACAAAAGGAGCTATTGGCTCCTTTTTTCATTTAGAGCCTCTATTCGAACCAACGATTAAAGATGGTAGCAAACTCACAAACCTATCTTTACAACACACATGGCGCTGATATCATAACAAATTCAAGTAAGGTAACCAATTAGTTAACGTATTGGATTCTAAAACTATGGATTGGTTGATTCTATTCTTATCAGGCGTGATTGGCGGTGTGCTTAACTCCATTGCGGGTGGCGGCAGCTTTATCACCTTCCCTGCTCTATTGTTTGCTGGCGTTCCACCAATAGCAGCCAACGCGACCAATACCTTTGCTTCGTGTGCTGGATACATTAGCGGAGCCTACGCTCTGTGCCACGAAATTCAATCTGGTACTAAGCAACTAAAGTTGACCATTGCTCTATGTGTAATTGGCGGTGGTATCGGGGCCGTCTTGCTACTTCACACACCAGAAGCTCTGTTCACTCAATCCGTTCCTTGGCTACTGCTGTTTGCGGCTCTGCTATTCACGTTTGGCGGCACGCTTAATAAATGGCTTAAGCAAGCTACAGCCAAGCATAAGCACGCCACCAGCGCAGGCGCATTCTTTTCCGCTTTATTGCTTTTGATTGTCTGTATCTACGGTGGGTATTTTAATGCAGGTTTGGGCATTGTGACATTGAGCTATTTGGCGCTTGCTGGTTACACCAACATCAACGTGATGAATGGCATCAAACTGCTTGTGTCCGCATGTGCTTCCCTCGCTGCGATCGTGTTTTTTATCGTCAATGGTTCGATTGATTGGCCGTCTGGCATGGCTGTATTATTGGGTACATTGGTTGGTGGTTATTATTCAGCAAAAATCTCTCGCCGCATCCCTCAACAGTATGTTCGTAACACAGTGATCATCGCGAGCTTTTTGATCACCGCTTACTTTTTCTATACCAGCTAGGTTTATGCTAACTCAGTTTTAAACTAACTAGACATTCGGTTCAATAAGGCTTTCAACATGAAAGATAGACCGAAAAGACTACCCCCTTCTCATACCTATTTTGTTATTTTATTGCTTATAAAATAGCCAACCCAAAATATGTGAGACGAGTCCTTCAATTAGCAAATTTGATAACAATTTAGACTGTTTTTTAGCCTTTATTTTGCCAAAGGTGGGATAATTCTCCTGTCGAAAGTGAGACTTCATTAGGAGGCGTTATGAACACTAAACTCGGTCATGTCATGTCATCAAGTCGACTCATTTGCTTTGTCGCTTTTCTTGCTGCCACATTCGCGTGGATCCTAAAAATGCCCGCTCTGTTTTCTGTATCAGCGCTATTCTTACTGGTCAGTGCGATCGTTTATCTGACCGATCTTTGGAAGAATCAAAGAAAGAACCGCGAAGCTTAGCCATTTACGGTTTAAATCGAACGAATTAAAAAAGGAGCTCATAGGCTCCTTTTGTGTTTTTCGCTTATCTACTTAGGTGTATTAGTTAACAACACCTAATAACGACGCTTTGTTAACGACGCCCTTTTACTAGCGACGCCTTTCTATTAACGACGAAAGTTACGACCGTTACCGCCGCGGCGCTCTTTAAATGCAGACGCAGCTTTAGCTTGTGAAGCGTGGATAGACTCTACCGTCAATTCCATTGGTTCGCGAGGCTCTAGCCCATGGCGGAATGTACGTGAACGCGGAGGCATTTGGTATTCAATGTCCGACGCTTTAGGCATACGCTTGAAACGGTAAAGATAGAAGTTCTCAACCTTCTCACGAGCCCATTCCGTTTTCTTCAGGTATTTAACAGCACTTGCCACAGTCGGCTTAGTGTTAAAGCAGTTCATACGCATTGCCGCATCTAAGATTTCCCAACCATAATGATCCACTAATTCAGTGATCATGGTTTCAAGCTTTAAGCCATGTAGCGGGTTATTTTGTTGCAGTTCGATTCTTTCTTCTTCAGTCATAACATTACCTTTTTCAAGGCAACTAAAGGCCTTGAATTTACTCTAGAACACCGTCATCACTGACCATTTCTAGCTCAATCACTTGGGCATTACATCCATTGCCCTTATTTATGCCTTTATGATGGCATAAAGCATACTCGTTATCCTATTTATCTTTGAAATTAATTTCGAATTGGTCACTTAACACCCTACCTTAGCTCGCTATACAGACTAAGACATTCTGCGAACAAAACTCCCCCTTAAAGATTATGAAACTGGTTTAACTTAACAAAACCTACGGTAACCGTATGCAAAAGCCATATATTTAGTGATGTTATTAAAGTTTTTCAGTACGCAGTATTACATTTTAATAACACAGTGCTATGGTTTTATTGAATATCGAAACGGTAAAAACCCCCAATTAAACAATAACATAATTATAAATAAAGGTTGGCTTGCCACATGTTTGACTACTCCCATTTCAGTAGAGCTGCGGCCCAAGACAAGGACATCGTCGCCATAGTCGATGATCTCTTCCGGCTAGCTCGTGAACACTACCCCATATTATCTCGGCTATCCGTGGTGCTATGCAGTGAAAATAAAGCATCGAATTATTTTGTATCCGATTCACTGTGCCAAAACGCCAAGCATCACTACATCGAACAGGAGATCAAACCCAACTCTGCTTTGAGTCGTCTGGCTGAATCATTAGAAACAAGAATTGTTGATGACCTCTCTTTGATGAATCCGACCAAGCAAATCTCCCACCTACTCAAACTTGGTCATCAAAGTAGCTATACCACTCCAATCCACTACCAAGAGAGTAACCTCGGGTTCGTTTTCATCAACGCATCATGCACTGACTTTTTTGCTACGCAGACAATACAAAGTGACATCGCGTACCTCACTCAAGCGATTTCGAACCTGTTTGTGCAACTCTTCGAACGTCAGAGACATTTTCAGTCCTCATTAGCAATCGCCCTAAACATGGGGCACGCACGTGATCCTGAAACCAAGGAGCATCTGATTCGCATGGGAAAATACAGCGAGCAACTCGCACGTACGCTTTCGCACAGTAACAATGAGATTACCCACCAATTCGTTCACCGCATTCGCTTATATGCCCCATTTCACGACATAGGTAAGTACCGAATCCCAGACAAAGTGCTCTTCAGTACTAAGCGTTTTTCGGAAGAAGAAAGAAACATCATGAACAATCACACGATATATGGCGAAGAGATGATTGATGACGTGGTTGCACTTTCCCACCACAGCTCAATGTGTGGCGAAGAAGTTCAGTTCATCAAGAATATTGTACGTCACCATCATGAACGGTTTGATGGCTCAGGGTTGCCAGATGCGCTCATTGGGGAAGCGATTCCACTTGAGGCAAGAATTGTAACGCTAGCAGATGTGTTCGATGCTTTACTGAGTAAACGAGCTTACAAACACGCATGGTCAGCATCCAAGGTAATGGACTACATTGAAGCGCATACTGGGCTGATGTTTGATCCTGAGTGTGTGTCTGCGCTGAAGCACAACCTAGATGACTTCATTTCGATACGAGAGCAATACAGTGATATGCAAAGTCCACAAGCTGCGCTCGCTTAACGGGTTGTATTAAATTTACTTTACATGACTCTCTTTAAGAACCAACAAAAAAGGATGCCAATTGGCATCCTTTTGTTTTCTAGTTTACAGCTAATAAGAACAACAAAGTTCTTAACTGATTCTAACTAACGATTATACGTCGTAAGTTGTAGAAGCAGTGTCGCCGCCTGTACCAGTCCAGTTTGTGTGGAAGAACTCGCCACGTGGACGGTCAGTACGCTCGTAAGTGTGAGCACCGAAGTAGTCACGTTGAGCTTGAAGCAGGTTAGCTGGTAGACGTGCAGTTGTGTAACCGTCTAGGAAAGATAGCGCAGAAATCGTACATGGCATTGGGATACCAGACTCTAGAGATTTCGCTGCTACTTTACGCCATGCTACTAGGCTGCCTTGTAGGATGTTTTTGAAGTACTCGTCAGAACCCAGGAACGCAATGTCTGGGTTTGCTTCGTACGCATCACGAATGTTGCCTAGGAATGCAGAACGGATGATACAACCACCACGCCACATTAGCGCTACGTTACCGTAGTTTAGGTCCCAGCCGTTTTCGTTCGATGCTTCACGCATTAGCATGAAACCTTGAGCGTAAGAGATGATCTTAGAAGCCAGTAGAGCTTGACGTAGTGCATCAACCCACTCTTGCTTGTCGCCTTCAACTGGAGTGATTGTCTTCTCAAACAAAGCTTCAGCTTCAACACGTTGATCTTTCAGTGCAGATAGGCAACGAGAGAATACAGACTCAGAGATAAGTGTTAGAGGAATACCTAGGTCTAGTGCGTTGATACCTGTCCACTTACCAGTACCTTTTTGGCCTGCAGTGTCAAGGATTTTCTCAACTAGCGCTTCACCGTCTTCATCTTTGTAGCCAAGGATGTCAGCAGTGATTTCAACTAGGTAGCTGTCTAGCTCAGTCTTGTTCCAATCAGCAAATACAGCTTGCATCTCGTCAGCAGACATACCTAGGCCATCTTTCATGAACTGGTAAGCTTCAGTGATAAGCTGCATGTCGCCATATTCGATGCCGTTGTGTACCATCTTAACGAAGTGACCCGCACCGTCGTTACCAACCCAGTCACAACAAGGCTCGCCAGCGTCAGTTTTTGCAGAGATACCTTGGAAGATTGGCTTAACCGCTTCCCAAGCTTCAGCTGCGCCGCCTGGCATGATTGAAGGACCGAAACGAGCACCTTCTTCACCACCAGATACACCAGTACCGATGAAGTGAATGCCTTTTTCACGACAGTGCGCTACGCGACGGTTAGTGTCTGGGTAGTTAGTGTTACCACCATCAATGATGATGTCGCCTTCGTCTAGAAGTGGGATTAGGTTGTCGATGAACGTGTCTACAACGTCACCAGCACGAACCATAAGCATCACTTTACGTGGCGTTTCTAGTTTCTCAACTAGCTCTTCTAGAGAGTAAGCACCAACAATGTTAGTACCTTTAGCTGGACCTTCTAGAAACTCGTCTACTTTCGCAGCAGTACGGTTGTGAGCCACAACTTTGAAGCCGTGGTCGTTCATGTTTAGGATAAGGTTCTGACCCATTACTGCTAGGCCAATTACACCGATATCACCTTTCATTATTTATATCTCCTTGCGGCTAGTCGCACTTATGCGATAGCACTTGCTGCATTTGAATCTAGGAACCACTCTGTTTCACCAGTTTTAGACTGGATTTTCGCTGCCGGGTAAGGCAACTCTGAAGCAGGAGTAGTATGAATTTCTTTAACGATCTCAACTTTACCTGCACCCAGTACTAGGTAGCTGATTCGTTTTGCTGCTTCTAAAACTTTCGCAGTTTTAGAAACACGGATTTGACCAGACTCAGGGTGAGAAGCCAGTACAGACAGGTTCTCATCTTGGTAGTTTGTTGCACCCGGGAATAGTGAAGCCGTGTGGCCGTCTGCGCCAACACCTAGCAGAATCCAATCGAAAACAGGTGTGCCGTTTTCGCAAGGAATCACATCAGCCATCTCTTTAGCGAAACGCTCAGCTTCAGCTTTTGGCTCATCTTCACCACGAATACGGTGAATGTTCTCTGCAGGAAGGTTCACTTGAGAGAATAGAAGTGCGTTTGCTTCGCCGTAGTTGCTTTCAGCATCATCCGGTGCAACACAACGTTCATCACCCCACCAGAAGTGAAGGTTGTTCCATTGAATGCCTTCTGCGTATGGCGCTTGAGCCAATAGTTTGAAAAGCATTTTAGGTGTACTACCACCAGACAGTGAAATGTGAACAGGTTTTCCCTGCTCGCTGTACGCTTTCATTTCGTTTGCTAGGTTTTCAACAACTAGCTCTGGCGTTTCAAGGATCTTGTGGTTGATCATAGTTCGCAGTAATCCGTGTCTGTTAAGTTTTTGCATGGGAAACGCCATGCTCGGCCATCACGTTGCAGAAGTTCATCCGCTTCCTGTGGGCCCCAAGTACCACAAGCATAGCCAAACAGTGCTTGAGGATCTTGTTTGAAGTCTAAGATTGGTTGAACGTACTTCCAACATGCTTCTACCGCATCGGTACGTGCAAACAGAGTTGCGTCACCGTTTAGCGCATCAAGAAGCAGACGCTCGTAAGCTGTTAGCATTTGAGTTTCTGGCAAGTCAGAGTAAGAGAAGTTCATTTTCACTTCTTTTGCTTTGAAGCCTGCGCCTGGCTCTTTCAAACCAAAGCTCATCTGAATACCTTCGTCCGGTTGGATACGGATAATCAGTTTGTTCTCTGGTGCATCTTGACCAAATACTGGGTGCGGCGTGTTCTTGAAGTGAATCACGATTTCCGTCACGCGTGTTGGTAAGCGTTTACCGGTACGCACGTAGAATGGAACCCCATTCCAACGCCAGTTATTGATGTGCGCTTTCAGACCAATGTAAGTTTCAGTACGAGAGTCATCTGCAACACCGTGCTCTTCACGGTAACCCAACAAGTGCTGGCCGCGAACGTCAGAAGCAGTGTACTGACCTAGCACTAGATCTTTACGCAGGTCTTCTTCTTCAAGAGGCTTCAGACACTGAAGTACTTTAACCACTTCGTCACGAATAGAGTCAGCATTAATTTGAGCTGGTGGTTCCATACCAACCATTGCTAATACTTGTAGCAAGTGGTTTTGGAACATATCACGAACTGCGCCAGAACCATCGTAGTAGCCGCCACGTTCTTCAACGCCAAGGAATTCTGCACCTGTGATTTCAACGTAATCAATAAAGTTACGGTTCCACAGTGGTTCAAACATCGCGTTTGAGAAACGAAGCACTAGAAGGTTTTGTACCGTCTCTTTACCTAAGTAGTGGTCGATACGGTAGATCTGGTGTTCTTGGAAGTGATGATGGATCTCTTCATCTAACGCTTGGGCAGAAGCTAAATCGTAACCAAATGGCTTCTCGATGATCAGACGGCGCCAGCCATTCGTTTCATCGTTAAGGCCATGCGCAGCAAGGTTTGCTGGGATAACACCGTACAGGCTTGGCGGCGTTGCCAAGTAGAATAAAGTGTTGTGGTTTTCGAATTGGTAGTCTTGCTCAAGTTTGTCTAGACGTTGTGCTAAACGAGCGTAATCGTCTACATCTGAAGTGTTGATCGCTTGGTAATGCAAATGTTCAATAAATGCATTCAGCGTCTCTGGTTCAGTTTGTTCCATTTCCTGAAGAGACTTCTTCAGCTTCTCACGGTAAGACTCATCGCTGTACTCAGTACGGCTCACTCCAAGAATCGCAAAGGATTCTGGTAGTTGATTGCTAGCATACAGGTGGTACAAAGCAGGAATTAACTTACGGTAAGTTAGATCTCCCGACGCACCAAAAATAACGATGCTGCTGTTTTCAGGTATTACCATCATCTTTCCTATAAAAACAAGGTTTTTAGTATTCGCCAAAGGTATCAGCGACATACGAAAATAGATAATAGGTCTTAACTATTACATCAATAGTAAGCGCCTATTAAATTTGAGAATGCGTTTGGTAAACGAGGGTGAAAGCTATCACCTCTATTCGGGACGGTATTGTCTATGACTATTTGATTTACATCAACCACTGTGAAAGCAATCGATTAAATATTGACTCATTTCGAACAAATTCTAATCGATAGCTCCGTTCATTTGGCCCGAGGGAGAAGCAAATCAGCATTCTCAAACATTGTAGTCAAGAAAGAACGGTATCTGGTCGGTGGAGTGAGCAATAGGAAAGGAAGAGAAAGATAAAACCAGCTTATTCAACTGGCTTTATATTTATTTTGATGATGTCGTGTTTATCTTTGCGCTTTGTTATAGCAGCGCTCTGGGCGCCCTACGGTACCGTAATTTAAGTCCGCGACTAACTCGCCAGTCGTAATCAAAAACTCTAAATAGCGTCTGGCGGTGGTTCGGCTAGCACCAATTCGTTCTCCGGCTTCATCGGCGGTAATATTAACAGCATCAGCTTGTTGAAAAATGGCTCTGATCTTATCCAACGTTACGCCATCAATTCCTTTGGGTAAGGTTGATACTTTACCTGAGTCCGCTTTTGCATTGGCTTGCAGCATCTTGTCGACCAAGCCTTGATTAAGGTCAGACACACTTTCAAACTCTTGCTGTTGAGATTGATACTTTTTCAGTGCCGCTTCCAACCGAGGAAACATCACTGGTTTGAGTAGATAGTCCACTACTCCACCGCGCATTGCCTGCTGTAACGTATCCACATCTCGGGCTGCCGTAATCAAGATCACATCACACCCTTGGTTGCTCCCTCTTACATGATTAAGAATATCGAGCCCACAACCATCAGGCAGATATACATCCAATAGCACCAAATCAGGCTTTAAAATGTCTAATTGCATTAGAGCCTCAGAATGTGTTGTCGCAATCCCGACCACATCAAAGCCACCCATCTGTTCTAAATAACGATGGTGCAGCTCTGCAATCGCAATATCATCTTCAATAACCATGACTCTCGTGATTGCATTCATTTATGTTCTTCCTTTAACCATGCTTTTCCCGTCACGATGATCTTAGTAAGATCGCTCGTGCTTAATTGTTATTGTTCTTCTTTTGGTAGATAAACCGTCATTCGCGTACCAAAATCGTGGTTGTCGACCATTTCAAGCTGTCCCTGGTACCTGTCTGCCAGTTGTTTAATCAGATACAAACCAACACCGCGATTTTGCTTCGCTTTGCTCGATACACCTTTTTCAGTGAGTGCTTTCGTCGCCAAATCTTTCGGTAAACCACACCCTTTATCTTCTACTTCTACAATAATTTCATTACCAAAATCACTGATTGATACTTCAATAACCCGACGTGCTGGGGCAATTTGTCCCTCTTGCTTAATGGCCGTCATGGTGGCATCAAAGGCGTTATCAATCAGATTACCAAGAATTGTGACAACGTCATCCGCGTTCAACCAGCTAGGTAGCGCTTCAAGCCTTGAGCCTTCTTCAACTTTAAGCTCTAAACCAATTTCTCTCGCTCGCTCCGTTTTCCCAAGGAGCATGCCTGCGATGAGCGGATCTTTAACAGTTTCACGCAAGAACTCGATAAGGCTTTGATAGTGTGCTGTTTCTTGGCCAATCAGTTGTTGTACCGAGTCCAACTCGCCCATCTGGATCAAGCCACTGATAGTGTTGAGCTTGTTTTGATGCTCGTGGGTTTGTGAACGCAGTAGATCAGCATATTCTTTGGTTTGTGAGAGCTGGTCTGTCAAATCGTTGATTTCATCTCGTAATCGGAAACTCGATACCGCCCCGACCACCTCACCAGCCACTATAATCGGGCTGCGGTTGGCAATGATTCGCTTATTGTTTAAATACAATTCAACATCGTGGTCTGTGTCGCCGGTTGATAGCAGTTGTTCTAAATCACTGCCTGGCAATACATCAGAAAGGCGCTGTTGGTTGAGTGCTTTATCCCTGTCTATCGACAAAATATCGCAGGCACTCTTATTAATAGAACGCAAAATGCCGTGCTTATCGATGCTCAGAATACCCTCTTTCACGGTACTCATGGTTACGTCTAACTCGACATACAGTCGGCCTATCTCTTCAGGTTCAAAGCCTAAAATAGCGCGCTGAAAACGGCGAGATACATAGCTAGAAATCAAAGCATTGACGGCAACCACCAGCAACGCCATCACAATTAAAAAAGCTAAATACGGTTCGATTCGATCTTGTAAAGAATCCAATAAGTAACCAACTGACACGACACCAATGACGTGCCCTTGCGTGTCTTTAACCGCGGATTTACCACGAACTGAAAAACCAAGCGATCCTTTGGCCGTCGATACATAAGACTCACCCAATACCAGCGCTTTTTGATTATCACCACCACGCATTGGTTTGCCGAGCCTGTCATCGTAAGGGTGAATCAGGCGAATTCCCTGTTCATCTCCCACAACAATAAACGCTGCCCCAATGAGCTGGGTAAGGTTACGAAATTTAACTTGGGTTTCTTCAGACAAAACGTAGGGAACGCCATTAGCGTCCACACTTTCATTTTCTTGAATAATGGTGGTGACAAGTGGTGATTCAGATAGAAATTCAGCAACACCTAACGCTTTCAACCCCATCTCTTGCTCTTGAGATTGTTTGATGTAGTAAAAGCCAGCCGCTGAAAGTATCAAAAGTTCAACGAGGCCAGTGACCGTCATGATAATCAGTAACCTTTTACGGAAACTGATACTGCTCCATTTCATATACCACCGTCCCTAGTGTTAGACGATCAATGTTAACACCAAGTTAACTAGATGACATTTCTACTTAAGCGAATTTGTGACTGTTACTCAACTAAATAATTGAGCGGATTATTAATTGATATTCCTTTACGTTGTGCAACTCGGGCAATCGTGCACTTTTAGAACGGATTAGATAAAAAAGACAAATAACTGAATATATATTGAGCTAGATCACTAAACTTTTAGCTGTTTTTTAGGTTGTTCAAAATAAATACAATTATAATAGTTGCATATGAAGGAGTTTATTGTTGCCGGGCTATACGTTGCAATTTTAAGGCAGCGCTTTAAACCGAAGTTTCGGTTAACAAAACGACAACAACTCTTCACTCACTGGACGTATCGATAAGTAAAAGTTGCGCGCTCGCAGTTACGAATGATGATCAAACGGATTAAGTTTCTCCCCTATTCATCCATCGCCATTTTCAAACTCGGCTAGCCAAACAACGAAGAGGTGACTGATAAAAGCAGCACCCAATAATGAAGCATTGATGAGCAGGAAGTATCGATCAATGGCAACGTCCAATAGAAACAGGATAAAAAACATAACGTATAAACATTGTTGAAAAGGAAACCAGGCAATGAAACGCGATAACTTTGGAATTTGTCTTACTAAGACTATGCTGTTCAAACACTTACAATCGACTTTTACTCACGTAAGAGCCTATGAGAAAGACGGTACCTCCCCTCTCGATCTCAAGGTATTGTTAGCGTTCCCGCAAATGTCAGGTAGAGATTTATTACAAACAATGCAAGGATCAAGACAATTAGTGTGGCGCGCCGATCACCATTGTCCTAGCTTTAAATAAGCCACTTCATTTTGTAAAAACACTTCTATACTGAACTTAAAGAGCACGTCTGTCGTGCTCTTTTCGTGTCAGTGATCTTTGTCTCCTGCATCACGTATTTTATTACATATACTTAACGAGTTATGCGCGTTTCTGAACATATGAGACAATCAACTCAAGACAAATGACTATCACCCTGTTAACATTAGAGTTAATACTCTAATTTGGTATTTAATGCAGATGACCAAACCAAAATTCCGATACCTTGCGATCGCCAGTATTCTTCTCGGCACCATGACTTCGCCAGGCTATGCAGCTCCGCTCACTTTTTCTGAAGCGTGGCAAATATTACAAGAAAACAACAACTCACTTGCGGCTCAACAAGCTAACGTTGAGCGTTATCAACACCTGCAGAACTCAACAAGTAGTCTCAACTTGCCTTCAATTACCTTAGGGGCTAACTACACGCACCTTGATAGTGACGTGACGATTAACGGTAAACAGTTCACTGACAGCTTAAGTGGTGTACCAAACTTAGGCGCAGTTGGAGGTATTCTTCAGCCTATATTAAGTGGGCTTGGCGGCGTTACCTCAACCATCACTGAACAAGACATCTTCAGCTCTTCCATCCGTGCTATTTGGCCTATCTTTACCGGCGGACGAATTACCGCTGCGCAAAATGCTGCGGAAGGTAAAAGCGAAGAAGCACAAAGCCAGCTATTGATGGAGAGACAAGCTCGCTACGAAGACTTAAGTAAATATTACTTCTCAGTGATCTTAGCGGAAGACGTAGTAAAGACGCGCCAAGCCGTTGAAGCGGGCTTAACTCAGCACCGTGACTTCGCCATCAAGCTTGAGCAGCAAGGGCAAATCGCACGAGTAGAACGCCTACAAGCCGATGCTTCTTTAGATAAAGCGATTGTAGAGCGTACTAAAGCTCAGAACGATCTCAAAATTGCTCAATTAGCACTGACTCAGATCCTTGGTCAAAGTGAAAGTGTAGAACCGTCAGAGCAACTGTTTATCAATAAGAACCTGCCTCATATGGACGTGTTCATTGACCAAACATTGATGACCTACCCTGGCCTTAAAATTCTTGATGCAAAAGAGAAACAAGCAAGCAGCTTAATTAAAGCAGAGAAAGGTAAATACTACCCAGAAGTTTACCTTTACGGTGACTACAGCCTATATGAAGATGACTCTCTAGCCAGTGAAATGAAACCCGATTGGTTGGTTGGCATTGGTGTGAATGTGCCACTGCTTGACACTTCTGGCCGTTCCGACAAAGTCGCCGCCGCTCACAGCGCCGTATCGCAGGTTCAATATCTAAAGTCACAAGCAAAGCAAGACTTAACCGTATTGGTACAAAAGACTTATCTTGAAGCAAACCAAGCAATTGAAGAGGTTCAAGGCCTAAACTCAAGCTTGTCATTGGCTCAAGAAAACCTCTTACTTCGTAAAAAAGCCTTCACTCAAGGGCTTTCTAACTCGCTAGAAGTGGTTGATGCCGAGCTCTATCTTGCGAGCATTAAAACCCAGCAATCTGCTGCGCGATTCAAATACCTAATCTCTCTCAACAAGCTATTAGCGCTAACCAGCGAAATGAACGCTTACTCGAGTTACTTAACCTCCTCTGTTCCGTCTGATTTCGACTCAAAAACAGACACCGATAGCCAGTCAAAAGGATAATTCATGAAACCTATTAAGCCCCTTCTTCTATCTTTAGTTGGTATCGGCGTTATTGGCTGGGTCGGATACAGTTTCTACCAAGCTTATCAACCTCAGCCGGTTAAGCTTCAAGGCCAAATCGATGCGCAGCAATACAGCATCTCATCGAAAGTACCCGGCAGAATTGATGAAATATTCGTGCGCAAAGGCGATTCAGTTGAAAAAGGCGAGTTGATATTTTCTCTTCTTAGCCCTGAAATTGATGCGAAGCTAGAACAAGCAAAAGCGGGACAAAAAGCCGCTGGCGCACTAGCACAAGAAGCAGAAAATGGCGCACGTACTCAACAGATCCAAGCCGCTAAAGACCAATGGTTAAAAGCCAAAGCGGCGGCTGATCTGATGGACAAAACTTACCAACGCGTAAACAACCTTTACAACGATGGTGTGGTTGCCGAACAGAAACGTGATGAAGCGAAAACACAGTGGCAAGCAGCGAAGTACACCGAAAGCGCTGCATTCCAAATGTATCAATTGGCGCAAGAAGGTGCTCGTGACGAAACCAAAGTGGCAGCCGCTCAAAAAGCATTAATGGCAGCAGGTGCAGTAGCGGAAGTTGAAGCTTACGCAAAAGACACACAGATCCACAGCTGGTTTAATGGCGAAGTCTCTCAGGTTCTATTGAGCAGAGGAGAACTCGCGCCACAAGGCTTCCCTGTTGTGACTGTTATCGACACCAAGGATGCTTGGGCCGTACTCAATGTGCGTGAAGACATGCTTAAGCATTTCAATAAAGGCAGCCAGTTTGAGGCATATCTACCGGCTCTGGATAAATCATTAACTTTCCAAGTAACTCACATCGCCGTAATGGGTGATTTCGCGACTTGGCGTTCCACTGACGCAGCACAAGGCTTCGACTTACGTACTTTTGAAGTAGAAGCTCACCCTGTCGACACGGACGAAACATTGCGCATGGGTATGAGCCTTGTGGTTGAGCTTTAGGTGACTTATGTCTGCTAACTTTCGATCTACAGGAACGCGATCTACAGGCTCACAATCTAGAAGCTCGCAATCACCAGAGCATCATAGAGTGAAGAGTACCTTGCTTAGGCAGTGGGCGATTGTACGTAAAGACAAATGGTTGTTGTCTTGCCTAACTTGGCTCCCTTTGATGCTTGCTGCCAGTATCTGGCTGATTTTTTCACAAGGAATCGCTCGTGACTTACCGGTTGCAGTTGTCGACCTTGAGCACAGTCAAATCTCGCAACAGTTCACACGTCTTGTTGATGCATCACCAACGCTGCAAGTCACTCACAAATACAGCTCGGCGAGTGAAGCGGCGAAAGCGATGATTGAACGCGATATCTATGGTTATGTTGTGATACCAAGGCACTTCGACCGAGATCTTCTGCTCGGTTTGAATCCACAAGTGTCCGTGTTCTACAACAGCCAATTTATCTTGATCGGTAAGCTGGTGAACTCAGCGTTGCTGCAGGCTCAAGGGACTTTTAACGCGCAACTTGAAGTCGTGAGACAACTGTCACACGGCGATACCACGGTGCAATCAGCATTAGGCCAAGCAGTAACAGTGCAAAGCCAGATCACGCCACTGTTCAACAAGAACACCAGTTATGCTCAGTTCTTGGTGTCTGCGGTTATTCCTGCGCTGTGGCAGATTATGATTGTGGTAGGCACGATACTGATCCTAACAGCGAACGTTAGAGCTCGTGGCCTTCAAGCTTGGTTATCCAACGCCCCTATGAAGTCACTCGCATCAACATTAACGCCCTATCTTGTCTTGTTTTTGATGTTTGGTATCGCGTTTAGTTTTTGGTTCTATATCCTCTTAGAGTGGCCATTTAACGGCAGCTTTGTGGCATTGACCATTGCCCAACTGCTTACCGTGATTAGTTGTATCATCATGGGATGTTTGTTTTTCTTCTTAACACTTGATCCAGCAAGGGCAATGAGCTTCGCTGGCGCCTTCACGGCACCAAGCTTTGCGTTTATGGGAATCACTTTTCCAGTGACTGACATGAACACGGCAGCTCAAATCTGGAGAAGCTTATTGCCAGTGAGTCACTACATCGAAGTACAAACAGCACAATCAAGTTATGGCGTGAGCGCGGCACAATCGCTGATCAGCCTCTCTACTATGTTGTGGTACGCGGTTCCTGCTTTCGTGGTGATGTTGTTGATTAAGAAACACTTGGCGCAGTCAGCTCTGTCTGCACAAGCAACACAAGCAACACAAGCAACACAGCAAGAGAAACCAGAACTATCAGCACAACAAGGAGTAAAACGATGAGCTTTACTCAACTGCTCAAGCAAGAACTCTTAGCGGTACTGCGTAACCCTGTCGTGCTTCTTACGGTATTCGGTGGTGTGGTCTTCTATTCTTTCTTGTATCCATTGCCTTACGCGAACCAAGTTCCTCAACAGCTCAAAACTTCCGTTGTAAACTTGGACAAGAGTCAAAGCAGCTATCAATTAGAGCGAATGGTGGATGCCACCTCTCAAATCGAGTTGGTACGTCGAGACTCCAGCATCGCTGATGCAAAACAAGCCGTACTTAACCAAGAGATTGGCGGATTCCTCGTCATCCCAGAAGACTTCTATAAAGACTTACTGCTCGGTAAGAGCCCGACGCTTTCTTACGCGGGCGATGCTTCCTACTTCTTGGTATACGGAACCATTGTTGAAGGGCTTGCCAAGGCCGGAGGCACGCTAGCTGCGCAAGTAAAGGTCAGTCACTTATTAGTCGAAGGTGTACCTTTGGAATCCGCAGCCAAAGGCTACAGCGCATTCAGCTTGAACCTAAAACCCACCTTCAATAGCCGCATGGGATACATCGATTACGTAGTTCCAGCCGTCTTTGTGTTGATCCTGCAACAAACCTTAGCAATGGCTTCTGGTTTAGTTGGTGCAACCCAAAACGCTCAATCAACGTTTGGCTACTGGAGTAAAACCTCTCCGGCGAAACTGATTCTTGCTCGTTGTTGTACCTTAGTTGGCATTTATTACCTATTGTCGATGTACTACTTCGGCGCCAGCTTCTCAATGTACGGGATTAACTTGCTCGCCTCTATGACTCAAATTCTAACTCTACTGCTGCCTTTCTTATTGGCCAGTTGTTTAATCGGAATTTTTATCGGTGAGCTAGTACCAAGAAGAGAGCTAGTCACGGTTGTGGTGTTAATCAGTTCAATGCCACTGATCTTCTCTTCAGGTTTTATCTGGCCCGTTGAAATGATGCCTGAGTGGTTAGTGCTGTTATCCCAGTTATTCCCAAGCACACCAGCAATTCAAGGTTTCTTAGCGCTTAATCAGATGGGTGCATCTTGGCAGGAAGTAGCGTTTCAATGGACATTGCTGTGGGGACAAGTTGCGTTATGGGCTTCGTTATTAGCACTTAAGCTCTACCACAAATCGAGCAAAAGTAACGTTAACAATAGCACTGGCAGCAGCCATCGAGCGGCTTAGTCCTAAGTCTACAAACTAAGCAATAAGACTTCCCTCTCATCGAAAACCATTAAAAGCTCTGATATGAACAGGGCTTTTTTAATGTCCTCAGATTTACGTCCTCAGCCATCGAATGTCTAAGACTTTCAAAAGTACATCAACATTCACCAGTCGTTATAACTGCCACTGCATATGCCTTTTGCTACCTAAAAAAAGCCCACTTATACCCAAACAATGACGAAACTCGTACAATTGTAAATTTATTGTAAAAATTTCTTTGATGGCATTATTTTTATGTATAGGCTTGTCAGTAAGACTTGGTAAGCCGAATGCCATAGTCTTATTGGTGCACATACCAAAAGGATATACATATAAAGCAAGATCAGTACTTATATTTATTTCGTTTTTCGACCCAGCTACAACCGTTTATGTTGCCGTCGAATGAAGTGGATAAGTTACTGGAATATACAAAGCAAATAGAAAACAAACACAACAGCAACAAACATAATTTAATAAAAAAGACAGGGAAAACCATGAAAAACTTACGTGAATTATTTTTTGGGTTTATATTATTATTTAGTTCCAGTGCATTTGCAGAAGAAGGATCATTTAATCAAGCTATCAGCAACTTAAGTCAAAGTGTTGATGGATTTTTCAACGAATACACAGGTTGGTTCGTTGGACTGATATTTAAAAGCGTCCCTGTAGGTGAAGCAAGCTTTCCAATAATTGTTGGCTGGCTATTGCTCGCTGCAATTATCTTTACTGTTTACTTTGGCTTTGTTCAATTTAAACGTGTCGGGATGGCAATAGACATTATTAAAGGTAAGTACACAGACCCTAGTTCCAAACACGAAGGGGAAGTTTCTCACTTTCAAGCGTTAACAACCGCGCTTTCTGGAACTGTTGGGCTTGGTAATATTGCCGGTGTGGGTGCTGCACTTGCGATTGGCGGTCCTGGCGCGACATTCTGGATGATCTTGTGTGGCCTTCTGGGTATGGCTTCTAAATTCTGTGAGTGTACCTTAGGTGTGAAATACCGAACTATCCTACCTTCAGGTGTTGTTTCGGGTGGTCCAATGTACTATCTAAGCCAAGGCCTTGGTGAAAGAGGTTTAGGTGGACTAGGCAAAGTGCTCGCTATTGGCTTCGCACTGATGTGTATTTTAGGTGCATTGGGTGGCGGTAACATGTTCCAAGCTAACCAAGCACACGCGATGCTAACTTACGCATTTGATGTACCAAGTGAATACGGTGTGATCACTGGCCTTGTACTCGCCTCTTTAGTTTTCTCTGTGATTGTTGGTGGTATGCCTTCTATCGCATCGGTAACGGAAAAAGTTGTTCCTTGGATGGCTGCTCTGTATATCGGTATGGCTCTGATTGTAATCGGTTCTAACCTTGATCAAGTTGGTCCTGCGTTCAGCGCAATCTTTACAGGTGCATTTACTGGTGAAGGTGTCGTTGGTGGCTTCATTGGTGCGTTAATCCAAGGCTTGAAGCGTGCAACATTCTCGAACGAAGCAGGTGTAGGTTCAGCAGCTATCGCTCACTCAGCGGTTAAAACAAAAGAGCCAATCACCGAAGGTCTAGTATCACTATTAGAACCGTTCGTTGATACGGTAATCATTTGTACAATGACAGCATTGGTTATCACTATCGCTGGCTTAAATGTAGGTCCATTCGATGGTTCTGGTTTAACGGGTGTAACACTTACTGCAGCATCGTTTACTGAAACTGCAGAAGTATTTAAATACACACTTGCTCTTGCGGTAATCATGTTTGCGTTTTCGACAATGATCTCTTGGTCGTACTACGGTCTTAAGGCGTGGACTTACCTATTTGGTGAAGGCAAAACAACGGAACTGATTTTTAAAGTGATGTTTTGTGTGTTTGTTGTTATTGGTGCCACGATTCAGTTTGGCGCGGTAATCGACTTCTCTGACGCGGCTATCTTTGCAATGTCTATCTTCAACATTCTTGGTCTGTACTTCTTGATGCCAGTTGTGAAGAAGGAACTGCAATCATTTGTTGCTCGCGTGAAATCTGGCGAAATCAAAACTTACGAGAAATAACTTCTCTTCAGTGCTTATCGTCAAATAACACTGTTCTAAAAATTTTTGTAATACCCTTTGCTTGAGAAAGCGAGAACAGTACTGCAATTAACCTAAAATCCCTACCAGCTTTGCTTGTGGGGATTTTTTATGTTTGAATTGTTAGGCTAGCAGCTATCCTCAATGCCTTGCTGACTCTTTTCACTATCGTGCTCAACGTCGATACGACGAACCAACTCTTCTACTTCGATCATCTCTTTTTGTGCTAGTGACAAACGACAATCATCGAAACAATAAGCCATGGTGCAGTTCTCACACTGATATTCATTCATGGTTTATTCCCTGTCCATTGAGATGATCTAATCAAAGAATGACAACAGACCGCGTGTTCATCCTAGAACAACGCTATTATGCTGTTTCTCAACCCTATAAATATGCGTGCACTGTCACCAAATATTCAATTAAGCACATATTAAAACTATTTTACGGCTCTAATCACGAATAGCTTGGTAATAGTGTGAAAACGGCTATGAACCATTCAAAAATGCAATGAGCACTTGTGGTCACTTAGCAGTATGCAAGCCCTTCCCTCTGTTATGAGCGCACCAAAGCAAAGGAACACACAGAACAATACAAACTGCGACATAGACCAAAACATCAAAATCCAAAGATGAGTCAGATTGCGACTGTACCAAGGAGCTACTAAACAGCCCTCCAAATCCGACAGCAAAATGTTGTAGGGAACTTTGTATACGAATTAAAAGCATACGTTTATTAGGACTAAGAGCGTTAATCAGCTCAACAGATATCACTAAAGTTCGTGTTGAGCTCACCACTACAAATACAATAAAAGCAGCAGCTGCATTTCCGACATTTAAGGAACTAAAACCCAAGACGATAGAAATAACCATCGCCAATGATAAGCATGTAATAAGGAGGAAAACCGCTTTGTTGGAAACTCGAATACGCCCGAAGATTTGCATTGCAACAAAAGAACAGGTCCCGCTAATCACATAGCAATACCCTAGTAAAGTTGGCGATATTCCTAGGTTCACCTCGAGCATAACTGGAAACTGAGTCGAGATCAGAAAAGTACCGAGCACGGTGCCGAATGCCAAACAAATCGCAAAACGAAGATCCCGACTATATAGAAATTCAGTTAACGTAAATGGCTGATTATCTGTGCCTATCGACTTTGTATCTTCTGGTTTTGATAGAATTGATGGTGACAGAAACACCACGACACCAATCATGAATAGTGAGCCAGCAATCACCTGGAAACTCATTTGCCAATCACTCACGGAGGACAAAATAATAAGCGCTGGTACACCCACACTTAACGCTAATGGAAACGAACTCAGTAATACAGCGATGTTTCGCTTTCGATCACTGTCACCAGAGCGCAAGGTAAGATAATTCAGATTTAGAACAGCTAATGCCCCACCGAAAAATCCCGAGATCACTCTAAAAGCAAGCAAACCATTAAAATCAGTGATCAACGTTGATAGCCAAGTCGTCATAGCTAAACCTACAACGCAGATACATACTCTTTTTATTTCTCTATCCGGGTCTGTTGTGCCTTTCGTGAATAAACATATGATTGCCGCTGCGATCGCATACGCAGAAACAAGATAACCAGCTTGTGAGGCATCTTCTTCTAGGCTTAAGCTTATTGTTGAACTTAACGGGACAATAATAAGAGCATCAAGTGCAACTAAGAAGTGAATAACAAAACAACCAAAAACAACGCGACGTGGTAACGAAGTCTTACTTGGTAACAAAGACTTAATACGATTTATAATGAACAAACTTCACCCTACTGTACTGATTGGTAATGGTGTTATTGTACAAAGTGAAACAGGTCAACAAAGTAGCTATTGTTGGTTACATAATCCAAGAATTTGGGATAAAGATGATCGATCAAATAGAACAGCAATGGCTTAGAAGCTTTCATAGCGTTTTCGAGAACAATAGCTTTAAAAGAGCAGCAGAATTTTTAGATTTACCAACATCAAACGTTAGCCGACACATAGCCCTATTAGAAGAAAAGCTCAACACTCGGTTGTTTGAAAGAACCACCCGAAAAATAGCGCCAACAGAAGCCGGCGAGAAACTATACCAATCGACACAATCTCTATTAGATCAGCTTAATGAAGCACTAGAGGGAGTAACACGATATTCACACGGCATAGAGGGGCAATTAAGAATATTGATGCCAGACACACCTGCTCTCGCGCAGGCTGTAATTTCGTTCTGTACTGAGCACCCCAAAGTTTCACTCTGTTGTGATACGAACTTGAGCCCCAAAGGCGATCTGCTTGATGGGTTTGATGTTATCTTGAGTTTTGGTCGAGGTAAGTTGGCCGATAGTAATTGGATTGCACGAGAAATTCGACGTTGGCCGAGTGTAGTTGTTGCGGCACCAAAGTTAATTCAAGACTCCAAGCGCCCTTTTCAAATAACAGATTTACTCCACGTACCCTGTATTAGCAGCTTAACAGCATTGAATGGAACACCCTGGATATTCAAGAGCACAGATGGTGAACTGATTACCCAAAAAGTAAATTCATCATTTAGAGTAAACAGTGGAAGCCTCGCCAAAGCCGGTGCCTTAGCTGGACTTGGATTTTCTATATTGCCACTTGAAGCCTGTCTCGGAGACATCAAGGTAGGCTCTCTAGAAGTCGTTGAGCTTGAGTATAAACCTGAAGATTTGGTCTTATATGCTTTCTACGCATCAAGAAAACACCTAGCAAAGAAGATATCGATGTTTGTAGAGCACTTACAAACTTGTCCAGCTCACCTACAAAAATAATCTAGAACGAAAAACGCCCACACCATTTTCATGATGTGGGCGTTTGAATAGTTATAGCGATAACCAAAGATGAATGATTAAAGGTTTGAGTTTATAAACCCATCTCTTCGGTTAGCGTTTTGATTTGCTTGAGATCCATGGTGTGGACTTCAATCATCTGTCTGATATCACTCAGTCTAGAGTTAGCATTATCTTGTTTCTCACAAGCGTCAGATTTCGCATCCCATGATGTGCCATCTAAGAACACATCACACGCTTTCTTAAGTGAACCAAGGTTCTGTTCAAGCTCGTCTCTTTCTTTCTCAAGCTTTTCAAGTTCTTGAGATATTTGTAATTCTTTACGGAACAGTTCACGAGAACGTTCAAACAAGGTCGACTGCATATCCGCCTGACGGTTTAGCTTTTGATTATATTGCTCAGTTTTATCTAGCGTTTGCTTTTGTTCGTTTAACTGCTGCTCTAACGAGTAGTTCGCCTTTTCTAAAACCGCAGATTGTTTCGCTAACTCTTGAAGCTCTTTTTGATGCTCTTCCGCTTGCTTTGCTAGCGCAACTTCGACTTTGGCGTCGATCTCGGTATCAACTTTTGCCACTTTAGCTTCAACCGATGTCATCAATTCTGTTTTACTGTCGCGCAGTTCTTGATAACGGGTTTCGAGTACCTGATAAGTGGACTCCCACTTCGAAGCCGTGACTGTAGAACCGATTAAGCCACCCAGTGCTAAACCTATAACCGCAGCAATGCCGATATAGAGCTGACTGCGCTTATCGCGTTCTTCAATAACAACAACTTCATCTTGTTCGCTTTGTCCAGATTGCTGGTTCACTAGCGGGTACTCCCAAAAATTTGTTTAACGTTACACGGTCACTGGCACTGATGCCAATACTGATAGTGTAGGCTCAGTTAAACCTATCGCTCAAGCCAGAAGCACTTAAGCTTTGCTAACACATTCATCCCAACTGTCTACAGAGAGGTTTAACGAGTTAACTCCGAAATCATCAAGCTGGCAGTATACAAAAGGAAGCTACTTACGATAACTATCACAACCCCTTTTTGCAGTTTTTCGTTTGTCCGGTAACGAAATAGTACAAATGCCAAAGCCAATAAAAAAACAATCGCTATTAGTCGAGTCATAACTCCTCCTTGTTTCTCTATTTTATACCATTTAAATAAGCAAGTTACGTCAGAGACTCGTTGTTTGATCATTTAGTTGAACAACATTTGTGCAAACAGATATTTTGTAGCTGACATCACATTTTATATGATCTAGGATACGCCTACAGATTACCTAATCATTTAGGTAATTGTTCCGATGAAGACTGCAGGAGAGTGGTTTTTAACTAAATATTAACATTTAGTTAGATTGACCCGCCGAAGAAGTAAATCTTTCAGGTGCTTTATGCTGGAGAAATCCAGAAAAGTGAGGACTGTCGTTGGAGGAACCTCTGGAGAGAACCGTTAGATCGGTCGCCGAAGGAGCAAGCTTAGTGCCCGTTACTTATCTATAAGTGATTCGCTAAGTGAAACTCTCAGGCAAAAGGACAGAGGAGTGGAAAGCAACAGCCTTAATTAACAAAAGAATTCTATCTAGAAATCCGTATGTATTAAGTAGTGCTCCCGATCCCAGTGATCTGCACTGCCTTCCCTCTTCTCCTTAAATTTTTAATTTATTAAGGGGAATCTATGAACCACCTACAAGCTACACTACAAACCATCAACCAATTCGTTTGGGGACCACCACTGCTTATTCTGCTAGTGGGTACAGGTATCTACTTTACTTTTCGCTTAGGCTTACTCCAGTTTAGACACCTCCCAACCGCGCTAAAAATGGTATTCAGCAAAGACAAATCCGGTACGGGTGACGTATCAAGTTTTGCCGCTTTGTGTACCGCGCTTTCCGCAACCATTGGTACAGGTAACATCGTTGGTGTAGCGACCGCAATCAAGATTGGTGGCCCTGGTGCCCTATTCTGGATGTGGCTTGCCGCTGTATTTGGCATGGCGACCAAATACGCAGAATGTCTACTTGCCGTTAAATACCGCAGAACCGATAGCAATGGCGAAATGGTTGGTGGCCCAATGTACTACCTGCAATACGGTGTCGGCTCACGAATCTTGGCGGTAATGTTCGCTGTCTTCGCGCTCGGTGTTGCCTGCTTCGGTATTGGTACCTTCCCACAAGTAAACGCTATCTTAGACGCAACTCAAATTTCATTTGGTGCTTCTCGTGAGATGTCTGCTGTCGTTCTAACGATACTAGTGGCAGTGGTAACCCTTGGTGGTATTCAATCTATCGCTAAGGTGGCAGGGAAAGTTGTTCCTACGATGGCGGTTATGTACGTTGTCGCATGTTTAAGCGTTCTGATTTCAAATGCAGACCAACTGTTGAATGCTATTACCCTTGTTGTTACCTCTGCGTTTACCAACACAGCAGCAACCGGTGGTTTCTTTGGTGCAAGCATCATGCTTGCTATCCAATCAGGCATCGCTCGTGGTGTGTTCTCGAACGAATCTGGTCTAGGTAGCGCACCAATGGCGGCGGCGGCGGCAAAAACAGATTCATGCGTGAAGCAAGGCCTTGTATCTATGACAGGTACCTTCTTCGATACCATCATCATCTGTACCATGACAGGTTTGGCGCTTATCTTAACGGGCGCTTGGCAAACGGACCTGTCTGGTGCTGCGATGACCACTCATGCATTCGCCGTTGGTTTGAATGCAGACACCCTTGGCCCTATGTTGGTTTCTGTTGGCCTGATCTTCTTTGCGTTTACAACAATTTTAGGTTGGAACTACTACGGTGAGCGCTGCGTTGTGTTCTTGCTAGGTACCAAAGCAGTATTGCCTTACAAGATAATATTCATCGCATTAGTGGCTTCTGGAGCATTCCTAAAGCTCGACATGATCTGGATAATGGCCGATATCGTGAACGGCCTGATGGCAATTCCAAACCTGATCGGCCTTATTTTACTACGCCACGTGGTTATCGAAGAAACTAAGCTGTTCTTCAAACCTTTAACGTCTTCAAACGATTGTAAAGCTGTAAAAGCATAATCAGAATTGATTGAACCAAAGCCCGCATTTGAACTGACCCCCAATAGTTGGACACCAATTATTGGGGGTCTTTTTATGTCCAAATATAGCCGAGAGCTAAAATGTATCATTGCTAAGCAATACTTAGATGGCACGTCATCTCTCTACTTAGCAAAACAATATTCAATTTCTTCAAGACAGATACGGTATTGGGCTCAAGTCTTTGCCATCCATGGTACTGATTCATTTTTACCAACTAACCATGCGGCTACTGCTCAGACAAAACGAAAAGCATTGAATTTAATGTGGACGAATGAATGGTCTGGTCT